>NZ_JAFCWU010000007.1:0-263794 GCF_049897725.1 Sphingomonas sp. PSPC2-2 | reverse complement strand
AGTCGTTCCGCATTCCGATCGCTGCACCCATGGCCATGCCCTCCAATCGACAGCCATAGAGTCAGAGTTTCGCCGCTTTGGGAATCCCCCCGTGAGTCAGTATCATCGGAGGTTGGTATAAGTTCGACGATCACCTGTCCCGAGTGCGGCACGATGACGACCGAGCAGATGCCAACGAACGCCTGCCAGTTTTTCTACGACTGTACTGGCTGCAACGCTATGCTTCGGCCCAAGCCCGGCGATTGCTGTGTGTTCTGTTCGTATGGAACTGTTCCCTGTCCGCCGATTCAGATCGATGGCAAGGGCGCGCACTGTTGCAGCTAGTTTCCGGTGTTGTCGTGGACGAAGTATAATAGAACGAAGGATCGAAGCGAAACGGCCTGCAACAATCTGTGTCGAGGTCGCGGTCAGGTGTCCGCAACGTAAAGCGAAACTTCTCCTTCCTGTCCCAAGGTCGCGGCTAATTCGCTGGGCGATAGAAGGCGCCGAGTCGATTTCATGGGTAGGCGGTACCCCACGGTCTTGACCAGACGGGGAGCAACCTGGTCATCCCAGCTTGACCATCAGCCTTCCGGCTGCCCCCTGCTCCGCAGCCAGGTTGCGGTTGTAGGCAAGCGGCATGCGTGGAGATTTCCACCGCAGCGCGTCCATGATGCCGGCCAGATCCTCGCCGCTGGTAAACAGGTCCTGGTTGAGCCCCACGCGCGTCGAATGCGCGCTGATCCCCTTGAGCAGCCGGACCAGGTCGTCGGCGGTGAGATCGGCCAGAGCTCCACAGTCGAACGCGCGCTGGATCATCGACCGATAGATCGGGCCAACCGATGCGGGATGCAGCGCGCCCTCCCCCACATCATACTCGACCCGCGCAGGCACCGCAGATTTTGACAGTGTCTTGCGCAGATCCCAGCTTTCTCGCCCCGAGATGCTATCGATGGATCGCCCGCGCACCGCCGCCTTCGCCTTGTATCGCCGCACATTAACGCGGCGAAACACCGCCCCTTCCCCTATGCCGGCCGCCTCCAACCAAGCCGCAATCGCACGCACCGTACGCGGGCTCAGATAGGCGGTCGCCCCCTCCCCCTCCTGATCACCCTTGCTGCGCGGGATGCTGAGCAGCCGCGCGTCGGGATCGATCGCCTCGATGATGTGCTCGACCTCGATCGCGACCAGCTCCGAGGCCCGCAGGCCGGTATCGTAACCGGCCGAGAGCAGTGCGCGATCGCGCAGGCCCGGCAGATCCTCCGCGCAGCACTCAAGCAGCGCCCGCACATTCAGCCCGCGGGGTTCGTCACGTTCGACATTGCGTACCGGTCCCTTGAAGCGCAGCGGCCGCGCTTGCTTCTGCGCGGTGCCGAGACGACGACGGATCGCCTGCAACCGGAGTTTCACCAGCGACGCCGGCGTTGGATCCTTGAGATCGAGCAGCATGTGGATTTTGGCGATCGACGCTTTGTAGCGGCCGAGCGAAGCCGGCTTGCTCCCCTTCTCGGCGCGAGCGTCGAGATAGTCCGCCACGGTTTCAGGGCTCGCTGGCAACGCGACCCGGTTGTGGCGCCGGCACCAGAGATCGAATGCTTCGAGGTCGGACTTGAGGGCGCGGATGCTGTGGGGCGACGACGCGGCCTGATAGGCGGCAATCAGCGCCTCGTTGACGACGACGCGTTCTCCCGCGTGCATCTGCACGACCGCCCACGACAGATCGTCGGCCGACGCAGCTGGCGCGGGCGCTCCGCTTTCCCCCGTCACCAGGGCGGTTTCATCGATCGGCGCAGCGCGTTCCATCGGCGCCGAGCATACGCCACCTTATAAAGAGAGGCAAATACGGACATGTGATAACTGTATTATCAGCATGTGCATATCCGATGAAGCTCATGCATAATCAACTTAACATACCTATTATTATCAAACCGCAATCGCCGCGCTAGATGGAGATGTCATCCCCGCCGTTGATGGCGCGTGACTTGGATAATTTTGAGCTCATCGGTAACTAATATCGCTCGAACGCGAGAAAGTGGTGCCGCGTTTGACAATCCTTGGATCAACCTCCACATTGAAACGATGAGCACCGTCAATCTTTTGCAGCGTGTCCGCACGCACGCGGGTCAACTCCTGACCGGCAAATAGCCCCGGACTCCCTTGCGGCTTCCCGCTCGAGTTCGGGGTCGCTACCTTTCACACACATACATACGAGTGCGGCGCAAGCATTTGCGCGCCCGTCACATGAAAGTATCATATCATGACCCGCCCCGCGGCGCGCCCCCCAATACATCTTTTGGACAGCGAAGCTGACCGCCTCTCCGACCTGGCTATGAGCATTGAAGACCGCCAGCCGGAGGTCAGTGCTTTGCTCCTGTCCGAGATTGAACGCGCCAAAATTCATCGTCCAGGAAAGCTGCCAGCCGGGATTGTGACGATGCTTTCGACGGTCGAATTCGTCGATGAAGGGAGCGACACGCGCCGAACCCTCAAGCTGGTATTTCCGCCTGACGCAGACATCGAAGCCGGACGAATATCGATACTGACGCTCGTGGGTGCAGGCCTGATCGGATTGGCAGAAGGTCAATCGATTCTCTGGCCGGATCGCGAACATCACGAGCGACGGCTTCGGATCGTCAGGGTGACCCGGGACGGCGAACTGCCGTGACGGCCGATCGCGAATATCGAGCAGCCTGATAGTGCTAAAACTCAGTGATGCGCGATCGAGCCCTGCCCGACTTCAGACCATCATAGCGCCAAGACCCTTCGCGACGCAGCGAAGGGGTTCGTCGGCGACGTGCGTTCGCAGGCCTGTCGCCTGCGTTATAGCATGCTGAAGAATCTTCACTGAGGCACTGCCACCGCTGAGGTAGATCCCGCGATCATGAATATCGCGGGATAGCTCTGGCGGTGTCTCGTTCAAAGCGTCTCGAACAACGTCTACGATAAGAGCCGCATGGCGGTCGATAACGCCGATTAATTCTTGCGCGCTGACACAAAAAGTAGCGGGGCCTCCCGACAAAACGTTATGGCCTTTCAATTCCAGATCCGACGTATTGGATTGATCGTCAAAGAGTCGCTCAGAGATCTCCAGCTTTACGCGTTCGGCTGTTTCTTGCCCGATCAGAAACTTATGCCTGGAATGAAGATGATTGATGATAGCCTGGTTTAGGGCATGCCCGCCGATACGCACCGACCGTTGAACGCAAAGTGCACCAAGTGAGAGCACGCCGACTTCCGTCGTCCCGGCGCCACATTCTATGAGCATCGAACCTTCCGGCTCTTCCACGGGTAGTCCCGCCCCGAACGCTGCTGCGAGCGGCTCGGGCACCAGTTCAACAACGCGGACACCGGCATCGTTGGCGGTTGTTACCAAGGCGGTTCTCTCGGCATGTGTCGCATCGGCGGGCACTCCGATGATCGCGCGCGGTGATCGGAGTCGACGGCGACCGATGCTTGCATGGATCGCATGGCGCAACATTTCGCGGCCAGCTTCGATGTCGTTCAACACCCCACGGGCCAAGGGACGCGCTATGCGAAGCGGCCCCGACGTTCGACCGACGATGCGAGTGACGGCTTCACCAACAGCGAGCAACTTCGGTTCCCAGGTCTCATCGCTGAAACAGCAAAGCGAGGGTTCTTCGAACACGATTCCAGAACCGCGCACATAGATCCGCGTGTTCGCTGTTCCAAAATCGATCGCAAGGTCGGCAGCACCTCTTTTGAGGGCTGCATGCTGTGTCGTTGTCATAAGGACGCGCTAGCAGAATCTAGCTGGTTTGTATTCCTCGTGGGCATCGCGTGCGTTAACACCACGGTAGCCCGACATGCTGCCAGCGTTCAGGTCGGTTCGCTCAGCTTGTTGTGGTGCCGCCTTTCCTTAACGATAGAAACTTCACCCTCTCAGTCTTGCTATTTATATCGTAACGCGATATATAATGAGAAGCAGAAATGGAGGGGATTGCGGTCGAGCGAGTCACCGGAATCGGTGGCGAACTGACCCGTCCACATTCGATGAACATGCTTGATATCGCTTTTGAAGCAATCACGGCAGTCTTGGGCGGTCTAGCAGCCGCACTGGTGCTTACATGGCTGGGCTGGACTGCCTTCAAGGTCGTCCGCCATCCCGAATGGGGGCCGCCAGCCATGCTGGTTTTGCTCGTGGCAGTTTCTGGTGGTGCCCTCAGATCGAGCGACTTCCTGCGCATGGTGGTTCTGTTTAGCGCAATCGCGGGCATGCTCGTTTGGGCCGAAGGCGGCGACTGGCGCGAACGCCACAAATCAAAAGGACGAAACGCGAGTCCCGATGCACACCCTTCGTCTGAGAGTGGCGCATTACCATCCACGCGGGGAGCCAAATTCCTGGATCGAAATCACCTGAAAGGATGACGTAATGCCACGTACCTTGGCCATCTATCCTGCGATCGTGGCATGCATCAACGAAACGCGCTTGCCGGAGCGACAGGAGATCGAACTGGTTGCCGCTCGCGTGTGGAATGAGACCCGGGACGCAAAGACACGGCGGTCGTCGATGCTTGTCCCCGGATCAGCGGAGCACAGGAAAGTCCTTCGAGTTGCCGTAGTAGCGCTCGGTGTCAGAGGCGAAACTGCCATCACGAAAATGCTCGAACGACTGAACGACAGGCACACAAAGCTTTAGGGAACCGAATTCGCGGGGGAGCTTAAAACAAAGGACCGATATTGTGACAACCACCGGCCTAATCGTTGCGGCGGTAGCTGCTCTCGTCGTGCTCGGGTACATTGGTTGGATAACGCGACGCGCGAAGACAGGATCAGGCGCTGCTGCACCCCGTCAAAGACAGGGCTGATGCATTTTGTCGATCTCATGGCCGCGAACAACCGACGTGTGCAGTTTTCTCATTGCTTTGACGGTGTTGACCATCCTCCCCCGAGGGCCAAAAAAAGCGCAATCTGATCGCGATTGATATCGGTCTGCGCGGCTGTAACGGCTTGCTCGGCAATGATCCGACTGCGCTGGGCATCCAGCGCAACCAGACCTCCCAGCTTGCCACCCCGCCGCAAAGCGGCCGTTCGCTCGGAAACCTGTACCGCGCCACCGCGTGCCGCTTTCAAATCTTCCAGTCGCACAAGATCGGCCGCATAGTTGTTCAGTGCGCTTTCCACCTCCCGCAAGGCGCTCAGCACCGTGCCGTCAAAGGCCGCGAGATTAGCGCGTGTCTGCGCCTCGCTCTGCGAAATTCGCGCCCGAATTGCGCTTCGGTGGATGTTCCAGCTGATCAATGGGCCAATGCCAAACCGATTGGTCAACGACGATAGCAGGTCTGTCGCAGCGCCGGTGGAGCCAAGCGAAGCCCCGAGTTTGATGTCGGGATAGAGCGCGGCCGTTGCTATACCGATCCGTGCCGTCGCCGCAGCCAATCGGCGTTCGGCCGCGCGAACATCGGGTCGTCGCTTGAGCAGCCCCTGTCCGTCCCCAACCGGCATCAGCGAGCGCAGCACCAACGGCGCGTGACATCCTAGCAGGCCGTGATCGAATTCTGCAGGCACCCGTCCCATCAACGTCGCAATGCGGAATACAGCGTTCCGCTGGCCTGCTTCCATGCGGGGCAAGCGCGCCCTGGTGTTTGCCAGCAGGCTTAGCTGGCGATCCTGCTCGAACTTCGGCGCACGGCCATGCGCAATCATAAGGCGGGTGAGGCGCAGGTCTTCGTCCAGTACAGCAATTAGCTGGCGAAGGTCCGCGATCTCGTGCCCGGCGTTGCAGACATCGGCATAGGCCTGCGCTGTCTGGGCCGCGACGTTGATCCGGACCAGATCGCGGGCGGCAACCGCGGCTTCGTCCTCGGCGGTGGCTGCCTCGACACCGCGCCGGATCCCGCCAAACAGGTCAAGGTCGTAACTGATCGAAAGCCCGCCATTGTAGATCTGATGTTCCGGCGGTTGGACATGTTGCATGACCGCTTCTGCTGAAGGCTGCGCCCAGCTCGTCTCCAGATTTGCGGTGCCTCCGACCTCTCGACCGGTTCGTGCCTCGGCGAGCAGCGCGTCACTGCGCTGAAGATTGGCTTCGGCAACCCGCAGATCGGTGTTGGCGATGAGCGCTTGTTCGATCAAACGGTTCAAAACCTGGTCGTCGAATAGCTTCCACCATTGATCGGGTAGCGGATCGTTAGTGGTCCCCTGCCCGCCGGATATAAACGCGCCCTGCCCTTTTGGCGCGTTGACGAGGGCCTCGTCCGGCATCCGATAATTCGGGCCAACGGTTGCGCAGGCGGACAGGCAGAAGAGCGCGAGCGGCGCCAGCAGCCGGCGAAGGTTCACCATGGCAGGCTCCGGCGACCGGGCACATCGACAGCGCGGGCATGAACGATCACGGTCGCCGTTTGGCCCGGGATCAGCCGGACATTACTGGGCACTTTGTCGATTTTGATTCGCACAGGAATGCGCTGCGCCAATCTGACCCAGGTGAAGGACGGGTTGACGTTGGCAAGTTGTGCTTCCCCCCCGGCGCGTTCGCGATCTTCGACCCCGGCGGCGATGCTTTCGACATGACCGGTGATTTCGTCGGCGACGCCCATCAGGTAAACGCTCGCGGGATCGCCGAGATGGATAGCGGGCAATTTCGTTTCCTCGAAATACCCCTCCACCCGCAGCGACTGGCCATAGACAAGCGCGACCGCTGGCTTTCCGGCGTTCAGGTAGACGCCAGGCTGTAGCGTCATGTTCGACACCGTCCCGTCGACGGGCGCACGTACATAGGTACGATCCAGATTGAGCCGCGCCAGATTGCGCGCGGCAATGGCCTGATCCAGTCCAGTCCTAAGGGCATCGACCCGCGCCCGCCCCTGCTCGATCACCTCGGCCGCCAGCAACTCGGTCATCGAACGATTGCGACGATCCTCCCGCGCGGCCTGCGCCAGGCTCACCCGCTGGGTCGCCAGGTTCGCGTCAGCCTGATCGAGTGCCAGCTGATAGCGTGGGCGGTCGATGACCAGCAGAATCTGGCCCTTGCGCACGAATTCATCGTCACGGATGCGCACTTCGGTGACAAGCCCACTGACATCAGCGGCGACCGGCACGAGATCGGCCCGAACCTTGCCGTCACGCGTCAGCGGTTCAACCTGGTAGCGCATCCACAAGGCGTAGATTGCCGCGAGCACGATGCAGATCACCAGCGCGGTGACCGCTGTGCGCAGAAGGGAACGACGATGGATCATATCAGGATACCAGAGCACGGGAGAGGAAGTTGTCGGCAAGGAAGGTCAGAGCCCACCAAAGCGTCGCGAACAGCGCCAGCTCGAGAACGCCCGGGTGCCAAAGCAATTGGGAGAAAGGGAGGCGCTGCAGCAGATTGCGAAGACAATAAGCGAGGATTCCCGCTACAACCGCCCAGACGAGCGCGGCTGGCATATAGATGCCAAAGAGATGCAGTTCCTCGATCATCGCGCGCGCGCACTCTCGAAAGGCAGCGCTGCCGGGAACAGGTTGCACCGCATGCCGACGAGCGCCAGCAGCGCTTGATGGCGTGGCGCAAGCTGCGCGCTCGCAAGCATATCGTCGATTGCTGCATCGATCGCTTCAAGCAAAGACACCGGGGGTGACACGGCTTCACCGGCTTGTCGGCGCGCGCGAAATAAGGAGGATGTCTCAGACAGCACCATGCCGAGGGCGTGACGGACGTCATGGGGCACGGCGACCAGCGCGCGCCGGATCGGGATGATGTTCCGGCCGATACGCAGGTCGGCAAGACCATCGGTCTCGTGTAGCGCATCGCCGGCGGGCGCAACCGCCATGCGCGCCGCGATCTGTCCCAGCCGATCGACTGCCAGGCCCGTCCAGCGTTCGGCTTCGAACGGTCTGCGAATGTTAGCGAGTTGCTCGAGATCAGCCCAATTTCCCCGTACGATCCGGCGCGCCGTCCACAGCACATTGGTCGAACGAAACAACTTGGTCACGGCGAGCGTGGTCACGACACCCCCCACCTGGGCAAGCCCGGTGTTGATGAACACGGCAAAGTCCGCCTGAAAGCGCGCCAGAAAACCAAGGCCGACGATGAAACAGGAAAACATCGGTAAAGCCCGTACGGACCGCAGCGGGTCGGCTTGGATATACCCCATCCAGAGCAGCGCTGGCGCAAGAGTGACGATCAGCATTCCGTAGCCATCGACACGCGGCAAGATCGCAAACAGGTAGAGCGCCGCCAGAGGGAATGTCATCAGCGTCGCGCCAAGGTAACGGCCAATCACGGGCGCCGGGTCGTCCTGCACCGCGAACGAGCAGGTGATTAACGCGGCAAAGGCAGCCGTGGCCGATCCATTGGGCCAGGCCAGAAGAATCCACACTGCGCAATAGAGCGCGATCGCCGTGGCTGTTGCGAGCCCAGCAAGCGCCGCGACGCTATGGTCCCGCGCAAGCGGGTAGCTTTCGCTAACCGTTTCCGGCGTGACAGGCTGTGGCCCTTCGGGCGCACCCCCAATTTGCTGGACGAGCCGGCGGCTGTCATCCAGCGCTTCCAGAAACTCAGCCACGCGCTCGCAGACGCTGACGACCAAAAGCCCCTCCCAGTCGGCTGTTTGTTCATGAAGAGCTGCCAGGGATCGACACCGATCAACAAGCGCACGCTCAACAGCGCCAGGCGTGTCGATCACGCCCCCAAGCCAGAGGATGACGTCGTCAATCAGCGCCTCAAGCGGGGCGTCGAGCGGCGAAAGCTCCCGCAGAAGGTCGAGCCGGTTTGCTGCAGCCGATGCCAGTGGCAGCACCGTTGCCAGACGTTCTTGCAGGCTCAGAACCAACCGTCGCGTTGCTGGCGCCGCGCGTTGATCAAACGGAAGGTGGATGGCGATCATGCCAAGTTCGGTCACGTCGGCGGCAAGGGTCCGACGATGCTCATATTCCAGCGCCGTATGGCGGCTTCCAAGCGCCTCGGCGGTCCAGCGGGACGCATGCGCGAGAAACGCTTCCGCCTTGCTGCGGATGACCGGGGTGGCGCTCCATGGCTGGAGCAGGGCGTGCGCGATCGAAACGCAGACGATGGCCACCGTCATTTCCTCGACCCGGGATATGGTTGTGGTGAAGATATTACCCGGGTCGTCGAGATAAGGGAAACTGATCACGGCTGAGCTGAACGCTGCCATCTGGAACAGGAAGGCACGCGGCGTACGGTCGAGAACGGCAAGATAGATGCAAAAGCCTGTCCAGGCCGCCAGGCATAATATCAGAAGCTCGGGCGAATTCTGCAGGTTCGGAACCAGCGCGACCGTAACCACAGCACCCGTCACTATACCGCCGAGACGATAGAAGATCTTGGGCCTGAAGGCCCCTGCCATAGGTTGCGCGGTGACGTAGACGGTGAGAAGTGCCCACCATGGGCGCGGCAAGCTTGCGGAAAAGGCGATCGCAAGCGTAGCCGCTGCAGCAATATAACTGCTGAAGGAAAAGAGAAACTTCTGAGAGTCGATCGCGAAGAAGGGCTGCGCTGCGCCCGCGCTAGTCTGTACTGGCATGAAGATGGCTATCGCGTCGCTGTACAGACCGACGGCAAAAGCGACGGTCATTGTGAGAACATCGTCCGAAGACGAGCGCCTATTGCCTCACGGAAGCCGGTCTCCGAAGTTCAAAATATTTATGGCATAGCGCAAATATATTGCGGTACGTCTCCACGCGCATTTGGGGTGAACATCACCAGCGACCTCAGCGGAGGTGGGAAAGCGTGAACAGGAGGGTTATCGCGACACCAAAAGCAAGGATCATCACTCCAGAAATGCGCATTGCATAGCGGGCGGGATCCTCGTCGGTCAGCGGTTGCAAGCGAGCCGGCGCATGGCATTCATGGCGCAGCACTGACCACCATCGGCGCACCAGATTCTGGCGGAACGCCAGATGGAATCCCAGAACGATCAGAATTAGCCCCAGTAGATCGATGAGTATGACAGCTGTGGGCATGGCTCGCCTCCTTTCGCCTAGTGGTCGAATTCGGCGGTGAGTCGTCGCTTCAACATGCGGACAACCCAAGATCGAGCCCTGCGATCAAATCCCTTTCATCTTCCAGGCCAACCGACAGACGCAGCAGGCCATCGCTGATGCCAGCGATGCGGCGGGCCTCATCACCCATATCTGCATGGGTCATCGTCGCAGGGTGTGCGACGAGGCTTTCGACGCCTCCGAGCGATTCCGCCAGCGTGAACATACGAACATGCGATATAAAGCGACGGACCGCCTCGACACCACCGACAAGCTCGAAGCTGAGCATCGCGCCATAGCCTCTTTGCTGACGGCGGGCGATCGTGTGGCCTGGATGGGATTTGAGACCCGGGTAATGCACCCGCGCCACTGCAGCATGATGCTCGAGATGATTGGCGATCACGGTTGCGGTCAGTTGCTGCCGTTCGATGCGAGGAAACAGCGTACGCAAGCCGCGTAAGGTGAGCCAGGCGTCAAAGGGCGCGCCGATGGAGCCGACGACATTCGCCCATTTACGCAGCACCTCGACCTGTGCGGGATCAGCCGCGATGATCGCGCCACCGATAACGTCGGAGTGGCCATTCAGATATTTGGTCGTGGAATGAATGACGTAATCGGCGCCGAGCGTCAGCGGTCGCTGCAGCGCGGGCGAAAGGAAGGTGTTGTCGACAGCAACCGCGGCACCGGCACTTTTGGCCTTGGCGGCGATCGCCGCTATATCGACGATCCGCATGAGGGGGTTGCTCGGGGTTTCGATCAGAACGAGGGCCGGCACGTCCTCAAGCGCGGCATCGAGTGCCCTGTCATTCGACTGATCGACGAAGACGACCTGAAACTGGCGGCGTTCGGCGCGCGCATTCAACAGGCGATAGGTGCCGCCGTAGCAATCGTGAGGCGCGAGGACGAGATCATCGGGGCCAAATTGACCAAGAAGGAGATCGATCGCGGCCATGCCGCTCGAGGTAATGACGGCCCCCGCGCCACCCTCAAGCTTTGCAAGTGCGTCGGCGAGCAGATCGCGGCTAGGATTGCCGGATCGGCCATAATCATGAGCACGCGGTTGGTCATAGCCTTCGAACGTATAGGTGCTGGACATGTAGAGCGGCGGCGTTACCGCGCCGAAGGCCGTATCGCTCGCGACTCCATGCGAGGCAGCGATTGTTTCCAGAGCAGGGCGCCCCGGGGAAAGATTCTCAGTCATTGCGCTGGCGCCCTTCGCTCACTTCGCGGCGGGACACTCCCGAGCGAGACACCTTTGTCCCAGGATCTGGATGTGCCCTGGAGAGTCGGTTTTCGTCATTATCTGCACAACCTCAACATTGTGGCCCCCGCGCGCTCCGGTCTGCCAAAGCAGAATCCTCTCCGGGCGCGTTTATTGGGGGGCAATTCGTATGCGAACAGGTTGACGGTAACATGAGCATAAGACAAACGAGTATTATTGCCGGTTAATAGCAATATTTTGTGGATTTACCTGCGTGGAGCCACCCTAACCGAATTTGGCCAATAGATCCGCAAGGAGAGGTTTCAGCCGACGGATCTCCTCGCAATGGGTCGCAGATAAAGCAGCGAGCATCGTTTCCGCCTTAGGTGTGAGCCGAAGCATTGCCCGACGGCGGTCGACGCTTGCCTCGTGCCGGG
Organism: Sphingomonas sp. PSPC2-2; assembly: GCF_049897725.1. Lineage (NCBI taxonomy): Bacteria > Pseudomonadati > Pseudomonadota > Alphaproteobacteria > Sphingomonadales > Sphingomonadaceae > Sphingomonas > Sphingomonas sp. PSPC2-2. Next base: position 252,235 of record NZ_JAFCWU010000007.1, on the reverse strand, counting down.
TAACCAGCTCAAGCGCCTCCAGTCGATCAACCAGTCCGGTTGCGCTATGCGGCTTGAGGATAAGCCGCTCGGCGATAATGCCGACGGTCACCTCGGCCGGAGACGCCGCGCGGATTGCCAATAAGGCCTGATGCTGTTGGGGCGTGAGACCAACATTCGTCGCATTCGCCTCGCTGAATGCCTGGAAACGACGCAACGCATGGCGAAAGTCGGCCAGCGCAATGTAATCCTCATCCGTCAACGCAACGCTATTTGTCATGCAACCCCATCTCACCCATTGAATTATATCGCACTGCGATATAACGGATCGCCCACCCCGTATCAAAGGCGATTCATGACGTCCGCAGCAAAAGCCATATCAGAAACACATCGTCTGGCCGACCATAGCGCGAATTGGCGCATGCTCATGCTCGCCGCCATGGCGCTCGTCGTCGGCACGGGCGGCGCGCTCGGCGCCTGGATCCTGATCCGCCTGATCGCGATCGCTACCAACCTGTTCTGGTTTGGGCGGCTTTCGGCGCAATCGGTATCTATAACCGATACCACCGTCGGATTGTGGATCATCGCCATTCCGATCATCGGGAGCCTGATCGTCGGGCTGATGGCCCGCTATGGCTCCGATAAAATTCGTGGGCATGGTATCCCCGAGGCGATCGAGACGATCTTGTATGGCGAGAGCCGGTTGTCGCTCAAGGTCGCGATCCTGAAGCCGCTTTCGTCTGCGGTATCGATCGGCAGCGGCGGCCCCTTCGGCGCGGAAGGACCGATCATCATGACCGGCGGCGCGATCGGATCGCTGTTCGCGCAATGCTTTCATCTGAGCGCGGCCGAGCGCAAGACATTGCTCGTGGCCGGCGCCGCAGCCGGGATGACGGCGATCTTTGGTACGCCGCTCGCCGCGATTCTGCTGGCGATCGAGGTGCTGCTCTTCGAATGGAAACCCCGCAGCTTCGTGCCGGTCGTGGTCGGTGTTATAGTTGCGTTTGCATGGCGCCCCTGGCTGATTGGCAGCGGCGCCATGTTTCCGTTTGTCGCGCTCACCCCGACGGGCCTTTGGCCAATCGCGGCGGCGGCGGGCGTTGGTATTGTCGTGGGACTCGAGGCGGCCCTGCTCTCGACATCCCTCTACCGCGTCGAGGATCTGTTTCACCGACTGCCAGTTCACTGGATGTGGTGGCCGGCAATCGGCGCCATCGTGGTTGGTTTCGGCGGCCTGATCGATGCCCATGTGCTGGGCGCAGGTTATCAGAGCATCCAGGCCTTGCTGGACGGGTCGCTGACAACGCGGGTCGTCGTTGCGCTGCTCGTCGTCAAGGCGGTCGTCTGGCTCGTAGCGCTGGGTTCGGGGACATCGGGCGGTGTGCTGGCGCCGTTGCTGATTTTGGGCGGCGCGGCCGGGTGTCTGCTCGGACATCTCCTGCCAGGTGGCCCCGGCTTCTGGGCCATGATCGGCATGGCAGGCATCATGAGTGGTGCCATGCGGGCGCCCATTACCGGCGCCCTTTTTGCCGCTGAACTCACGGGCCATTTCGACGCTCTGCCGCTTACCGTCACGGCGGCAGCCTGCGCATATGCCGTCAGCGTCCTGTTGATGCGTCGATCGATCCTGACCGAAAAAATTGCGCGGCGGGGTCGCCACATTCTCCAGGAATACAGCGTTGATCCACTGGACCTCGTGCAAGCCGCTCAATTGATGACACGCGATCCCGCCACGCTTCCGGGTACAATGACGATCGCTACGGCCGCAACCTTCTTTGCCGATGGTGCGGATCATCGTAGCTATCCCGTTGTCGATGACGATAATGCGCTGCTTGGCCTCGTCTCCCGAACGGATGCCTTGCGGTGGCAGGTTGGCGAGCATCCCGCCGATACCAGCCTTGCCGAAACGCTCTCCGACGCATCGCTTCTTGTCGCCTACCCCGCGACGCCGATCGGCGTGGTGGCCGACCTCATGGTCGATTCCGGGGTCGGCCGGATACCGATCGTCGAACCGGGCAGCCGCCGCGTCGTCGGCATTCTTTCCCGCCAGGATCTGTTGAAGGCACGCAGCGCGCATCGCCAATCGGAAACCGGTCGTGCCCGTTTTGTCAGTCCGTCGAGCAAAGCGCCAGAAACTGCACTGTAGAACGGCATAGAAGCCTCTCGGGAATCAGTGCTTATCAAGTTCGCGACGGATCGAGATTTGTGCGACCCGCGCGCCTTCGCCGTGCAGCGCCGTCGTCCAGACGATGTCCGCAGCGTAATAATCATCGGTGCCGAGCTGATCCTCGCGACGACCGAACACAAGGCACAGGGCCGGGGCACCCTCTCCGGCGTTCCGACTCTGGCCAAGACCTGGGTGCTGCCGCCTACGCTGACGCTGCAATATCACTTCCTGCCCGATGCCAAAATCCGGCCCTATGTCGGCGCGGGCATCAACTACACGATCTATTATTCGACCAAGGCCAGCGACGAACTGGTCAAGGCGATCGGGCCGACCAGCGTCCATATGAATGACAGCGTGGGCTATGCGCTGCAGGCCGGCACCGATATCGACATCACCAAAAAAGTGTTCTTGAACCTCGACGTCAAATATATCGGGATGAAGACCACTGCGCGGCTCAACACTGGCGGCGCGATCAACACCGCGCGGATCGATATCGATCCGTTGGTGTTCGGCGTGGGCTTGGGCTTCCGCCTCTAAATCTAAATCCCCCGCCTCCAATCCCCCCGGGCCGCCAGTGCGACCCGGGGTTTTTGTTGGTCAATGCGCGAGCAGCGTCGGCACCGGGCATTCTGCCAGCATCCGCCGCGTAACCCCGCCGAACAAGGCCTCGGTCAGGCGCGCATGGCCGAACCCGCCCATCACCAGATAGTCCGCCGCTTGATTGCCGATTTCGTTCAGGATCACCGTGCTCGCGCTATTGCCGCCCGCGGCCAGCGTGCTGACCACTGGTTTGACGCCATGCCGCGACAGGTAAGTAGCGGCGTCGCCTGCGGGCAGCGCAACCGAGCCGTCGTCAATCTCGAGCAACGTTACCGATTTGGCGAGCTGCAACAGCGGGACGGCGGCGCGGAGCGCGGCTTCCGCTTCCGGAGAACCATCCCATGCGACCACCGCAGTGCCGGTGAGATCAAGGCCGGTGGCGTCTTCGGGCACCGCCAGGATTGGCCGATTGGTGCGGATCAGCAGTTCGCCCGGCAAGTTCGCCATGTCGTGCGTCGCGAAATTGGGGAGTTTTTCGCTGACTACGATGATGTCGCTGAGCCGCGCCGCCCGCACCACCTGATCACCGAGGTTGCCGGCGACGTCGATCCAGTCCCATGGCACGTCCTCATGCGCCAGGCGGGGTTCGATCCGTTTGCGGTTGCGGGCTTCGGCCGCGCGCTCGTCTTCCATCAACAGCGCAGCGCCTCCCAGCGATACGTAATCGTCCATCACCTCCGGGGCGATCGATACGTCGAGACAGGTGAGATGGCCCCGCAGGCCGCGAGTCAGGTCCAGCGCCACTTGCAGGCGCCCTTCCTGTCCCGAATCATCGTGTACCAGCAGCAGGATGCTTTTCATCGGTCGGCTCCTCGCATTGAGAGCAGGCAGGATTGGGCGATCCCGATCTTCGAACAATGCGTAGCTTTACGGACCGCTCACACCGCAGTGCTGAAACGCGCTTCACGCGCCTGCAGCGCGGTGTCGAACGCCGAAGCGACGAGACGCGCATAGGGCCGACCCACCGGGCTGATCGTTACGGTCGTGCCCCGCGTCAGGACGAGGCCGCGTTCGGCGAACTCTGCCAGCCGGTCCATGTCCCCAATTACGGCGCGACTGCTTTGGCCGTGTTCGGCGGCGACCTCCGCAACATCGACGCGACCGGTGCAGAGCAGCCGCTCAATCAACGCCCCGCGCATGCGGTCCTCGGGCGTGCGCAGCAAGCCGCGCGATCCCATCAGCAACCCGTTGGCGGCTCCCACCCGATAGCTGCCGACATGCTTCTCATTTTGCAGGAACAGCCCGTCAAACTGGCTGATCGCGGAGGCTCCAAGGCCGATCAACGTGGTTGCGCGATCGTCGGTGAAACCCTGAAAATTGCGGCGCAGCGTGCCGTCGCGCGCGGCGCGGGCGAGCGAATCTTCGGCGCGCGCGAAGTGATCGAAGCCGATCGCCTCGAACCCTGCTCCGATCAGCAAGTCATGCGCCAGTGCGCTTTGCCAGAAGCGCGCTTCGGCATCAGGAAGGAGTGTATCATCGATCCGGCGCTGTCGCGGCAGGAGCTGCGGCATATGCGCGTAACCGAACATCGCCACCCGATCGGGCGCGAGCAGAAAGGCAGCAGAGAGCGTTGCCGCGATATCGTCGAGCGTCTGGCCGGGCAGGCCGTACATCAGATCGAGGTTGAACCGGGCGATCCCTGCACGGCGCGCGTCGGCCATTGTCTGGGCAATCTGACGCCATGGCTGCAGCCGCCCGATCCTGGCCTGGACCTGGGGCGAAAAGGTCTGCGCGCCGATGCTGAGGCGCGACACCCCCGCCGCTGCATAGCTCTGCGCCGTTTCTTGTGTGAAGTGCCGGGGGTCGATCTCGACCGCCCATTCGGCATCGGCGGCGATCGCGAAATGCCGCCGCAAGGTCGCGCTGAGCGCGAGAAAGGCGGTTGGCGACATGGCATTGGGGCTGCCGCCGCCGAAATGCACAGATCCGACCGGCGCGCGGAGCATACTGCCAACGCGCGCGATCTCTCCCTCAAGCGCGGCGAGATAGCTGTCCATTCGTGCCGGGCGGCCAAGCGCACCGGTGTTGCACCCGCAATACCAGCAGATTTCATGGCAATAGGGGATGTGCAGGTAAAGCGAGACCGGTGTGTCGTCGGCGACACTGGCAAGGGCGGCAGCGTGCGCATCGGGCAGCGGCTTGAACGCCGCTGCCGTCGGGTAGCTGGTATAGCGTGGGACGGTGCGTCCGGCCAGATCGGGATAATAGCGGTGCATGATGGCGGCAGCGTGCATCGGCAATGCCCTTCGGGATTTGACGGCAATCAAGGAAAGCGCCGCTTCAGCGCCGTAGATCGCGTGCTGGATCATTAAAAACGGGAGAGCGCGATGCTGTCGGACACTTGGTTTCTGGGCCTCGTGGTTGGGGCAACGGCCTGCTTCATGGCGGTGATGCTGTTCGCTTCGGTCAGCGATCGCGATCCGAACCCGCCCCCCGGCACCGAATAGTCATTCGACCCTCCCTCCTGGCCGCTGCGGTACCCCTGCCGCAGCGGCCTTTTTGGTCAGGCGTCGCCATCGTCGGGCAAGTGGAATTCATGCCACAAGCCATTGAGGATGCCGAAGCCGACAGCGAGGCCGAGGCCGAGAACCCAAGTGAAATACCACATCGATCGCGGTCCTTTTCTTAGTAGAAGTCATGGCTGGCGGCGATCGCGCGCTCGCTCACCCGGCCGAACATCACGCGGTACGCCCACGCGGTGTAGGCGAGCACGATCGGCAGGAAGACGACCGTCACGATCACCATCAGGAACAGCGTCGATTCGCTCGATGAGGCGTTCCACACCGTCAGGCTCGAATGCGCGTCGATGCTCGATGGCAGGATGAAGGGAAACATCGACAATCCGACCGTCGCGATGATACCTGCGGCCGACAGTGTGGATCCGGCAAAGGCCGCAGGCTCGCTCTTGGCGCGAATGCCGACCAGCGCCAGCGCCGCGCCGACAAAGCCCAGCACAGGTGCCACCAGCATCCACGGATGCGCCGCATAATTGTTAAGCCACGCGCCGCCGGACGCGACCGAGGTTGAGCGCAGCGGGTTGGAAGGGCCGCTCGGATCGACTGCGGAGGTCAGCTCGAAACCCATGCCGCCGCGCGCGACGAACAGTCCGCCAAGCGCGAACAGCACGATCGAGGCGATAGCGGCACCCGTGCCATACAGGCGAGCCCGGTCTTGCACGGCACCGCGCTCGACCTTCATCGCCAGCCATGCGCTGCCATGCAGCACCAGCATTGCCACCGACAACAACCCGCAAAGAAGCGTGAACGGCGTGAACAGGCCGAGCAAACCGCCTTCATAGCTGGCGCGCATGTCGCTATCGATGCGGAACGGCGCGCCTTGCAGGACATTGCCGACCGCGACGCCGAACACCAGAGCAGGAACGAAGCCGCCAACGAACAACGCCCAGTCCCAGCCGCTGCGCCAGGCGCGCCCTGGCCGTTTCGACCGATATTTGAACCCCACCGGGCGCAGGATCAGCGCGGCCAGCACCAGAAACATCGCAAGGTAAAAGCCCGAGAAGCTGATCGCATAGACATACGGCCAGGCGGCGAAGATCGCCCCGCCGCCGAGGATGAACCACACTTGGTTGCCTTCCCAGGTCGGCGCGACGGTGTTGATCGTCAGGCGACGTTCGCCATCGGTTCGCGCGACGAAGGGCAGCAATGCGGCAACGCCAAGGTCGAACCCGTCGGTCAGCGCAAAGCCGATTAGCAACACCCCTAGCAGCGCCCACCAGATCAGGCGCAAGGTTTCATAGTCGAACAATAGATGCATCATCATGCTCCTCAGGCAGCGGGGGCCAGGGCGGGCGCGTCGGTGGGGTGCGGCGCGGCTTCGAGCGGATCTTCGACCGGCCCGTGCGCGATGGTCGCCAGGATCAGGCGTACCTCGATCACCGCCAGCGTTCCGTACAGCGCGGTGAAACCGATGATCGTCGTCCACAGCATCGCCGGGGTCAGCGTGGAATTGGCGAGGAAGGTCGGCAGGACACCGTCAATCGCCCAGGGCTGACGGCCGAGCTCGGCGGTCACCCAGCCCAGTTCGATCGCAATCCAGGGCAGCGGGATCGCCCAGAGCGCGATGCGCTGGAACCAGCGCGCCTTCATGTGCAGGCGCAGGCTCGCGAGGAGGAAGGCGGTGGCGAACAGCGCGATCATCAGGAAGCCGATTCCGGCCATGATACGGAACGTCCAGAACATCACCGGCACGCTTGGCACGACGTCCCACGCGGTCGATGCGATCAGCGCGGGGCTGGCTTTGCCGGGATCCGCGATATGCGCCTTCAACAACAAGGCGTAGCCAAGGTTGTTGCGGTGTGCCTCGAACACGGTGCGCGCCGCGCGATCGGTCGGGTTGCGCTTCAGCACGTCGAGCGCGCGATAGGCGATCACCCCCGATTCGATCCGCTCCTGCGCCTTCAGCACCAGCTCGGACATGCCGGTGACTTCCTTGTCGACGCTGCGGGTCGCGATCAGACCGAGCACCCACGGGACCTTGACGGCATAGCGCGTGGTGCGGGTGGCGATGTCGGGCAAGCCGAACAGTGTGATCCCTGCCGGTGCCGGCTCGGTGTGCCATTCCGCCTCGATCGCGGCGAGCTTCATCTTCTGGTTGTCGGTGAGCGTGTAGCCGCTCTCGTCGCCAAGCACGACCACCGACAGCGACGACGCCAGTCCGAACGCCGCCGCGACGACGAAGGAGCGCCGCGCGACGGCGGTCCACTTCCCGCGCAGAAGATAAAAAGACGATACGCCCAGCACGACGAGCGAGGCGGCGACATAGCCGGCGCTCACGGTGTGGACGAACTTTGCCTGGGCTACGGGGTTGAACAGCACTGCGCCAAAGTCGGTCACTTCCATCCGCATCGTATCGGGGTTGAAGGCCGAGCCCACCGGATTTTGCATCCAGCCATTGGCGACGAGAATCCACAGCGCGGAGAGATTGGTCCCAACCGCGACCATGAAGGTCACCGCCAGATGCCCCAGTTTCGACAAACGATCCCAGCCAAAGAACATCAATCCGACGAAGGTTGCTTCAAGGAAGAAGGCCATCAGTCCTTCGATCGCGAGCGGCGCGCCGAAAATGTCGCCGACATAATGCGAGAAATACGACCAGTTAGTGCCGAATTCGAACTCCATGGTCAGTCCGGTAGCGACGCCGAGAACGAAGTTGATCCCGAAGATCTTTCCCCAGAACCGCGTGATTTCGCGCCAGATCGCGCGGCCCGTCATCACATAGATCGCTTCCATGATGACGAGCATGAAGCTCATGCCGAGCGTCAGCGGCACGAACAGAAAATGATACAGGGCGGTTAGCGCGAATTGCAGCCGCGACAGATCGACGACACCAATATCCATGCGTGTAACTCCATCATCGCCGGTCGACGGCGCAGCCTCCCGGCACCGACGCCGGGCCTTCAACCGGAATGATGTTTAGCAGAGTATTGGGATTAGTACGTATTCGAGACGCTACTGCCGGGCGTATAGGCGGCGTTATGGCCGCACCTATCGTACAAGCCCGCGCTGGAGCGCGACGCGTATTGCCGGGCCCCGCTTTGGCCGCTGCGGCAGGCAACCGTGCCCGCGGATCGAGCGTGTGTCTGCTGGGGGACGCCGTTGCGGCGATTTTGTTTGCCGCCGGAGTCGCAGGGGGTGTCGCCGCAGTTGCGCGCGGTCTGCCGGCATGGCCCTGGGCGCTGCTGATGGGGCTGGCAGGTTTCGCCCGCGCGGCGTGTCTGTGGGGATCGCTTAGGCTGGGGAGCGGCGCGGCGGCGATTGCCAAATCCACGCTGCGGCGGACCGCTGCGCGGGCGGCGCTGCGTCGACCGGCTGGAAGTGGGTCGGTAGGCGCGCTGCTCGGTGCGGTGGTCGATGAGGTCGAGGCGATTGACGGCTACATCGCCCGTTTCCTGCCTGCGCGGCGCGCGGCGGCGATCGCACCGATGATCGTGCTGGGGGCAATCGCGTTCGCCAGTCCGGTAGCGGCACTGATCCTGCTTGGCACGCTGATACCTTTCATCGGGGCGATGATCCTTGCAGGCGGGGCGGCAGCGGACCAGTCGCGGCGACAATTCGATGCGCTGTCGCGCCTGTCTGGCCTGTTCGCCGATCGAGTCCGCGGCTTGCCGGTGATTCTCGCCTTTCACGGCGAATCCCGCGAGGCCGAGCGCCTCGGATATGTCGCACGGGAGGTTGCGGCGCGGACGATGCGGGTGCTTCGCGTCGCCTTCCTGTCCTCGGCGTCGCTGGAATTTTTCGCCGCGCTGTCGGTGGCGTTGGTCGCGGTCTATGCCGGGTTTGCTTTGCTTGGGCAGTTGCCCTTTCATGCTCCCGAACGGCTCGATTTGGTGCGCGCATTCTTCGTGCTGGCGCTGGCCCCGGAATTTTACGCGCCGATGCGCCGCCTCGCTGCTGCCTATCACGACCGACAGGCGGCCGAGACCGCCAGTGCACGGCTGGCCGCGCTCGATGCGGCGGCCATGCCGCCTGTAAGGGAAGGTCTTGCGGTGGTGGCGGCCCCGGCGATCGCGTTCGACCACATCACCATCCGTTACCCGGGGGAGGAACGCGATGCGGTCGGCGACTTGTCGATCGATATTCGGCCGGGCGAGATCGTCGCGCTGGTCGGGCCCTCGGGAAGCGGCAAAAGCAGTTTGCTGCACCTGTTGCTTGGGCTGGTTCCGGCGCAGGAGGGTCAGGTTACCATCGATGGCAAGCCGCTTCTGGAGATCGGCAGCGTCGCCCCTTTCGCGGCCTGGGCGGGGCAGGCTCCGCTCATGCTCGCGGGGTCGATTGCCGACAATATCCGGCTGGGACGCGCGGATGCGGCACCCGCCGAGGTCGCGGCGGTGGCGGCGGCGGTCGGGCTGGAGGATGCCCTGGCGCGGCGCGTCGGTGGGCTCGAGGAGCGGCTCGATCATCGCGGTGGCGGCTTGTCGGGCGGCGAGCGCCGTCGCATCGGGGTGGCGCGCGCGCTGCTGAAGGACGCGCCGCTCCTGCTGCTGGACGAGCCGACCGCCCATCTTGACCACGCCGCCGAGGCCGCGCTGATCGCCGTCATTGCCCGTGCCTGTGTCGGGCGTACTGTTATTATCGCGACGCACAGCGCCGCGCTGGCCGCACTTGCTGATCGCATCGTCGATCTCGGGGGTGTTGCGTGAACGGCACGTTGAAAGATTTGCTGGCCGACCGTCCACGCACCGAACGACAAGCGGTTCGCCGCGCCGTTCTGTGTGCTGCCTTGGTGGCGGTCGCCTCGGTCGCGCTGCTCGCCTTATCGGGGTGGTTCCTCACGGCGGCGGCGCTCGCGGCGGGGGCCGGGACGGCGCTGGCGTTTAATTACATGCTGCCCAGTGCCGCGATCCGGCTGTTTGCGATCGTGCGGACCGGTGCGCGCTATGGCGAAAGGCTCGCCAGCCATGATGCGGCCCTGTCGGCGATTGCGCGGGTGCGCCCGGCGCTGTTCGCCGCGCTCGCGGCGACACCGGTGGCGCGCGCGCTGAGCCTGTCGACCGGGGAAGCCTCCACCCGTTTGGTGCAGGATGCGAGTGCGATCGAAACGGCGCTGGTGCTGCGATCGGGTACAGTCGGCGGGGCCGTGGCGATCCTGTCGGGCGGAGCCTTGATCGCGCTCGCCGGCCCGCTTCCGGTCGTCGCCGTCGCGCTGGTCGCGGTCCTGCTGTACGCGGCGATCTGGACGGTGTCGCGCGAGCTCGAGGCCAGCGGAAGTGCGCTGTTGCGCGAGGCGGAACGGCTAAAGGCCCAGACCGCCGCTCTGGTCGAGGGCGCGGCCGAGCTGCGCTGTTATGCGCTGGAAGATTGGGCCGTGGCGCGCATCGTCGACGGCGGCACCGCACTCGCCGCCGCCCAACGGCGCGACAGCGATGTGCGTGCGTGGATCGAGGTGGCGTCGCCGGTTGCGATCGGGGGTGGGGCGGCGTTGGCGCTGGTCTTGGCGGCACCCCAAGGGGCGGCGATCGCTGCCTTGGCCGCGCTGGCGGCGGCGATGGCGCTTGACGGCCTGGCACCCGCGATCCGGCAAGTGACGCAAGCGCGCGCCGCGCACGCCGCTTATGCTCGGCTCGGCGCGTTGCTCGAGGACGCCCCCCGGACCACCGTACCAACGGTCGCGCTGAAACCAGACCTGATCCTTCGCGGTACGCCGATTGCGCCGCCAGCGCGGATTGCGCTGCGGGGGGTGTCAGGTAGCGGCAAGTCCAGCCTGGTCGAACGGTTGGTCGGGCTGCGTACCCCGATCGCGGGCGAAGTGGCGCTGGGCGGGGTCGATATCGCTTTGCTGCCCGCGACCACGTTGCGAGCGTCGTTCGCGTGGCTGCCGCAGGATGCGGCACTGCTGGCGGGGACGGTGCGCGACACGCTGTTGCTGGCGCAGGCCGATGCGCCGGATGCGGCGTTGTGGGAAGCGCTGGAGGATGCCGCCTTTGCGGAGCGGGTGCGCGCCATGCCGCAGGGGCTGGATAGCTGGATCGGCGACAATGGGGCGAGTCTGTCCGGCGGTGAACGGCGGCGGTTGGCGCTTGCGCGGGCGTATCTCAAGCCCGCGCCGTGGCTGCTGCTGGACGAGCCGACCGAGGGCCTCGACTCCGTCACCGCACGGATCGTTCTCGAACGGTTGGACGATCGGTTACGGCGGCGCGGGCAGGGGCTGCTGATCGTGAGCCATGCGCCGCTGACACCGGCGCTGGCGCTGGATGGTGAAATTATGCCCGCTTCGCGGACCGCGGCTTCAGACCATAGGGGCGTGCTGTTCGTCGGCTGAAATCTCGCTAGGGTGTCGGTTGGAGGGGATCGATGACCCGATGAGATTGCGGTGGTTGGCGATTGTTGGGCTGTTGGCGATGAGCGCCTGCTCGCGGGCTCCAGCGGGCGCGCCCGTTCAACACGCGTGTGCCACGTTCGCGCCCGGAGCGATGCGCTGGATTCCGGCGGGGCGCTTCGTCCAGGGGGAAGATCCGCATTATCCTGAAGAAGGACCGCCACGCACCGTCACCGTGCCCGGCTTCTGGATCGACACGCATGAGCTGACCAACGCCGAATTCGCCACCTTCGTGAGGGCGACCGGCTATCGCACGATGGCGGAACGGAGACCGCCGGTTCTGCCGGGCGCGCCGCCCGAGATGCGGGTCCCGGGGTCGGCGGTGTTCGCGGTCCCGTCCGGCGACGATCCGCGCTGGTGGCGGTGGGTGGTGGGGGCGACGTGGCAACATCCGGCGGGCCCGAACGAATCGATTGTCGGCAAGGGTACGACTCCCGTCGTCCAGATCGCCTATGAAGATGCCGAGGCCTATGCGCGCTGGGCGGGCAAGGCCCTGCCGACCGAAGCGCAATGGGAATATGCCGCGCGGGGTGGCCAGCCTGCTTTGCCCGAACCGATCGACGCGCACGGCACGCCGACCGCCAATTACTATCAAGGCGTGTTCCCGGCCCGCGATCTTGGCATCGATGGCTATCGCGGTCGCGCGCCGGTCGGATGCTTCCCTGCCAACGGCTATGGCCTGTACGACATGATCGGCAATGTGTGGGAATGGACCAGCGGGGTTGCCGACGGCGACCGGCGTGTGATCAAGGGCGGGTCGTATCTATGTGCCGCCAATTATTGCGCGCGCTACCGCCCGGCGGCACGGCAATTTCAGGAATTGGGGCTCGGCACCGATCATATCGGTGTGCGGCTGGTCGACAATCGCCGCGCGCCGCCGGGTTGATCGACGCGGACCGCAGGCCTGCTCAATCGTCGATATGGGCGAGGATCGCTTCGATGAGCCGCACCACCACGGCGCGGGCCTCGGCAATGGTCAATTCCTGGTCGTGCCGCAACAAGCGCCATGTCTGAAAGCTGAGCGGCACATTCAGCGCATCGACGAGCGTGGTGTCGGCAAGGACGTGCGGCGGCAGCACCGCTTCGAGCGAGCTGCGCTCCAGCCGCAGCATGCGGCGATAATCCTGCATCAGGAATTCCGACTGGAAGCGTTTGATATTGGCCGAGATACGGAAGGGCAGGATTGCCTCGAAGACGAGCGCGCGACGTTGAGTGATTTCCAGCAGCCGGTCGCGCCAGCTCGCCCCCGTCAAGGGTTTGAGCGCCATCGGCAAGACCTGTGCTTCGATGACCTGGGACATTTCGCTGTAGAGCGTGTCCATATCGGCAAAGTGCCGGAACACAGACCGCAAGCCGACACCGGCGGTTTCGGCGACGCGCGCAGCGCTCGGGGCGATATCGCCTTTGCCGACGAGATGGAGCATCGCGGCGACGATCTTGGCGCGGCTGTTTTCACTGCGCGCACGGCGCCCGTCGGCTGCTGAGTTGTCTTTTGGTCCAGAGACCGGCGTCATACTGCGCTTCATATCCACGTGGTGCGCTTATCCCTCCGATCCACCTCGGTCTATTGTCCTCCCAATGTGGCATTGAATGTGTCATAATTTTGTCGCAGGCTCAACCGCAACGACATACGCCCAAGGGAGGAGGGTGGCCGAATGCGCAAATACGGGAAGTGGACGTTGGCCGTTGCCCTGATTGGCCTTGTCGGGATGACGCTGGTCAGCCTCTTCCAGCGGCAAATCGCGACCGCCATGCTGGCGTGGATTGTCGATGCGCGGGTGGGGCGAGACGGTACCGAGACATTGCCGGATGGACTGCATGTCGCGTTGTGCGGAACGGGTTCGCCTTTGCCCGATCCGACCCGGGCGGGGCCGTGTTCGGTGGTGATCGCGGGGAAGCACCTTTTCGTGGTCGATATCGGGGAAGGCGGCGCACGCACGATCGTTGGGATGGGTTTGCCGATCGGGCGAATTGAGGGGCTGTTCCTGACGCATTTCCATTCGGATCATATCGACGGACTCGGTCCGTTGATGTTGCAAAGCTGGATCGCGAGCTCCGCCACGTCTCCGCTACCGGTGCACGGTCCGGTCGGAGTGGAGGCGGTAGTGGCGGGATTCGATGCGGCCTATGCGACCGACTCACGGTATCGCACCGCGCATCATGGTGCCGGCGTCGCACCCCCGAGCGGCGCAGGTGCGGTGGCGATTCCGTTCGCCATGCCCAAGCCCGATGCGCCCGAGGTCGTGTTCGCACATGATGGGCTGCGGGTTACCGCCTTCTGCGTCGATCATGGCCCGGTTCGCCCAGCGGTCGGCTATCGCTTCGACTATAAAGGCCGTTCGGTTGTATTCAGCGGGGATACGGGGCCAAGCGCATCGCTGGTTGCGGCGGCCAAGGGAGCGGACCTGCTGGTCCATGAGGCCTTGCAGCCGCGGCTGGTCGGCTTGTTGACCGCTGCGCTTGAGCGGAACCATCGCTACAATCTGGCGCAAGTCACGCGCGATATTCGCAACTATCACACGACACCCGAGCAGGCTGCGGATGCTGCGAAAGCCGCCGGAGTAAAGCGGCTGGTGCTCAACCATATTGTACCGCCATTGCCTTTGCGCTTCGCCTATCCAGCGTTTCTGGGCGACTCCGCGCGACATTTTGCGGGGCCGATCACGGTGGGCGAGGACGGGATGCTGTTCAGCTTGTCCGCTGGCACGACCACCATCGCGCAAAGCCGGCTCGAGTGAGGCGGGCGGCGCGACGGGGGCTGGCGACGGCGCTGGCCTTGCTGGCGCTTCCCGCCGTGGGTGCTCCGCCCGCGCCCCGCCCCAATATCGTCCTGCTGGTGGCGGACGATTGGGGCTATACGGACATTGGCAGCTTCGGCAGCGAGATTCGCACCCCCAATATTGATGCGCTCGCCGCGCACGGCGTCCGCTTCGCCAATTTCCACGTCGCCGGATCGTGCGCTCCCACCCGCGCTATGTTGCAGACCGGCGTCAGCAGCCACCGCGCCGGGCTCGGCAACATGCCCGAAACCATTCCGCCCGAGCATATCGGCAAACCGGGTTATAACACCGTGCTCAACCACCATGTGGTGACGTTGGCGGAGGTGCTGCACCAGGCGGGCTATCGCACCTATCTCACCGGCAAATGGCATTTGGGCAAGGCGAGCGACGGGCTGCCGACCGCGCGTGGTTATGACCATGCCTTTTCGCTGGCGGATGCCGGGGCGGACAATTTCGAGCAGAAGCCGATCGCCGGGCTCTATGACAAGGCCGACTGGACCGAGGACGGTAGACCCGCCACCTTGCCGACGCCGTTTTATTCCTCGACCTTCATCGTCGATACGATGCTGCGCTACATCGATGCCGGGCGGGGATCGGGCAAGCCGTTCTTCGCCTCGGTCAATTTCCTGGCCAACCACATTCCGGTGCAAGCGCCCGACGCGTACATCGCGCGCTATGCCCATGCCTATGATGGCGGTTGGCGCGCTTTGCGCGCGGCGCGGCAGGCGCGGGCAATCGCCATGGGGCTGGTTCCACCGGAAACGCGCGCGGCGGTGATGCGCTCGACCGCCGACTGGAACCGGCTGTCGCCCGATCAACGCCATGCGGCGGCCCGGGCGATGGCGGCTTATGGCGGGATGGCGGAGGCGGCCGATCATGAGATCGGGCGTTTGATCGATCATCTGAAGGCGACGGGTGCGTATGACAATACGATCTTCGTGTTCCTGTCCGACAATGGCCCGGAACCGACCGACCCGCGCGGGCGGCTGCTCAACCGGCTGGTGCTCGGGCTGCTGCGCGATTTCGCGCCCGACCATCAGGGCGAGCGCGGCACGTTGACCGCGATTGGGCCGAGTTGGGCAAGTGCCGCCGCCGCGCCGCTTGCGGGCTACAAGTTTTCGGCCGGAGAAGGTGGCTTGCGCGTGCCGCTGATCGTGAGCTGGCCCGGTAATCCTGCGATGCGCAGCGGCACGATCGTTGGCGGCTTCACGCATGTTACCGATATTGCGCCCACCTTGCTTGCGCTGGCCGGGGTGCCCGCGCAGACCGGGCACTTTGCCGGGCGGGCGGTGGAGCCGATGGTTGGGTTCAGCCTGGCTGATATGCTGCTGGGCCGACGCACCAATGTGCATGGCGATACGCCGCTTGGCTATGAGCTATCGGGCAATGCGGCGTTGTTCCGCGGCGACTATAAGCTCGTCAGGAACCTGCCGCCGCTCGGCGACGGTCGCTGGCAGCTGTTCGACATCACGCATGATCCCGGCGAGACACACGATCTGTCGACCGAGCAACCCGATCGTTTCATCGGCATGCGCCGCGATTACGACGCCTTTGCCCGGCGCGATCAGGTGCTGCCAATGCCCGCCGGTTACACCGCCGACCAGCAGATCAGCGACAATGCCCTTCGGTATTGGTTGCCCAGGCTCCTCCCGGCGGTGCTGGGGGTCGCGGCGGCGGCGTTCGCAGTCGGCGTCGTACTTTGGCGTCGACGTCGTCGTGCCGCGATCAAAGCGCGCTAGCGCTCGCGCGTCGCGGCGAAGGTGACCTTGGGATAGCGGTCCGCGACATAGCCGACGTCCCAGGCCGTCTTCGCAAGGTACACGGGATTGCCGTCGCGATCCTTCGCCATGGAGGTGCGATTCAAGTCCATGAACGCCTTGAGGTCGGCCGGATCGGCTGCGGACACCCAACGCGCGGTATCATAAGGGGCCATTTCGAGCCCGGCATCGACCTTATATTCGGCCTCGAGCCGCGAGAGCAGCACTTCGAGCTGGAGCTGCCCGACCACGCCGATGATCCAGTTCGAGCCGATTTCGGGGTAGAAGACCTGCGTCACGCCTTCCTCGGCCATGTCGTCGAGCGCCTTGCGGAGCTGCTTGGTCTTGGTCGGATCCTTCAGCGCAACGCGGCGCAGGATTTCCGGCGCGAAATTGGGGAGCCCCGTGAAGCGCACGTCGGCGCGTTCGGACAGCGTGTCGCCCACCCGCAAGGTGCCGTGGTTGGGGATGCCGATGATGTCGCCCGGAAACGCCTCATCGGCCAGTTCGCGTTCGCGCGCGAAGAACAGGATCGGCGAATGGATCGCGATCGGCTTGCCGTGGCCGGTCGGCGTCAGCTTCATGCCGCGCTTGAAGGTGCCCGAACACAGCCGCATGAAGGCGATGCGGTCGCGGTGGTTGGGGTCCATATTGGCCTGGACCTTGAACACGAACCCGGTGACATCGGCGCGCTCAGGCAGCACTTGGGCGGGCTCTGCGGGTTGCGGGCGTGGGCCGGGCGCATGGCGACCGAGCGCGTCGATCAGCTCGGCGACGCCAAAGTCCTTCAATGCCGAGCCGAAATAGACCGGGGTCTGGTCGCCCGCGCGATACGCCTCGACATCGAAGGCACCATAGCCGCCAAGCGCGAGCTCGGCCTCGTCGCGCAGCGTCGCGAGGCCGTTTGCGCTCAGCACGCCTTCCAGCGCGGGATCGTCTAGCCCGGTGAAACGCCTCGCCTTGCCCATGAATTCGCGGCTCGGCCCCTCGGGCTGGCTCAGCGCATTGGCGTGGAAATCGTAAATGCCTTCGAAATCGCTGCCCATGCCGACCGGCCAGCTCATCGGCGTGACGTCAAGCTGGAGCATCTCGGCCACTTCGTCGAGCAATTCGAACGGCGGGCGTCCCTCGCGATCGACCTTGTTGACGAAGGTGATGATCGGCACCGAGCGCAAGCGGCAGACCTCGAACAATTTGCGCGTCTGCGCCTCGATACCGCGCGCCGCGTCGATCACCATCACGGCGGAATCGACGGCGGTCAGCGTGCGATAGGTATCTTCCGAGAAATCCTCGTGGCCCGGCGTGTCGAGCAAGTTGAAGGTAAGGCCACCCATGCCTTCGATCTCGCGCTCGAAGGTCATCACCGAGGAGGTGACCGAAATGCCGCGCTGCTGCTCAATCTTCATCCAGTCCGAGCGCGCACGCCGGTTTTGCCCGCGCGCCTTGACCTCGCCCGCCAAATGGATCGCACCGCCGAACAGCAACAGCTTTTCGGTCAGCGTGGTCTTGCCCGCGTCGGGGTGGGAAATGATCGCGAAAGTGCGGCGGTCGGAAGTGTGATTCATCGCCGCGCTGTAGCGCTTCAGGCCTCCAACGTCACCTGCATCGCGCAGCGCCATGTCGCAGCCGGTGCGATGGTGACGATGCCGGGTTTCTCACGGATGTCGCCGGTGAAGCCCTCGGGGTCGGCGATGCCGTGCCATGGCTCGATACAGACGAAGGCGGCACCAGGTTTGGTCCAGATGCCGAGCATCGGCGTGTCGGGGAAATCAACGCGGAGCTGTGGGCCGGTCGAGGCACCATAACGGACGCTTTGCGAATGGACCGGATCCCAGATCAGCGCGTCCTGGGTGAACAGCGCGTCGTCGAGGGCGAGGGTTCGCCCTTGCAGCGGGGAGGGGCGGCGGCCGGTGGAAATCGCGCTGCCGACGAGTTCGCGCAAAGGGTCGGGCTCATCCTTGGCGAAGACGATGCGGTGGTCGGCGCGGGGCAGGCCGTAAGGCAGCGGCCAGGCGAAGGCGGGGTGGAAGCCGAAGCTGGCGGGCAGCGTGCCTTCGCTGCGATTCTCGATCGCCACCGCGATGGCGAGCGTCGCGTCGGTGATCGTGTAGGTCACGCGCAGCGCGAAGGTGAAAGGATAGGCCGTGCGGGTCTCGGCGCTGTCTTGAAGCAGAAAGACCGCGTGCGTCGCGCTTTGCTCCACCAGCGTGAACAGGCTGCGGCGGGCGAAGCCGTGCTGCTTCATCGGATAGGCCGCGCCGTTAACGCGCAGCACGTCGCCGTTGAGCCGCCCGACGACCGGGAAGAGCAAGGGCGCGTGGCCGGTCCAGAAAGCGGGGTCGGCATCGGTCATCAGTTCGCGGCCGTCGGCATCGCGCAGGTGGGTGAGTTCCGCACCGAACGGGTTGATCGCGGCGGAGAGCTGCGCGGTGGCGATGGTGATCAGGTTGGGTTGGGGCATAGCGTCGATCCTCCAATAAAAACCACGACCACCCCGGCGAAGGCCGGGGCCCAGGCGCGGGCCGGGCATGGCGAGTGCCGTGCCCTATTACCTCGACCCGCCCTGCTGGGCCCCGGCCTTCGCCGGGGTGGATGCGGGGTGACGCTCGGCCTTACCCCCGCAAACTTGCCCCAAGCTTCGCCGCCGCCGCCACGACCTTGTCCGCCACCGCCTTCAGGTCCGCCTCGGTGAAGCTCTTTTCGCCCGGCTGGAGCGTGACTTCGATCGCGATGCTCTTATGCCCCGGCTCGACGCCCGTGCCGGTGAACACGTCGAACACGCGCGCAGCCACGATCGCCGCTTTGTCCGCGCCGCGCGCCGCGCGCACCAGTGCGTCGCCCGACACGCTGTCGGGCACGAGGAAGGCGAAGTCGCGCCGCACCGCCTGCAACGCCGGTGGCGCATAGGCCGCGCGCGCGAAGCTCGACGCGCGCTTGGGCGGAATCGCATCGAGATACAGCTCGACCGCCGCGACCGGGCCATCGACGTCGAAGGCGCGCGTGGTCAGCGGGTGGACGATGCCGAACGCCGCTAGCACGGTCTTTGGCCCCAGCCGCAGCGTGCCCGATTGGCCGGGGTGCCAGGCATCGCCCGCGTCGCCCATGACTTGCAGATTGTCGACCGGTGCCCCAGCCGCCGCCAGCAGCGCCAGCGCCTCGGCCTTGGCGTCAAAGGCGGTGAACAGCGTCGCCTTGCCGTTCTGCCAGCCGCGTGGACGCGCTTCGCCGGCCAACACCACGCCCAGCGTCGAGCGTTCGCCGTCGCTGAGATAGCGCCGCCCAAGCTCGAACAGGCGGACACCGCCAGCACCACGCTTCAAATTGCGTTCCGCCGCCGACAGCAAGCCGGGGAGAAGCGACGGGCGCATCACCTTCAACTCCTCGCTGATCGGATTGGCGAGCGTCCAGGTGCCGCCGCCGATCGCCTCGGCCTGGGTTTCCGACAGGAAGCTCCAGGTGATCGTCTCGTTGAGACCGCGCGCGGCGGCGGCGCGGCGGACGCGGCTTTCGAGTCTTTGCGCAGGCGTCGCGGTCGGCTTGGCGACACCCGCCGCGCGCGGCAGCGGGGTTGCGGGTACCGAATCGATGCCGACGATGCGGATCACTTCCTCGACCAGATCGGCCGGGCCATCGACATCGCGGCGCGCGGGCGGGGGCAGGACGGTCCAGTCGGCCTCGACCGTGAAGCCGAGCGCGGTCAGGATCTCGCGCTGGCGATCGGGCGCAACTGCCAGACCGCCGAGCGTTTCCGCGCGGGCGGGATCATAAGCGATGCGCTTGCGCGTGGTCGGCGGGGTGCCGGCATGGGTCGGCAGGCTTGCCGTGCCGCCACACAGATCGAGCACCAGCCGCGTCGCGATGGCGAGACCCTGTTCGAGGAACGCCGGATCGACGCCGCGTTCGAAGCGCGAACGCGCGTCCGAGGTGAGCATCAGCGCCTGGCCGGTGCGGGCAATGCCGTCGGGATCGAAATAGGCGCATTCGATCACGACATCGGTCGTCTCGGGCGTCACGCCCGAATCCTCGCCGCCCATGATGCCGCCAATGTCATGAACGTGCGCGTCATCGGCGATGACGGTCATCGTCTCGGTGAGCGTGTACGTCTTGCCGTTGAGCGCGAGCACTTGCTCGCCCGCCGCCGCCTTGCGCGCGACGAGGCCGCCCGACAGCTTGACGCGATCATAGACGTGCAAGGGGCGGCCGAGATCGAACATCACGTAATTGGTGATGTCGACCAGCGTGGAAATCGACCGTTGGCCGATCGCGGTGAGGCGGCGGCGCATCCATTCGGGCGCGGTGCCGTTGACGAGGCCGGTGACGCTTTGCGCGTAGAAAGCGGGGCAGCCCTCGGCATCGTCGGTGCGGACATCGGGGCCAGCGCCTGTGCCTTCGACGGGCGCATAAGCGAGCGGCCTGGCGGTGCCGAGCCCGGCGGCGACCAGATCGAGCGCGATGCCGCGCACGCCCATGCAATCGGGGCGATTGGGGAGGACGTTGATCTCGATCACCGGATCATTCAGCCCGGCATAATCGGGATAAGCCATGCCGATCGGCGCATCGGCGGGAAGCTCGATGATGCCGTCATGGTCCTCGCCCAGTTCCAGCTCGCGCGTGGAACACATCATGCCGTTCGATTCGACCCCGCGGATGGCGGCGACTTTGAGCACCATGCCGTTCGAGGGCACCGTTGCGCCGGGGGAGCCGAACACGCCGACCAACCCTGCGCGGGCATTGGGCGCGCCGCACACGACCTGGAGCGGGCCGTCCCCGGCATCGACCGACAGGACTTGGAGCTTGTCGGCCTGCGGGTGCGGGGCGGCGCTGAGCACCTTCGCCACGCGGAACGCGGCGAGCTTGGCACCGGGGTTTTCGACGCCTTCGACTTCAAGGCCGATGCGCGTGAGCGTCTCGACGATCGTCTCCAGCGAGGCGTCGGTGTCGATATGCTGCTTCAGCCAATCGAGGGTGACCTTCATGCGCCGACTCCCTGGCTCAGCGTGGGCACGTCGAGTGCCGAGAAACCGTAATGCTTCAACCAGCGCGCATCGCCTTCGAAGAAGGGCCGCAAATCATCCATGCCGTATTTGAGCATGGCGAGGCGATCGACGCCGACGCCGAAGGCGAAGCCCTGCCATTGGTTCGGATCGAGCCCGCACGCGGCGATCACCTTGGGGTGGACCATGCCGCTGCCGAGCAGCTCCATCCAGCCCTCCGACCCGCCGAGCACACGGCGGCCCTTTTCCATCGTCCAGCCGACATCGACTTCGGCCGAAGGCTCGGTGAAGGGAAAATAGCTCGGGCGCAGACGCAGCACGATGTCGTCACGCTCGAAAAAGGCCTTGAGGAAGGTCTCCAGCGTCCATTTGAGATGGCCGAGCGTGATGCCCTTGTCGATCACCAGCCCCTCGATCTGGTGGAACATCGGCGTGTGCGTCGCGTCCCAGTCCGAGCGATAGACGCGGCCCGGCGCGATGATGCGGATCGGCGGCTCCTGCCCCATCATCGTGCGGATCTGGACGGGCGAGGTGTGGGTGCGCAGAACCTTGGCCTCTTCGCCTTCGCCCGCCTTCAGGTAGAAGGTGTCGTGCATCGCGCGCGCGGGATGGCTCTCGGGCATGTTGAGCGCGGTGAAATTGTGCCACTGATCCTCGATCTCGGGGCCGGTGGCGACCGCGAAGCCGAGATCGGCGAATATCTCCGCCATTTCGTCGAGCACCTGGCTGACCGGGTGGACCGACCCCTGCGGTGCGGCCTCTGCCGGGAGCGTCATGTCGAGCGTCTCGCGCGCGAGCCTTGCATCGAGTTCGGCACGGTCGAGGGCGGCCTTGCGCTCGGCGATGGCGGTGGTCACCGCCTCGCGCACGCCCTGGATGCGCGGGCCCTGCACCAGCCGCTCGTCGGGCGACATGCCGCCCAGCGTCTTGAGCAAGGCGGTGATGCTGCCCTGCTTGCCGAGCGCCTGGACGCGGACCGCCTCCAGCGTATCGAGCGTGGCAGCGGCCACGACAGCATCGACGATATCGGCCTTCAGCTTCTCTATGTCGCTCACGCCGTCCACTCCACTACCCATTGATCCACCGTGCCGTCTTCCGGGTGATCGAATTGCCCGATGCACACAAAGCCATTCCGTCGCAGCACGCTTGGTGACGCTCCACTGTCGGGCAAGGTCTCGGCGGTCAAGCCGCGAGCACCGTGCGCACGCGCGATCCGCTTGAGCGCGGCAACTGCTGCGGTTGCATGGCCGCGGCCCTCGCGCTCTGGCGCGACGCCGTAGCCGATATCCCATCGCCCCTGCGCGTCACGCTTCTTGATGCTGACAATGCCGACCGCTTCGCGTTCCACAACCATCAACCAAGCGGATTCTCCACCAACTTCCGCAGCGACGCCGCGCAACAGATCGAGGATGTCTCGGGAGGCAATGCCGCCTTCCGGCAAATGCGGCGCATCATCGACCCCGGACTGGCCCAGCAGCCAGGCAAAATGCGCATCGGTCATCGGCAGGAGGTGCATTAGATAGGTCTTTCGTCAAAACGAAAAGGGCGCCGGTGTTGCCACCGACGCCCCAATCTTTCGTCTCGCAGCAGGTCGCCTTTAGGCGGCCTGGGGCAGAGCCGCCTTCGCCTGCGCGATGATGGCGCTAAACGCGGCACCTTCGTGCATCGCGATGTCGGCCAGGACCTTGCGGTCGAGCTGGACACCGGCGAGCTTCAGGCCGTGCATGAACACGCCGTAGGTCAGGCCTTCGGCGCGGACAGCAGCGTTGATGCGCTGGATCCACAGCGCGCGAAAGTTGCGCTTCTTAACCTTGCGGTCGCGATAGGCGTATTGGCCAGCCTTTTCGACGGCCTGGCGGGCGATACGGATCGTGTTCTTGCGACGGCCATAATAGCCCTTCGCCTGATTGAGGATCCGCTTGTGCTTAGCGTGGGTGGTTACACCCCGTTTGACGCGTGCCATTCTTTAATTCCTTTCCGCTCAGCCCAGACCGTAAGGCGCCCACGCCTTGACGGTTGCCGTATCGGCCTTCGACAGCACCTTGGTGCGACGGTTCTGGCGGATGTACTTGGCGTTGTGGCTCATCAGCCGGTGGCGCTTGCCAGCGACGCCGTGCTTCAGCAGGCCGCTCGCGGTGAGCTTGAAGCGCTTTTTAACGCCGCTCTTCGTCTTGAGTTTGGGCATTTTCGTCCTTTCAGTTGTGCGACGATCTATGAACGGCCACGGCAGCCCATACCGGCCGGGCAGTTCCTCTTACTCGCAGGAAGGCGGGCGCATAGCGGTGAGTCGCGCAAAACGCAAGATCAATGGCCGCGACAGGCGAGCAGTTCGAGAATTTCCTCGATCCGCGCCGGGTCGCCCGCAGCGATGACTTCACCGATCGAATCACCGGTGAGCGGATCGCCCGACCAATCACACATCCGCCCGCCCGCGCCCTCGACGATCGGGACGAGCGCTGCGAAATCATAAATCTTGAGCTGCGCTTCGACCACCACGTCGAGCCACCCGCTCGCCACGCAGCCGTAATTATAGCAATCGCCGCCGAGCACCGTGCTCATCACAGCAGCATCGAGATGCTCGAAGGCGTGGAGCTGGGTATCGTCGAACAAAGCGGGGGAGGTGGTCGCCAGCAGGGCCTTGGCAAGGTCGGGGCAGCGCCGCGCGACGGCTGCGGTGCCATTGAACAGGGTCGGGCGGCCCATCACGCCCAGCCAGCGTTCCTGCAGGATCGGCTGGTCGATCACGCCCATCATCGGCCAGCCGTCGATCATCAGCGCAATCAGCGTGCCGAAGATCGGGCGACCGGAGATGAAGGCGCGGGTGCCGTCGATCGGATCAAGCACCCAGGTCCGACCCGACGTGCCGTCCTTGGTGCCATATTCCTCCCCGATGATCGCGTCGGCGGGAAAGGCCCGTTCTATCAACGCGCGCATCGCCCCCTCGGCAGCCCGGTCGGCGAGTGTGACGGGCGAGGCATCCGATTTTGCCTCAAGCCCGTGGTCGGCCCGGTAATAAGGACGAATGGCAGATCCGGCGGCATCGGCGAGAGCCGCCGCAAGGGCAAGATCGGTGTCGGTAACGCGCATCTTGCTTGCGTAAACCGGCTCGCCGCGTTGCGCCAGCCCGCATGCCCCGGTTTCCCGCCCGAGTGCGCTCATCGCGCCTGCGGTCACCCAATGTTAGCAGTTTTGCGCTACTTCGTTCCTGCAGGCAGAGCGCGCTATCAAGCGACGCTTGGCGTAATGAGGCCAATGGAGCGATGGGGGCAGCAAGGGAAGCGAGGCTGATCGCCGTCGAAGAGCGGGCTGACGCCGTCTTTGACCGGATTCGCGCGTTCTTGACGCTTCACCGCTTGGGCCCCGACCCGGTCCATTACGCTTTCGCATATCACGTGATGACCAACCCGACGGGCGCGCTGGCCCGATCGGTGGCAACCCTGACCGAGGGCGGTATCCGACTTTCGACTCGGGACATCGAGGCCCTGGGTGGCGGCCTTGCGAGCCAGAACCCTACGCATTGGGGAGAAGCACTAACCCCCAGGGTCGATGACGACGTCGCGGCCAGGTTGGTGGCACAGACCCAGATGCACGTCGAAGGCTTTAGCGACATGATGCGGTCCATGCAGGAGGAGACGGCCGATTTCGGGCGCGATTTGGCTGCCAGCGCCAATGCGGTGCGCGGGGCCGCCACCGGTGCCGATGTCGTGCGACTGGCGACCGTAATGCTCGATCGCGTGCAATCGGCTGAGTCGCGCCTGGCCGTCGCGACGCGCGAAGCGGATCAGTTGCGCGCGAAGCTGGAGGAGGCACGGGGCGATGCGCGTCGCGATCCGCTGACCGGTTTGCCCAATCGTCGTGCCTTTGAGGAGGCGTTTTCCGAACAATCCCGTAATGGGCAGCGTTTGTGCCTGGCGGTATGCGATGTCGATCGCTTCAAACGCGTCAATGACCAGTTTGGCCACTCTGTGGGAGACCGGGTATTGCGCGCCATCGCGGCGGCATTGCGCGAGGCGTGCGCCAGCCACTTTGTCGCACGGTATGGCGGGGAGGAATTTGTCGTCCTGTTTCAAGGCGAAGATGCCGAGCAAGCCCGCGCTACCTTGGAGACTGCGCGGGTCGCCGTTGCGGCGAAGCGCTATCGCATCCGGGAAACCGACGCCCCCTTGGGCGCGGTGACGTTTTCGGGTGGGATCGCCGTAGCCGAACCGGGCGAGCCCCTCTGCTCGGTTTTCGGGCGTGCCGACCGGTTTTTGTATTTGGCCAAGGACAATGGCCGCAACCAACTTTGCAGCAACGGCATTTTTTGCCAATAGTTGGGAAGTTGTGCCAGTTTATTATTGCGGCGCAAGCGCCTTTCGCCACAATAGTTATTGTAAATCAATATCTTGAGAACTTGGCACGCTCCCTGCAAATCCTTTGTGCGTTGGCGGACGGGTGGTCCGGACCGCCAAGTAACAAAGGGAAAATCATCATGTCCGTTCGTTTTGAATCGCTGTCGCGCGTTGCCTTTTCGCTCGTCGCCGCCGTCGCTTTCACCTTCGTTCTCGCATCCACGGCC
This sequence comes from Sphingomonas sp. PSPC2-2, assembly GCF_049897725.1. Lineage (NCBI taxonomy): Bacteria > Pseudomonadati > Pseudomonadota > Alphaproteobacteria > Sphingomonadales > Sphingomonadaceae > Sphingomonas > Sphingomonas sp. PSPC2-2. The sequence goes on along the minus strand of NZ_JAFCWU010000007.1, from coordinate 226,565 downwards.
GTGTCGCTCTCCCCGATCGCATGATCGGCGGAGGCGGCATCTTTCGCTAAATGTTTGATTGGAGCGCTTTACCGCACACACCGCTCGTGGCACGTTTCCGCGCAACGACAAAGAGGTGGGTATGATCCGTGCGCGCGTCCCAACGGTTCTCTTTAGCCTGATCGTGCTGCTGTCCGCCTGCGGCGAGGGGGGCAGCACGTCGAGCGGATCGACCCCAACGCCGACCGCGTCCACCCCGACCCCAACGCCAGCAAGCGGCGGAACTTGTTCCTTGCGGGATCGGCAGGATTGGGCGGCGGCGCAGTTGCGGGAATGGTATCTCTTTCCGGATACCTTGCCGAGCACGCTCGATCCCACGCCCTACACCACTGTAGGCGATTATATCGACGCGCTGACCGCGACCGCGCGCGCGCAGCGCAAGGACCGCTATTTCACCTATCTGACCTCGATCGCGTCGGAAAACGCTTATTATAATTCGGGTACCAGCGCGGGCTACGGCTTTCGCCTGACGCTTGACCCGACGGCGGGACGGCTGTTCGTCGCGGAGAGCTTTGAAGGCGCGCCGGCGCTTTCCGCCGGGCTGGACCGCGGCACCGAGATTCTCGCCATCGGCACCAGTGCGAATACCCTTCGCACGGTATCGGCGATCCTTGCGGCGGAGGGCAGCGCCGGGCTCAGCAACGCGCTGGGGCCGGACACCTCCGGCACGAGTCGCACGTTCCAGGTAACCGACACCGGCGCCACACGCACCGTCTCGATCAGCAAGGGCGACTATGCGCTGACGCCAGTGTCCAGCCGCTTTGGCGCGCAGATCCTCAACGACGGTGGGCGGCAAGTCGGCTACATCAATTTGCGCACCTTCATCTCGACCGCCGATCCGGCGTTGCGCAGCGCTTTCGCGTCGTTTCGCGCAGCGGGCGTGACCAATATCATCATCGATCTGCGCTACAATGGGGGCGGGCTGATCTCGATTGCCGAGTTGATGAGCAATTTGCTCGGTGCGAACCGCTCCACCTCGGAGGTGATTGATTACACCACCTTCCGGCCTGAGAAATCGGCGAACAACATAACGGCGATGTTCGCGCCGCAGCCTGAGTCGGTCGCGCCGACCAAGGTTGCGTTTATCGGGACTTCCGGCACCGCGTCGGCGAGCGAATTGGTGATCGCCGCTCAAATCCCGTATCTGCACGCCAATGCCGCGCTGATCGGCACCAACACTTACGGCAAACCCGTCGGCCAGATCGCGCTCGACCGCACCCAATGCGACGATCGTCTGCGCGTCATTGCCTTCGCGCTGCAGAATGCCAATCACCAGGGGGCCTATTATAACGGCCTGGCGGGTACGGTGGAGGCGAGTTGCCAGGCCGATGACGACCTGACCCATCCCATGGGCAACCCGCAGGAACGATCGACGCGCGCGGCGCTCGACTATCTGGCGGGGCGGAGTTGTACGGCTGTTACGGCCACGGCCACGAGCGCGTTGCAAAGCGGGCAGGCCGCACGCGTCGCAACGCTGCGTCAACCGATGGAGCTGCTGTCGCCCGAACGCCCCGGCACCATTCAGCGTGAGGTGCCGGGGGCATTCTAGTGCTTATTGCGCCGAAACGGCATCCTCGGCGGTGAGGTTCACCCGGCTCGTTGCCAGGTCGGTCAATTTGTCGTCGGTCGCATATTCTTCGTTGAGCGTTTCCTGCAGGATCGCGGCAACATCGGTGCGACCGAGCTGATTGGCCCAGGCAATCAACGTGCCGTAGCGCGTGATTTCATAATGCTCGACCGCCTGTGCCGAGGCGATCAAGGCTGCATCGAGTACTGCTTTGTCGGCAATGTCGCCGGCAACTTCATTGGCTTCCTTGATGATGCCCTCGATCGCCGGGCACGTGGCCCCCTTTGGCTGCTCGCCGATCAGGTCGAACACTTGCTCCAGGCGGCGTACCTGGCCCTCGGTCTCGCGCAGATGCTGGTCGAAGCCCGCCTTCAGCGTACCGTTGGTCGCCTTCTCGGTCATCTTGGGGAGCGCCTTCAGGATTTGATGCTCGGCATAATAAACGTCCTGCAACTGGTGCAGGAACAAGTCCTCGAAGGTCACAATGTCTTTGGTGAACAGTCCCATCGCATGTCTCCTAACGCATTTTTCGGGGGCGGTACGCCGGGCGCGAAGGGGGGCACGCCCGGCGTCTGCCATCAACGGCGCGCGCGCGCAGAGGTTGCTGGCTGGGTCCGGAAATCATGTTGACTTCGATCAAGTGACGCTCTTTTACGGCGCGCGAATTGATGCGGGTCGCGGCACGGTTTGGGATTAAGGTCGCGCGGGGCCTTCCGCCCCGGTCAGGAACCGCAATGGCCAAGAGCCAGAAGAAGTCGAACAAGGAAGTGCGCAAGCCCAAGGCCGAAAAGGCCCCCAAGGCGAACGCGTCCAACCCAACCTCCAAGGGCCAGCCGGTGGCGATGGTCAATATCAAGGGATGAGCATGACGAACGACGACGACACCTTCGTCTATGACGAAGCCACCGGCGAATGGGTCGCCGCCAGCGCCGCCAGCACGGCGACGGGCGGCGACGACGCGGTGGTGGTCCGCGATTCGGTCGGCAATGTGCTGGCCGATGGCGACCAGGTGACGCTGATCAAGGATTTGACCGTGAAGGGTGCCGGGCAGACGCTGAAGCGCGGCACGCTGATCAAATCGATCCGCCTGACCGGCGACGCGCAGGAAATTGACTGCCGCTATGACGGGATCAAGGGCCTCGTGCTGCGCGCCGAGTTCGTCAAGAAGCGCTGAGTCTCGCGAGTGGCCGAGCGCGCGATCAAGCTGCATCCGAGCTGGCGCGAGCCGCTGTCGGCGGAGTTCGAGCAGCCCTATATGCACGCGCTCAAAGGCTTTCTCTCGGCCGAACGCGCGGCGGGCACCCCGGTGTTTCCGCCCCCTGCCGCCTGGTTCCGCGCGCTCGATCTCACTCCGCGCGAGGACGTGCGCGTCGTCATCCTGGGGCAGGACCCCTATCACGGCGCGGGGCAGGCGCATGGCCTGTGCTTCTCGGTCCAGCCCGGCGTGCGCCTGCCTCCGAGCCTGCGCAATATCTATAAGGAGCTGGAGGCCGATCTCGGCATCCCGCCCGCGCGCCACGGCTTTCTGGAGGCATGGGCCAGCCAAGGCGTGCTGCTGCTCAACGCAGTGCTGACGGTGCGCGAGGGGGCGGCCGCCTCGCATCAGGGGCAGGGGTGGGAACGCTTCACCGACGCCGTGATCCGGCTGGTGGCGGAGAGCGCGCAGCCGACGGTGTTCCTCTTATGGGGCGCCCATGCGCAGAAAAAAGCCGCGTTCGTGGCCGATGTGACGCAGGGCGGGCGGCATCTGGTGCTGAAGTCGGCGCATCCCTCCCCGCTGGCAGCGCATAACGGCTTTTTCGGCAGCCGCCCCTTCTCCAAGGCTAATGCGTTCCTTGCCGCGCATGGCCGCGCGCCGATCGATTGGGCGCTGCCAGAGACGGTGTGAAGCGCGCGGAAGTCCACAAAGTCCACGCTACGTCCCCCCGGATTCGCCCCCGCTCCGGTCCTCTCCCGCGTCGGGACCGAGCGTGTCGAGATACGCTTGCCAGTCCGCTTCCTCCTCGCGCGCGGCGGGCTGCTGTTCGGCCGCCTGGTGCCGCGCCTCGGCGTGCGCGCGCATCGCATCCAGCTCGTCGGGCATCACCAGATGCGTCTGCCGGATCGGTTCATGCCGTCGTGGCACCTGGCCGAAGTCGCGGTAATAGGCATCCTCCTCGACGCGGTGAACCATTTTGGACAGGTCGATCGCCCTGCCATCGTACCGCTCGGTCGTGACCATCCCGTCGAGCCATTTGCCGTAGCGCGGAGCGTCGCGGTAGCGCAGCAGGAACATCGTCAGCCGCTCGTCATAATGGCGGCGCTCGCCAATCTGTTCGCCCTGATAGAAGACCGGGCGCGAAACGCCGTTGATGGCGCGCGAAAACGCCGCGTCGGACAAGCGCCGGATCGCATAGGACAAAGCGAAATCCCAGGCCTGGCGAAAGCTCTGCGCGTCCACCCGGCGGCGCAGGCGATAGGCGGAGCTCGGGTCCAGCCCGACACGCCGGCACGCGGCATCGACACAACCGCATTCGGCGAGCGCCTCGATAAACTCGGTTTGTCGCTCAGGCGTCCAGCCATCGTGGCGGCCGCGCAGCGCGACGGGCACGAAGTCCGGGAGGGGGGCGGAAGAAGCACTGCCGGACGCAGCGCGGGCGGAGCGTTTGGGAGCCTTGGTCATGGACCAGGATGAACCAGAAAGCGCGCGTGTAGGACAGCGGATTTTGGCGGGCGGGAGCGGGCTGGTGTACCGCGTGAGCGGCAAAGGCGACGCGCCGGTGATCGAAGTGGCGCAGTGCCGGTATCGTTATTGAGGCGCTTGTCGGCCTTGCTCTGCCATCATATATTTCGGCGATGGCGCAACTCAATGTCATCCTTCCCGACGATCTCCAAAGTTGGGCAGACGCGCGCGCTGTCGAGGGCGGCTTCGGTAGCACTGGCGACTATATCGGCGAGCTGATGCGGCGCGACCGGGAGGATGCTGAGAAGCTGGCGGCGTTGCAGGCGGCGATCGACGCGGGGCGGGCCTCGGGGGTGAGCGAGCGCGATCCGTTCGACTATTTCGACGAACTGCGCGCCGGGCTGCGCGCGCAACACCCGAGTGCCGATCCGGCTTGAGCTAAGCCGCCGGGCCGAAAGCGATCTGGCGGATATTCGCGATTACAGCGTCGAGCAGTTCGGCGTGGAGCGCGCCCTTCTCTATCTCGACGGGATTGAGGCGGCGTTTCGCCTCATTCTGGACCACCCGGAAATCGGCGGCGTGCATTCAAATGTGGTGCCGCCCGTGCGGGCCTACACGGTTCAGCGGCATCGGATTTTCTATACCGTCGCGGCGGATGCGGTGCTGGTAGAGCGCGTTCTGCATAGTGCGATGGACGTGGGGCGGTGGTTGTAGGCGAAGGCGTTGCCGCGTCGGAGGTGAGCCTGTCCGGTGCGGTGCAGGTGGCGCAGTGCCGGTATCGTTCTTGAGTCGCTTGTCGGCATCGGCGCGGCAGCGTATATTTCCGGGATGGCGCAGCTCAACGTCCAGCTTCCCGACGACCTCCAGCGCTGGACCGACGCGCGCGCCGTCGAAGGCGGGTTCGACAGCGGCAGCGAGTATGTCCGCGATCTCGTGCGGCGCGACCGGGACTATGCCGAGAAGCTGGCGGCGTTGCAGGCGGCGATCGATGAGGGGTTGGCGTCTCCCGTCGTCGAGACGACGATCGAGGACATCATCGCGCGGGGTTTGGCGCGCCACGGGCTGCGTTGAAGCCGGTATACCGCGCCGCCTCCGTCCGCGATATCGACGGTATCTTCGATTATAGCGTGACCACGCACGGCCCCGAAGTCGCCAAGGCGTATCTGCGCGATATCGACGCCGCGATCGCCCGTCTGCTCGACTATCCCGAGATTGGTATAGCGAGCGGCCTCCGGCAGGGTGTGCGCTCGATCGCGGCGCGCGAACATCGCATCTATTACCGGATCGACGGCAGCAAACTCGTCATCGCGCGCGTGCTGCATAAGGCGATGGACCCTGCGCGGTGTTTGTAGGGAGAAATTTGCCGCCGAGCTTTACTTTAAATGCGCAGGTTTTTGGGTATCACTACTGTTCTAAATATCCATTATCTTATAATCGGGATTTTAATCGCCTGAGAAGGTTAATCCTATAAGGCTCACTGTTAGGGAAAAGCCGTGATTCTAATTATTGCAGATATATTTGATACCCACGCAGATGTTGTCCAGGGGCACCTGTCCCGATCCGGGGCGACGCACTTTCGATTAAATCTCGATGTCAATTCGTTAGAAAATACGGTTCTGGATCACGCAGCAAATGAGTGGGTAATCAATCAAAGCGGCAGGCAGTTCCGTGCTAGTGAAATTAAATGCGTGTGGCCGCGGCGACTGACAGTCAGCCTGACGCTCGAACAGCAAACAGAACAGGAGACGTCTTCATTTAGACTCTGGAGATCGGAGTGGAATAGATGCCTGTATGGTTTATACGCTTCTCTCCGAAGTCAATATTGGATGAATCCAATATCAAACTCCTCCTTGGCGGATAATAAATACTTTCAATTTGAATTGGCAAGATCAGTTGGCTTCAATATCCCGGATATGATTTCGTCCAATGATCAAAAAGCGTTACGAAGGTTCAGCGAGGCCGGTCCTACAGCCATAAAATTTATGACTCAGGACATATTCAAGGCGGCTGACGGCGGATATTCTGGCATATATGTTAACAAGATATCACCCGATGATCTAGACAATTTTATGCCAGACTCGGAAAATCCAATTACCCTACAGAGATATATCGAAAAGGACTTTGAGGTAAGAAACACCTTTGTTTCGGGGATTAATTTTACTTGTAAAATAGAATCCCAGCGTTCCAATCGAGCGAACGTTGATTGGCGTCGGTACGACGTTGCAAACACGCCTCACTCGGAAATTTCGCTTCCAAATGAAATAGATATGCAAGTGTCGTCCATTATGGCTAGGTTAGGTCTATCCTATGGAGCGTTCGACTTCATCGTCGATAAGGATGGGAAGTGGTGGTATCTCGAAGTCAACTCTGCAGGGCAATGGCTATGGATCGAGGACTTGCTAAACTTGCCTATCTCAGAGAAAATCGCTAGTTCGTTGATCAGGAGCATGTAGGAGCGGGCAATGGGCGTTTTTGGACTGCGTTATCTTGAAAAGATGCAAGCAAGCGAAGTGATTGAGGCAAAGGACTGGAATTGGAAGCCTGCTTCGGGTGATGCGTACCGCATCTACGGTTCAGGCAACTCCACGAGTTCGAGAGAATCGACGTATGCCGCCGAAAAAGATAATCGGCAGGATGAAGACCGACCAAACGAAGGTTTGGCTGCCTAGTTTTATAACGATATGTATGGAAAAGGGAGGCGTTGCCTCCCTTTTTTGTTGAATTACTCCGCCGCCGGCAAATAAATCTCCGCGCCCTCCGCCTTAAACCGCGCGCTCATCTCTTCCATCCCCTTGATCGCCGCGGCCTTGCTGGCTGCCGCGGTCTCCGCGCCGGTCGGGCCGGTCGCGATGAAGCCTTCGACGCCCTGATTCTGCTTGCCCGCAAAATCGCGCACTTCCTGCGTGATCTTCATCGAGCAGAATTTCGGGCCGCACATCGAGCAGAAATGCGCGGTCTTGGCGCCTTCTGCGGGGAGCGTCTGGTCGTGATATTGCTCGGCGGTATCGGGGTCGAGCGACAGGTTGAACTGGTCGCGCCAGCGGAAATCGAAGCGCGCGCGGCTGAGCGCATCGTCGCGCAGCTTGGCGGCTGGGTGGCCCTTGGCGAGATCGGCGGCGTGCGCGGCGAGCTTGTAGGTGACCACGCCGACCTTGACGTCGTCACGGTCCGGAAGGCCCAGATGCTCCTTGGGCGTGACGTAGCAAAGCATCGCGGTGCCGTACCAACCGATCATCGCGGCGCCGATGCCGCTGGTGATATGGTCATAGCCGGGCGCGATGTCGGTGGTGAGCGGCCCGAGCGTGTAGAAGGGTGCCTCGCCACACACTTCGAGCTGCTTATCCATATTCTCCTTGATCTTGTGCATCGGCACGTGGCCGGGGCCTTCGATCATCACCTGCACGTCGCTCTTCCACGCGCGGTGGGTGAGTTCGCCGAGCGTGTAGAGCTCGCTGAACTGCGCTTCGTCATTCGCATCGGCGATGCTGCCGGGGCGCAGGCCGTCGCCGAGGCTGTAGGCGATGTCATACGCCTTCATGATCTCGGTGATTTCATCGAAGCGTTCGTAGAGGAAGCTCTCTTTGTGGTGCGCAAGGCACCATTTCGCCATGATCGAGCCGCCGCGCGACACGATGCCGGTGACGCGCTTGGCGGTCATCGGGATGTAAGCGAGGCGGACGCCGGCGTGGATCGTGAAATAATCGACGCCCTGCTCCGCCTGTTCGATCAGCGTGTCGCGGAAGATTTCCCAGGTCAGGTCCTCGGCCACGCCGCCGACCTTTTCGAGCGCCTGGTAGATCGGCACGGTGCCGATCGGCACGGGGCTGTTGCGCAGGATCCATTCGCGCGTGTCGTGGATGTTGCGGCCCGTCGAGAGGTCCATCACCGTGTCCGCGCCCCAGCGGATCGACCACACCATCTTGTCGACTTCGGCGGCGACATTGCTGGCGACGGCCGAGTTGCCGATATTGGCGTTGATCTTGACCAGGAAGTTGCGGCCGATCGCCATCGGCTCGCTTTCGGGGTGGTTGATGTTGTTGGGGATGATCGCGCGGCCGCGCGCGACTTCATCGCGGACGAATTCGGGGGTGACGTAATCGGGGATGCTGGCGCCGAACGATTCGCCGTCGCGGATCAGCTGTTCCTTGGCGGCGGCGCGGCCGAGATTTTCGCGGATCGCGACATATTCCATCTCGGGCGTGATGATGCCGCGCCGGGCATAATGCATCTGGCTGACATTGTGGCCGGATTTGGCGCGCAAGGGACGCCGCACGACATTGGGATATTGCGGCACGCCGGCCGAGCGATCGGGGCCGGTGAGGCCGTTATCCTCGGGGCGGATTTCGCGGGCGTCATATTCTTCCACGTCGCCACGCGCGAGAATCCAGTCGCGGCGCAGCTGCGGCAGGCCGCGGTTGATGTCGATCTGCGCCTTGGGGTCGGTGTAGGGGCCCGACGTGTCATAGACCCGCAAGGGGGCTTCGTTGGCGGAGGGTTCGAGCACGATCTCGCGCATCGCCACGCCCAGGCCCGGAATGTTGGGCGAGGGGACGTGGATCTTGCGGCTGCCACGGATGGCGCCGGTGGTGACGCCGATTTCGGTACGGGCGGGGATGTCGGCCATGGTGTCGCTCCAAAGACTCGGAATGGAGCGAAAACGGAAACCCACTGCGGACACCGCTCCCTCCCTCCGCCCGTGCTAACGGGATCAGGTTCAAACGGGTCGTAGCCTCAGCTACCTCTCAGCTGCTCAGGCGCAGCCCCCCGGGGAATGGTGTCAGTCTAGGCGCATTGGCGGCGGCTGCAAAGCCCCGTAATGTCGCTCAGTTTGCCGCGCTGGTCTTGATATTGCCGTTGACGCCGCCGGGGAAGAACCCGCCGCCAACCACCGCATTCTTATTGAGATACAGCACGTTGAGCACCTGGCCCGCGGTGCGGGCGAGCGCGAGGCCGTTGCTGTCGAGCGGGGAAATGTTCGACGTGACCGAATCGCCGACAATGCCCTGGTCGAGATCGGTCGATCCGTCGAATGCGTCGCGCGCATTGCTGATAAGGCCAGCATTGGTCAGCAGCGACGGAGTCGAGACCGAGCCCTTGGCGTAGAGCACGGTGCGGATCAGCCCGGCGTGATACGACGTGGTGGCGTGAATGCCTGCCGCCGCATCGATCAGCAGGGTGGTCGCGATCGTCGATTGGCGACCGGTATAGGCGGTGACGACCACGTCTTCCAGCATGAACGCTGCCAGCAGGAAGTTCTCGTCGCTGGCATAAGGATCGAACGCCGCGCCTGCCGCCACGACGGTTGCCGCCTGCGCCAGCGCGCTGAAGGCGCCGCTCGCGCTGCCATCGATGTTGATCGCAGGCTGCGCCACCGTCGCCGCACCCAGCGCCGAGCGGAGGAACGCGACATGCGCAACCTTATCGGCGGCGATCTCGCGCGCATATTGTGCGACCAGCGGATCGGTGAAGGTGACTTGCCGCCCGCCCGTTACCGCGCCCTGCACGGTCTGGTTGCCGTCGCCCTTGGCGATCAAGGCGTTGGGCAGGCCCGCGCCAGTCACCGCGACGGTGTAGAATTGCGCCTGGAGATAGGCGAGGTTGAGCAGGAAGTTGAAGCTGTCCTGATCGTTCAGCGTGTCGGTCGAGCTTGGGCTTGGCGTCGGCGTCGAGCTGTCGGTCGCGCTCGGGGTCGAAGTGCCCGAACCGCCGCAGGCAGAAAGCAGTGCGCTGCCGCCGAAGGCGAGCGTCGCCACGCTCGCGCTGCGCAGGAAGTGACGACGCCCGGCGCGGCGGCGCTCCTTGGCATCGGGGGCTGGCACGAGGATATCGCTGTCGTTCACGGTAACTCTCCCATACGGGCGAAGGCAATAAAGAAGGCGGCGCTCAGTTGGCCGCGCTGGTGACGACGGTGGCGTTGAGGCCGTTCGGGTAGAACCCGCCCTTCGTCACTGCCAGGCTGTTGAGATAGAAGATGTTGAGCACGTTCGCCACGAGGCGGCCATAGGCGATGCCATCGGTACCGGCGGGGACGATGTTCGAGGCGGTCAAGCCATTGAGCGCCGCAAGCTGGCTGTTGGCGATCGCTGCCGGCGAAATGCCGACATCGTCCTTGGTCGTCCCGTCCAGCGTGTCGCGGACCGCAGAAATCGCGTCGGCCTGAGTCCGCAGCGCGGCGGTCGTCGCGCCCTTGGTGTACAGGACGGTGCGGATCAGCGCGGCGTGATACGCATGCGCCGCCAGCAGTCCGGCACCGGCATCGCGATAGGCGGGGGTGGAAATAAGCTGTGCCGCCGCCTTGTATGCGGTGACCACGACATCTTCCATGAAGAAGGCGGACAGCAAGAAATTCTCGTCGCTGGCATAGGGATCGAAGGCCACGCCCGACGCGACCACGTTGGCCGCACGCATCGCCACGCTGAAGGCGCTGGTCGCGGTGCTGCCGATATCGATCGCGGGCTGGGCGACGACGGCGGTACCCAGCGTAGCGCGCAGGAAGGCGACTTGCGCTGCCTTTTCATTGGCGATCTCGCGCGCATATTTCGCGACGAGCGGATCGGTGAAGCTGACTTGCTTGCCGCCGGTCACTGCGCCGACGGTGGTGGTGCTGGCGCTGCCGGGGGCGAGCTGGGCGCTGGGAAGGCCCGCGCCGGTGACGGCGAAGGCATAGAATTGCGCTTCAAGATATTCGAAATTGAGCAGGATGTTCAGAAGGTTGGTATCGCTGGTGGTGTCCGCCATGGCACGCGAGCCAAGCGTCACGGCTGCGGCGCCCACCGCAGCGATCGCCCCTGCGCCAAGCGCGGTGCGGAAGAATTCGCGGCGTTCGCTGCGCCGTTCGGCACCCGCTTCGAGTCGCTCGAGCAGCTGTGCGCCGGAGTCCTGGGGGAGATCGGTCATGCGGGCGAACCCTCTTTATCGTGAAACGGGCCTTCTGGCGCAGGCTGCGTGGCACCTCGGGCGTGGCGACGCAAGACTGGATTTCGCGGCGTTGATCAAGTTTGCGCCAGTTAGAGCGAGTTACGGTCGAGCTGCCGACCTTTTCGCGACCAAATGCAGACGACCCGGCAGTCGCGCCGATGCGCTTCTGCCGGTCGAATGGCGGCTTCCTCAGAAGGTATAAGCGAGTCCGAGCGCGCCCAGCCATTGGTTGGGGGACCCGGCAATGCGGGTGACCGGGCTATAAGAAAAGTCACCCAGTTCGCGTGAGTAGCTACCCCCCGCCAGTACCTTGAAGCCGTGCAGCAAATTGCCGGTCAGCGAATAGGTCACGAACCCGCCGACCGAATAGCTCTTCCAGCCGCTGTGGGCATTGTAGGTCGGCAGGCCGCTGGCCAGCGCCTGCGTTGGCGTGATGCTGAAATAACTGTCGGCATAGCCCTGACCGACATGTTCGGCCGAGGCGTACAGGCCGACTGCGGCCTTGGTGCTGAGCGGGGTGAGATAGGTGAATTGCGGTTCCCAAATGTCGCTGCGATGGCCGCCGGATACACCCTTGCGATAGCTGACCGACACCGACACCTTGTCGTACGGGCTGGTGATCACGCCGGTCTTGCCAATCCCGACATAGCCGCCAAGCTCGATCGCGGTGCCGCGCTTGCCCAACGCGCGAATGCGCGGGTCATCGATGCTGGAGAGGCTGGAGCGATCAAAATTGACCACGCCGACCGGGCCCAATTGCAGATCGAGCGTCTGGCCGGGGCGGTTGGGGATCACATCCAGGCTCGCGCGGTTCCCGACGACCGAGAAAGCGAAGCCCTTGACCGACCCGATCGCGACCGGGGCGGGCGTGAACCGATAGGTCTTCGAACCTTCATAGTCCGGAAAATACGCCCCGCCGATCCCGACCGTGACGGTGTCCTTGTCGAAGTCCGCGGCGATTTGATCGCGTTCGGACGTCGCCGGGGTTTCCTGGGCGAGCGCGGGGGTGGCACCGGCCAGCAGCAGGGCGGCGGCGGAAAGGTATAAACGACGGTCAATCACAGGCAGCTCCCAGAGAGAGATTTGGCGGGGTAACGTCCTCGCGACCGCTTTAGGTCCGTTGTTGCCCGATTAGAGCAAGTATCGCATCCGCACCTGTTGCCGATCGGCATCACCTGTCAGGGTGAAGCGGGCTGCGGAAAAGCGCGGCGGGCCAAAGGCGATGGGCGGATTGCGCGAGAAACCAAAGCCTTCGCGGGGGATGCCGGCAAAGGTATCGAGCTTTTTGTTGCCATTCTCGTCATGGATCACGGCAATGGCATAGCCGCCCGGGGGGAGTCCGTCGAAATGAAGGCCGCTGGCGCTGGCCGGGATCGAGCGCGTCACCGCCTTTGCATCGTCGATGCAGGCGGGGAAATTGGCCGGGTCGGCGGTCAGGCAGACGCGCACCATACCCTTGTGCGAGCGCAGGTTGGCAATGTCGACGGCCAGATCAGAAGTCGCCACTGCCCCGGGCAGCGAGAGCAGCAGCCCCATCCCCGCGCCGCCGACGCCGACGAGCCTGCGTATGCGCGCGCGAGAAATCACCGATGCCCTTGTCGGTGCCGCACAGGCGATCCCAGAAACGGAAATAAAGCCCATAATTTCCCCGATACAGATCGTGGTGTCGCTGGTGATGGCTCGCGGTAATCACCCAGCCGCCTAATCGACCGGCCCACATGAACCGGGGGAAAATCTCCCACCCCATATGATTGGTCACCCCCATAACCGTCATGATGCCCAGCACCAAGCCCAGCGCGCCGATGTGGATCGGAATCCCGAGCGTCAGTAGCGGAATTATCACAGCGCCGGTGACCGCCTCGATCGGGTGGAACGCCATTGCCGCCCAGGCGGTCGGCGGGCGGCTGTCATGATGCACCGCATGAGCGATGCGGAACACGCGCGGTGTGTGCATCCACCGATGCGTCCAGTAGAACCAGGTGTCGTGCGCGAAGAGGTACAACAGCACCGACAGCGGCAGATACCATAAGGGATAGGCGTGGACGTCGCGGTAGATGAGGGTCCAGCCGTGCTGCTGCCAACCCCAGGCCAGCACGCCGGCGGGCACGCCATAGATCAGCGCGGAGGCGAGGCTCCAGCCAATCTCGCGCCGGATTTGTGGGGAAAGGCCGTCATACAGCCCCGGATGGCGCGCGCGCGTCGCCGCCGCGAACACACCCGAGACGAGGAGATAGCGCACGCCGACGATCGCGGACATGGCGAGCGCTGAGGCGACGATAGCGATGGCAACCATGATGTCGCATTAGCGCGTGTGGTGCCCCGCGTCAGGCGGTTTCGGCGTGCAGCGTGCTTGCGCGCTGCGGCGTTTCGGCTATCGCTTGGCGATGCCTTCGATCATCCCCTGCGATATCGCCATCGTCGGCGGCGGGCTGGCGGGCGGGCTGATCGCGTTGGCCTTGGCCAAGCAGCGACCCGGCCTCGACGTCCGCATCGTTGAGGGATCGGACAGCATTGGCGGCAATCATTTATGGTCGTTCTTCGCCACCGACATTGCGCAGGACAATCGCTGGCTGGTTGCGCCGCTGATCTGTTATGGCTGGACGCATTATAACATCGCGTTTCCGGCGCACCGCCGCACCCTGAAAAGCGCCTATTATTCTATCGAGTCCGAACGGCTCGACGCGGTGGTGCGCGCCGCCCTCCCGCCCGAGGCGGTGATGACCGGGCGCAAGGTGCTTGCCGCAAGCCCGACGGCGGTGGTGCTTGCCGATGGCGACCGGATCGAGGCGAAGGGTGTGATCGATGCGCGCGGGTCGGGCGATCTCTCCCTGCTCGATCTTGGCTGGCAGAAGTTCGTCGGGCTCGAATTCGCGCTGGAGGAACCGCACGCGCTGTCGGGCCCGATCGTGATGGACGCGACGGTGCAGCAGATCGACGGCTATCGCTTCGTCTACACACTGCCCTTGTCGGCGACGCGGCTGTTCATCGAGGATACCTATTATAGCGACACGCCCGATCTGGCGCGGGCGGAACCCGGCGGGGCAAATGCCGACCCGGTCGCCGAGCGCGTCCGTGCCTATGGCGCGGCGCATGGCTGGGACACGCGCACCGTTACGCGCGAGGAATGGGGTGTGCTGCCGGTGGCGATGGGCGGCGATTTCGAGGCCTATTGGCAATCGGGCGGCAACAAGGTGGCCAAGGCCGGAATGCGCGCCGGGCTGTTCCATCCGACCACGGGCTATTCGTTGCCCGACGCGGTGCGCCTCGCCGCGCTGATCGCGCGGGCGAGTGATCTGTCGGGCACGGCGTTACACACGCTGACGCATGATTTCGCCAGAAGGACGTGGCGGGCGCGCGGCTTCTATCGTATGCTCGACAAGATGCTGTTTCGCGCCGCCGGCCCTGATGAGCGCTACCGCATTCTCGAACGGTTTTACCGGCTCGATCCGCAGCTTGTGCGGCGCTTCTACGCAGGACAATCGACGATGATGGACAAGGCACGGATTTTGACCGGGAAGCCACCGGTCCCGATCACGCGGGCATTGCGCGCGATTATCGGGGGGAAACCGGCATGAGCTCGGCGGCACCACGCGGCACGCCGCGCCGCGCGATCGTCATCGGGGCGGGGTTTGGCGGGCTCGCGCTCGCCATCCGGCTGCAATCGGCGGGGGTCGAGACGACCATCGTCGAGGCGCGCGACAAGCCGGGTGGGCGCGCTTATGTGTGGGAGAAAGACGGCTTCGTGTTCGATGCCGGGCCAACCGTGATCACCGATCCGCCGTGCCTGCAGGAGCTATGGGCGCTGACCGGGCGCGACATGGCCGAGGACGTGACGCTGGCGCCGGTATCGCCTTTCTACCGGCTCAACTGGCCCGATGGCGTCAATTTCGATTATTCGAACGACGAGCCTGCGCTGCGCGCCGAAATCGCCAAGCTCAACCCGGCCGATGTCGCGGGCTACGCCAAGTTCCTGGAATATTCTGCCGGGGTCTATGAGGAGGGCTATCGCAAGCTCGGCTCGGTCGCGTTTCTCGATTTCGCGTCGATGATCAAGGCCGCCCCCGCGCTCGCCAAATATCAGGCGTGGCGCTCGGTCTATTCGATCGTGTCGTCTTATGTGAAGGACGAGCATCTGCGCCAGGCGCTGTCGTTCCACACGCTGCTGGTGGGCGGCAATCCGATGAACACCAGCGCGATCTATGCGCTGATCCACAAGCTCGAAAAAGACGGCGGCGTATGGTTCGCAATGGGCGGCACCAACCAGTTGATCGCCGGGATGGTCAAGCATTTCGAGCGGCTGGGCGGGGTGTTGCGGCTGAACGATGCCGCGGTCGATATCGCCACGCTGGGCGACCGTGCGACCGGCGTCACCACGGCGAGCGGCTGGCACCAGGATGCCGACATGGTCGCGTGCAACAGCGACATCATGCACAGCTATCGCGACTTGCTCAAATCCTCGCGCAGTGCGCAGCGGACCAAGAACGGGCTGGCGCGCAAACGCTATTCGCCGTCGCTGTTCGTGGTGCATTTCGGGATCAAGGGCACCTGGCCGGGTATTCCGCACCACATGATCCTGTTCGGGCCGCGCTATAAAGGGCTACTCGCCGACATTTACGATCATGGCGTGCTACCGGAAGATTTCTCGCTCTATCTGCACCATCCGACCGTGACCGATCCGTCGATGGCGCCCGAGGGGCATTCGACTTTCTACGTGCTGGCGCCGGTGCCCAATCTCGGCAAATTCCCGGTCGACTGGAACGAGATCGGTCCGATCCTGGAGAAGCGCATCCTCGATGAGGTCGGGCGGCGGCTGATCCCCGACATTCACGAGCGGATCGTCACCAAATTCCATTATGCACCCAACGATTTCGCGCAGGATCTGAACGCGCATCTCGGCAGCGCCTTCTCGCTGGAGCCGATTTTGACGCAGAGCGCGTGGTTCCGCGTGCACAATCGCGACGACCATATCCCGAACCTGTATTTCGTGGGGGCAGGCACGCATCCGGGGGCCGGGATTCCGGGGGTGGTCGGCAGTGCAAAGGCCACGGCGGCATTGATGTTGGAGACGGAACGGTGAAGCGTCTGGCGGTGTATTGTGGGTCGGCAACGCCGGCGGACCCGGTGTATATTGACTGTGCGAAAGAGGTTGGCCGGACGCTGGCCGAGCGTGGCATCGGCCTGGTTTACGGCGGTGGTCGGCTCGGGCTGATGGGCGCGGTGGCCGATGCGGCGATGGCCGCGGGCGGCGAGGTGATCGGCATCATCCCGCAGGCGCTGGTCGATGCTGAAGTGGCGCATCAGGGCCTCACCGAACTCCATGTCGTCGGCACGATGCACCAGCGCAAACAGGCGTTTACCGATCTGTCCGACGGTTTCATCAACCTGCCCGGCGGCACCGGCACGATGGACGAATTGTGGGAGGCGCTGAGCTGGGCGCAGATCGGCTATCACGCCAAGCCGGTCGGGCTGCTCAATATCGCTGGCTATTACGACCATCTAATCGCTTTCTATCACCATATGGCGAGCGTCGGTTTCCTGCGGCCGCAACATGCCGGGATCCTGCTGATCGACAGCGCGCTTGACGGGCTGCTGGCGCAAATGGCGAGCCACGAGCCGATCGAGACGATCACCAAGATCGGCGCGCGCGACCTTTGAGCGCGGCGGCACCCTCGCGCGACGCGATCGTCGCGACCGCGCAGGAATCGATCGCACGCGGATCGAAGAGCTTTGCCGCCGCCAGCCGCCTGTTCGCGCCCAAGACGCGCGAACGGGCGTGGTTGCTCTATGCCTGGTGCCGCGCGTGCGACGACATTGCCGACGGGCAGGACCACGGCCATGACATGACCGGGGTCAGCGATGGCCCGGCGCGGCTGGCCGAAATCTCGGCGCTGACCGAGGCGGCGCTGGCCGGGATCGTGGTCGGGGACCCGGCGTTCGATGCGCTACGGATCTTTGCCGCGGAGACGGCGTTGCCCCCGGCGCTGGCGCGTGACCTGATCGCGGGCTTTGCGCTTGATGCGCAAGGGTGGCGGCCGCAGACCGAGCAGGATCTGTATCTTTATTGCTATCATGTCGCGGGCGCGGTCGGCTGCATGATGGCGCTGGCGATGGGCGTGCCCGCCGATGACGAGGCGACGCTCGACCGCGCGTGCGATCTGGGACTGGCGTTCCAGCTTGCCAATATCGCGCGCGACGTGGCCGAGGATGCGCGCGCGGGGCGGTGTTATTTGCCGCAGACGTGGCTCGACGAGCTGGAGATTCCGGCGGACGACCTGCTTGCGCCACAGCATCGCGATCGGCTTGGGCAATTGGGCGAGCGGTTGGGCACGCTGGCGGCGCGCTATGAGGCGAGTGCGCGGCGTGGCACCCCGGTGCTCCCGTTCCGCTCGGCCTGGGCGGTGCTGGCGGCGGCGGGGATTTATGGCGCGATCGGGCGCAAGGTGGCAGCCTTTGGCGCACGCGCCTGGGATCGGCGGGTGAGCACCTCGGGCATCGCCAAGATCGGTTTCATCGTGCGCGCATGGCGCGAGGCGCGGCAGCGCGCGACGCTGTATCCGCCACAGCCGCGCGATCCGGCGCTGTGGACGCGGCCGCGCTGATTCAGCCGAGCAAGGGCTCGCCGGGATAAGGTTTGTGGTGCAGCTTTTGCGCTAGCCAGCCGCCGAGCAACGGCATAACCACCGCGCAGATTTGCATCCATAGCGGATGCGGCAGCATTGCCTGATTGACCAGGCCTGCCACCAGAAACACCAAAGTCACCACCCAGCCGACCCAATGGCCATCGGCAATGCGCAAGGCGAGCCAGGCACCGCCGAGCGGCGAGGCGAGCCAGCCGACGACCATCAGTACTTTTGCGGGCAGGGGAATGCTGGCAATCAGCGCGGCCAGCGTCGCTGTGTCGGCGGCATTGATGTCGCCCGATACGGGGTACAGCGCGCTGCCGATAAAATCGAACAGAGCCACGAGCGCGAACGCGACCAGACACCCCGCGGCGACGGCAAAGAGTTTACGCATTCACATCAGCCCCGCTTTGGAAGCGCGAGCTTACCACGCGCCGCGCGCGCTGGGAATCATCCGCGCGGCGAGTGCGGCACGACCTGTGCCATGCGTTCGCCGGTCGCACGGCACGATGCGGCCACGACGGGGTAATCAATATCGCTGTTGCGCGCCAGGGCGGCGGGCATCGCCATCTGGCAGGCGCGGATCGATTGGTAATGCGCGGGCTCGACGCGGGCCTGCTGGCAGGCGGTGCTGCCGTCGCCGCAACCCATGATCGCCATGACGTAGAACAGCGGTTCCATGATCGTCTCCGTTCGCCTGTAAAACCGACGAGACGCCTTGCTTGTTCCATGAAGCGCTTGGGATACCGCTTGACTGCGCTTACATGAGGGAAAGATGCCCCCCGATACCGCCACCTCCTCGACCGCGTCCGAGCGGCCCATGCTGCCGACGCTCAAGCGTTTCCTGCCCTATCTGTGGCCGGCGGACGCGCCGATGCTGCGGCTGCGGATCGTGGGGGCGATGCTGCTGGTCGCGGTGTCCAAGGTCACCCAGGTCTATGTCAGCGCTTACACGCTGAAATGGGCGGTCGACCGGATGGCGCAGGGCGATCGCTCCGCAATGTGGATCGTGATCGCGTTGGTGCTGGGCTATGCCGGTGCGCGCTTCGCGACGACGCTGTTCGACAATCTGCGCAATGCGGTGTTCGAGCGCGTCGGGCAGGATGCGACGCGGCGCCTCGCAGCGAGCGTATTCCGCCACCTCCACCAGCTCAGCCTGCGCTTCCATCTGGAACGGCGCACGGGGGCGGTGACCAAGGTGGTCGAGCGCGGTACCAAGAGCATCGATACGATGCTGTATTTCATGCTGTTCAACATCGCGCCGACGGTGCTGGAGCTGCTGCTGGTGCTCAACATCTTCCGCTCGAGCTTCGGCTGGGGGCTGGTCGCGGCGACGATGGTGATGGTGGTCGCTTATATCTGGTTCACGCGGATGGTGACCGACTGGCGCGCCGCCTTGCGCACGCGGATGAACGATCTCGACACCGGGGCGGTCAGCCATGCGGTCGATTCGCTGCTCAATTTCGAGACGGTCAAATATTTCGGGGCGGAGGAGCGCGAGGGCAAGCGCTATGATGCGGCGATGGCGGCTTATGCCAATGCCGCGGTCATTTCCGAAAACTCACTGGCATGGCTCAACGTCGGGCAAGCGCTCATCACCAACCTGATGCTCGGCGGCGGGATGGCGTTCGTTGCCTGGGGCTGGGGCGGCGGCAGATTCTCGGCGGGCGACGTGGTGTTCGTCTCGACGCTGCTGTCGCAACTGTTCCGTCCGCTCGATCTGCTCGGTATGGTCTATCGCACGATCCGTCAGGGCGTGATCGATATGGGCGCGATGTTCGACTTGATCGATACGCAGTCGGAGGTGGTCGACGCACCCGACGCCACGCCGCTGCTGGTGGCGCGCGGCCACGTCCGTTTCGAGGATGTGCGCTTCGGTTATGATGCGGGGATGCCGATCCTGAAGGGCATCGATCTGGATATTCCGGCGGGCAAGACGCTGGCGGTGGTCGGGCCATCGGGCGCGGGCAAATCGACGCTCGCGCGGCTGATGTTCCGGTTCTACGATCTGACCGGCGGGCGCATCACGATCGACGGGCAGGATATCGCGCAGGTGACGCAAGCGAGCCTGCGCGCGGCGATTGGCATCGTGCCGCAGGATACCGTGCTGTTCAACGACACGATCGGCTACAACATCGCGTATGGCCGCGAAGGGGCCGGGCAAGACGAGATCGAGGCTGCGGCGCGGGGCGCGGCGATTGCGGGGTTCATCGAGCGCCAGCCCGAGGGCTATGCGACGCGTGTCGGCGAGCGCGGGCTGAAGCTGTCGGGCGGTGAAAAGCAGCGCGTGGCGATCGCGCGGACCCTGCTCAAGAATCCGCCAGTGCTGATCCTGGACGAAGCGACCAGCGCGCTCGACAGCCGTACCGAGGGCGAGATTCTCGATACGCTGCAGGCGATCGAACGCGGCCGCACCACGATCGTGATCGCGCACCGCCTGTCGACCGTGGTCCATGCCGACGAGATCGTCGTGCTGGAAGCCGGGCGCGTGGTCGAACGCGGCAGCCATGCCGTGCTGCTGCGCAAGAACGGGCTGTATGCGGAAATGTGGAACCGCCAGGCGCAGGAGCGGGCGGAGGAGTCGGTGGCGGCGGAGTAGCGCGATCGGGCGGTGGACAGTCCCGAATTCCCGTTCGAAACGAACGGGGTGGGCAATGCTGTTACGCCAGCAATTCCCGATACTCCGGATGCTTCTCGATATAGGCCGCGACGAACGGGCATTGCGGGATGACCTTCAACCCCCGGTCGCGCGCCGAGTCGAGTGCGGCGCGGATCAGTTTCGAGCCGACGCCGCGGCCCTCCAGCGCCTTGGGCACGATAGTGTGGGTGAACACGATCGTGCCGCCTTCCATCTGATAGGCCGCGACCGCGCGCTTGCCGCCGACGGTCAGTTCGAATTCGGCCTCGGCCTTGTTGTCGATCACGTTATCCATGCCCGGCGTTTGCCCGCGATGGATCGGGTTGCGCAAGAGGGTTGGGAGTATGAGGCCGCAGCGCCCACGCCTTGCCGAACGGCGCGAACACGGCATTTCGCCAGCCATGCGGCCGCATCCCGCCACCTTCCACGCCCAACCGCAACGGCTCGCGGCGTGCGCCCGGCACGTATAAGGTGCCGAACAGCCGGTCGAACAGCGCGAGCGTATTGCCAAAATTGCGGTTGTGATGCTGCACGTCCATCGAATGGTGGATCTGGTGATGCGCCGGGCTCAGCAGCCACCGGCCCCAGCGCGGGCCGAACGTCACCCACAGATGCGAATGCTGCAGATGGGTGAGCGTGATGGCACCGATCATCGTCAAGGCGTTCACCCCGCCGATCGTCACACCGTGCGGTTCCCCCAGCAGCGGACCGGCCAGGCCTTGCGTCACCCCGATCAGGATGGCGGTGATATTGGCGAAGACGATCGTGTCGACCGGATGGACGCGGAAGGTCGTCAACAGCGACAGGCTTTCGGCGGAGTGATGGACCGCATGGAACTGCCACAGCAGCGGGACTGCGTGGCTCAGATAATGATCGAGCCAGTACGAAAATTCATAAGCGAGATAGAGCAGCACCGTCAGCACCGCACTCGCCACGAGCGGCGGCAGGCCGAGCGGCGCAATCGGGCCGGTTGCCAGACGAATCAGCGCCGTAATCTGCACGCTCGACAGCACTGCCCAGCCGAACAGCAGCCCATAGCCGAACAGGCTGAATGCGAACCACCACAGATCGGCGCGGCCCGAGGCGCTGGAGAAGATCCGGCGGGGGAATAGCGCGCGCCGCCACACCGCCAGCCGGGGCATCGCCCGCCGCCCGCGCGGCACCGCAAGAAACGCGGCGATCAGCACCGTCACCACCAGCCCGAAAATCGACAGCGTCGACCCCGTGCCGAAGAAGGTTCCGCCGAGTTGATTGGCCCAATAGCCGGCAAGCCAGCCGATACCGTCCGAAACCATCGTCATTGTCGCGTGCACGGCACCCCCAGCCGGTCCGGGTTTCGGGATGGGGTGACTTTAGGACCGGATTGTGAGCGCCCGGTTAATTGCGTGGGTGTGCCCCTTACGCTTCGGGGCGGGGCACGCTAGATCGGGGCATGACGCTCGACCCCCTCCCCATATTGCAATCGACCTTCGGCTTTCCCGCCTTTCGCGGGGTACAGGGATCGGTGGTGGAGCGCGTGCTGGCGGGGCAGAACACGCTGGCGGTGATGCCGACGGGGGCGGGCAAGTCGCTTTGCTATCAATTGCCTGCGCTGGCGCTGCCCGGCACCTGTGTCGTGGTGTCGCCGCTGATCGCGCTGATGCACGATCAGTTGCGTGCGGCGACCGCGATCGGGATCAGCGCGGCGACGCTGACCTCGGTCGATACCGACCAGATGGAGACGATCGCGCGCTTCCGGCGCGGCGAGCTCGATCTGCTCTATGTCGCGCCCGAACGCGCATCGAGTGGCAGCTTTCGCGATTTGCTGGGGCAGGCGCCGCTCGCTTTGTTCGCGATCGACGAGGCGCATTGCGTGTCCGAATGGGGGCATGACTTCCGCCCCGATTACCGGCTGCTGCGCCCGCTGCTCGATGCCTTTCCCGAGGTGCCGCGCCTGGCGCTGACAGCGACCGCCGACGCGCATACCCGTGCCGATATTCTCGACCAGCTCGGTATTCCGCATGACGGGATGATCGTCGCCGGGTTCGACCGGCCCAATATCCAGTACCGCATCAGCCCCAAGGACAATGCCACCCGCCAGATCGCCGATCTGATCGCGGAAACGCCGGGGGCGGGCATCGTCTATGTCCAGAGCCGCGCGGGGACGGAGAAAATGGCGGAGGCGTTGGCCAAGACCGGACGGCCGACGCGCGCCTATCATGCCGGGCTCGATCCGCATGTGCGTGCCAAGAATCAGGCCGATTTCGTCGCCAGCGAGGACATGGTGATGTGCGCGACGGTCGCCTTTGGCATGGGCATCGACAAGCCCGATGTGCGCTTCGTCGCGCATGCCGGGCTGCCCAAGTCGATCGAGGCCTATTATCAGGAAACGGGGCGCGCGGGCCGCGATGGCGATCCGGCGGTGGCGCATCTGTTCTGGGGTGCCGAGGATTTCGCGCGGGCGCGGCAACGCATCGGCGAGGTCGAACCCGCGCGGCAGCCGGGCGAGCGGCAACGGCTGGCGGCGCTGGGCGCGCTGGCCGAGACGGCGGGGTGCCGGCGCAAGATCCTGCTGAAGCATTTCGGCGATGACAGCCCCGAAACATGTGGGAATTGCGACAATTGCCTCAACCCTCCGGCGGCGGTCGACGCGACGGAGGTGGCGAGGAAATTCCTCTCCGCGGTGTTTCGCACAGGCCAGAGCTTTGGCGCGGGCTATATCGAACAAGTCCTGATGGGCCAGTCGAGCGAGCGCAGCCTGATGAACGGGCATGAGTCGCTCGGCGTGTTCGGCATCGCCTCGTCGCCGGAGGAAGCGGCGCTGATCAAGCCGGTGGGACGCGCGTTGTTGCTGCGCGATGCGTTGCGCGCGAACGACTTTGGCGGGCTGGAGTTTGGGCCGGGCGCGCGCGGTATCCTGAAGGAAGGCGAGCGCGTCGATCTGATTCTGCCGCCTAAGCGTACGCGGCGCACGCGCGGCGGCACCGGCGCGCAACTGAATCCGAGCGGCGATCCGCTGTTCGAGGCGCTGCGCACCAAGCGCCGCGAACTTGCGCTGGAGGCAAGCGTGCCGCCGTATGTGATCTTCCACGATTCGGTGCTGCGCGAAATGGCGACGCTGCGCCCCGCGACACTGGCGGCGATGGGGCGAATCACGGGCGTCGGCACGCGCAAGCTGGAGGCCTATGGCGAGGCGTTTCTGGCGGTGGTGCGGCGGTTTTAGGCGAGAAGAAGGGGTTCTCGCGCGAAGCCGCGAAGACGCAAAGAGAAGAAAGGGGGATGGCTGTGCGACCAATCGCTTCGCGCCTTTGCGTTTAGCTTTTCTTCTCCGCGCATCCACAATCTGTCGCTTTCGCAACGCCACCGTGCTGGTTAGATTAACCGCATGACCACACTCCGCACCATCGACGCCACCATCTCCGTCGCGCCGCAGATTGCCCTGGACGATCTGGCGGAGCTCGCTGCGGCCGGCTTTACCGTCATCGTCAACAACCGCCCCGACGGCGAGGATTTCGGCCAGCCGACCGGCGAGGAAATCGCCGCCGCCGCAGCGGCTGCCGGGCTTGGCTATACCGCCATTCCCGTCACCCATGCCGGTTTCTCGCACCCGCAAATCGACGCGATGGCAGCGGTGCTGGGCGAGGCCAAAGGGCCGGTGCTGGCCTATTGCCGCTCGGGCACACGGTCGTGCAATCTGTGGGCGCTGGCGGCGGTGAAGGCGGGCGCGCACCCCGACGCCGCAATGGCGAAGGCTGCGGCGGCGGGGTATGACCTGACCGGCCTGCGGCCGCTGCTCGATGCGCTGTCCACGGCGGCATGAACTGGACGCAACTCGGCTATAGTCTTGCAGGCGTGATCGCGCTCGCGCTGATCGCGCGCTGGTTGCGGCTGGGCGAGAGCCGGATTGCGAGTGTGGCGCAAGCGCGCGAAACCGCCGAGCAGATGCTGGCGGGGTTCATCGCGCATGACGCCGTGATCGGTACCGATGGTGGCGCGGCGCTGGTCGCGGGCAATGGTGCCGTTGCCCTACTCAAACGCCACGGTGCGAGGATCGCCGCGCGTCGCCTGATCGCGCCGCTTCAGCTCAGCCAGGGAATCGAGGGCGTGCGGATAGAAACGGGCGAGCGGCTGTTCGGCAGCGTGCTGTTGTTCGGCGTAACCGATATCGAAGTGCGCGCGATCGAGGCATCGGCCGACCGACCGCGCGATGTCGTGGTCACGCTGCATTGACAAAGAGGCACTGACAAGGGTGTAAGTAGCGTCATGGAGCTGCCCGATCCCGTCCAATATGCTGTGCCCGGCTTCATTGTGCTGGTGCTGGCCGAGATGGTGGTCGCCCGGATGCGCGACCGCACCCGTTACGAACCGCGCGATACGTTGACCTCGCTCTTGCTGGGGCTGGGCAGCACCGTCGCGGGGGCGCTGTCGGTCGGCCTGGTTTATGCGATGGCGCTGTGGGTGTGGCAGTTCCGGCTGTTCGACATCGGCTACCAATGGTATTGGTTCGTGCTCGCCTTCGTCCTCGACGATCTGGCCTATTATGTCTTCCATCGCTCGGCACACCGCGTCCGCTGGTTCTGGGCGAGCCATGTCATCCACCATTCGAGCCAGCATTATAATCTGTCGACCGCGCTCAGGCAGACCTGGACGGGCTTCATCTCGATCGGGTTCATCTTCCGCCTGCCGCTGTTCCTGATCGGTTTTCCGCCAGCAATGGTGTTCTTCGTTGCGGGGCTGAATCTGATCTACCAATTCTGGATCCACACCGAAGTGATCGACCGGATGCCACGCTGGTTCGAGGCGGTGATGAACACGCCGTCGCACCACCGTGCGCATCACGCGACCAACCCGCGCTATCTCGACACCAATTATGCCGGGGTGTTCATCGTGTGGGACCGGATGTTCGGCACGTTCGAGCCCGAGCGCGCCGATGACCGGCCCCAATACGGCATCGTCAAGAATCTCGGCAGCTTCAACCTGTTATGGGCGGCGTTCCACGAATGGATCGGCATCGCGCAGGATGTGTGGCGCGCGCCCGGGCTTCGTGCCAAGCTCGGCTATCTGGTGATGCCGCCGGGGTGGAGCCATGATGGCAGCCGCGACACGTCGGAGACGATCAAGGCGCGGTGGCGCGCGCGCGTGAGCGGCACCACAGAGCAAGACACAGACAGGGTGCAGTAAAGCGCCAGGGTGGGGAGAGGTCGAATGGAAGAAGCCGACATCGTCGTCGTCGGGGGCGGATCTGGCGGAGCGGCGGCGGCCGGGCGGCTGAGCGAAGGCGGGAAATTCTCGGTCGCCTTGCTGGAGGCGGGCGGGCGCAACACCGGTTTGCGCACGCGCATTCCGGCTTTCCTCGCTTTCCAGACCGACAAGACCAACTGGAATTACGAGACGGTGCCGCAAGCCGGGTTGAACGGCCGACGCGGGCATCAGCCGCGCGGCAAGGGGCTGGGCGGATCGAGCGCGATCAATGCGATGATCTATATTCGCGGCAATCGCTGGGACTATGACAATTGGGCGGCGATGGGCTGTCCCGGCTGGTCGTATGACGAGGTGCTGCCCTGGTTCAAACGCAGCGAACACAATGTGCGGCGTGGCGATGCCTATCATGGCGGCGACGGGCCGTTATGGGTGAGCGACCAGAAATTCGCCAATCCCGGCAGCCTTGATTTCATCGAGGCAGGCGCGAGCCTGCAAATCCCGCGCAACATGGATTTCAATGGCGAACGGCAGGACGGGATCGGCCTGTATCAGGTGACGCAGAAGAATGGCGAGCGCTGGACCTCGGCGCGCGCCTATCTGGGGGATCGCCCGGCCAATCCCGATCTGCATATCCTGACCGGCGTTACCGCCGAACGTGTGCTGTTCGACGAAGGGCGGGTGTGGGGTGTCGCCTATTTGCAGGATGGCCAATCGAAGGTGATTCGCGCGCGGCGCGGCGTCATCCTGGCGGGCGGCGTGTTCGGCACAGCGCAATTGCTGATGCTGTCGGGGATCGGACCCGGCGTGCATTTACGCGAAAAGGGTATCGCGGTGCGGGTGGACCGGCCTGCGGTCGGGTCCAATTTGCAGGACCATATCGATTATGTCGCAGCGTTCGAGACACCGGGGACCGAGTTTGTCGGTTCATCGCTGAAGGGCACGCTGGCGATGGGCAGCGCGTTCTTCCAATGGCTGCGCAAGCGCCAGGGCATGATGACCACGCCTTTTGCCGAAGCCGGTGCCTTTCTGACCGTATCGCCCGATGCCCCCGCCCCCGACGTGCAGCTCCATTTCGTGATCGCAGCACTCGAGGATCATGGCCGCACCAAGGTGCCTGGGCATGGCTTTTCCTGCCACGTCTGCGTGCTCCGGCCCGAAAGCCACGGCACGGTGCGGCTGGCCTCGGTCGATGCGCGCGCAGCACCGTTGATCGACCCCGCCTTTTTCAGCGATTCCCGCGACATGGAGGTGATGAAGCGCGGCGTGCGCGCGATGTACCGCATTCTCGAGACCGCGCCGCTGAGCAACCACAAGGGGCGCGATCGCTACCCGATCGATCTGAGCGACGATGACGCGCTGGAGCGCCTGATCCGCGCGCGCGCCGACACGGTGTATCACCCGGTCGGGACGGCGCGCATGGGATCGGACGACGCGGCGGTGTGCGATCCGCGGTTGCGCGTGCGCGGCGTGGAAGGGCTGTACGTGGCCGATGCCTCGGTTATGCCCAAGCTCATCTCGGGCAACACCAACGCCCCATCGATCATGATCGGGGAGCGCTGTGCCGATTTTGTGACAGCGGATCTGGGATGATCGTCTAAGCGCTCCGGATGGAACGCAAAGAAACGAACTGGAACCGGATTGGGCTGGCGGCAGCGGTGGTGCTGGTGCCGGGGGGCTTTCTGCTCGGTGCCGCCCTGATGGCGCGGCGCTATCGGCAGAAGAGCGTGGGCAACTCGGCGGCCGCAGCGGAGGCCGACGAAGCGGACCCCGTCATCGAGCAGACGATTAGCGGGTAGCCGGTGCTTTCGCCTCGGTCGGGGTGGTGGCCCGCGCGCCTTCGGTCGGGTGCAGCGTTACAAGAGCGACCGCGCCCAAGGCGAAGCCACCCGCAAACTGCCACAAGAAACCCGACTTAAGAACGCTGCGCATTGTAAACCCTTTCGCGCTCGGCCCAATGCCGATCGCTGCGACGCAGCAAATCGACATTGTCCGATCGTTTCGCAAGAGGCTTTTCAGCAACCAATCGTTGCTAAAAGCTGAACCAATGGCTCAACGTACGTTTGCGCAGGCCGTCTGGATGCGTTCGCAGGCTTCGCGCAGCAGCGCGTCGGAAGTGGCATAGGAAATGCGCATCGCCGGGGACAGGCCGAATGCCGCACCCTGGACGGCGGCGACCTTGGCATCGTCGAGCAGATAGGCGACGAAGGCTTCGTCGCTGTCGATCAGCTTGCCCGACGGCGTCGATTTGCCGATCAGCGCCGAGAATTCGGGATAGACATAGAACGCCCCCTCCGGCTTCGGGCAAGTGATGCCTTCGGCCTCGTTCAGCATCGACACGACCAGATCGCGCCGCACCTGGAACGCGGCGGCACGGTCCTTGAGGAAGCTCTGGTCGCCATTGAGCGCCGCAACGGCAGCGGCCTGCGCGATCGAGCACGGGTTGCTGGTCGATTGCGACTGCAGCTTGGACATCGCCTTGATCAGCCACGACGCGCCCCCGGCATAGCCGATGCGCCAGCCGGTCATGGCATAGGCCTTGGAGCAGCCGTTGACGGTCAGCGTGCGCTCGTACAGCGACGGGCATACTTGCGCGATCGTGGTGAATTCGAAGCCGTCATAGAGGATATGCTCGTACATATCGTCGGCGAAGATCCACACATGCGGGTGGCGCTCGAGCACTTCGCCCAGCGCCTTCAACTCGGCAGCGCTATAGGCAGCACCGGTCGGGTTCGAGGGCGAATTGAGGATCACCCATTTGGTGCGCGGGGTGATCGCCGCCTCGAGCTGCTCGGGACGCAATTTGTAGCCCTGCTCCGGCCCAGCCGCGACGAACACCGGTGTGCCGCCCGCGAACAGCACGACATCGGGATAGCTCACCCAATAGGGCGCAGGCACGATCACTTCGTCCCCGACATCGACCGTGGCGACGATCGCGTTGAACAAGGTGTGCTTGCCGCCGACATTCACGCTGATCTGGTCGGGGGTGTAGGACAGTTCGTTGTCGCGCGCGAACTTTGCGACGATCGCGGCCTTCAGCTCCGGCGTGCCGTCGACATTGGTGTACTTGGTCTGGCCGTCGCGAATCGCCTTGATCGCGGCTTCCTTCACGAAATCGGGCGTGTCGAAATCGGGCTCGCCTGCGCCGAGACCAATCACGTCAACGCCTGCGCGCTTCAATTCCTGCACGCGCGTGGTGATCGCCAGCGTCGGCGAGGGCTTGATGCGGGCGAGCGCGGCGGATGGATGCATAAGAAAGAGCCTTGGGAAAAAGCCGTGGCGGCGGGGAACTCGCGCGAGCGCTTATCCCGCCAGCGGCGTTGCCGCAACCGTGCGTCGCGCACGAATCAGTCCGCGCAGGGCGTTACCGACGAAAAATTCATGCGCCAGATCGGCCTCGGTGAGTACACCCTCGATCGCCCGGCCTTGCGCCAGCAGGTCGGCGCGCAACACCCCTGGTAACAGTCCGTCCTCCAGTGGCGGCGTAACGAGGACATCCCCGCGCGGCACGAACAGCGAGGTGAAACTCCCCTCGGTCAGCCGCCCGTCGGGGCGCACGAACACCACTTCGTCGCTGCCCGCAGCCACACGCGCGCGGTCGTAAAAGGCGCGGTCGCTGGTTTTGTGGCGTAGGCGAAAATCGTCGGGGGTGACCGGCAGGGGAACCACCGCCACCGACAAGGGCTGATCCGAAGCCGCAGGCATTTCGGCGATTTCGATCGCGACCGCGCCGCTCGGTGCCAGCACCAGGCGGACCTTGCGCCGCGTCCGCAGGCGGAAGGTCGCCGCCTGCAGCTCATTGCGGGTGCCGTGCCGGTCGAACGCGAAGCCGAACGCCTGCGCACTCGCCGCAAGCCGCCGGAGGTGGCGATCCAGCCGCAAGACGCCGTGCTCGGGATCGAACGCCATCGTCTCGATCAGGTCGAACGCGCGCGCATCTCGAGTCAGGAAGTCGGTCTTGGCACGTGCTTCGTCCCATTCCTCGGCCGCGACCGAATCGGCGACGATGCCACCGCCCGCGCCAAAGCTGGCGTACTCCGCGCCATACGGCAGCGTCAGCGTGCGAATCGCGACGTTGAACATGGCATCGCCATCGGCATCCAACCGGCCGATCGCTCCGGTATAGAGTCCGCGTGCGCCCCCTTCGATCGCGGCGATTGCCTCCATTGCCGCGATTTTCGGAGCGCCGGTGATCGATCCGCACGGAAACAGCGCCGCCAGCACGTCGATCGCGTCGGTGTCGGGCGCGATCGACGCGGTGACGGTCGAGACCAATTGATGCACCGTCGGGTAGGTTTCCACCTCGAACAAATGCGGCACCGCGACCGATCCGGCGCGGGCAACGCGCGCCAGATCGTTGCGCATCAAGTCCACGATCATCAAATTTTCGGCGCGCTGCTTGGGGTCTTCGACCAGCGCTGCGGCAATCGCGCGGTCGGCATCGGCGCTATCGCCGCGCCGCGCCGTGCCCTTCATCGGCCGACACAGCAGCGTGTCGCCTTCCAGCGAAAAGAACAATTCGGGCGAAAGCGAGAGGATCCGTTCGGCCCCGGTGTCGATCAGCGCACCAAACCCGGCGCGCGCTGCATTGCGCAGGCGCGCGTACAGCGAAAGCGGATCGCCGAGGACACGGGCGTGTGCGCGATAGGTGAGATTGGCCTGGTACAGGTCCCCGGCGACGATGCGCGCCTGCACGGCGGCGAAATGCGCATCATAGGTCGCGCGGTCGATCGCCGGTTCGGGCGCACCGATCCACGCCCCCGCCGGATCGGGCAGCATGGCCGGCACCGCGTCGGGGGCGATCTCGGTATAACGTTCGAACAAGCCGAACCACAGCAAAGGAGTCCCGGTCTCGTCCGGCTCCGCTCCCGCGACCGACTCGAACGCCGTACCGGCTTCGTAGGACAGGAATCCGGCGGCCTGCAGCCCGCCAGCCCGCGCGGCGCGCAGCGCCTCCAGCGCCGGGCGGACTTCGGACACCGATCGCGCCGTGACGATTCGCACCGGATCGCAATAGAGCCGCGCCGCTGCACCGCCATCGCGCGCGTCGTCCAGCAGGACGAAGGGGCTCCGCAGGACAAGCGGGTTGGGCGATGGCGTGTGCATAATGTCGTGTAACAAATGCCCCGGCGACGCCCCTGTCGGCAACCCTTGGTTTTCGCGCGCTTGGTTTTCCGCCGCACTCACCGTATTTCAGGGCGCATGACCGCTCAGCCCCCCCAGCCGCCGCTTCGCGCCACGATCATCCCGGTGACGCCGCTGCAACAGAATTGCACGCTGTTATGGTGCACCGCGACGATGCGCGGGGCGTTCGTCGATCCGGGTGGCGACTTGCCCAAGCTGCTCGCCGCCGCCGCGCAGCACAAGGTGACGGTCGAGAAGATCATCCTTACCCACGGCCATATCGACCATTGCGGCGAGGCCAAGCCGCTCGCCGAACAGCTCGGCGTCGCGATCGAGGGGCCGCATGAGGAGGATCGTTTCCTCACCTCGACCCTGTCCGAAAGTGGTGCGCAATACGGCATCCCCGGCGTCAATTTCGAGCCGGACCGCTGGCTGGTCGAGGGCGATACCGTCACCGTCGGCAATCTCGTGCTCGATGTTTATGAGACGCCTGGCCACACGCCTGGCCACGTCGTCTTCCACCACGCGCCCTCCAAACTGGCGCTGGTCGGTGACGTGCTGTTCGCAGGGTCAGTCGGCCGCACCGATTTCCCGCGCGGCAACCATCCGCAATTGCTCGAGTCGATCGTCACCAAGCTGTGGCCGCTCGGCGACGACACCACCTTCATTCCGGGGCACGGCCCGGCGAGCAGTTTCGCGCATGAGCGCCGCACCAACATGTTCGTCAGCGATGCGGCGCTCGCCGCCTGAGGCTCAGCCCGCGCGGACGGCGCTCGGGGCGGTCACGCTGGTCGCCGCGTGTGGCAGATAGGGCAGCACCACCGCATAGCCGCCCAGGCCGAGCAGCAGCGCGAACGTAATGATCGTGCCGACCATCCGTCCGCCGGGCAAACCTTCCATCCCGAGCGCATGGCCGACTCGGCCAAGCAGGAACACCGCGCTCGCCACCCACAGCCACAGCGACGTGCCTGTGGTGTATTCGATCAGGGCGATCAGGATCAGGATGAAGGGCGTATATTCGACGAAATTCGCATGTGCGCGCATCCGGCGAATCAGCAAATCGTTGCCGCCGTCGCCAATATCGATCTTGGCCTTGGTCCGGACCGAGCCGGTGCGCATGGCGAGCCACAAATTGAGCAGGGCGGCGGCACCCGCTGTCATCAATGTGATTGGCAACATGATCGAACTCATCGTTCTTCTCCCCCAGAAAGTCCGGTAAACCGTGTGATGCGGCCTTGGCATCCATTCCCTGAGCTTGCAACGCCGCGCAGAATCGCTATAGGCCGCCATCTTCGCGATTTGTCTGGCATCGGTGCCGCTTGCGCGGCCAACCTCAGGCGTTGGTTGCGGAGAGCCCGAACCGGGCGTATCGCACCTGTCAGACAAGCATAAGGTTTCGCCGAAATGGCCGTCCCCAAAAGAAAAACCACGCCGTCCAAGCGCGGCATGCGTCGTTCGCACGATTCGCTGACCGTCGCGTCGTTCCAGGAATGCCCGAATTGCGGCGAACTGAAGCGTCCTCACAATCTGTGCCCGTCGTGCGGCCATTATAACGGTCGTGAGATCGTTTCGGTCGAAGGCTGACCTGACGCAACGCTCGGACAGTGAACAGGGGGCGGCCAGCGTGACGAACAGCTCCCGGATCGCGATCGATGCGATGGGTGGCGACGAAGGGCTGGCGGTGATGCTCGCCGGGGTGGCGCGTGCCCGCCGCCGGTTCGAGGACATGCGCTTCATTCTGGTCGGCGACGAGGCAGCGATTCGGGCTGGGCTGTTGAACCACCCCAACCTCACCGCGCATTCCGAAATCGTCCATGCGCCGGAGGTTGTCGGCTCGAGCGACAAGCCGAGCCAGGCGATTCGCCGCGCCAAGACCACATCGATGGGTATTGCCATCGACATGGTGAAGCAGGGCCGCGCTGCCGCTTGCGTGTCGGCGGGCAATACCGGTGCGCTGATGGCGATGTCGAAGCTGTCGCTGCGCATGATCCCGGGGATCGACCGCCCGGCGCTGGCGGGGCTGATGCCGTCGCTGGGCGACAATGACACGGTCGTGCTCGATCTCGGTGCCAATACCGAGTGCGATTCGCGTAATCTCATTCAGTTTGCCGTGATGGGCGCGGCCTATGCGCGCACGACGCTGGATCTCGCGCGCCCGCGAGTCGCGCTGCTCAACATCGGCAGCGAGGACCAGAAGGGCACCGAGACGATTCGCGACGCCGCCACCGCCTTGCGCGCCGCCGCGCATCTTCCACTGGAATTTACCGGCTTCATCGAAGGCGACAAATTGTCGCGCGGTGATGTCGATGTGATCGTGTGCGACGGCTTTTCCGGCAATATCGCGCTGAAAACCGCCGAAGGCACCGCGCGGTTCGTCGCCGATCTGCTCAAGCGGGCTTTCCGGTCTTCGGTCCGCTCGAAGATCGGCTTCCTCATCTCGCGCCCCGCAACCGAATTACTGCGCCATCATCTCGACCCGAATAACCACAATGGTGCCGTTTTTCTGGGGCTTAACGGGCTGGTCGTTAAAAGCCACGGCGGTGCCAACGAAGTGGGCGTGGCCACCGCAATCGCGGCGGCGGCGAAGATGGTGCGCGATGATCTGACGCGGCGAATCGCGGAAGATCTGGGTGATTTCGAGAAAAAGGCGGCATGATGCAAAGCGTGATTATCGGCACCGGATCGGCGCTGCCGACGCGGCGCGTGTCCAATGCCGAGCTGGCCGAAACCGTCGACACCTCGGACGAATGGATCGTCGAGCGCACCGGCATCCGCTTCCGTCACATCGCCGGCCCTGACGAGACCACCGCCACGCTGGCCGCAGACGCCTGCCGCGCGGCGCTGGGTTCCGCCGGTATTGCGGCGCAGGACATCGATTTGATCGTGCTGGCGACGGCCACGCCGGACCAGACCTTCCCGGCCAGCGCGACCAAGGTGCAGGCGATGCTCGGCATCGATGATTGCGTGGCCTTCGATGTCGCCGCCGTCTGTTCGGGCTTTCTCTATGCGCTGCAGGTTGCCGACAGCATGTTGCGCAGCGGGGCCGCCAGGCGTGCGCTGGTGATCGGTGCGGAGACCTTCAGCCGTATCCTCGACTGGGAAGACCGCGCGACCTGCGTGCTGTTCGGCGATGGCGCGGGCGCAGTGGTGCTGGAGGCGCAGGACACGGGCGCACGCGGCATTCTCGCGGTGCGGCTCCACGCCGATGGCCGCCATAACGAACTGCTTTATGTCGATGGTGGTCCCTCGACCACCGGCACTGTCGGCAAGGTGCGGATGAAGGGGCGCGAGGTGTTTCGCCACGCCGTCGTCAATCTCGCCTCGGTGATGACCGAGACGCTGGCCGTTGCCGGGCTTTCGGCGGGCGATGTCGACTGGCTGGTGCCGCATCAGGCCAATGCCCGCATCCTGGATGCAACGGCGCGCAAGCTCAACCTGTCGCCCGACAAAGTCGTCGTCACGGTTGACCAGCATGCCAACACTTCGGCCGCCTCGGTTCCACTCGCGCTCGATACCGCGGTCAAGGACGGGCGGATCAAGCATGGCGATCTGATTGTGCTGGAAGCGATGGGCGGCGGCTTCACCTGGGGTGCCGCGGTGATTCGCTTCTAATCCCTTCTTACGAGGAAGTAACTAGTACTTTCAGTCAAGCACTTCTGTGTGTTAGGTCGGTTCTCTACCATTCTTCGGGGAGGGAAACGGAATGGCATCTGTAGGAACGTTGACACGGGCCGATCTGGCGGAGGCGCTCCATAATAGTGTTGGCCTGTCGCGCGCGGATTCGTCCAAGCTGGTTGAGCAAATCCTTGGCCATATGTGTGGTGCGCTGGCCAAGGGCGACAACGTCAAGATTTCGGGCTTCGGCACCTTCGTCCTGCGCGACAAGGGCGAGCGCGTCGGTCGAAATCCAAAGACGGGCATCGAAGTCCCGATCGCGCCGCGCCGCGTGCTTACCTTCCGCGCCAGCCAGATGATGCGCGATCGCATCGTCGACGCCGACTGACGCTGACCATGGCGGTTCCGCCCGCGAAAGCCGACGCTCCTGCTGCAGCGGAGTCGGGCGGCAAGGCGGCGGGCGCGTATCGCACGATCGGGGAATTGTCGCGGGAGACGGGGCTGCCGCAGCATATCTTGCGCTATTGGGAGACCCGCTTCCCCCAGCTGCGACCGCTGCAGCGCGCCGGCAATCGCCGTTATTACCGTCCCGAGGACGTGGCGCTGGTCCGGCGTATTGCGGCGATGCTGGAGCAGGACGGCTATACGATTCGCGGCGTGCAAAAGGCACTGTTGCTCGAGGGCAAACCACCGTCGCCCCGCAACGCCGCGCTGGATAACAGAGCGCGGGACGCAATTCTGGCGGTGCGCACCGCTTTGGCAACGGCCCTCACCGACGACGCGTGAGCGGCGTGCCGAAGGGAGGGGAAGCGGAGGACAGCGCCCGCTTCCCGCGCGTGCTTCACCCGTCCAGGCTGCGCGACGCCTGTTCCGCCATATCCTTCGACAAGCCCGGCACCGCCACGATCCGTTCGAGCTGCGCGCGCATCAGCGCGGCGCGGCTGGGGTCGAAGCGCTTCCAGCGGCCGAGCGGGGGAATCAGCTTGGCGGCGGTTTGCGGGTTGATCCGGTCCAGCGCGATCAGTTGATCGGCCAGGAAGCGATAGCCCGATCCATCGGCTGTGTTGAAGGCGCGCTGATTGACCCCGAAGGCACCGATCAGCGCGCGTGCGCGATTGGGGTTGGCGAGCGTGAAATCGCGATGCTGTGACAGTTCCAGCACGATCGCGCCGGTGTCGTCGCGCGGGGCCATCGCCTGCACCGAGAACCATTTGTCGAGCACCAGCGCATTGTCGCTGTAGCGATTGTAGAAGATGTCGAGCGCAGGCGTGCGCTGGGTGGAATCGCCCGCGACCAAGGTGGTCAACGCGCTTTGCCGGTCGGTCATATTGTCGGCGGCTTCGAATTGCGCGAACGCCAGTGCGCCCGCGTCACCCGCCCCCGACGCCGCAATATAGCCGAGCGCCACCGATTTCAGCCGCCTCAGGCCCTTGGCCTCCGGCGAATAGACATAGCCGTCGGTGGTGGCGCGGGCCGCATGATAGGCAGTGCGCCACGCATCCTCCAGCGTGCGCCCGATATCGCGGCGCAGGGCTTCGCGGGCGCGGAAGATCGCTTCGGGATCGACCACCGTCATCTGGTCGCCGATGAAGCTTTCCGATGGCAGCAGCACGGCTTCCGCGACGAAAGCGCGGTCGAGTTGCGGGTTGGCGAGCGTGCCGCCGATCGCGGCGATCACGGCGGTGTGATCGACGCGGGCACCACCGGCACTTTCCACCAGCGTATCGAGCATGAGTTGCTGCAACGCTTCGTAGCGCGCGAACGGATCGTCATCCTGCGCGGCGAGGAAGGCCAGGTCGGCGGCGCTGCGATCGGTCTCGAGGATCGCCGGGGCGGAGAAACCGCGGTTGATCGACAGGATCGGGCGTTCGCGCACGTCTTCGAAAACGATGCGGTGTTCCGCCTCGGTCAGCAGCACGGTTTGCTCGGGTGCATAGGGCTGTCCGCTGTCGGCCCCGAACAGTTTTACCCGCAACGGCAGCACGACCGGTTGCTTGATGCTTTGGCCCGGCGTCGGGGGGGTGTTTTGCGCCAGCACCAGTTCCGCGCGGCCCGAGCCTTGATGATGCAGCAGCGAGGCGGTGATGCGCGGCGTACCCGCCTGGGAGTACCAGCGGCGGAACTGGGTCAGGTCCGTAGCGCTGGCATCTTCCAGCGAGGCGACGAAATCCTCGCAGGTGGCCGCGGTGCCGTCGAAGCGGTCGAAATACAGGTCGGTGCCGGCGCGGAACGCCTGCGCGCCCAGGATGGTCGCCAGCATCCGGATGATCTCGGCACCCTTGTTGTAGATGGTGGCGGTGTAGAAGTTGGAGATTTCCTGATAGGAATCGGGGCGGATCGGGTGGGCGAGCGGTCCGGCATCCTCGGGGAATTGCGACGCACGCAGGCCGCGCACATCCTCGATCCGCTTGACTGCGGCCGAGCCCTGATCGGCCGAGAAGCACTGGTCGCGATAGACGGTGAAGCCTTCCTTCAGCGACAGCTGGAACCAGTCGCGGCAGGTGACGCGGTTGCCCGACCAATTATGGAAATATTCGTGCGCGACGACGGCGGCGATGCCGTCATAATCATAATCGGTCGCGGTGTCGGGGTCGGCGAGGATGTAGCGGCTGTTGAAGATGTTCAGCCCCTTATTCTCCATCGCGCCGAAGTTGAAATCATCGACCGCGACGATGTTGAACACGTCGAGATCATATTCGCGGCCATATGTCTGCTCGTCCCAGGCCATTGCGGCTTTGAGCGCGGCGAGCGCATGGTCGGTGCGCGGCACGTCGGCGGCGCGCACCCAGATGCCGAGCGCGACTTCGCGCCCCGACATCGTAACGAAGCTGCCGCGATTGACCGCGAGATCGCCCGCCACCAGCGCGAACAGGTAACAGGGCTTGGGGAAGGGGTCGCGCCACTCGGCCCAATGCTTGCCCTCGGGCAAATCGCCCGAGGCGATCGGGTCGCCATTGGCGAGCAGCACCGGATAGCGCGCCTTGTCCGCAGTCATCCGCACCTGGTAGCGGCTGAGTACGTCGGGCCGGTCGGGGAAATAGGTGATGCGGCGAAAGCCCTCGGCCTCGCACTGCGTGCAGAGGTTGCCGCCCGAGGCATAGAGGCCCATCAGCTGCGTGTTGCGCTCGGGCGCGATCTCGACCTCGGTTTCGACGACATGCGCCGAGCCCGCCAGCGGCAGCACCAGCGTTTCGCCCTCGATCGTCCAGTCATTGACCGCGACCCCGTCGACGCTGACCGACAATAGCGTCTGCCCCGCCCCGTCGAGCCGCAGCGGGCGATCATGCGTGTCGCTGCGCTGCACGTGCAGCATGGCCTTCACGCGCGTGCTGGCCGGGTCGAGGTCGAAGTCGAGCGCGATCTCGGGCACTTGCCAGTCGGGCGGCGTGTAATCCTCACGGCGCGTAACATGCGGCGTGGCCGTCGGCAGGGCGGAGCTGGTCTGGATATCGAGCATTCCCTGCGATGTAGGGCCCGCAACCGTGCCGTGCCACCGAAATCGCCCGTTTTGCGTGCGGTAATCCCTATGGTAGCGGGCCAGGATAGCAAAAGGGATGACGATGAAGATCTGGATGGCGGGCATGATTGCGCTCGCGAGCGCAAGCGCGGGGCTCGCGCAGGACGCGCCCTTGCCCGACGATCAGGCCGCGATGAAGGCGCATGTCCTGTTTCTTGCCTCCGATGCGCTGCGCGGGCGCGAGGCGGGCAGCCCCGAATATAGGATCGCCGCGGAATATGTCGCCGCGCAATTCTTTGCCGCCGGGCTGAAGCCTGCCGGGGATGCGGGCAGCTATATCCAGAAGGTGCCGCTGGTCACCTATCGCGCTGCCGACAAGGGCGATGTCGTGCTGACCGGCGCGGGCGCGGGCCCGCGCACGCTGGTCTTTGGCGAGGATTATGTGCCGGGCGCGGTGGCGAGTGCCGCGCAGACCGCGCTCGATGCGCCGGTGGTGTTCGTCGGCTATGGGCTGGTCGCGCCGACTTATCGCCGCGACGATTATGCCGGGGTGGATGTGCGCGGCAAGATCGTCGCGCTGTTCGCGGGCGCGCCGAACAGCTTCCAGAGCGAGGAACGCGCGCATTTCCAGAGCGTGGCGACCAAGGCGGTGATCGCGGCGCAGCATGGCGCGGTCGGCGTGGTGGTGCTGACGCGGGGTCCTCTGCCGGGGAACGGGGCGGGCTTCGACCGGCCGCGCACGACCTGGGCGCGCGCCAATGGCACGGGCGAGACCGTCGGCGCGCCGGTGCTGGCGACGCTCAGCGCGACCGGGGCGGCCAAGCTGTTCGCGGGCGCGAAGGCGCCCTGGAGCGATATCGTCAAAGCTTCAGCCGACCGCGAGGCGGTTCTCCGCGCGGAGCCGCTGGGCGTCAGCATGACGGTGTCGCTGAAGACGGCGTTCGAGGCGATGGGCAGCGGCAATGTCGCCGGGATGCTGCCCGGCAGCGACCCCAAGCTCGCCAAGGAGGTGGTCGTGCTGTCGGCGCATCTCGATCATCTCGGCGTCGGGCGGCCCGATGCCAAGGGCGACACGATCTATAATGGCGCGGAGGACAACGCCGTCGGTATCGCCTCGCTGATCGAGGAAGCCAAGCGTTTCAAGGCTTCGGGCAAGCGCCCGCGCCGCTCGATCCTGTTCCTGGCAGTGACGGCGGAGGAGAAGGGGCTGGTCGGCTCCGACTATTTCGCCAAGCACCCGACCGTGCCGATCTCCAGCATCGTCGCCGACGTCAATCTCGATATGCCGATCCTGTCTTACGCCTTTGAAGACATGACGGTGTTCGGGGCCGATCGCTCAACCTTGGGGCCGATCGTCGCGCAGGCGGTCGGCACCTTGGGGGTGACGATGTCGCCCGATCCCGATCCGGCGCAGGGCATTTTCGTGCGCTCCGATCATTATCGCTTCGTCCAGCAAGGCGTGCCCTCGGTGTTCCTGTGGCCAGGGCAGA
The DNA here is from genome assembly GCF_049897725.1 of Sphingomonas sp. PSPC2-2. Classification (NCBI taxonomy): domain Bacteria; kingdom Pseudomonadati; phylum Pseudomonadota; class Alphaproteobacteria; order Sphingomonadales; family Sphingomonadaceae; genus Sphingomonas; species Sphingomonas sp. PSPC2-2. Next base: position 187,257 of record NZ_JAFCWU010000007.1, on the reverse strand, counting down.
AGGGGCCGGGCAAGGCGGCGACGGCGGAGTTCTTCGCGCACCGCTATCACCAGCCGGCCGACGACCTGTCGCAGCCGATCGACTGGGCGCAGGGCATCCGCTTCGTCGATGCCAATTATGCGATCGCACGCGCGATTGCCGATGGCGATGCGCGGCCGCGCTGGAACAAGGGCGATTTCTTCGGGTTGCTGTACAATGGCTATGGGGCGAAGTGATGTGCGGCTGCTGATCTTCGGGCTTGGCTATACCGCGCAAGTGCTGGCGGCGCGGGTGCGCGGCGCAGGCGGGGTGGTGGTCGGCACCACGCGCGACGGGCGCGACGGTACGATCCGCTTCGATGATGGCGCGGCGGTTGCGCTGGAACTGGGCGCGGCGACGCATATCCTGTCCTCGGTGCCGCCTGCGGGCGAGATCGATCCGGTGCTGGTCACCTATGGCACAGCCCTGCGCGCGAGCGGGGCGTGGCTCGGCTACCTGTCCTCGACCGGGGTTTACGGCGATGCTGGCGGGGCGTGGGTCGATGAGAGCGCCGCGATCGGCAGCGGTCGCCGCAATGCGCGGGCCGAAGCCGATGCCGCGTGGCAGGAGATCGGCGCTGGGGTGTTTCGCTTACCGGGTATTTACGGTCCGGGGCGGTCGCCGCTGGATCGTGTCGCCAGCGGTATGGCGCACCGCGTCGATGTCGCCGACCAGGTGTTCAGCCGTTGCCATGTCGACGACATAGCCCGCGGGGTGATCGCGGGGTTTGCGGCCCCGCCCGGCGCGTACAATCTCGCCGACGATGTCCCGGCCAGCCAGAATGCGGTGGTGGCGTTCGCGGCGCGGCTGTTGGGGCTCGCCGCGCCTGCCTTCGTGCCGCTGGAGACGCTGTCGCCAATGGCGCGCGGTTTCTATGCCGAGAATCGGCGGGTGGCCAACGGCAAGGCGAAGCGCGTGCTCGGCTGGAGACCGCTCTACCCCGATTACCGCGCGGGTCTGCGTGCCCTGAGCGCGATGATCAGGCCGCCGATCACCAGCGCCGCGCCTGCCCCGGCGAGCAGCGACCAGCGATAGCCCTCGAACAGGGTCGACAGGCACATGGCGATGACGGGGACGAGCACGCCCGAATAGGCCGCCTTGGCCGGGCCGATCACGCGGAGCACGCCGAAATAGAGCGGGAAGGCGATCGCCGAGGCGAACACGCCGAGATAGAGCGTGGCGGCGAGATAGGGTAAAGTCGGCTCGATCACCGGTGGCCCGGTCGTCACCCAGGCGAAGGCGGCGTCGAACGACGCGCCGATCAGCATGGCCACGCCGAGCGTCGGGATCATCGGATAGGCGCGCGCGGTGCGCGTGCCCTGCATGACATTGGCGGTCGAGGCGGAGAAGATCGCCAGCGTGGTAAAGCCGATCCCGGTCATCACTTCGCCGGGACCATGCGGATCGATCCGCATTTCGCGCAGGAACAGGAGGGTGACCCCGACCATCGCCACGCCGACCCCGACGAGCAATTGCCGCCCGAGCCGCTGGCCGAGAAAAATGAGCCCGAACAAGGCGTTGGGCAACAGCATCAGCGCGAACACCACCGCCACCAGCCCGGAGGCGATATGCGCCTCGGCACGATAGACGAAATTGAAGTTGAGGCAGAATTGCATCAGCCCGAGCAAGGCGGCAAAGCCCCAGCCGCGCGCATCGAGCTGGACGCGCTCGCGTCGGACGGCGGCATAGCCGAGCATCACGATCCCGGCGATGAGGAAGCGATAGGTGACCGACCAGCTTGGCGGCACCACGCCCAATTGCCCGCGAATGACCAACCAGGTCGACCCCCAGATCAGCGTGACGATGCCGAACGGGATCAGGATCGCGAGACGGCTCGAATTGGGGGGCGGATCGCCGCTCAAAGCGCGGCGATCGCATCGGCGAGCGGGCGGATGTCCTCGGGGCGCTGATTCCACGAAACCACCAGTCGCGCTTCGCCCGGACCCCAGTCATAGAAATCGAAACCAAGTGCGCGCAGTGCCTCGGCCTCGGTGGCGGTGACGCGCAGGAACACTTCGTTCGCCTCGACCGGGTTGACCAGCCGGTCGCCCGCAGCCTGCGCCAGCAAGGCCGCCCCGGCATTGGCACCCCGCGCCAGATCGAGCCACAGATCGCCGTCGAGCATCGCCAGCAATTGCGCCGCGAGATAGCGGCCTTTGGACAATAGCAACCCGGCGCGCTTGCGGCGATAGAGCGTCGCGGCGGCAAGCTCGGGCTTGAAGAAGATCAGCGCCTCGGCGCTCATCCCGCCATTTTTGATAAAGCCGAAGCTCAGCGCATCGACCCCGGCACGCCACGTCACGTCGGCGGGGGCGCAGCCGAGATGCGCGACCGCATTGGCGAAGCGCGCACCGTCCATATGCAGGCCGAGCCCGCGTTCGCGCGCGAGATGGCCGATCGCGGCGACGTCATTGGGGGAGTAGACCAGCCCATATTCGGTGGCGTTGGTGATCGAGATGGCGTGCGGCTGGACCTGGTGGACGTCGGTGCGCGTCGCATCGAGCAGGGCGCGGATCGAATCGGGGGTCAGCTTCGCGCCCTCGCCCTCGGCCAGCAGTAATTTGGCACCGTGCGTGTAGAATTCGGGCGCGCCGGCTTCGTCATTCTGGATATGCGCGTCGCGGTGGCAGACGATCGCGCCATGCGGCGGGCACAGAGCGGCGAGCGCGAGGCAATTGGCCGCCGTGCCCGAGGGCACCCACAGCGCGCGAACCGGGGTTTCGAACAGCTCCGAAAAACGCGCGTCGAGCTGCTTGCTCCAGCCGTCGCCGTCATACGCGGTGTCGAGCACATTGGCGTCGGCCATGGCAGCGAGGACGGTGGCGTGGACGGGGGCGGCATTGTCGGAGAAGAAGCGCATGGCACAGCAATGCGGGCGTGCTTGCCCGGCGTCAACCGGCGCTATTGGTCGTCGTTCGGATCACTCTGGTCGCGGCGCGGGGCGCGATCGTCGGGGGCATCGCGGCGGCGGTCGCGCTGGTCGGGGCGGGTGGGCGCGAAGTCGATTTCGCCATTGCGCAACCGTATCCGTCCGACGCCCGGAATCTCGCCCTCGACCGGGGGAATCGCGCTGGGATCGAGGAAGTTTTCGAGCGCGTCGCCCAGCGAATTGCCCGCATCGGGATCGACTTCTTCGACCGGTTCCGGCGCGGCGGCGGGGCCGACGCCGAGCGCGGTCTGCATGAAATCGCGCCACACCCGCGCCGGAATGCCGCCGCCCGACAGCCCGGCATTGGGGGTGTTGTCGTCATTGCCGACCCACACGCCGACCACGAGCCCATTGGCGAAGCCGACGAACAGCGCGTCGCGGCTGTCCTGCGTGGTACCGGTCTTGCCATAGGTCTTGACCGACAGAGCGGCGGCGCGCCCGGTGCCCGTCTCGGCCGAGGCGGAGAGCAGATCGAGCATCTCGTCATGGATGGTGCCATCGAGCGAATGGGTGCGATCGGTGAGCGCGGCGATGATCCCGTGCTCCGCCGGAGCGGCCTCCAGCCCGTGTGCATGGACCGGATAGCGTTCGGCGAGAATCGCGGCATAAGCCGAGGTCAGTTCGAGCAGCGACATGCTCGACGTGCCGAGCGCGATCGTCGCTTCATTGGGGATGGGCGAGGTCACGCCCAAGTCGCGTGCCGCCTGGATGACGTTGGCGACGCCGACTTGCTGGGTGATCCGTGCTGCTGCCACGTTGGAGGAGCGCGCGAACGCCTGGCGCAGCGTGATCGGCCCGAGATAGCGGCCATCGGCGTTCTTGGGCGACCAATTGGCGATGGTGATGGGCTTGTCGTCGATTACCGAATCGGGCGTCAGGCCGTGGCGCATCGCCGCGAGATAGACGAACAGCTTGAACGCCGAGCCCGGCTGGCGCTGGGCTTGCGTGGCGCGGTTGAACGGGCTGTCGGCATAGGATTTGCCGCCGACCATCGCGACCACGCGCCCGTCCGGCCGCATCGCCACCAGCGCAACTTGCGCCTGGCGCAAGCCCGCACGCCGGACCGCATGTTCGGCGGCGCGTTGCAGGCGGCGGTCGAGCGTGGTCTGCACCGTCGTCTCCGTCGCGATCTCGCCCGCGCGGTCGCGCGCCTCGGGCAGTACCCAATCGGCGAAATAGGTGCCGTTGGGCAGCACCTGGGTATGGTCGGCGATCGGGCGCGCCGGACGGACCGTGGCGGCCTCTGCCTTATCGAGAAAGCCCGCATCGACCATCGCCGCGACGACCAAGGCGGCGCGATCGCGCGCGCCCTTCAGGTTGATCGTGGGGGCGAGCTTGGATGGGGCCTTGACCAGCCCGGCCAGCATCGCCGCCTGGCCGATCGACAGATTTTCCGGCGTGCGCCCGAAATAATGCCGCGCGGCGGCGCGCAGGCCATAGACGTTGTCGCCGAAATAGACGTTCGACAGATAGCGCGACAGGATCTGGTCCTTAGTCAGCCACGCCTCCAGCCAGAAGGCGATCATCACTTCGCGAATCTTTCGCGCGGCGGTGCGATCCGAATCGAGAAAGGCGTTCTTGGCGAGCTGCTGCGTGATCGTGCTGCCGCCCTGGTCGCGCCCCTTGGAGGTGATGTTGTGGAAGAAAGCGCGGGTGATGCCGCGCGGATCGATCCCCCAATGCGTGCGGAAGCGCCGGTCCTCGATCGCCAGGAACGCGTTGGTGACGTTTTTGGGCAGCTTGGCGGCATCGACCGGTGCCCCCAGGATCGCGCCGCGCCGCGCGATCGGCGTGCCGTCATCGGCGAGCAGGGTGATGCTGGGCGGGGTCGGCGGCTGCAACGATTTCGACAAGGGCGCGGTGACCGCGAGCCAGCCGACCGCGAACACGAACAATACGATCAGCGCGGCGATGCCGCGCATGACCCAGCGCAGCCGGTTGGGCCGCTGCACCACCGGCAGGGTGGTCGTATAGCCGTCGTCCTCATCGGCGTAAGGCTCACCCTCGGCCTGGTAGCTCGGCCCCCCATGACGTTCGGGCGGCGGCATACCGCCGGTCAGCTCGAGCGCATCGTCCGCGCGCTGCGGCCGATCGGCCGGATCGAAGGGATAGGAACGCATGGACTAGATCCCGCTACACCGAAAGCGTGTGTTACTCATATAAAACAGATCGTGCAAGCAAGGGTCACGCATCGATGCCGGGTGTAGCAGCGCGGGGGGCAAGGCGCGAGGGGGAGCCGATCGGGCCCCAGTTGGCGATTGAGCCCGGCGCGCGCGCCCGCTATCGAACGCGGACCGTGGCCGTGTGCCGCCCCGCTGCGAAAGATTTCCCCGATGGCCGATTCCGCGCCCGATCTGCCCCTTGTCGTCGGGATTGGCGGCACGATCGGAGGGGTGTCCTCGACCGAGCGCGCGCTGGCGATCGCGCTGGACGCGGCGGCACGCGAAGGTTTTCGCACGCGCATGTTCGGCGGTGCCGACATGGCGCAGCTGCCGCTTTATGATCCAAGAGCGACGACGCGGACCCCGCAGGAGCGCGAGTTCGTCGATACCGTGCGGCAAGCCTCGGCGCTGATCATCGCCTCGCCCGGCTATCACGGCAGCATTTCGGGCGTGGTCAAGAATGCGCTCGACTTGCTCGAGGAAACCGCGCGCGATCCGCATCGTCCATATCTGGCCGATATGCCGGTCGGCTTGATCGCGACGGCCTATGGCTGGCAGGCGACGGGCAGCACCATCGCCGCGCTGCGCTCGATCGTCCATGCCCTGCGCGGCTGGCCGACGCCGTTCGCGGCGGCGGTCAACACGCAACTCACCAAATTCGATGCCGAGGGCGGCGCGAGCGACCCCGCCGTGATCGAACAGCTTTCGCTGGTCGGGCAGCAAGTCGCGCGCTTTGCGCCGCTGGCGATCCAGCATGGCTGAGTGGCTCCGCCAACCCATCGCGCGGCGCAGCGCGCTGACGCTCGGTGCGGGCGCACTGGCGAGCAGTCCGCTGTGGGCGCAATCCCTGGTCGATCTTGGCTTTTCGCAGGGCGATGGCCGCCGCCCGCTGACCGATGCTTTTCCGGGCAAGCGCGGCATGATCCTGCAGCGCGTGCGCGCGCCGCTGCTCGAAACGCCGATGGCGGCGTTTGACGGGGAATTGGGCGCATCGACCTTCACCCCGAACGACCGCTTCTTCGTGCGCTGGCATTATGCCGACATTCCGCTGTCGGTCGATGTCGACAGCTTCCGCTTGCAGGTCGGCGGGGCGGTCAAGCACCCGCTGTCGCTGAGCCTCAAGCAGCTACAGTCGCTGCCGCAAGTCGAGATCGCGGCGGTCAACCAATGTTCGGGCAATTCGCGTGGGGCTTTCGGTCCGCGCGTGGCGGGCGCGCAATGGGGCAATGGCGCGATCGGCAATGCGCTGTGGACCGGGGTGCGTTTGCGCGATCTGCTGGAACGTGCAGGCGTCGCGCCGGGCGCGGTGCAGGTGCAGTTTGCCGGGCTCGATCGTCCACCGGGCGATGCGCCGTGGTTCGCCAAGTCGCTGGCGATCGACCATGCCCGCGCCGACGAGGTGATCGTGGCGTACGGCATGAACGGTGCGCAACTCCCGCTGCTCAACGGCTTTCCGCTGCGGCTGATCGTGCCGGGCTGGTTCTCGACCTATTGGGTCAAGGCGCTTGACCGCATCACCGTGCTCGCCGCGCCCGACACCGGCTATTGGATGGACAAGGCCTATCGCATCCCGGCGACCCCGCGCGCAAACGTGGTGCCGGGGGCCAAGGATTTTCCGACCGTGCCGATCGGGCGGATGCTGCCGCGTGCCTTTTTCACGCGCGCCGATGTGGGCGCGGTGCGCGGCATCGCGCTGGGTGGGGCGGCTGGCGTGGCCAAGGTCGACTGGTCGATCGATGGCGGCAAGAGCTGGCATCCGGCGCAGCTTGGCCCCGATGCGGGGCGCTACGGTTTCCGGCGCTGGGCGGCTTCCGTCCCGCCGGGCGCGCAGACGGTGGCGGTGCGCACCACCAACACCAATGGTGAGACGCAACGCTTCGATCCGATCTGGAACCCCGGTGGCTATATGCGCAACAGCATCGAGACGATGAAGGTGACCCGGGCATGATGCGACGGCTTGGATCGATCGTCGCGCTGGCCGCAGTGGCGCTGCTGGCCGGGTGCGAGCGTTATGCCACGCCCGAGTCGCTGCGCGGCACGGGCGCGCCGATCGCGCTGACCTCGCAAAGCATCACTTTGCCCGACGAGACGGTGACGCTGCCCGCCAGTGCCGAGATCGTGACGGTCAACTGCACGGCGTGCCATTCGCCCGATTTGATCCTGAGCCAGCCCAAGCTCAAGCCCGAGCAATGGCAGGCCGAAGTGACCAAGATGCGCGGTGCCTATAAAGCGACGATCGATGAGAAGGACGACGGCAAGATCGTCGCGGCCTTGCTCGCACTTCAGAAATAGGCGCGCCAGAAAAACACCAAAGTGGTCGCGCCGGTGACGAACAAGGTCCAGCCGCGCACCACGCCGTGTGACAGGCGCTTGCCGATATGCGCGCCGATCCAGCCGCCGAAGACCGCGCCGACCAGCATCGGCAAGCACGCGGCCCAGGCGATCAGCCCGGCGAGGATGAAAATGATCGCGGCGGCGGCATTGGCGATGGCGAGCATCAAGGTGCGCGGCGCGAACAGGGCGCGCGGCGAAACGCCCGCGAGCAGGCCATAGACGGCGGTGGTCATCAACCCGACGCCGCCGCCGAAATAGCCACCATAAATGCCGAGCGCCGCCTGCACGACCACCAGCATGTGCGGCGTGATGGTGACGCGGCTGTGCAGCGCATCGGCGGCGCGTTTGCCGAAGGTGATGACGACGAAGGCGAACAGCAGCAGCCACGGGATCAGCAAGTCGAACACATGCGTCGGCGTCGCCCAGAGCAGCGCGCTGCCGGCCAGGCCGCCGACAAAGGTGATTGCGGCGAGCAAGCGGATGCGAACCCCGCCGATCGGCTGCAATTCGTCGCGAAACGCCCAGGCGCTGGTCGCGGCCCCCGGCAACAAAGCGAGGTTGGAGGTGGCGTTGGCGGTGTTGGCAGGCAGGCCGAGCGCGATCAGCGCGGGCAGCGTGGCGAAGGTGCCGCCGCCCGCCAGCGCGTTCATCGCGCCGCCTAGAAGGCCCGCGCCTGCAGCGAGGCCGATTGTCGTCAGATCCACCGTCATTCCGTCATGCCGGGCTTTGTCCCGGCATCGACCGTGCCGCACATTCCGCCAGACCGGTTTGTGACGCGCGCGACCGGGCGAGGCAAGGTGTGCAGCTCGCTGACCTCCGCCGTGCTCCTGCGCTGGCAGGAGCCCAGGGCTGCAAGCGCCACGCCCGTAACCCTGGGTTCCTGCCAGCGCAGGAACACGGGGGGTTAACCCAGCGCCGCCTGCTTTTCCTCGGCCAGCCGGTCGAGCTCGGCGCGGGTCCGCTTTTCGCTGGCGGTTTTCAGCTGCCCGCAGGCGGCATCGATGTCGCGTCCACGCGGGGTGCGCACCGGCGCGCTGATGCCGGAATCGAACACGATGTTGGAGAAGGATTTGATCCGCTCGGGCGTCGAACATTCATAGGGCGCGCCGGGCCAGGGGTTGAACGGGATCAGGTTCACCTTGGCGGGCAGATCGTATTTCTTCAGCAGCCGCACCAGCTCGCGCGCATCGGCGTCGCTGTCATTCTTGTCCTTGAGCATCACATATTCGAAGGTGATGCGCCGCGCATTGTTGGCCCCCGGATAATCCGCGCACGCTTGGAGCACCTGCTCGAGCTTGTACTTGCGGTTGATGGGGACGATCTCGTCGCGGATCTCGTTGGTGACGGCGTGAAGCGACACCGCGAGGTTGACCGAAATCTCTTCGCCCGCGCGCGCCATCAGCGGCACGACGCCGCTGGTCGACAGCGTGATGCGGCGGCGTGACAGGCCGATGCCGTCGCCATCCATCACGATCTTCAGACCATCGCGGACATTGTCGAAATTGTAGAGCGGCTCGCCCATGCCCATCATCACGATGTTGGTGAGCATCCGCCCCTCGGGCTGGCTCGGCCATTCGCCCAGCGCGTCGCGCGCGAGCATCACTTGCCCGACAATCTCGCCCGGCGTCAGGTTGCGCACCAGCCGCATCGTGCCGGTGTGGCAGAAGCGGCAGTTGAGCGTGCAGCCGACCTGGCTCGACACGCACAAAGTGCCGCGATCGGCGTCGGGGATGAACACCATCTCATAATCATTGCCGTCATCGGTGCGCAGCAGCCATTTGCGCGTGCCGTCGGTCGACACTTGCGCCTCGACCACTTGCGGGCGGCTGATCGTGAACCGCTGTTCCAGCCAGGGCTGCATGGCCTTGGAAATGTCGGTCATCAGCGCAAAATCGGTGACGCCGCGATTGTAGATCCAATGCCACAATTGCTTGGCGCGCAATTTCGCCTGTTTGGGGTCGAGCTGCGAAGTTTCCAGCGCCAACCGCAAATCGGCCTTGGACAGGCCGAGCAAATCGATTCGCCCGTCGCTGCGAGGCACCAGCGCGCGCGGCACGGGTACGGGATCGATATGCCCCGGAATGGGCATGGAGAGGGCTGGAGCTGTCTGCATCCGGGGCACATAGGCTAAAATGCCCGCTTTTTCTACTCCCGCCGATTTTCGTGCGGCAGGCAGCCGAGCGCGCGCAGCGTCGTGGCCATCGCCTGGTCGAGCGGGGTGTGCGGTTCCGCGCCCAATAGTGCCACCAGATCGCGATGGTCGAGCGCGAGCGGGTTGCGCCAGAAGGTGCGCATCTCGATCAATTCGCGCATGGTCGCGTTGAACGGTGCGATCAGCGGCAGCAGCGCCCAGGGCATCCGCCGCACGGGCAGCGCAGGATTGCCGACGGCGTGGCGGATGGCACCTGGGAACAGCGTGCCGTCGGGGTCGTAATAGCCCGCGAAATGATAGCGCGCGAAATCCGGCAGCGTGGCGTCCCGGTCGAGCAATTGCGCGAAGGTCTCGCCGACATCGGGCAGATAGGCCCAGCTATGGCCGATGCCGCGATCGCCGGGATAGGTGATGGCGGTAACCGGCTTGCCCGGGGTGACCATGCCCTGTGACAGCCAACTGCCACCCGGGCGCGGCCCGAAAAAGTCGCCAGCGCGCAGGATGACAGCGCGCATTCCGCCGCGACAGGCCGCTTCGATGCGCTGTTCCATCGCGACGCGGATGGCACCTTTGCGCGTCACCGGCTGCTGCGGAGAGTCCACCATGGCGACGGCGATGGTGCCGACATCGTAATTGTAGATCGTGCCTGGCAAGGCGAGCCGCGCGCCCACCGCCTGGGCCGCGGCGATGCTGTTGTCGAGCATTGGCAGCACCAGCCTGCTCCAGTTGCGATAGCCGGGCGGGTTGACCGCATGGACGATCGCATCGACGCCGTGTGCGGCATCGAGCACGGCGGCGGCGTCCATCGCGTCGCCGGCGAGCCAGGTGATGCCAGGCTGCGCGGCGCGCGGCGTTCGTGTCAGCGCGCGCACTTGCCAGCCGTGCGCGATCAACGCCCGTGCGGTTTCCCCGCCGACGCCGCCATTGGCACCCAAGATCAAAGCCGTTTTGTAGGTCATCTGCGCCTCCTGTTGCTGCGACATGGAGATACGCGCCCAGGGGGTTGTCGAAAATTGGCAAGAACTGCCAGGCCGCCTATACAAAAATGATGAGCATCGACTCGATCGACTGGGAGCGTCAGCGCGCCTTTCTGGCGGTGCTGCGGACGGGCAGCCTGTCCGGCGCGGCGCGGCTGCTGGATATCGCCCAGCCGACGGTGCGGCGGCGGATCGCCGAGCTGGAGGCGGCGACGGGGGCAGCGCTGTTCACCCGCACACCGGGCGGGTTGCAGCCAACCGAGGCAGGCCGCGCGGTGGCGGGCCATGCCGAGGCGATGGACCATGCCGCCGCCGCCTTCGCCCGCGCGGCGAGCGTTTCGGCCGAGGTCGCCGGGCGCGTGCGCATCTCGGCGAGCGAGATCATCGCGGTCGAAGTGCTGCCGCCGATCCTTGCGGGGTTACAACGTGCGCATCCGGGCTTGATGATCGACTTGTCGCCGACCAACCGCAATGAGGATGTCTTGCGGCGCGAGGCCGATATCGCGGTACGCATGGTCCGCCCGACGCAAGACGCGCTGGTCGCACAGCGCGTCGGCGATGTGCCGCTCGGCCTGCACGCGCGGCGCGACTATCTCGCCCAGTACGGGACGCCGGACAGCGTTGCCGAGCTCGCCGGGCATCGCATCATCGGCGTGGAGCATGACAATGCCATCTTGCGCGGGATGCGGGCGCAAGGCTGGCCGATCGACGTCGAGCGTTTCGGCTTTCGCAGCGATAACGACCTGGCCCAGCTCGCGGCCATTCGCGCAGGCCTGGGAATCGGTTTTTGCCAGATCGGGCTGGCGGCGCGCGATCGCGATCTTGTGCGGGTCTTGCCCGATACCGTAGCGGTGGCGCTCGACACCTGGGTCGTTGCGCATGAGGATCTGCGTGGCGTTGCGCGGATCCGGGCAACCTTCGATCATCTTGTCGCGGGCCTGCGCGCCTATATCAGCGCCTGAGGCAGCCGAGCGATGCCGCGTCGATGGCGGTTGCGGCTCCGCGCAGCGCATAGACATCGGCAAAGGGCGCACCGCTTTTGGCGAGCGTCTCGACACTCATGCTGCGGCTGGAGCGAATCGCGGTGACGATCGCGGCATCGGTGCGCGCATCGGGGGCCCAGGCGTCGGCATTGCCCGCGACCAGATCGAAGCGCCGCTCGCCCACCGACAGCGTGACGCGCGATTGCGGATTGCGTTCGCGGCTGAGGCGGATGTGGAGCTGGTTGCGCACGCCTTGCCCCGGCCAGGTGGCGATGCTGGCAAAGGGGCGCCAGGCGGACGCTCCGCCCGATTGCGCCGGGGCGGCGATCGCGTAGCAGCGCAGCGGAGAGGGATCGGTAAAGGCCCCCCAGCGATCGAACACGCCAAGCGACTCCCGCGCGGCGGCGGGGGCGGCGAGCAGGACCAGCAAAACCGCCACCCGGCGCTTCATGCAGGCGCGTGCCCCAGGCCGAGATGCACCACGCTTTCGATGCCGCGATCGATCATCACGACCGACCCCTGTGGCAGGCCGGGCGCTGCGGGTGCGCCATAACCGGGTGTGTCCGCAGCGTTCGTCATCACCCCGCGCAGTACCCGGCTGGAAATGCCGTGCATGATGACGAGCCGGTCGCCATGATCGGCGGCGGTATCCGCCAGCCAGCCGGACACGCGCGCCGCAATTTCGGGATAGGTTTCGCCATCGGGTGCGGGAAACAGCAGGCCGGCATCCCGATCGACCACGCGCGCACCCTCTGCCGCGAGATCCGCGTAATAGCGTCCGCCCCACGCGCCCATGTCGATTTCGACGAGCCGCGAATCGGTACGCGCCGCATGCCAGTCGAGTTCGAGATGCTCGGCGATCACCGCGAGCGTCTGCAACGCGCGTCCGGTGGGGGAGGCCCATAGCGTCAGCGGCGGGCGCGGCCCCAATTTTTCCCGCAGTGCCCGTCCCATTTCGTCGGCCTGGGCAAAACCGGCACGGGTGAGGGGGGTATGGGCATGGTCGCCCTGCAACCGTCCGGCGGCGTTGAACACCGTTTCACCGTGGCGGGCGATGAAATCGCGGCCCTTTCGTGGCGGCATCTGGGCGTTGGAATCCATGGCCTGCCTTTCAACCCCGTGTGACGCAAAAGCAACGGTTTTCCTCGTTGTCTGAGGTTCATGCAACTCCCCGCCGGGCTGCCTATTTGAGGGTTCCCCACGCAATACCAGTGGGATGTACCAACGGAGTTACCCTAATGCGCAAGCTAGCCCTCACCGCCACCGTTGCCGCTTTCGGCCTCGGCCTGGCCGCCCCCGCCTTCGCTCAGGACGGACCCCCGCCGTCGCGCGACGATGCAACCTTCACCGGCCCCCGCGTCGGCGTGATCCTTGGCTATGACAAGCTGCAGCCGGGCCGCGGTCCCAATTCCAGCATCAGCAGCGACCGCAAGGCCGATGGCCTGACCTATGGTGGCGATTTCGGCTATGACGTGGCGCTCAACCGTTTCGTGATCGGTGCCGAAGGTGAAGTCACCGGCTCGACCGGCGATGTCAGCAACGCACCGACCAGCGCCGCCGCGCTCGGCTATGGCCGCGTCAAGCAGGGCCGCGACCTGTATGCCGGTGCCCGCATCGGCTATGTCGTCGCACCGAAGACGTTGATCTACGCCAAGGGCGGTTACACCAACGACCGTCTCGACTTGACCGCCAACAACGGCACCACCACGACCGGCGCGCACTATAACCTCGACGGCTATCGCGTCGGTGCCGGTGTCGAGCAGAAGATCGGCCGCACCACCTACGCCAAGCTCGAATATCGCTATTCCAACTATGGCGATGCGCGGCTGGAATATGCCAATGGCGGCAACACCAACAATTTCAGCGTCGACACCGACCGTCATCAGGTCGTTGCCGGGCTGGGTGTCCGCTTCTGATGCAAGCTGCCTGTTTGCAGGCGTAAAACGGGGGTCGGGGCGCTTGCCCCGGCCCCTTTTATGTTTAAGGAAAGAGACACGGCGAATTGCCCCCGGCGCGTACGCGTCCGGCGGGAGTGAAGTGGGCGATGGGCCCGGGGGAACGACATGAAGGCGACGATCGAACGGGCGACTCTGTTGAAGGGCTTGAGCCACGTCCAATCGGTGGTGGAGCGGCGTAACACCATTCCGATCCTCTCCAACGTGCTGATCGAGGCGACGGCCGAGGGCGGCCTGAAGCTGATGGCGACCGATCTCGATCTCCAGATCAACGAGACCGTTGCCGCCGCAGTCGACCAACCCGGTGCGACCACGGTGTCGGCGCACACGCTGTTCGACATTTGCCGCAAGCTGCCCGAAGGCAGCCAGGTGTCGCTCGCCGCCGCCGACGGCAAGCTGACGATCATGGCCGGGCGCGCCAAATTCCAGCTCGGCACGCTGCCGCGCGACGATTTCCCGGTGATCGCCGAGGGCGAGCTGCCGGTGTCGTTCGAACTGCCCGCCGAGACGCTGAAGCAGATCATCGACAAGACGCGCTTCGCGATTTCGACCGAGGAAACGCGCTATTATCTGAACGGCATTTTCTGGCACGTGTCGGAAGACCCGCTGCCGGTGCTGAAAGCCGCCGCGACGGACGGCCACCGCCTGGCGCGCATCACCATGCCGCGGCCCGAGGGGGCGGAGGGGATGCCCGATATCATCATCCCGCGGAAGTGCGTGGCCGAGTTGCGCAAGCTACTCGACGAAGTCGACGGGTCGGTCGGCGTGTCGATGTCGGCGACCAAGATCCGCTTCGATCTCGGCCAGGCGCTGCTCACCTCCAAGCTGATCGACGGGACCTTCCCCGATTATTCGCGCGTCATTCCGACCGGCAATGACAAGATCCTCAAGATCGACCCGCGCAGCTTCGAGGAAGGCGTCGACCGTGTCAGCACGATCGCGACCGAGAAGACGCGCGCGGTGAAGATGGCGCTCGACCGCGACAAGATCATCCTCTCGGTCACCAGCCCCGAAAATGGCACGGCGGCGGAAGAAGTGCCGGGCGAATACACTTCGATGGGCTTCGAGATCGGCTTCAACAGCCGCTATCTGCTCGACATTCTCGGCCAGCTTCAGGGCGACACGATCGAAGTGCATCTGGCCGACGCCGCTGCGCCGACGCTGATCCGCGAGAATGACAAGTCTGCCGCGCTGTATGTGCTGATGCCGATGCGAGTGTGAGGGACGCCTCCACCTAAAGGCCGATTGACGTAGCGGCACCCGATCTTTATTGACATGCATGTCAGCAAGGATCGAGTCGATGGCCAAGCTTCCGCCTTTTCCGGGTACGACCGGGCGTCGCGACTGGCGCACCGCCTTTGATGCCATTCGCAAGCTGCTCGCCAATGGCGACGACACGACGCAGGTGTTCCGCATCATGCGCGCGCTGAATGTCGGCAACGCGCCGATGAATTACGCGCGGTTGATCGCCACCACGCAGGGCGGGCGGCTGGCTTCCGAGCAGGTCGAGCTGGCGGCGCGCTTTTCCGATCCGGCCTTTGTCGCGCAATTTGGGCCTGGCACGGTCGGTGCGGCGTATCGCCACTTTCTGGAAACAACCGGCTATTCCGCCGACGGGCTGGTCGCGGTCAGCAAGGTAATCAACGAAGATCAGGTTCAGCATCCTTATGCGTGGTTCGGTCGTCGCGTGCGCGACACGCATGACATCTGGCATGTGCTGACTGGCTATCAGGCCGATGAATCGCTCGGCGAAGCATGCCTGGTGGCGTTCAGTTATGCGCAGGTCGGCGGGCTCGGCTGGGCGTTCATCGCGGTGGCGGCGGCGCTGAAGAGCCTGAAGGCGACCGGCAACACGCTGTTCGCCCGCGCGGTGTGGGAAGGTTATCGTCACGGTCGCCGCGCGCAGTGGCTGTCGGGCGAGGATTATGAAGCCTTGCTGGCGGAGCCGATTGACGCGGCGCGCGCACGGTTGGGAATCGCGACGCCGACGGCCTATCTGAAGGCGCAGCGCGAGCTGGGGCCGGAGATGGCCTCTTATCTCAGCCAGCGGCGTGGTGACGCGGCACCGGTTGCTGCCTGATTCGATCACGATCGCGTTTCAAACGAATCGTACCCTGCGCCCCCGTTCGCCCTGAGCCTGTCGAAGCGCCCCTCCGCAGGCGACATCCTCGCTTGTGGGGGGGCTTCGACAGGCTCAGCCCGAACGGTGTGGGGGAGGCGGTGGCGGCCACTTCCCCCGTTCGCCCTGAGCTTGTCGAAGGGCACCCCTCCACCCCGTGAGCGCTGCGCTTGCGGAGAGGGGCCCCTCGACAATCTCATCCTGAACGGAATTTCGGGTATCCCCCTCTAAAACCCAGCGGCTCTAATCCCGCTCAGGCACCGGCACGTTGAAGCCGTTGAGCGTCATCGACACCAACGCATACAGCCCGACCAGATAGATCAGCTCATTGGTGCCGTGCTGGCCGAAGGTGTGCACCGCGAGCCGGTAGCACGGCTCGGGCAGCACCCCGCCATTGACCAGCGCAAAGGCCACATCATAGGCGACGCTCTCTTGCGGAGAGAGGTCGTGCGGCTTGATGTTGGCGCAAAGCTCGGACAGGCGCTGCGGCGACATCTGCTCATGCTCGGCGACCGCAATGTGCGCGTAGATTTCATAGGCCGCATCGAAATGCGCGCCGCACACCAGGATGGCGATCTGGCGCGGCTTGTCGTCGAGCGTCGCTTGCGCGGTCATCGCCTTGGTCAGCTCCCACACCGCCTTGCCGATCACCGGCTCGTGCAGCCACGGATTCCACGGGCCGATCAGCGCGCCATCGGCATTGACCGTCTTGAACACGTTGAAATTGGAGGCGATGCCCGCCTTCATGTCTTCGTAGAGCGGCTTTTGCTGCTCGGTCAGGTCGGCGGGGGTGATCAGGGGCAAGCGCATCGACGGTCTCCTTCGGCGCGGCAGCGCACCAGCGCCGCCTTGGTTCCTGAAAGCTGCGCGGAAATTGCGAAAGCTGCGCGACAGGGTAGAGCGGACGCGATGCTCACGCGCCTGGTCCTGACCGATTTCCGCAACCATGCCGATCTGGCGATCGCGCCGGGGCCGGGCTTTGTCGTGCTGACGGGCGAAAATGGCGCGGGCAAGACCAATGTGCTCGAAGCCGTATCGCTGCTCGCGCCGGGGCGGGGCTTGCGCCGTGCGAGCCTGGGGGAAATGGCGCGGCAAGGCGGGCGTGGCGGTTTTGGCGTAGCGGCGGAGCTGGTCGGCGACGTTGCGATCGCGACCGGCACGCAGGCAGCCGCCCCCGAACGCCGGATCGTGCGCGTACAAGGCGCGGCGGTGGCGGCGACGGCGCTGGCGGAATGGCTCACGGTCTTGTGGCTGACCCCGGCGATGGACCGGTTGTTCGTTGAGCCGGCGGGCGAGCGGCGGCGTTTTCTTGACCGGCTGACGCTGGCGCTCAGTCCCGGCCATGCCATCCACGCCAATCGCTATGAAGCCGCGATGCGCGCGCGCAATCGCTTGCTGGGGGAGGAGGGCCCGCCCGACCGCGACTGGCTGGCCGCGCTGGAGGCGCAAATGGCCGAGCACGGCGCGGCGATCGACGCGGCGCGGCGCACGACCGTGGTGTCACTTGGCGAACGGCTGGCCGACCAGCCCGAAGGGCCGTTTGCGCGCGCCGGGCTTCGCCTCGAAGGGTGGACCGACGGTGGCGCGACGCTGGCGGCCGATCTGGCGCAGAGTCGCGCGCGCGACGCGGCGGCGGGCCGCGCGCTGGTCGGCCCGCATCGCAGCGATCTGGCGGTGACGCACCTCGGCAAGGGGCAAGCGGCGGCCTTGTGCTCGACCGGGGAACAGAAGGCGCTGCTGCTGGGGCTGATCCTCGCCCATGCGGGGCTCGTCGCGGAACGCACCGGCGCGCCACCGATCCTGCTGCTCGACGAAGTGGCCGCGCATCTCGACCCCATGCGCCGCGCGGCCTTGTTCGAGCGGCTGGCGGGCAGCGGGCAAGTGTGGATGACGGGCACCGAGCCTGCGCTGTTCGCCGAGCTTGATGGAGCGGCGGTGCGGCTGACGCTGGGCGCGGGCGGGTAACGGTACGGGAGGCCCAGCGGCTGCATCCACGATTGCGCGGCGTGCATCCCGATTGTCATTGTGTCGCACCCGTAACAGGCCGATATTCCCCCTCGCGCTTCCGATGAAGCGCTGCGGCCCCGGCATCCTATCGGGGGCGTTCCGGGGCAAAGCTCTTTCATGAAATCGCTGGATCTGTGGCTCGTCGGCTTCGGCTTGCGCTGCGCAGGGCTGCTCGTGTGCGAGCTCGCCTGTTTCGCGTTCGTCATCCCGACGCTGTTCAATTTGCATAGCGACGCGGCGGATGCCGCGGCCGCGCTGATCGCGCTCGTCGCGTTGGTGGCAGGCTTCCTGTCGGTCACCGCGCTGACGCGCGAATTCACTCTCCTCTTGCTGGACAAGGACCATGACTAAGTTCGTTCGTTTCGTGCCGCTGCTGCTGATCCCCCTAATTGCGATCGTGCCGATGAGTTCGTGCAGCCGGGTCGAGCCGGGGCATGTCGGCATCAAGGTGAGCAATTTCGGCAGTTCGGCGGGCGTGTCCGACCATGCGCTGGGCGTGGGCTGGTATTTCACGCCGGTCGGCACCAACATCTATGAATATCCGATCTACACCTCGACCTATGCCTGGACCAAATCCTCGACCGAACAGAGCGGCAATGATGAGGAGTTTCCGTTTCAGGATCGCAACGGGCTCAACCTGTCGGCGGACGTGTCGGTCGCGTATCGCGTCGACCCGGTGAAGGCGCCGATCCTCTTCCAGAAATACCGGATCGACATGGCCGGGATCGTCGCCGGGCCGCTGCGCAATGCGGTGCGCAGTGCGCTGAACGAGGAAGCGGCCGGGCTGGGGATCGAGGAGATTTACGGGCCCAAGAAGGCGGCGTTGCTGTCGGCGGTGCAGCGCGATGTCGCGCGCTATTTCGAGCCGGTCGGGCTGCATGTCGAGCAGCTCTATTGGGCGTCGAACATCCGCGTGCCGGATCAGGTGCTGAGCCAGATCAACACCAAGATCGCCAATGAACAGGCAGCGCTGGCAGCGCAGGCGAACGTCGCGACGGTCAAGGCCAATGCCGATGCGCGCATCGCCGATGCCGAGGGCAAGGCCAAGGCGTCGCAGATCGAAGGCGATGCGCTGCGCGCGAACCCCGCGATCCTGCGCCAGCGCGCGATCGAGAAATGGGACGGCAAGCTGCCGACCTATAGCGCCGGGAGCGGGCAATTGCCGTTCATTACCGAAAAATAGCCGTATCCGGCCCGGGGCTCTGCGCACCCCGGGCCGGGAAACGCCATTTTGCTTCCGTTTTCGCGTGCGCGACCGTATAGGCTTGGCATGGCAGAAGACCCCAATACCAACGATTATGGCGCTGACTCGATCAAGGTGCTCAAAGGCCTTGACGCGGTGCGCAAACGCCCCGGCATGTATATCGGCGATACCGACGACGGCTCCGGCCTCCACCACATGGTGTTCGAGGTGTCGGACAATGCAATCGACGAGGCTCTGGCCGGGCATTGCGACCGGATCGACATTACGCTGAACGCCGATGGATCGGTGTCGGTGGAAGATAATGGCCGCGGCATTCCGACCGGCATCCACACCGAGGAAGGCGTTTCGGCGGCCGAGGTCATCATGACCCAGCTCCACGCCGGTGGTAAGTTCGAGAACACGTCGGACGACAACGCCTATAAGGTGTCGGGCGGTCTGCACGGCGTCGGCGTGTCGGTGGTCAACGCGCTGTCCGAATGGCTCGATCTGACGATCTGGCGCGACGGACAGGAACATTATATGCGCTTCGCGTTCGGCGATGCGGTGGCACCGCTCAAGGTCGTGGGGCCAGCGCCGGGCCGCAAGGGCACGCGCGTCACCTTCTTCCCGAGCCCCGCCACCTTCAAGATCACCGAGTTCGATTTCGACAAGCTCGAACATCGCTATCGCGAGCTCGCTTTCCTCAATTCGGGCGTGCGGCTGTATCTCAACGATGCGCGCCACGAAGAGGTGAAGACGGTCGAGCTCTATTATGAAGGCGGCATCGCTGCGTTCGTGAAATATCTCGATCGCAACAAGATCCCGCTCATGCCCGAGCCGGTGGCGATTGCGGGCACGCGCGACGACGTGACGATCGACGTCGCGCTGGAGTGGAACGATTCGTATTACGAGAACGTCCTCGCCTTCACCAACAACATCCCGCAACGCGACGGCGGTACGCACATGGCGGCGTTCCGCGCGGCGATGACGCGCACGCTCAACAATTATGCCGAAAAGTCGGGGCTCCTGAAGAAGGAGAAGGTCACGCTGACCGGCGACGACATGCGCGAGGGGCTGACCGCGATCGTTTCGGTCAAGCTGCCCGACCCGAAATTCTCTTCGCAGACTAAGGACAAGCTGGTCTCGTCCGAAGTGCGCCAGCCGCTCGAAAGCCTGATGGCGGACAAGCTCGCCGAATGGCTCGAGGAAAATCCGGCGCACGGCAAGGCGATCGTCGCCAAGATCATCGACGCCGCTGCTGCGCGTGAAGCCGCCAAGAAGGCGCGCGAGCTGACGCGGCGCAAGGGCGTGATGGACATCGCGTCCCTCCCCGGCAAGCTGGCGGATTGCCAGGAGCGCGATCCGGCCAAGTCAGAACTGTTCCTGGTCGAAGGGGACTCGGCCGGCGGTTCGGCCAAGCAGGGCCGCGACCGGCATTTCCAGGCGATCCTCCCCTTGCGCGGCAAGATCCTGAACGTCGAGCGCGCGCGCTTCGACCGGATGCTGTCATCGAAGGAAATCGGTACGCTGATCCAGGCGATGGGCACCGGCATCGGGCGCGACGATTTCAACGTCGAGAAATTGCGCTACCACAAGATCGTCATCATGACCGACGCAGACGTCGACGGCGCGCATATCCGCACGCTGTTGCTGACGTTCTTCTATCGGCAGATGCCCGACATCATCACCAACGGGCACCTCTATATCGCGCAGCCGCCGCTGTATAAGGCGACGCGCGGGCGCTCCGAGGTCTACCTCAAGGACGATAACGCGCTCGACGACTATCTGGTCGAGAATGGCGTGGCGAGCACGGTGCTGGAAGGTGCTGGCGGATCGCGCTCGGGTGCCGATCTGCGTTCGCTCGTCGACCATGCGCGGCGGATGCGCACGCTGATGCGCTATGTGCCGCGGCGCTATGAGCCGACGATCGTCGAGGCGCTGGCCATGGGCGGTGCGCTCGATCCGGCGCTCGACCCCGAGGCGCGGCGTGCGGTGGTGGTGCAAGTGGTGCGCGGGCTCGATGCCGGTGATCCCGAGGCGCGCTGGTCGGCGCGGCTGGCCGACGATAGCGGTTTCCATGTCGAACGCGTGTGGCGCGGCGTGACCGATCGTCACACGATCGAGGGCGCGTTCCTGGGCTCGGCCGAGGCGCGCAAGCTCCATGCGCTCGCGGTCGAGCAGCAAGAGGCCTATGTCCAGACGGCGCGGATCGTGTCGAGCAAGGCCGCAGCGGCGGTGCAGGCCGAAGCCGATGCGGCGGCCGATGCCGCCGATGAAGAACCCGCAGCGCCGGCAGCGGTCGCCCCGTCCAAGGGCAGCACGATGGTCGCGCGGCCCTCGCAATTGCTCGAGGCGATTCTGGCGGCGGGGCGCAAGGGTCTCGCGATCCAGCGCTATAAGGGCCTGGGCGAAATGAATGCCGAGCAATTGTGGGAAACCACGCTCGACCCGCAAAACCGCTCGATGCTGCGCGTCGAGATCGAACAGGCCGATGTCGCCGACGAGATCTTCACGCGGTTGATGGGCGATGTGGTCGAGCCGCGACGCGAGTTCATCCAGGAGAACGCGCTGAGCGTCGCCAATCTGGACGTTTGATAGGCGAATTCCACCCCATGCGGCGGGGTGTTTGGGCGAGCGGTCGGGCAGGGAGCAGTTAGAGACGTGGCGGAATACGTCTTCAAACCGAATGAGCGCCCGACGCTGCCCGGCTCGCCCGCCAATCCGGAACATCCGCTGTCGCGGCATATCGGCTATTTCGCGGTGGGATGCCTGGTGGGGATCACCGGCGCGCTCGGCAATGCGCTGGTGCAGGTGAACCTCAATTTCGCGCAAGGCACGCTCGGGCTCAACACCAATGAGAGCGCGTGGCTGACCGCCGCTTATTACATGACGAATGTCACCGCGAATTTGCTGCTGGTGAAATACCGTCAACAATTCGGGTTGCAGTCGTTCATCCGCTACATGTTGCTTGCTTATGCGGCGACGACGCTGATGCATCTCTTCGTCCACGGTTTCTGGACCTCGGTGGCGGTGCGCGCGATGAGCGGAATCGCGGCGAGCGGCCTGTCGACGCTGACGCTGCTCTATCTGATGCAGTCGATGCCTGCGCCGAAGCGGCTGATCGGGGTGATGATGGGTATCAGCATCCCGCAACTGGCGACGCCGCTGGCGCGTGCTTTGTCGCCGCGGTTGCTCGAGTCGGGTGATTGGCATCATCTCTATTGGTTTGAACTGGCGCTGGCACTGGCCACACTCGCAGCGGTGATGGCGCTGCCCTTGCCGCCGAGCGAGCGCAGCAAGGCGTTCGAACCGCTCGACTTCCTCACCTTTGCGCTGCTCGCTCCGGGGTTGTGGCTGCTGATCGCTGTGCTGTCCGAAGGACGGATCGAATGGTGGACCGAGCGCGCCTGGATGGGATGGGCACTGGCGGGCAGCGTCGCGCTGGTCGCGGCGGCGCTGATCGTGGAGCATCACCGCGCCAGCCCGTTGATCAACACGCGCTGGCTCGGCACGCGCGAAATGCTGCGGCTGATGGCGATTGCCGCGTCGGTGCGCATTTTGCTGTCGGAACAGGCATTTGGCTCGATCGGCCTGTTGAATGCGGTCGGTCTGATCAACGACCAAATGGTCACGCTCAACCTGATCGTCGTGGCGGCCTCGATTGCGGGGCTGGTGGTGGCGATCTTCACGTTCGATCCACACAACGTAACGCGGCCGATCACAATCGCGATCATCCTGGTCGCCATCGCCGCGTTCATGGATTCAGATGCGACCAACCTGACACGCCCGAGCAACCTGTATTTGAGCCAGGCGATGATCGGCTTTGCGTCGCTGCTGTTCCTTGGCCAGGCGATGGTGATCGGCATCGCGCGCACGCTGCTGGCGGGCGGGCGCAATTTCGTGAGCTTCGTCGTGCTGTTCAGCCTCAGCCAGAGCGTTGGCGGGCTGGTCGGTACGGCGTTGCTGTCGACCTTTCAGGTGGTGCGCGAGAAATTTCATTCGAACATGTTGGTGCAGCATATCGTGGCGACGGATCCGTTGGTGGCGGCGCGGTTGCGCGCCGGGGCGGGGCGGGTTGCCGGGGTCGTCGGCGACCCGGCGTTGCGCAGTGCGGAAGGGGCCGCGCTGCTGGCGCAACAGGTGGCGCGCGAAGCCAATATCCTGGCGTTTAACGACGTCTTCCTGCTGGTCGGCGTGCTGGCTGCGCTGACGGCTGTGTGGGGCTATGCGATCCGCTGGTCGATCCGGCGGCGCGGCGAGATATCGCCGATTCTGCTCTTGCAACAAAAACAAACCCAGGCAGCCCAGGGTCACCAGGGATAATGAAATGAGCGACGCTTCCCCATCGACACCGACGGCCACCGCCCCCGATCCGCAGGTTGCGGCCCCGCGCGGCTGGGCCCCGCCCGTCAAATCGCGTCCGGCGACGATCACCATCGTCGCGCTGGCGGTCGTTGCGATCGTCATCATCCTCTATGCATGGCAATTGCCGCCGTTCGCGGGCTGGGCCGAGGAAACCGACAACGCGTATGTGCGCGGCCGCGTGACGATCATCAGCCCGCAAGTCAGCGGCTATGTCACCAGCGTGCCGGTGCAGGATTTCGCCGAGGTGAAGACGGGTCAGGTACTGGCCACGATCGACGACCGCATCTATCGCGCGCGGGTGGCGCAAGCGCAGGCCAATGTCGCGGCGCAGGAGGCGGCGCTGGCCAATTCCGCCCAGGCGCGACGTTCGCGCGAAGTCGCGATCCTGAGTCAGGAGGCCGGGATCGAGAATGCCAAGGCGCAATTGACGCGCGCCGAAGCCGACATGAAGCGCGCGCAGGCGCTGGTCGCCGACGGATCGATCTCGACGCGCGAATTCGACCAGACTCGTGCGACCCTGCTGGCAGCGCGTGCGGCGGTGCAGCAGGCGCAGGCCAGCCGCGCGATCGGTACGCAGGACGTGCGCACGGTCGCGGTCGGGCGCGGCGGGCTGGAAGCAGCGGTCGATGCCGCCAAGGCGCAATTGCGCCTCGCGCAGATCGATCTCGACAACACCATCATCCGTGCACCGACCGACGGACAAGTGTCGGAAATCGGCGTCCGACAGGGTGCCTATGTGACGGCGGGCACGCAATTGCTGTTCCTCGTACCCCACACCGTGTGGGTGGTGGCCAATTTCAAGGAAGCGCAGACGCATCGCATGGCCCCTGGGCAAAGCGCCCGATTCCGCGTCGATGCGCTGGGCAATGCCAGCTTGACCGGCCATGTGCAGAGCCTGTCGCCCGCTGCAGGATCGGAATTTTCGGTGTTGAAGCCCGACAATGCCACCGGCAATTTCGTCAAGGTGGCGCAGCGTATTGCGGTGCGCGTGGCGATCGATCCGGGGCAGGCGCTGGCGGCGCGGCTGCGACCGGGCATGTCGGTGGTGGTCAGCATCGATACCGACGGAAACCCCCGCCGATGAGCCGCCGCGCGACTGTGCTGCTGGCCATGGCGGTCTCCGCCTGTGCCGGGCCGACGGTGAAGACGGCGACGGTGGCACCGCTTGCTCCGGCACCGGCGTGGCGCACCGATCCCGGTCCGGTTGCCCCACTAGACCGGACATGGTGGCAGGGCTTTGGCGATCCGGTCCTCACCGAGCTGGTCGAGCGGGCGCTGGCCAACAATACCGATATCGGCGTCGCGGTCGCGCGGGTTCGCGAGGCGCGCGCCAATGTTGCAGTGGCGCGGTCGCAATTGCTGCCGACGCTTGACGCCAGTCTCAGCGGCGCGCGCTCGCGCGAAGTCGACGCGTTCGGTCAGCCGGAGAAGCAGACCGCAGGTGAACCGAAGCTGCAAGTCGCCTATGAGGTCGATCTGTTCGGGCGTCTGGCCGATCAGCGCTCGGCGGCGCGCGACGCCTATCTGGCGAGCGCGGCGGCGCGCGATGCGGTGCGGTTGTCGGTCGCGGGCGCAACGGCCAGCGGATACCTCACGCTGCGCGGGCTCGACGCGCGCCTTGAGGTCGCGCGATCGACGCTGGCGGCGCGCGCTGAATCGCTGCGGATCGCGCGCTCGCGGGTGGAGCACGGCTATTCGCCCAAGCTCGAGCTCGAACAGGCGCAGGCCGAATATGAAGCGACCGCGCAGATCGTGCCGCAAATCGCGCTTGCGATCGCGCGCGCCGAGGATGCGCTCAGCGTGCTGACCGGCGCGCTTCCGGTCGCGACGGCGCGCGGCACGACGCTGGATCGACTGGTCGCCCCACCGGTGCCGGAGGGCCTTCCCTCGGAGTTACTGCGCCGCCGCCCCGATGTCGCACAAGCCGAATATCAACTGGCTGCGAGCGACAGTTCGCTGGCCGCGGCGCGCAAGCGCTTCCTACCGCAATTGCGGCTCGGCGCGGCGGGGGGCGCGGCGTTTTCGACGCTGCTCACCAATCC
Organism: Sphingomonas sp. PSPC2-2; assembly: GCF_049897725.1. Classification (NCBI taxonomy): domain Bacteria; kingdom Pseudomonadati; phylum Pseudomonadota; class Alphaproteobacteria; order Sphingomonadales; family Sphingomonadaceae; genus Sphingomonas; species Sphingomonas sp. PSPC2-2. The sequence continues at coordinate 162,031 of NZ_JAFCWU010000007.1, read as the reverse complement.
GATCACGGTATGGTCGCTCGGTGGGAGTGTGCTCGCCCCATTGTTCCAGGGCGGCCGGTTGACCGCGCAAGCCGATGCCGCGGGCGCACAACGCGACCAGGCGGCGTTCGCTTATCGCCGCGTCGCTTTGGGTGCCTTTCGCGATGTCGAGGATGGGCTGGCGGCAGTGCACCGATTGGACGAGCAAGTCGCCTCGGGGGAACGGCAGCGTGCTGCGCTCGCCGAAGGGTTGCGATTGGCGACCAACCGTTATCGCGAAGGCTATTCCCCCTATCTCGAGCAACTGGATGCGCAGCGCGGCTTGCTCGGCGCACAATTGGCGCTGATCCAGACGCGGAGCGATGCGTTGGCCGCGCGCGTGCAATTGTATCAGGCGATGGGGGGTGGTTGGTCCGGTGTCGTCACCGACCGGGACGGTCCGGAGTAAGCGCGTGGCCTCTCTTTCGCGTGACTCGGGGCGGCCTGTTGGCGTAGATTTGCGCAAACGGTGAGGGGAAACAGCATGCGCGGTGTTTTGACGGGGTTGGCGGTGACGGCGCTGGTCGCAACGGCGGCAGTGGCAGCGGTTGAGCCCGCCTCCAAACATTCGCCGAAGGAAACGCAACGTGCCGTTGCCGCCGGGCTGGCCAATCCGGCGCGGGCCGATCAAGCGGGCGATGACGCGCGGCGCAAGGCGGCAGAGGTGCTGGCCTTTTCTGGTGTGGGGCCCGGTGACGAGGTGCTCGATTGGATCCCGGGCGGTGGCTATTGGACGCGGATCTTCTCGGGCACGGTCGGCAAGGCGGGGCACGTTTATGCGATCTGGCCGGCCGCTTCGGCCCAATCCGCCGCCAAGGGCGAAGCCGCGCTCGACGCGCTGCATTTGTACAATGTGACCACCAAGGTGCTGGGCTCGGGCATCGTGGCGGCATCTGAACCGGTCGATCTGGTGTGGACCGTCCAGAATTATCACGACGTCGCCAATAACGGGGGCGAAGCCGCGCTCGATCAGTTGAATGCCGAAGTGCTGAGGGCGCTGAAGCCCGGTGGTAGCTATGTCGTGATCGACCATGCCGACGCCGCGGGCACCGGCCTTAGCGGCACCTCGACCAAGCACCGGATCGATCCGGCGGCGGTCAAGGCGGAGGTGGTGAAAGCGGGGTTCGAGTTCGTCGGCGAAAGCGATGTCCTGCGCAATCCGGCGGACGACCACAGTGCCAACGTCTTCGACCCCTCCATTCGGGGGCACACCGACCAGTTCGTCTACAAATTCCGCAAGCCGCGCTGAGCGGACTTAGTCGAGCGCCGCGCGCAGCGTCGCGCGGACGCCGCTCTGCGCGCCGGTGTCATATTCGACGATGGTTTGCAGACTTTGCGCCATCGCACGGATGAGCTTTGTGCCCACGCCCGTGCCGGTGGGGGCAGCGTCTGCCTTCATGCCGATGCCATCGTCCTCCACCGCGAGCCGGAAGTGTGCGTCGCCATCGCCGTGCAGCGAGACGCGCACTTCGCCGCCATTGGTGGGATAGGCATATTTGCAGGCGTTGCTGACCAGCTCGGTGACGATCACGCCGAGCGACACCGCGCGATCGGTCGATAGCCGAATCGGTTCGGCGGCAAGACGAAGCGTGCGCGGTGCCGCCGGGGTGGACCAGGTCTCGCCCAGTTCATCGACCAAGGCACCGAGATACTCGCGCATGTCGACCTGTTCGACATCGTTGCTGGTGTAGAGCCGCCGGTGGACTTGCGCGATCGCGGTAATGCGGCGCTGCGTGTCTTCCAGCGCGAGCCGGGCATTGTCGTCATCGAGCGCGGTCGCCTGCATGCGCACCATCGCCGAAACGAGTTGCAGGCTGTTGGCGACGCGGTGGTTGACCTCGCGCAGCAGCGCTTCAAGCCGGGCGTTGCTGGCGCGCAATTGGTCTTCGGCGGCGGCCTTGCCACGCTCGAGCGCCGCGCGTTCGAGCACCTGCGCGAAGGCGCTGGCGAGCAGATCGAAGAAATCGACGCCGACGGTCTTCACGACATAGTCGGCGGCCCCGGCCTTCAACGCGGCGACGGCGATGCGGCCTTCCTCGGAGCCGGTGACATAAACGACCGGCGGCATCACCGGCAGCGTGTGGAGCTGCTCGAGCGTTTCCAGCCCGTCCATGCCGGGCATATAGTGATCGACCGCGATCAGGTCGAAGGGTTGGCTGCGCGCGAGTGCGACGCCCTCGGCACCGCCTTCGGCAACCGTCACCGCATAGCCATGGCGCGCGAGCGTGCGCGCGGCGAGCCGCCGCAACCCCGCATCGTCATCGATATACAGGACCGCAGGTGGGGCGGTTCGGTTCACCCCTCGGTCTCGGGGACCTGGATCACCGACAGGAACAGCCCGAGCTGGCGGATCGCCTGGGCGAAGCTTTCGTAATTGACCGGTTTGGTGATGTAGACATTGCAGCCGAGATCGTAGCAGCGCTGAATCTCGATCTTGTCGTCGGTGGTCGTCAGCATCACCACGGGGGTGCGGCGCAGCGGGCCGTCGGCGGCCTTGATCTTGGCAAGAATGTCGGTCCCGCTCATGTCGGGCAGGTTGAGATCGAGCAGCACCAGCGCCGGGCCGTTGCGCTGCGGGCCGGCGGCGTTGTTGAACAGATAGTCGAGTGCGGTGGTACCGTCGGTGAAATGGGTGATGTGATTGAGGATACCCGCGCGGCGGATGTTCTTTTCGATCAGGCGGGCGTGGCCTTCATCATCCTCGATCATGATGATGCTGACGCTTTGGTGGTCGTTCATATTCAGCTTTCCCGAGAATCGCCGTTGGTCATGTCGAGCTTGGCCGGCAGGTTCAGCCGGAAGGTGGTACCCCGACCCAGTTCCGACGCCATTTCGATCACGCCGCCCAAGCGATACGCCAAGGCACGGACATGGGCCAGACCGATTCCTTCGCCCGGCTGATCCTGGTTGCCCGAGCGGCGGAACAGGTCGAACACGCGTTGATGGTCGCTGGCGGCGATGCCGCGACCATTGTCCTCAACCTCGATCATAACCCGCTGCCCGTCGCGCTGGCCGCGGACCACGATCTGCCCCGCACGATCGGGGCTGAGGTATTTCACGGCGTTTTCGATGAGGTTGGACAGGATCTGCTCGATCGCAAGCCGGTCGCTGACGATCGCCGGGAGCGGGTGCTCGATCGCGAGCGTCGCGCCGCGATGGTCGAGTTGCTGCGTCAGGCTTGCGCCGATCGTATCGACCATCGAGCCGAGGTCGAGCGGCTCGGGGACGATGACGCGCCGCCCCTCGCGCGACAGCTTCAGGATGGCGTTGATCAGCCGGTCCATCTTCTGCGTCGAGGTACGGATGAATTTGATCGCCTCGGGCAAATCCTCGCGCGCCGCCAGCCGGGCGTCCTCGGTGACGATGTCGGGCGCGCGCTGCTCGGCCCGATCGATCAGGTCGCCAATCGTGGCGGTCGCGCTTTCCAGCTCGGCGGTGAAGCCCATCACATTGACCAGCGGGCTGCGCAGGTCGTGGCTCACGATGTAGGCGAAACGCTGGATCTCGTCATTGGCACGGGTCAGGTCGGCGGTGCGCTCCTTGACCAGATCCTCCAATGTATCGGCGAAATCGCGCAGTGCATCGTGCGAGGCGGCGAGGTCGCGGGTGTAACGCTGCACGGTCAGCAACGAGATCAGGGCAACCAGAACGAGCAACAGCCCGGCAAGCGCGAGCGTGGCATAAAAGATGCGGACGCTCGCCTGTTGTTCGGCGTCGCGGATGGCGAGCAGGCGTTGCTCCTCGGCGACCATCGCATCGGCCACACGGCGGACGGCGCGCATCCGGCGTGCGCTGGTTTCATCGCGAAACAGCGTTAGCGCACCGAGCCGGTCCCCGCGCACGATCGCCGCAATCGTGCGTTCGCGCTGTGCGGTCAGATCGGCGATGAGCACGCGCAGGTTGGCGATATTGCGTTGCTGGCGGGGATTGTCGCGCGTCAGAGCGGCGATCCGCGCCAGCGTCATTGGCAATGTCGCCATCCCGGCGCGGTAGGTGTCGAGATAGACTTGCTCGCCAGTCAAGACGAAGCCGCGACGCGACGTTTCGCTTTGTTCCACCAGGATACGCGCGCGGTCGATCGCGAGTTCGACCTCATAGGTGTGGTTGACGTCGCGCGTATGGCCTTCGTTGCGCGCGGTCGACCAGCCGGCCGCCACGCCCACCGCGATCAGCGCGGCAAAGCCCAGCCCCATGCAGGTAAGCAGGAAGCGCTGCATGCGCCCTTCGCCAATGCCAAATCCCTGAACGATGCGTTCGAACATATGCGCCGCCCTTACGCAGGCCTTGCGCGAAACGCCAGCCAGCGGTTGTTGACCTGGATCAAGTGGTTAGGCAGCGCGGCGGCGCGCGCGCTCGGTCTCGGCGGTGAAGCGGACGTCCTCGTCGCGATCCTCCAGCATGGTGGCGATGGTCTCGTCGCTTGCCTCGCTCCACTCCTTGCCGCGATCGGGCCCCTGGCGCACGCGCGGCAGCAAGCCGGGCACGCTCGACCAGGCGAGCAATTGGTCGATGCCGACCGCGTTCAGCATGTCGCGCAAGTGGAAGGCAGTGACATAGGCGTCGGGAAAGGCGCGGTGCGCGGGCAGGCCGCGTTCGTGGATCAGCCCCTCGGGCTTGCGCCAATAGCGCAGCATCTGGTTGGAGAAGGTCGGGCTGTCCGGCCACAGCCGCAGCGCGCATTTCCAGGTGCAGATCCACGGTGCATTGCGGGTGAGCGCCGGGCTGCAGAATTTCTCTTCATAGATCGAGCGGTGCGCGGCGAGCGCGACGCGCTTGGGATAGGGATCGAGCACCGCGCGCGCGACATCGTGCCAGAACGGCGCATCGGCGACCTGTTCGTCGAGAATATGGTGGATGGTCTGGGTGAGCGGCGGGATCGGGCGACCGGGATTGACCAGCCGCGCGCCGCCTTCGCCATGGATTTCCCACCGACCATCGGTGCCTAATGCCACGTCCTGCCAGCCGATTTCGCACACGCCGTGGACGGGCGGGGCTTCCCCGGTGGTTTCAAGGTCGATGACGCGGATGATCTGGGGTGGGGGCGGGGGCATTGGGACTAGGTGGCGTGTTCTGCTGCGGATTGCGAGCGGAGAAGAAGGGTTTGTTCGCGCGGAGGACGCGGAGAAGGAGAAGGATTTTTCACGCGAAGGCGCGGAGGCGCGAAGGAGTCCTTGTCCGGCGGTCCGCCGGACAAGTGAGTGGATAAACCGCCTCGCGGAAAATCCATCTTAGTGGCTTCGCGCCTTCGCGTGAAAACCCTTCTGCGTCCTCCGCGCCTCTGCGCGAACCAATCTCCTCAGTGCGCCGCTTGCTCACCCCGGACGAGGCCGCTGAGTGCGAGCTGGTCGTCGATCATGCCGAGCAAGCGATCCAGCCCGGCCTGATCCTTCGCCTCGGCGCGCGCGACGAGCACGTCTTGGGTGTTGGAGGCACGCAGCAGCCACCAGCCGTCGGCGGTGTTGACTCGCGCACCATCGGTGCGGTTGACGTCGGCCCCTGCCGCCTCGAGCCGGTCGAGCACTTCCTCGACCACCGCGAACTTGCGGCTTTCATCGACCTGGAAGCGCATTTCGGGGGTGTTGACCAAGGCCGGCATCGCGCCGCGCAAATCGGTGATCGACTTGCCGATCATGTGCGCTGCGCGGATCAGGCGGACGGCGGCATAATGCGCGTCGTCGAAACCGTAAAATTCGTGCGCGAAGAAGATGTGGCCGCTCATCTCGCCCGCCAGCGGGCTGTCGGTTTCCTTCATCTTCATCTTGATCAGGCTGTGGCCGGTCTTCCACATCAGCGGCTTGCCGCCGAGCTCGCTAACGCGGTCGAACAGCATTTGCGATGCCTTCACATCGGCGATGATCACAGCACCAGGCAGTTCCTTCAGCACAGGTTCGGCCAAAATGGACAGAATCTGATCGCCCCAGATGACGCGGCCCTGCCCGTCGATCGCGCCGATGCGGTCGCCATCGCCATCGAAAGCCAGTCCGAAATCGAGCTGCTTCTCGGCGACGAGGCGCTTCAGGTCGGTCAGGTTCTTTTCATCAGTGGGATCTGGGTGATGGTTGGGAAAATTGCCGTCGACATCGGTGAACAGCAAGTGATGCTCACCCGGCAGGAGCTTGACGAGCTTCTCGATGATCGGGCCCGACACGCCATTGCCGGCGTCCCAGCCGATCTTGTAGCTGCCCCCGGCATAGCCCGCGACCAGACGACCGACATAATCGTCCTCAATGTCGGCGGTGGAGACGGTGCCGCGGTCGGCCTCATCGGCGACGACATCCCAGTCGCCTTCCGTCGCCATGCGGCCAAGGTCCTGAATGTCCGCGCCGAAAAACGGCTTGTGCTGCAAGACCATCTTGAAGCCGTTATACTCGGCGGGATTATGGCTGCCGGTTATCTCGATGCCGCCATCCACTTCTAGCGTGGCCTCGGCATAATAGAGCATCGGCGTCGGCCCCATGCCGATCCGCACGACATCGACACCGACGGCGGTGAGGCCGCCCACCAAAGCCGCTTCCAGCTCGGGCGAGGACAAGCGGCCATCATAGCCGACCGCGACGCGCGTGCCGCCCGCGCGGCGCACGCGCGTGCCGAAACCGCGACCGATCGCGTCGGCGTCGGCGGTGCCGAGCGTCTTTCCCACGATCCCGCGAATGTCATATTCGCGCAAGGACGTCGGGTCGAAACGGTGCGTCATGATAGCTCCTGTTGGTTGGATGCGTGCCTAATCGGTGAAACCCGGTAAAGTTCAATGGCTAGTGTCGGAGCAGCAGATCGCGCGCGGCGTTGATCCGCCGGGTGAGATCGGCCGAGCCCCCTCGGTCGGGATGGACCGCGCCGACCAAGCGCCGATGCGCCGCGCGAATCGCCGCCGCATCGGCATCGGCCGCCACCCCGAGCACGGCGCGCGCTTCGGCTTCGTCGAGCCGCAGCGTCGGCTTCGGTCGCGCGCGCAGCAGCCACCAGCCACCGAGCAGGACCGCCGCAAAGAAAAGAATCTTGCCCATTATGCGAACAGCGGCGGGACCGGTTCCGGCAGCGCGAGCGCGCCCATCATCTCGCGCAATTCCTGGCGCGCGGCGACGTGCGCCAGGCCCATGGCACCGAACTCGCCCGAATCGAGCATGGTCAGGCCGTTGGGGAAGAGCTCGCGGTAGATGACGCGTTCGCCCAGGCCCGGCACGATGCGAAAGCCGACACGCTTGGCGAGCTGATCGAGCGCTTCGGACACGCGGCGCATGTTGCGCGCCTCGATATGCTGGACGCGGTTGCGCAGCACCACCCAGTCGATCGTCGAGCCGTCGGCCTTGGCGCGGGCCTTGCGCGCTTCCCAGATCATTTCGGCGTAAAAGCTCGGGCGGGTGACCTTGTAGCTTTCGGGATCGACCTGGCCGATCAGATCGAAATCGACGAAGCTGTCGTTCATCGGCGTTACCAGCGTATCGGCGCGGGCGGAGGCCATGCGCGCGAAACGGTCGTCGCGACCCGGCGTATCGATCACCAGAAAGTCCGCACCCTCGGCCAGCGCATCGAAGCTTTCGGTGAAGCGCGCCAGGCTTTCGCCGTCATGGGTGGTGTGGCGCGGAGTCGGCAAGTCGCGGCCGGTGCGTTTGATCGTCGCGGTACGATTGTCGAAATAGCGGCCCATCGTGCGTTGCCGATGGTCGAGATCCAGCGCCGACACCCGCGCACCGCGCGCCGCCAGCGCGATGGCGACATGGACCGCCGTCGTCGATTTGCCCGTGCCGCCCTTTTCGTTGGCAAAGACGATGATGTGTGGCTTTCGCGCAGCAGTCGCCAACGTGTTTGCTTCCCGTCTTGTCCGGTTGGATCACGCCTCATAGAAGGCGCGCCCGTCCTTACCGAAGGCCACTCATCCGTGCAAACCATCCGTTCCCTTGAAGCGCTCCGTTCTGGGATCGCCGATTTCCGTAGCGAAGGCGCGAGCATTGCGCTCGTGCCGACGATGGGCGCGCTCCATTCCGGCCACCTCGCGCTGATCGAGGCGGCGAAGCGGCCGGGCCGGAAGGTGGTGGCGTCGATCTTCGTCAACCCGCGCCAGTTCGGGCCGAACGAGGACCTGTCGCGCTATCCCCGGCGCGAGATGGCGGATGCGCGACTGTTGACGGAGGCGGGGTGCGACCTGTTGTGGATGCCGCCGGTGGAGGCGATGTATCCTGAAGGGTTTGCCACCACCATTTCAGTGTCCGGGGTCAGCGAGGGGCTCGACGGGGCCGCGCGGCCCGGCCATTTCGATGGCGTGGCGACGGTGGTGGCGAAGCTGTTCAATCAGGTCCGCCCCGACATCGCCTTGTTCGGCGAAAAGGATTTCCAGCAACTCGCGGTGATTCGCCGGATGGTTGCCGATCTGGATTTCGGGATCGAGATCCAGGGCGTGCCAACGCAGCGCGACGATGACGGGCTCGCGCTCTCGTCGCGCAACATCTATCTGGATGAGGCGCAGCGTGCGGCAGCCGTTGCCTTGCCGCGTGCGCTCGGCGTGGCGGCCAAGGCGATTGCGCGCGGCGGCGACGCCGAGGGCGCGCTGGCGGCTGCGCGCGAAGCGCTGAATACCGCCGGTTTCGAGGTCGATTATGTCGAACTGGTCGATGCCGCCACGCTGACTGCGGGGGTCGACCCCAGCCGCGAGCGGCGTTTGCTGGCAGCGGCGCGGATCGGCACGACCCGGCTGATCGACAACCTCGCGATTCCGCCCGCCGATCATGCCTAATGGCCGTTAACCTTTTGTTGACCCCAATCCGGCAAGGTGTTGCCGGTAGGGATGGTTAACGGGGGTTAAGAGCATGGGCAGCAGCCTGAAGAATGCGCAGTTCCTGATCGACAGCCGAATCGCCGATGCGGCGCGCGGCGACGCAGACGCATGTTTCGATCTTGGCATGGTCTATTCGAGTGGTTCGGCCGGAATCGGCGTCGACCTGATCGAGGCGCACAAATGGTTCAACCTGGCCGCCGTTGCGGGCAGCGAGATCGCCAAGGATTGCCGCCGCGACATTGCCGAGGACATGACCGCGCGCGAAATCGCCACCGCCCAAGCGGCGGCGCGGGCGTTCCTGGTGTCCACCCAGCGCCGCGCCGCCTGATCCTTTACTCTGCGGCGACCGCTTTTTTGGGCGCTGCCTTTTTCGCGGCCGGTTTCTTGGCCGCAGGCTTCTTTGCAACCGTCTTTGCGGCGGGCTTTTTGGCCGCTGCCTTCTTCTTGCCCTTTGCGGGCGGTGCTGCGGCGGCGCGCGCGTCGATCAATTGCGCCGCTTCTTCGAGCGTCAGCGCGTCCTTTTCGATCGATTTGGGCAAGGTCGCATTGGTCGTGCCGTCGGTGACATAGGCCCCGTAGCGGCCCTCCATCAGCTTGATCTCGGCCTCGGTGCGCGGATGCAGCCCCAGCACTTTCAGCGGGGCCTGGGCCCCCCGTTGCGGCCGCCCGCCGCCTGCCGCAGCCTCAGCGAGCTTCACCACAGCCGCGTTCATGCCCGTCTCGAACACGTCCGCCGTCGAGGACAGGCGGGCATATTTGCCAGCATGCGCCAGATACGGCCCATAACGCCCAATCGAGGCGGTGATCGGCTCGCCGCTTTCGGGGTGGGTGCCGATCGTGCGCGGCAAGCTCAAGAGTTTCAGCGCCCATTCCAGATCGAGTTCGGGAATGTCCTTGGGGATCGAGGCGCGCTTGGCCTCCTTGCCCTCGCCCAATTGAATATAGGGGCCGAAGCGCCCCGTCTTACGCTCTACCGGCAGACCGGTGACCGGATCGTTGCCGAGCGTTTCGGGCGTGGCATCGGCCTCGCCTTCACCGCCGGGCTGGCCGAAGCGGCGGGTATATTTGCATTCGGGATAGTTGGAGCAGGCCACGAACGCGCCGAACTTGCCGCCGCGCAAAGCAAGCTGGCCCTTGTGGCAGAGCGGGCATAGCCGCGGATCGCTGCCATCGGCCTTGGCCGGGAAGAGATAGGGTTCGAGGAATTTGTCGAGCGCGGCGGTCACTTCGGACGGCTTTTGCTCCATCACCTCGGTCGTGCGCGGCTTGAAGTCCTTCCAAAAGGCTTCGAGCACGGCTTGCCACTGCGCGCGGCCGCCCGACACTTCGTCAAGCTCGTCCTCGAGCCCGGCGGTGAAATCATAGCCGACATATTTCTCGAAAAAGCGTTCGAGGAACGCCGTCACCAACCGGCCCGATTCCTCGGCGAAGAAGCGGTTCTTCTCGACGCGGACGTAGGCGCGGTCCTTCAGCGTCTTGATGATCGAGGCATAGGTCGAAGGGCGACCGATGCCGAGTTCTTCGAGGCGCTTGACCAGCGACGCTTCCGAGAAGCGCGGCGGCGGCTGGGTGAAATGCTGTTCGGCGGTGACGCCCAATTTGGCCGGGGCATCGCCCTCGCGCAGGCGCGGCAGGCGCTTGGCGTCTTCATCCTGCGTGTCGTCCGAGCCTTCTTCGTACAAAGCGAGATAGCCGGGGAAGAGCATCACCTGACCGGTTGCGCGGAGGGCCGTGTCGCCCGTGCCGTCAGCCAGTTCGACCGTGGTGCGCTCCAGCCGGGCCGAGGCCATCTGGCTCGCCAGAGCGCGCTTCCAGATCAAATCGTACAACCGCGCATGATCGCCGCCGCCAGCCTTGTCCTTGCTGAAGTCGGTCGGGCGGATCGCCTCATGCGCTTCCTGCGCGTTCTTGGCCTTGGTCTGGTAGACGCGCGGCTTGTCGGGGACGTAGCTCGCGTCATAGCGATCGGCGACGGCATGGCGCGCGGCAGAGATCGCGCTCGAATCCATCTGCACGCCGTCGGTACGCATATAGGTGATCGCGCCGTCCTCGTAGAGGCCTTGCGCGATCCGCATCGTATGGTCGGCGGAGAAGCCGAGCTTGCGCGAAGCTTCCTGCTGCAACGTCGAGGTGGTGAAGGGCGGCGGCGGGTTGCGCGTCGCAGGCTTCACCTCGACCGATTGCACCGTGAACAGTCCGCTTTCGACCGCGGCCTTGGCGCGCTTGGCGGTGCCTTCCTCGCCGATCGACAGGCGATCGAGCTTCTTGCCCTCGAACTGCACGAGCCGCGCCTGGAACGGCGTGCCGTCATGCTCCATGTCGGCGATGACCGACCAATATTCCTGCGGGCGGAAGGCCTCGATCTCGCGCTCGCGGCTGACGATCAGGCGCAGCGCGACCGATTGCACGCGCCCTGCCGACTTGGCGCCGGGCAGCTTGCGCCACAGCACTGGGGAGAGCGTGAAGCCGACGAGATAATCGAGCGCACGGCGCGCCCGATAGGCGTCGATCAAATCGGTATCGAGCTCGCGCGGATGCTGCATCGCCTCGGTCACCGTCGCCTTGGTGATGGCGTTGAAGGTAACGCGCTGCACGTCCTTGGGCAGTGCCTTGCGGCCGCGCAGCACCTCCTGCACGTGCCAGCTGATCGCTTCGCCCTCGCGGTCAGGGTCGGTCGCGAGGATCAGGCGGTCGGCGGTCTTGGCGAGATCGGTGATCGCCTTCAACTGCTTGGCCTTGTCGGCGTAATTTTCCCATTCCATCGAAAACCCGTCCTCGGGATCGACCGAGCCATCCTTGGGCGGCAAGTCGCGGACATGGCCGTAGGAAGCGAGGACGCGGTAATCCGAACCGAGATATTTCTCGATGGTCTTCGCCTTGGCGGGCGATTCGACGATGACAAGCTGCATGGGGTGATCGAGGTCCTTACGTGTACGCGCGAGGATGGAGATGTGGCGGGCGCTGCGTCAAGCGGGGCATCACGTCAACCATCGACATCACAATGCAGTCGCCAGCGTCAGCGCGCCCAGCACTATGCCGGGGCTGTTGGCGCAGACGATCGGCCAGTCGCGCTTGGGCTTCGCAAGACCGTACAGTGCCCATAAGGCGCAATTCACCACCGTTGCGATCGGTTGAACGATCGAGCCTTTGTGCCCGTCCAAATTGAGGCGGATCTGGTCGACGTAAGACGCGTACATCGCGATCGCGGTGCAGGTGGCCACCCAGCCGAGGATAGAGAGCATACGGTCGGTCATGGGGAGGCTCCGGATTGAGGCGGCAGTCTCCGCCAAACGGAGCGACCGTCTGCGGGACGTTTAAACCTCCCGGCAAGTTCCCGTTTGCGTCAAAAGGTCTGCACGGTGGCGAGCGCGCGACTGGGCTGGCATAGCGGTCGGGAGCAGGGGAGAGCAGCATGATTCGGGCAATTGCGGCGATGATGGCGGTGCAGGCGGCGACAGTGGTGCTGCCCGAGCGATTGGAAGCGCCGACCCCGCCGGGGTTCGTGACCGGCTATGACGCGCACAATACGCAGATCGCGATAACCGAGCGAATCCCGCGCGGCGAAACCGTCGAGCAATGGTCCCGGATGATCACGGTGCAGCGTTTTACCGGGATTGCCCGAGTGGGCGGGCACGGCTTTCTGGACAGGCTGGCCAATGGCGTGAAACGCAGCTGTCAGGGCGCATCGACGACGCCGATCGTCGATAGCGTCGCCGACGGACGCGCGGTTGCGTCGATGCGCGCGGACTGTCCGCTCAACAGCGCGACGGGCAAAGCTGAGGTCTTTTTCGTCAAAGTATTCACCGGTGCGGCGGACATCCATTCCGTCCAATATGCATTCCGGTCGGTGCCGACGGCCAAGGATGCGGCGGTGGCGGAGGCCTATCTCGATTCGATCGCTCTCTGCCCCGGTAGCGCGAAGGCCTGCGCGGCGTCCTGAGTTCAGACCAGCGCCACCCGACCTCCGGCATGACGTTCCAACCGCCCGGCCAGTTCCAGTTCGAGCAGCACCGTCTGCACAATCGCGGGGCTATGTCCCGATTGCCGGATCAGTTCGTCGATCGCCACGGGTACGGGGCCGAGCAGATCGCGCACGTCGCGGCGTTCGGCGTCGCTCGCATCTTCGGGCGGGGGCGCGCGGAAGCCGTCGCGGCTGGTGCGGACCATACGCTGGTCGATCGGGCGCACCGTTTCCAGCACGTCGGCGGCGGATTGCACCAGCGTCGCGCCGTCGCGGATCAGCCCGTTGCACCCCTGCGCGCGCGGATCGAGCGGGCTGCCGGGCACCGCCATCACCTCGCGGCCCAGTTCGGCGGCAAGGCGCGCGGTGATGAGCGAGCCCGATTTGGGCGCGGCCTCGACCACGACGGTGCCGAGCGACAGACCGGCGATGATGCGGTTGCGATAGGGAAAGTGGCGCGCGCGCGGTTCGGTGCCGGGCGGTTGTTCGGCGATCAGCAAGCCGTCCTGCGCGATGCGTTCCTGCAGCGCGGCGTTTTCCGGCGGATAGACCACGTCGATCCCACCGGCGATGACCGCGATCGTTCCCGTCTCGATCGATCCGACATGTGCGGCGGTGTCGATCCCGCGCGCCAGGCCCGAGACGACGCTCACCTCCTCGCGCCCAAGCTCGGCGGCAAGCTGTCGCGCGAAGCGGCACGCTGCTGCTGACGCATTGCGCGCGCCAACCATCGCGATGGAGAGCTGCGCGAGCAGATCGATCCGCCCGCGCACGATCAAGGCGGGTGGGGCATCGTCGAGTTCGGCGAGCAGCGGGGGATAGTCGGGGTCGTCAAGGAACAGGTGGCGCGCGCCCAGCCGGGCCACCGTTGCCAGCTCGCGCTCGGCCAGCGCGACCGGGGCCAGCGCGGGCGGCTTGCCACCGCCACGCGCGGCGAGGTGCGGAACGGCATCGAGCGCGGCGTGCGCGCTGCCGAAGCGTGCGATCAATTGGGCGTAGGTGACGGGCCCGATCTGCGCCGAACGGATCAGGCGCAATCGGGGGATCGCCCGTTGCGCTTGATCCATCGCCTCAGCCACGCTTGCGGCCGACGCGCGGTTCGGTGCCGCTGATGAGGCGATCGACATTGGCGCGATGCTTCCACAGCACCAGCAAAGCGAGCGCAAGCAGCAGCAGGACAAGGTCGAACCGACCGAAAAAAGCGGCGCTGAGCGGGGCGGTTACCGCAGCCGTCATGCCCGCAAGCGAGGAAATGCGCAGCAGCGCCAGCATGGCGATCCACACCACCGCGTAAACGAGTGCAATCGGCCAATGCAAAGCCAGCACCACGCCGAGCAGCGTCGCCACGCCCTTGCCGCCGCGGAAGCGCAGCCAGACCGGATAGAGATGGCCAAGGAACACCGCCGCCGCCGCGACCACGCCGGTGCCGCCAAGATAGCGCTCGGCAATCCACACCGCGACAAACCCCTTCGCCGCGTCGAGCAGCAACGTTGCCGCCGCCAGCCCCTTGCGCCCGGTGCGCAGCACGTTGGTGGCACCGATATTGCCCGACCCGATCTGGCGCAAATCCCCCGCGCCCGCCAGGCGGGTGAGCAGGACGCCGAATGGAATCGACCCGAGCAGATAGCCGAGCACCAGCGCCGCCGCCGGGGCCTGCCAGAGATAGTCGGTCGGCACGTAAGATCCCCCTATGGTCGGTGTGAACATAGCGTGCACACGGCCCGGTGCCACAATCTCCATCAAGCCGGTTTTGTCAAATGCGCCGATCGCGTTATGGAGCGCCATGGATCAGCGCCCCGTGTTGTTTTTTGATTCCGGGGTCGGCGGATTGTCGGTGCTCGGTGCGGCGCGGGTGCTGCTGCCCAACATGCCGGTGGTCTATGTCGCGGACTCGGCGGGTTTCCCATACGGCACCAAGACCGAGCGCGAGATCGCCGCGCGCGTGCCCGCCTTGCTGGGTCGGCTCGCCGAACGCTATCAACCGCGCCTGATCGTGATCGCGTGCAACACGGCATCGACGATTGCGCTGGCAACGGTCCGCGAGGCGCTCGATCTGCCCGTGGTCGGCACCGTCCCCGCGATCAAGCCCGCCGCGATCGCCAGCGCGACGCGCGTGATCGGCGTGCTCGGCACCGAAGCCACGGTGCGCCAGCCTTATGTCGATGATCTGGCGGCGCGCTTTGCCGGGGATTGTACGGTGTTGCGCCACGGATCGGCCGAGCTGGTCGCGCTCGCCGAAGCCAAATTGCACGGGGAGCCGACCGATCCGGCGCGCTATGCCGCCATCCTGCATGGCCTGTTCGGGCAAGCTGGTGGCGATCGGATCGATACGATCGTCAATGCCTGCACGCATTTCCCGCTGGTGGCGGACGAATTGGCGGCGGCGGCCCCGCACCCGGTGCGCTTCGTCGATGGCAGCGCGGGGATCGCCCGG
The DNA here is from genome assembly GCF_049897725.1 of Sphingomonas sp. PSPC2-2. Classification (NCBI taxonomy): domain Bacteria; kingdom Pseudomonadati; phylum Pseudomonadota; class Alphaproteobacteria; order Sphingomonadales; family Sphingomonadaceae; genus Sphingomonas; species Sphingomonas sp. PSPC2-2. Next base: position 146,848 of record NZ_JAFCWU010000007.1, on the reverse strand, counting down.
CGGATCGCGCATTTGACCGAGGGGCAGGGCTGGCCGGATACGCCGCGCGAGGGGCGTGCGGTGTTTACCGCGCACAGTGCCGACACGGATCGGCTGGTACCAGCACTCGCCCGGTTTGGACTCACGCGGCTGGATATTCTATAACCGATAGGTATGATCACGTAGATCGGGGAAAGCCGCTGGAAATCGGCGCTTGGCGGGGGTAGTGGGCGGACATGGACGTAGACTCACCGCATCCCGGGGTCGATTACTCCCGGATTTTCGCGCAGGCGATCGATCGCCTGCATGTCGAAGGGCGTTATCGCGTCTTTATCGACATCCTGCGCAACAAAGGGGCCTTCCCCAATGCGCGGTGTTTTGCCGGCCATAACGGCCCCAAGCCGATCACGGTGTGGTGTTCGAACGATTATCTGGCGATGGGCCAGCACCCGGATGTGATCGCGGCGATGGAACATGCGCTGCATGACGTCGGCGCGGGTTCGGGCGGCACGCGCAATATCGGTGGCAACACGCATTATCATGTCGATCTGGAAGGCGAACTCGCCGATCTGCACGGCAAGGAAGGCGCATTGCTGTTCACCAGCGGCTATGTCTCGAACGAGGCGACGCTGGCGACGCTGGCCAAGGTGCTGCCGGGCTGCATCATCTTCTCGGACGAACTCAACCATGCCTCGATGATCGCGGGCATCCGCAATTCGGGCTGCGAAAAGCATGTGTTCCGTCACAATGACCTGGCGCATCTCGAGGAACTGCTCGCGGCGGCCGATCCGGCGGTTCCGAAGCTGATCGCCTTCGAAAGCGTCTATTCGATGGATGGCGACGTCGCGCCGATCGCCGCGATCTGCGACCTGGCCGACAAATATCATGCGCTGACCTATCTCGACGAAGTCCATGCGGTCGGCATGTACGGCCCGCGCGGCGGCGGCATTTCGGACCGCGATGGCGTCGCCGATCGGCTGACCATCATCGAGGGGACGCTGGGCAAGGCGATCGGGGTGATGGGCGGCTATATCAGCGCCGATCAGACGATCATCGACGTGATCCGTTCCTATGCGCCGGGTTTCATCTTCACTACCTCGCTGTCGCCGGTGCTGGTGGCGGGTGCGCTGGCCAGTGTGCGACACCTGAAGGCGTCGAGTGTCGAGCGTGAGGGGCAACAGGCCGCCGCCGCACTGTTGAAGACGCTGTTCGCAGAAGCCGGTCTGCCGGTGATGAACTCGACCACGCACATCGTGCCGCTGATGGTCGGCGATCCGGTCAAGGCCAAGAAGATCAGCGACATCCTGCTCGCCGAATATGGCGTGTACGTGCAGCCGATCAATTATCCAACCGTACCGCGCGGCACCGAACGGCTGCGCTTCACCCCGGGTCCCGCGCATGACGAAGCGATGATGCGCGAACTGACCGGGGCGCTGGTCGAAATCTGGGGTCGGCTGGAATTGCGCAAGGCGGCCTGAACCGAGCGGGAACCGCGACGCCTGTAACCCGTTACGCCTCTCACATCAGCGAGAGGTTATCATGGGCAAGGGTTGTATTTTGTGGCTGCTGGGGGTTCCGATCCCGGTCATTCTGCTGTTGTGGCTGGTTTTCCACCACTAATTGACCCCGTCAGCGATTGGCGTTGCGCTCGATGCGGCCCGACCAGGCATAACCGCGATAGAGCGGGGCGAAGCGCGGCATGCCGCCCACCTCGCTGGCAATTTCGATCAGGGCAGGCTGCAATGCTGCGCGCGGTGCCACGTCGAATTTGGCGAGCCAGGCGAACAACAACGCACGAAAGGCTTTGGGCAACCCTTCCTGCTGACCGAAGTCGACAATGTCGAGCCGCCCACCCGGCGCGAGCTTGGTGGCGGCCTCCCGGATGGCATCGTGCCAGCCGGGAATCATCGACAGCGTATAGCTTTGGAAGATACGATCGAAGGTCGCGATGCCGAACAGCGCCTCGGCATCGAAAGCGGTGGCGTCGCCTTGCGCCAGCACGATCCGATCGGAAAGGCCTGCCTTGGCGACCTTCGCACGCGCCGTCTGCAGCATCGCTTCCGAAATATCGATGCCGTAGAAGCGCGCATCGGGCCAACGCCTAGCCGCCGCGATCAGGTTGCGCCCGGTGCCGCAGCCGATTTCCAGCACGCTGCCGCCGGGCGGCGGCGCGATGCCGTCGATCAGCGCATCGCGCCCGAGCAGATAATATTTGCGTGTCAGATCATAGATATGGCGCTGCGAGCGATAGATCGCATCCATGTGTCCGGCATGGCCAGTATCGATCGAGGCTGCGTTCATCCGAGCACGTAGAGATGGACGCCGCCGTAAATCGAGGAGCGGTCGCGCTTGGTGTAATCGAGCGATTCCTCGGCGCGGTACGTCCATTTGCCCAGGATCGCATCGGGCACGCGGCCGGGCAGGATGCTGGGCTCGCCGGCCGTGCGGAACAGCACGCGCGCGCCGGGCTTGGCGGTGCGGGTGATCTCGCTCCACAGATCGGTGAGCTGCTCGTCGGTCATCCAATCCTGCGCGTCGAGCAGGATGTAACGATCGAGCGAGGCATCGCCGTGGGTGCGCAGATAATCGGTAAAGTTGGTGTGGCGCACCTCGATCCGGCTCGCGCGCTCGACAATCTCGTCATAATGGTCGCGCTGGAGATAGGGCGGCAGCGGTGCCGATGGTCCCTGGCCATAGCCGCGGCCAAAGGCCTGCCATGCGAAATAATTGTCCTTGATGTCGAAATCGCACGCGAGCTTTTCGAGCCGTTCGCGCAGCACCACCGCCATCTTCTCGTCGCCAGCCAGCGCCTCATATTGCGCTGGCGGAATGCCGAGGCCGAACAGCGAGGCAGGCTGATCGGTGATCCATTTGACGAAGCCCTTGTCGAAAAAGGGCGCGAATTCGCGGTCGAAGATTTCGCGCTGTTCCTCGATCGATTGCGCCTTGAGCAGGATCTTCGGGTTCACGCCGTTCAGCCGCGCGAGCAGATGCGCCACGCCGATGAAATTGCCGAGCAGGCCGCGCTTGTAGACGTTCTTGGCGAAACCGCCGATCCGCCGCCGGCCGATGATGTCACGGCCTTCCCAATAGGCCAGCGTCGTCTCGTCGAGATGCGGGCGGATATAGGTGCGATAGGCGCGCACGTTGTCGCGGCTGTTGGCCTGGGCGAAGAAGCGGTGGAAGGCGTCGTAATCCGGCAGATGCCGCGCGGCGACGACCTTCAGCTTGTTGAGCGCGATGTGCGCGGTGTTGAGGTCGACCGCGGTGATCGCACGCGGATTGGCGGTGAGATAGCTCAGCACATTGCAGCCGCCCGAGGCGATCGTGACGACATGCGAGTCGGGCGTGATCGCCAGCGCTTCCATGTCGACGGCCGGATCCTCCCAGATCTGGGCATAGACGAGGCCACGAAAGGCGAAGGTGAAGGCGCGTTCGAGCAGCCCCTGCTTCGAGAGATGTTTGTGCTGATGCACTGCACTGCGAACCGCGCGATTCTTTGCGGCGGTTTTGCGGGGGCGATCCTGAGGCGGTCGAATGGCAAGGGCCATGGCAAGCTTCTCCGGCCGGACATCGCGTTGAGGAAAAGACGCAGGCGGCAGCCGTGCGTTACGACGATCCGGTGACGCTTCCATGACGCGCTTGTGGCGAAATGAAAAGGACCTGCCGACGCGGGGGACGCCGACAGGTCCGTTTTTACAACCGCTCGCCGCAAAGGAGGGGACCCGGCGAACGGTCAGTTTGTCCCCTGCGGAACGGGGACAGTTCATTATACGCGCGAATGCCCCGCCCGGATGCGGCGGCGCGGTATTTTTACGGCAGCATCACGGTGTCGATGACATGGATCACGCCGTTGGACTGCATCACATTGGCGATGGTGATCCGCCCGGTATGGCCCTTGGCATCGGTGACGCTCCAGCCGCGACCTGCCTTGGCGAAGGTCAGCGTGCCGCCCTGGACGGTGGTGTAGGTGGCCTTGCCGCCATGCGCTTGCGCGGCGGCGGCGATGTCGGCGGCGGTGACACGACCGGGAACGACATGGTAGGTCAGCACGGCGGCGAGCGTCGCCTTGTTTTCGGGCTTCAGCAGCGTCGTCACGGTGCCCTTGGGCAGTTTGGCGAAGGCGGCGTTGGTCGGCGCGAACACCGTGAACGGCCCCGGGCCGGACAGCGTCTCGACCAGGTCAGCGGCCTTGACTGCGGCGACCAGCGTGGTGTGGTCCTTCGAATTGACGGCGTTTTCGACGATATTCTTGGTGGGATACATGGCGGCACCGCCGACCATTGGGTTGGTCTGGGCGGATGCGAGCGATCCTGCGCTCATCGCGACGGCGGCGGCGGCGATTGCGGTGCGAAAAATGCGGGTCATAGGGGGTTCTCCTGCGGGTGCGCCCGGGGTGGACGCGGCGGAGATACGGGGCAGCCCCCGCCGTGGATGCACTCAGACCGGCGAAAGAACGCCTTTGGCGACCACGGGGCCGGTTGGCAGCCCGCTGGGTGACCCGCCGACCGGTTCGACCGTAACGGCAAGCACCGCGCCCGCCGCAATACGCTGCCGGTTCTCCGGCCGCAGCGTCAGCGCGGTCGCCCCTTGGGTGCGCAAGACCCCCAGCGAATGCGGCGTGCCGTCGGCCGGGATCACCCACAATTCCGCGCTATGGTCGGCACTGGTCAGGCTCGCCTCGGTCAAGCGGATCGTCCCGGCATTCTTGTCATAGATTGCCGTGACCGGGGTGCCTTTGCCCTCCGGCGTGATCGAAGCGACCAGCGTCGGGGCGAGCGGCGCGGCGACTGACGGTGCGGGCTGCGGCGGCGACATGGGCGCGAGCGGGCGCGTGACCAGCACGACCAGCAGCGCCGCTGCCGCAATGCTCGACAGCGCGGCCACGCCGGGCCAGATCGCGCTGCGTGGCCGGGGTCGCGTCACCAGACTTGCAACCGGTGCTGCCGGTGCCTGATCGAGCGAGCGCTCGACGCGCGCGAGAATATCGGGGGCCGCGATCGCGGGCCATTGGTCGAACCACGGTGCCAAATGCCCGCGCCACCGCTCGACCTCGCGCGCGAAATCGGGGTCAGCGAGGACGCGGCGGAGCGCGACGGCCCTTTCCTCGCCATCCAGCACGCCGAGCGCGAGTTCGGCCGCGGTCATGTCGGGCGCGTCCTCGAGGCCTTCGGGGCCGACGCCTGCAGGAGGGGGCATGTCGCTCATCCCTCAAGGCACTCCTTCAATTTGGCGAGGCCGCGCCGCACCCAGCTCTTCATCGTGCCAAGCGGGATCGACTGGCGTTCGGCCAGTTCGGCATAGGTTACGCCGTCGAAAAAGGCAGTGCGGATCGCATCGCGCTGGCGTGCCTCAAGGCCTTGCAGGCAGCCGTGCAACAGGTCGCTGGCTTCGTCCTGCAGCATCGACTCGCTGGCGAGCGGGGCCGTGTCGATCACCGGCGGCGCATCCTCGATCGGGGTGGCGCGGCGGATTTTCTGCGCGCGCTGCCAGTCGATCGCGCGGTTGCGCGCAATCGTGGCGAGCCACGTGATCGGGCTGGCGCGGAGCGGGTCATAGGCACCGGCGCGCCGCCAAATCGTCAGATACACATCGTGCAACACGTCTTCCGCTGCCTGCCTTTCGCCGCAGATACGGTAGCAGACGCCAAATAGTTTCGCCGAAGTGAGCGCATAGAGATCGCGAAAAGCGGCGCGGTCCTCCTCGCCGGTGCGCACCAGCGCGTCCACCAGCCGCGCACGCGCCGCCGCCTCTGGCGAGGGCGTGCCGGATGGAGCCGGAGCGTCGAGCGGGTGATCGGTCACGGGGGCAGTGCCTAGCTTGGCGCGGGGGCCACGGCAATATCGGCGTGCGATTGCGGTGTCGGTGCGTGCGCTTGGGTGTGGCAATCGTGCGCGGGCTTGGCTAAGGGCACGCCATTCCGCTTCACTCTTTGGGAGCGCGCCCGCTTTGCGCATCGCCATCGCCTCCGATCACGCCGCCTTTGCGTTAAAGGCCACGCTTGCCGCATGGCTCGCCGCCGAGGGGCATGAAGTCCTCGATCTTGGCCCGGACAGCGATGCGCGCGTCGATTATCCCGATTTCGGCTTCAAACTGGCCGAGGCCGTGGCCTCTGGCTCCGCCGAGCGCGGCGTTGCCCTGTGCGGATCGGGCATCGGCATCTCGATCGCGGTCAACCGCCATCTCGCGATGCGCTGTGCGCTCGTCTCCGAACCGCTTTCCGCCGCCCTTGCGCGCGAGCATAACGATGCCAATGTCGTGGCGCTCGGCGCGCGGCTGACCGGCGAGGACATGGCTAAGGCCTGTATCACCGCTTTCCTGACCACCGATTTCGCCGGTGGCCGCCATCAATCGCGCGTCGAAAAGCTCGGCGCACCGTCCTTTGCGCCAGTTACGAGTGGGAACCCGGCATGAGCACCAATCCATCAGAGCTTCACGACGTCCAGCCCGACGGCTTCTTCACGCGCGGCCTGGCCGAGGCGGATCCGGCGGTGTTCGGCGGGATTGCCCATGAGCTGACGCGCGAGCAGACGCAGATCGAATTGATCGCGAGCGAAAACATCGTGTCGAAGGCGGTGCTGCAGGCGCAGGGTAGCGTCTTCACCAACAAATATGCCGAAGGCTATCCCGGCAAGCGTTATTATCAGGGCTGCCACCCGTCGGACGAAGTCGAGACGCTGGCGATCGAGCGCGCCAAGCAATTGTTCGGCTGTTGCTATGCCAATGTCCAGCCGCACTCGGGCGCGCAGGCCAATGGTGCCGTGCTGCTGGCGCTGGTCAAGCCGGGCGAGACGATCCTCGGCATGAGCCTCGATGCCGGTGGTCACCTGACACACGGTGCCAAGGCGGCGATGTCGGGCAAGTGGTTCAACGCGGTCCAGTATGGCGTGGATCCGGTCACGCATCTGATCGATTTCGATGAAGTGGCAAAGCTGGCACGCGAGCATAGCCCCAAGCTGATCATCGCGGGCGGCTCGGCCTATCCGCGTACAATCGATTTCGCCAAATTCCGTGCGATTGCCGATGAAGTCGGGGCCTATTTCATGGTCGACATGGCGCATTTCGCCGGGCTGGTTGCGGCGGGCCTGCATCCGTCGCCCTTCCCGCACGCGCACATCGCCACCACCACCACGCACAAGACGCTGCGCGGGCCGCGCGGGGGCATGATCCTCGCCAATGACGAAGCGCTGGGCAAGAAGCTCAATTCGGCGGTGTTCCCGGGGTTGCAGGGTGGTCCGCTGATGCACGTGATCGCGGCGAAGGCGGTCGCTTTCGGCGAGGCGCTGCAGCCGGGCTATAAGAGCTACATCGCCGCCGTGATCGAGAATGCCAAGGTGCTCGCCGCCACGCTCAAGGAGCGCGGCGCGGAAGTCGTTTCGGGCGGCACCGACACGCATCTCGCCTTGATCGACCTTACCCCGCTCGGCGTGACCGGCAAGGATGCCGATGAAGCGCTCGAACGCGCCGGCATCACGTGCAACAAGAACGGCATTCCCAACGATCCATTGCCGCCGACCAAGACCAGCGGCATCCGCGTCGGTTCGCCAGCGGGCACGACGCGCGGCTTTGGCCCGGCCGAATTCCGGGAGATCGGCAACATGGTCGCCGATGTGCTCGATGGCTTGCGCAAGAATGGCGAGCACGGCGACGCGCAGGTCGAGGCCAATGTCCGCGAGCGCGTTCTGGCGCTGTGCGCGCGCTTCCCAATCTATCCGGAAGGGGTGTGATTTGCGCTGTCCGTTCTGCGGCCATGAAGACAGTCAGGTAAAGGACTCGCGCCCGACCGAGGATGCAGGCGCGATCCGGCGGCGGCGGCAATGCGAGGGGTGCGGTGCGCGCTTCACCACCTTCGAGCGGATTCAGCTCCGCGAGTTGACCGTGGTCAAGAGCGAAGGCGCGGGCGGCGGCTTCAAGCGCGAGCCGTTCGATCGCGAGAAGCTGTTGCGCTCGGTCTCGATCGCGGCCCGCAAGCGCCCGATCGAGGCGGCGCAGCTTGAGAAGCTGGTGTCGGGCATTCAACGCCAGCTCGAGACGCTGGGCGAGAATGAAGTGCGCTCGGGCAAGATCGGCGAGATGGTGATGGAGGGGCTGAAGGGCCTCGATTCGGTCGCCTATATCCGTTTTGCCAGCGTTTATAAGGATTTCCGCGAAGCGCGCGATTTCGAGGAATTTGCCGGCACGGTGAGCGAGGTCGGCAAGGGGTGAGCACACCTTCTATCATCCCACCGCCCGTGCTCGTTCTCGTTCGTCCGCAGCTTGGTGAAAATATCGGCAAGGCCGCGCGCGCAATGCTCAATTTCGGGCTGGTCGAGATGCGCCTCGTCAGCCCGCGCGACGGCTGGCCCAACCCCAGCGCAGGCCCCGCCGCGAGCGGTGCCGATGTCGTGTTGGAAGAGGCGCGGGTGTTCGAAACCGTGTCCGACGCCGTGGCCGATTGCGCGAATGTCTATGCGACCACCGTGCGCAAACGCGGCGTGACCAAGCCGGTGGTGACGCCCGAGGGGGCGGCGCGCGCGATCCATGCCGGGCCGGGGCGATCGGCGATTTTGTTCGGGCCGGAACGCTCGGGGCTCGAAACCGACGATATCGCGCTGGCGCGGACCATCATCACCGTGCCGATCAACCCGGAATTCGGATCGCTCAATCTGGCGCAAGCGGTCATCCTCATCGCCTATGAATGGTCGAAGGCGGAGCGCCTGGCGAGCCCACCCCAGGTCGATCTGCCGCCGCCGGCACCGCAGGAAGAGCTGGACGGGATGATCGCACAGCTTGACGCGATGCTGGGCGAGACCGATTTCTTCTTCCCGCCCGAACGCACGCCGGTGACGCGACGGACCTTGCGGACCTTGCTGACCAAGCCTGGCTGGTCGGCGCAGGAGGTTCGCACCGTGCGCGGCGTGCTGAGCGCGCTGGCAGGAAAGCGGCCGCGGGACCGCTAAGCGCGCGGCACAGATTATTCTGCTTTGACGGCATCTTGCGGGCTGGTTACACCGGCGCATCGCATAAGTCGGAGATCTTCATGCTGGTCCGTTCTGCCTCGATGATGGCTGCCATCGCGCTTGCGGCATCGCCGGTGATTGCGCAAACATCCGCTGAGGGAACGTCGTCGGGTCCCACCCCGACGGCAAAGCCCAGCAAACCCGCCAAGCCGCGCAAAATTTGTCGTTCGGAAGCGACGACCAGCTCGCGGGTGCGGGCCAGCATCTGCAAAACTGCGGAGGAATGGGAGCGCGAGGCAGCGGGCAGCGAGCATATGGCTGGGGTTCTCGGCCGTTAAGGCTCGGGAATGGAGGCCGGTTGGCGTTCCGCTCACGGGTTCTCCGGCCCTACGAAGCGTCGCGGTGCCTTGATGGCGGCGATTGCCCATTATATCGCGCAGACCGTTCACTGTCGGCGCACTGGATCTCGATCGGGAGGGTATATGAAGACGTTACTCGCTGCGACTCTATTATGCCTTCCAATGGCCGCGCAGGCCATGGACACAGCCGGTTCCACAGCGGACGCGGCTAAAGAAAAGAAGATTTGTCGCTCCGAGGAAGTGACCGGCTCGATATTTACCAAGCGCGTCTGCCACACCAAGGCCGAATGGGTCGCGCTTGAAGCCGAACGGGAGCGTGGTGCCGCGGCGCTGCGCAATCGGCGCGACGGGAACGGCTCGGATATTCCCCGCTAACCGAAAGGGATGCGCGGTCAGCGCCGGTCGAACGCCACGAGCTCATAGGCGATCGATGCTTCGACCAGCCGTTCCCACAAATCGACGATGACGCTTTCGGGAATGCCGACGGCGCGCGCTTCCGCGCAGGCATTGGCGATCACTTGCGCCTTGCGCCCCTCGTCGCGCACCGCGCCGCGTTCGGGTTTGATCCGTGCCGCTGCGTCCATATAGGCAAAGCGCTGGGCGAGCAGCGCGATCAGCGCGCGGTCGACATGGTCGACGCCGGCGCGGACCTCCGCCATATTGCTGCAATCGGGGCCGGGGAGGATCGCGTTCGTCATGCGCTCCCCCTTGGCGAGCCGCGGCGCGCCTGTCCAGCTTGACTCATGCGACCGGTGCCGCTAACCGCCCGCCTTCGCATTTGGCCCCACACCCCGGTGAAGTGGTGGCCCTGCCCGCATCCCTTACAGGTTCGGATAGAGCGATACCGGGTATCGATCGTTTGCGCAGGCAGGCGGTCTTGTCACGAAGCATTTGCCAAGGAATATCTCATGTCGAAGCGTTCATCCGCAAAGTACAAGCTCGATCGCCGCATGGGCGAGAACATTTGGGGCCGCCCCAAATCGCCCGTCAACAAGCGTGAATATGGCCCCGGCCAGCACGGCCAGCGCCGCAAGGGCAAGGTCAGCGATTTCGGCATCCAGCTGCGCGCCAAGCAGAAGCTCAAGGGCTATTATGGCGACGTGACCGAGAAGCAGTTCCGCGCTTGCTACACCGAAGCCGCGCGTATGAAGGGCGACACCGGCCAGAACCTGATCGGCCTGCTCGAGCAGCGTCTCGACATGATCGTCTATCGCGCCAAGTTCGCGCCGACCGTCTGGGCTGCACGCCAGCTGGTTTCGCATGGCCACGTCCGCGTCAACGGCGTGAAGTGCAACATCGCATCGCGTCGCTGCTTCGTCGGTGACGAGATCACGCTCGGCACCAAGGCCAAGGAAATGGCGCTGGTGCTCGAAGCGCAGCAGCTCGCCGAGCGCGAAATCCCCGATTATGTCGCACCGGACGGCGCGGCCAAGGTCACCTTCACGCGCGTTCCGACGCTCGACGAAGTGCCCTATCCGGTGAAGATGGAACCGAACCTGGTCGTCGAATTCTATTCGCGCTGATCGTTCGATCCCGATCGAGACTGCAAGAGGGCGGCCCGGCAACGGGCCGCCCTTTTTTATTTGGCGGGTGAGAGCGCCAGCGTGGTGCGCAGAAAGCCATCGGCCTTGTCGAGCATCGTGGCGCGCACGTTGCTGTCGTCGAGCTGATGGTCGAGCGCGTGGAACTCGACCAGTTCGACCGACTTGCCCGCTGCTTTCAGGCGACCCGCCATCAGCCGTGATTCGCCGATGCCGACATTCTGGTCGCGGTCCCCGTGGAACAGCAGCACGGGTGCGGTGATCCGCGCGGCATTCTGCGCCGGGGAGCCTTCGCGAACATGCGGGCCCTTGCCGATCCGCGCATCCTGTTCCGTAAAGTCGGTGAAGTCATGCCGTTCCTGCCGCAGCGTCTCCAGATCGGTAACGGGCGCGACCGCGATGATCGCCTTGAACAGGCTTGGATCGAGCACCGCCGATTGTAGCGCGGCATAGCCGCCATAGGACCAGCCGACGATCGCCAGCTTGGCAGGATCGGCAATGCCCTGCTTGATCAGCCAGCGACCGCTATCGTTGACGTCGCCGATCGCGGTGCGCCACGATTTGAAGCCATTTTCCTTGAACCAGGCGATGCCGTAGCCGGTTGATCCGCGATAATTGGGCTGGAGCACGGCATAGCCGCGATTGGCGAAGAATTGCGACAGCCAGTCGAAGTTCCATTCGTCGCGCGCTTCGGGGCCGCCATGCGGCATCACGATTGTCGGCAGGTTTTTGCCCGTGCTGCCGGGCGGCAGCGTGAGATAGGCCGGAATCTGCGTGCCATCGGCGGCAGTGAAGGTGATCGGCGTGCGAGCTGCAAGGGTCGTCTTGGCGAGCGCAGCGCGCGCCGGAAAGGCTTCGGCGAGGTGGCGCGTCGTCTTGTCGTAGAGATAATAATGGCCCGGATCGACATCGCTGCCCGCGAACAGCAGCAGCTTGCTCTCGTCGGCGCTGGCATCGACGAACGTGACCAGTGGCAGGCCGGGCAAGGCGCGCGACAGCGAGGCGGCGAGCTTTTTCAGATCGGGGTCGAAGAAAATGCTTTGCCGCTTGTCGGTGACAAAGCTTGCGCCGACCACGCGGTTCTGGCGTCCGATGCGGATCACGTCATCGATATCGACATCGGGGCGGTCGAGCACCAACGTGCGCGTCAGGCTGCCGTCGAGCGCGATCGTGTACAGCGCCCTGCGCCCATCCTTGGTGTCGAAACCGTAGACAAGGTTGTGGTCGCGATCGACTGCATAGGGATTGAAGCCCGACAGCACGCCGCCCGTCGTCTTGAGCGTGCCGAGCGGCAGCCAGGTGCGGTCGCCGGACTTGCGATACGAATAGAGGATCGTATCGCTGTTATAGCCTGTGTTGAGCTTGGGGCGCTTGCCCATGATGCGGACGCTACCGTAACCGTCGCTGATATAATCGACAGCATCGTTATTGGGCGGCTCGACGTTTGCGCGGCGCAGCGAAACGGTGTCGATCCGGTCGACGCCCACACCTTCGCGACTCTCTGCGATCAGCGATCCGGTGGTTGCCTCCGGCACATAGCTACGCGTGACCAGCACCGTGCCGGGCGCACCGCCATTCCAGTCGATCACGTCGCCCCCGCCAAAGGAGGCCCCGAGCGACCGTTCGTTGGTCCGCGCGCTGAGCACCTTCAAATTCTTGCCGTCGCTGTCGACCGCGACGAGGCGGGTATAGCCATTGAAGCCGCCATGGGTCAGCCCGGTGTCGAGGATCATGTAGATCCCGCAGATCAGCCGCGTGTCGGTCGACCATTTGCACGCGGTCAGCCGGTCGGGGTTGCCGCTGGACGCGAGTATGGGCTTTGGCACTCCGTCGGCGACCGACACCACGAACAAGCCGGCACCGTGCCCTTCAATGGCCGCGATATAGGCGATTGCCGTGCCGCTGGGCGAAAGGCTGACCTGCTGAATGTCTTCGCGCGCGCCGAAGCGCGTCGCCGCATCGCTGACGGGGGAGGGGGCGGCGGCGACGGCGGGCAGCAACGGTGTGGCGAGGCAAACGGCCAGCGCGGTCCCCAGCAGATATCGGTTCATGCTTTTCCCCTTTTTGCAGAGTGATACGCACTTTTAGGGGCGATGCAACGCGGCACCGCGCTTGGTTGCGCACGCGCACTGCGCCTGCCAAAAGGTGGCCACCCTAGCGACAGGATGATGGCCGATGCGCGCGATACCGACCCTTGCCCTCACTCTCGGTTTGCTGACAGCGGCAAACCCCGTGCTGGCCCAGAATGGGCCGCTGCCCACGATCAGCGTCGAGACGCTGAAGGACGTCACCAAGACGCTCTCCTCCGATGCGTTCGAGGGGCGCAAGCCGACCACGGCGGGCGAGGCCAAGGCGACAGACTATATCGTCGAGCGCTTCAAGGCCGCCGGGTTGAAGCCGGGGAATGACGGCAAATGGTTTCAGGACGTGCCGCTGGTCGAACTGACCGCGAAGAACGTGACGCCGCTCAGCTTCACCGGCGGCAAGGCCCCGGTGAGCCTCGCCTATCGCAGCGATGTCGTGATCGCCACTTATCGCGTGACGCCCAGGATCGACATTCGGAACAGCCCGGTGGTGTTCGTCGGCTATGGCATCACCGCGCCCGAGCGCGGGTGGGACGATTATGCGGGCGTCGATGTGAAGGGCAAGACCGTCGTCATCCTGGTCAACGATCCCGACTGGCAGACGCCAACCAACCAAGGCCTCTTCGAGGGGCGCGCGATGACCTATTATGGCCGCTGGACCTACAAGTTCGAGGAAGCCGCGCGCCACGGGGCGGCTGCCGCGATCATCGTGCACGAAACCGCGCCTGCCGCTTATGGCTGGGGCGTGGTGCAATCGAGCTGGACCGGCCCGCAATTGGAGCTGGACGAAGCGGGCGACCATGCCGACCAGAGCCAGGCGATCGGCTGGATGCAATTGGCCAAGGCGCGCGAACTGTTCGCGAGCGCCGGACAGGATTTCGATGCGCTGAACGCGGCGGCGAAGGTGAAGGGCTTCAAGGCGGTTCCGCTGGGCGTCACCGCATCGGTATCGTTCGACAACACGATCAAGCGGCAGGCCTCGAAGAATGTGATCGGCATCCTTCCGGGTACGACGGCGCCGAACGACTATGTCTATTACACCGCGCATTGGGACCATCTTGGGCATTGCGATGCGGTGAAGGGCGACGACATCTGCAATGGCGCGCTTGACAATGCGAGCGGGGTCGCCGGGCTGGTGGCACTCGCCGAGGCCAATGTGAAGGCAGGCCCGGCGCGGCGCACGCTCGTATTCCTGTCGGTCACCTGCGAGGAATGCGGGCTGCTGGGGTCGCGTTATTATGCGCAGCACCCGATCTACCCGATCGCGCAGACCGTCGGCGGCGTGAACATGGACGGGCTCAACACCGTTGGCCGCGCGAAGGATTTCGTGGTGACCGGCGCGGGCAAATCCGAGCTGGAAGACCGCATGAAGCTGCTGGTCGAAGCGCAGGGGCGGGTGGTGAAGCCCGAACCCAATCCCGAGCGCGGCAGCTATTTCCGCTCCGACCATTTCAGCTTCGCCAAGCTCGGCGTGCCGATGTTCTATGGCGAATCGGGTGAGGATCTGCGCGTTGGCGGCGAGGCGGCGGGCCATGCCGCGACGCTCGATTATATCGAGCATCGCTATCACAAGCCGCAGGACGAATATAATCCGGCGTGGGACTGGGCGGGCGCGGTCGAGGATGTGCAGCTTTATTATGCGCTCGGCCGGTCGCTGGCGGATGGTTCGGACTGGCCGAACTGGTACAAGACCGCCGAATTCCGCGCGATTCGCGATCAAAGCCGCGCCAGCGCCACCGCAGGAAAGTAAAGCATGACTCGTCCCTTGCCGCCCGCCGAATGGGCCCCGCACAAAGCCGTCTGGATCGGCTTCCCGAGCCATCCCGAATTGTGGGAAGCCGATCTCGAACCCGCGCAGGAAGAAGTCGCGGCGTTCGCGCGCGCGGTGCATGCCGGGGGGCGCGGCGAGCGCGTGCTGCTCGTCGCCGCCAACGATGCGGCGGCAGCGGCCGCCGAGCGGCTGGCGGGCGATGTCGCGAGCGTCGTGGTCGAGCCGTTCGGCGACATCTGGTTGCGCGACACCGGGCCGATCGTGCTGTCCGACGGCAGCGCACGTGACTTTGGCTTCAACGGCTGGGGCGGCAAATATGATTTGCCGGGCGACGACGATATCGGGCGGCGGCTGGCCGCGCGCAAGAAACTGCCGGTCGAAAGCTGCGACTGGGTGCTGGAGGGCGGCGCGATCGACGGCGATGGCACCGGGCTGGTGGTGACGACCGAGCAATGCCTGCTCAACCCCAATCGCAACCCGTCCTTGACCAGGAGCGAGATCGAGCAGCGCCTGCGCGACGATCTCGGGCTGGTCGACGTGCTATGGCTGGGCGACGGGTTGATGCACGACCATACCGACGGGCATGTCGACAATCTGGCGCGTTTCGTTGCGCCGGGGGTGTTGGTGATCCCGGAGGCGGCGGAGAATGACCCCAATTGGCTGGTCTATCAGCGCGCCGCGCAAGCCGCATCCGCCAAGGACGGCATCGAGCTGGTGCGGATCCCGTCGCCCGGTCGCGTGCTTCGCGACGACGAGATCGTGCCCGCCAGCTATATGAACTTCTACATTGGCAATGCCGCCGTCGTGGTGCCGCTCTACGGTGCGCCCAACGACGATGCTGCGGTGGCGGCGGTGCAGGCGCTGTTTCCGGATCGCGCGGCGGTGGGCTTGCGGGCGGACGCAATCCTGACCGGGGGCGGGAGCTTCCACTGCATTTCGCAGCAACTGCCGGCGTAACGGGGGGCATTGGGCTCCGCGCGCCGCCACTCTACCCGTTCGTTTCGAGCGTAGTCGAGAAACCTGCGCGACCTGTGACAGGTTTCTCGACTACGCTCGAAACGAACGGACAGGGGTACGATGGTCGTGGGGCCTCCCTCTTATTGCAAAACGAAAAACGCCAGCGACGCCACTGCCATCACGGCGGTGGCGATCCAGCCGATGACGATCATCGGCCAGGGCAGCGTCAGCCGGCCCATGATGCGGCGGTTGGTGGCGATCAGCATCATCACCGCCATCAGCGGCGCGGCCAGCACGCCGTTGACCACCGCGCTCCAGTAAAGCGCCTTGATCGGGTCGATCGCGGTGAAGTTGAGCGCGACCCCGCCCAACGTGGCAGCGGCGATGGTCGCGTAAAAGGCACGCGCCTCGCGCGGTTTGCGGCGCAGGCCCGAGGTCCAGCCCAGCATCTCGGACACGCCGTACGCAGCCGACCCAGCCAGCACCGGCACGGCCAGCATCCCCGTCGCGATGATCCCAACGGCGAACAGCGCGAAGGTAAACACCCCGGCGATCGGGCGCAGCGCTTCGGCGGCCTGCGACGAGGTCTTGATATCGGTCACCCCGTGCGCGTTGAGCGTGGCGGCGGTGGCGAAGATAATGAAGATTGCGATCAGGTTGGAAAAGCCCATCCCGATTACCGTGTCGTTGCGCACGCGCGCGAGCTCCGGGCCGGCCGCGCGGGGGGTGATGCACAAGGGCTTGGCATTGCGGCGGTGCATTTCCTCCACCTCCTGCCCGCTTTGCCAGAAGAAGAGGTACGGCGAAATCGTGGTGCCGAGGATCGCGACCAGCGCCATCGCATGGTCGGCGTCCCACGTCATGCCTGGCAGTACGGTGCTTTTCAGCGCGATCGACCACGGCACCTGCGCTGCAAACACCACCGCGACATAGGCGAAAAGCGACAGCGTCGCCCATTTCAGGATTGCGGCATAGCGTGGGTAACTGACGAAGGTTTCCAGGACGATACACACGACGCCGAAGGCGATCGTATAAACCAGCTCCGGTCCGCCAAGCAGCAGACGCAACGCCGCCCCCATCGCGCCGAGATCGGCACCGAGATTGATGACATTGGCGACCAGCAGCAGCAGCACGACCGCGCGCAGCAGATAGGGAGAATAATGCCGCCGCAGATTCTGCGCGATGCCGCAGCCGGTGACGAGGCCGATGCGCGCCGCGATCTCCTGCGTCACCACCATCAGCGGGTAGCTGAACAGCATCGTCCAGGCGAGGCCATAGCCAAATTGCGCACCGATCTGGCTGTAGGTGGCAATGCCGCTGGGATCGTCATCGGCGGCACCCGTAACGAGGCCGGGGCCAAGGGCGGCCAATATGTTTGCGGGGGGCGCGTCGTCGGGGCGATCGTGAGAAGGGCTTGGCATAACAGAGGGCTAACAGGTCGTGCGCGCGGAAGCGAGATGGCGGTGCGTTTGAACAGTGGCAGCCCCGCACCCACTCCCCTATATGGCGCGGCATGACCGAAATCACCGTCGCCGCGCTGCAGCTCGCCTTCACGTCCGATCTGGACGCCAACATCGCCCATGTCTCCGAACTCGTGCGCGAGGCGGCGGGCAAGGGCGCGCAAGTGATCCTGCCGCCCGAACTGTTCGAGGGCGAATATTTCTGCCGGATCGAGGATGAAGGACTGTTCGCGAACGCCAAGCCGGTAAGCGAGCACAAAGCGGTGCTGGCGATGCAGCGCCTGGCGCGCGAGCTGGGCGTGACGATCCCGACCAGCTTCTTCGAGGCCGATGGCCCGCACCATTACAATTCGCTGGCGATGATCGGGCCCGATGGCGCGGTGCAGGGCGTGTATCGCAAGAGCCATATCCCGGACGGCCCGGGCTATGAGGAGAAATTCTATTTCCGGCCGGGCAATACCGGCTTCAAGGTGTGGCCGGGGCCAGATGCCACGACGCTAGGCGTCGGCATCTGCTGGGACCAATGGTATCCCGAAACCGCGCGCGCGCTGATGCTGATGGGGTCGCAAGTGCTGTTCTTCCCGACCGCGATCGGCAGCGAGCCGCATGACACCTCACTCGACACCGCGCGGCTGTGGCGCCGCGCGATGGTGGGGCATGCGGTGTCCAACGTCGTGCCCGTGGTTGCCGCCAACCGCATTGGCGTGGAGCATGGCCAGACCTTCTACGGCACCAGCTTCATCACCGACGAGCGCGGCGACATTCTGGCCGAACTGGGCCGCGAGGAGACCGGGGTGATCGTGGCCACGCTCGACCTCGACCGCATCAAGCGCCACCGCGCCGCCTTCGGCTTCTTCCGCGACCGGCGGCCCGAGCTTTACGGGCGGTTGGTGCAGGACATCTGAGCTTCCACCGTCATGCGCTAGGATCTGTCCATGGAAATCGAAGTCAGCGCCGAAGCCAAGGACAAGCGGCTCAACCGCTGGGTGGCGATGACCGTCGTCATCCTGTCGGTGTTCATGGGGCTGGGCAACATCAAGGACGGCAACATCGTCCAGAACATGGCGCAGGCCAAAGCCGATTCGGTCGATCACTGGGCGCAGTATCAAGCGACCAAGACCAAGATCCACATCAACGAAACCGCGCGCGCCGAGTTGGTGGTGCTCTCGACCACACCCGCCGCGCGGGCGGCAGCGGCCAGCGCGATCGCCGGGCTTGACCGCGACATCACCAAATATCGCGCCGAAGTGCCGGTGCTGGCCAAGCAGGCGCAGGGCTTGGCTGACCGCTATGACGCGCTGAACGTCCATGACGACCAGTTCGACGCGAGCGAGGCGCTGATCGCCACCGCCATTTCGATGGCGGCGGTGGCGGCGCTGGCCGAGAGTTTCTGGTTGCTCGTGGCCGGGTGGGTGTTCGGCAGCTTCGGTCTGTTTATGGGGGTGTGCGGCTTTGCCGGCTGGGCGTTCCACCCCGATGTGCTGAGCAATTTCCTCGGCTGAAACGCGTCAGCGGCGCGGCGTCCCCACTTCGGCGCGCACCACCAGCGGTTTCTGGCAGCCATCGACCGTGCGCAGCACCGCCGCGATTTGCTGCGCGGGCGGTTCTTGCCCAAGCGGGCGAATGCTGGCGGTGGGGAGCGTGTCACTAGCCACGATGGCACCGTAATGTTGACACATCGGCTTGACCGCAGCCGTTCGGGCCTCGGGCGCGGCCGCGATCATCATGGGTGCCAACACCATCAAAGGGACAATCCGCATTGAAAGCCTCCGTTCAGAAGGCCGGATCATAACCGCAAAACGCCGTTACTGCGAGTCCCGCAGTTCCAGCGCCCGCGCGAACACTGCTTCGAACATCTCGGTCGTCAGCCGCCCGGTATTCTGATTGTAGCTGGAACAGTGATAGCTATCGATCAGGATACGGCCATCGGGCATGCGGTGTTCGGCAAGGTGGCCGAAGCGGCATTTGGGCAGCTTGCCGCCGAGCATCTTGACCGCTGACTGGTGCGCGGTCTGGCCCAGCGCCACTAAGATGCGCGCGTGCGGGAGTGCCGCCGCCTGCCCCTCCAGGAAGGGGCGGCAGGTGCGGATTTCCTCGGGCGTCGGCTTGTTCTCGGGCGGCAGGCATTTGACCGCGTCGAGGATCATCGCGCCGTCGAGCGCCAGCGTATCGTCGGGCTTGCCTTCATACTCGCCGGTGGCGAGGCCGAATTTGGCGAGCGTGCCGAACAGCAAGGGCGCGGAGCGATCCCCGGTGAACGGGCGGCCAGTGCGATTCGCGCCATATTGCGCGGGCGCGAGGCCGATGATGCCGAGCCAGGCGGCAGGGTCGCCAAAGGCGGTGACGGGGCCGTTCCACCAATCGGGATGCTCGGCCTGCAGGCTTTCGCGCAGGGCGACGAGGCGCGGGCAGCGCGGGCAATCGCGTGGGGGTTCGGTTTCGGGGATTGGGCTGGGTGCGAAGTTCATCAAGGTGCGATAGGCGTGTTTCGGTGCAAAGCTCAACCTATGCCATCGCCCTCGGGTCCAACCGGTGTGGCCGCCACGGCGGCCCGGTCGCCGAAGTGCGCGCGGCGATCGCCGCGCTGGACGGCGTAGTCGCAACGTCCCCGATTATCGGTAGCGCGCCGCTCGGGCCGTCGATCCGGCGCTTCGCCAATGCGGCGGTGCTGCTGGAGAGTGCGCTGACGCCGCCGCAGATGCTCGCTCGATTGAAAGCGATCGAACGCGCGTTCGGGCGGCGGCGTGGCGCGCGTTGGGGCGCGCGGGTGATCGACCTCGACATCGTGCTGTGGTCGGGGGGAATGTGGTCGACGGCAGGGCTGACCGTGCCGCATATCGCCTTTCGCGAGCGCGGCTTTGTGCTTGATCCATTACGCACGATCGCCCCCAATTGGCGCGATCCGGTAGCGGGCCGGACCGTCCGGCAGCTTCATGCGCGGCTGAACAAGCCGCAACCCCTGGGTTGACCGCGCCCGAACGCGCTCCTAACGCAAGCGCCGAGTGGGCCCGTAGCTCAGTTGGTAGAGCAACGGACTTTTAATCTGTAGGTCTCGGGTTCGAGTCCCGACGGGCCCACCATTCCCAAAGATCGGTCGCAGTTCCTTGCATCGCTGCCCCGCTGTCGGCGGCAAACGCCACCGGCAGCGGGGCTGGACGTTATGCGATCGTCGGAATGATCCCGCCTTCGGCGCGGATCGCCGCACCGTTGGTAACGGCGGCGAGCGGGCTGGCCAGATAGGTCACGATCGAGCCGATTTCGTCGGCGTCGATCAGGCGGCGGATCAACGAGAGCGGACGCAGCTTCTCGAAGAATTCGACCTCCTGCTCGGCCGCTGAGGCGTCCTTATTCTCGACCACCGACTGGATGAAATCGACGATCCCTTCGGAGCGGGTCGGCCCTGGCAACACCGAATTCACGGTCACCCCGGTTCCGCGCGTTTGTTCGGCCAGGCCGCGCGCAATCGACAATTGCGCGGTCTTGGTCATGCCGTAATGGATCATCTCGGCGGGGGGCAGCAGGCCGCTCTCGCTGGCGATGAAGATCACGCGGCCCCAATCGCGCGCCAGCATGCGCGGGAAATAATGCCGGGCGAGGCGGATGCCGCTGACCACGTTGACTTCGAAAAAGCGATGCCATTCCGCATCGCTGACCTCGACGAACGGTTTCGCTTCGTAAATGCCGAGATTGTTGACCAGAATATCGACCTCGGGCGCGGCGGCAATCAATGTTGCGGCACCCTCGGCCGTGGCGACGTCGGCGAGCACGCCGCGCACCGTGCCGAGCGCGGCGACTTCCGCGACTGCCGCGTCGAGCTTGGCCTGGTCGCGCCCGCTGACAATCACGGCGACCCCTTCCGCCGCGAGCCGCTTGGCGATCGCAAGACCGATCCCGGCGGTCGACCCTGTCACGATCGCCGTCTTGCCGTTGAGTTGCAGGTCCATCGTCATTTCCTTGCGTTGTTGTGGATGCTGCAAACGTAAGGCGACCGTACATTCGTGATTAGAATGTGGGATTACATTTCAGAAGTGATTCGATATCATGAAAACCGATGGACAACCGGCTTGGCGATATCGAGGTTTTCCTGGCGGCGGCGCGCGCGGGCCGTTTTGCCGCCGCTGCCAAAGAGCTACGGCTGACTCCGTCGGCGGTCAGCCGCAGCGTCGCCCGGCTCGAGGCGCGGCTGGGCGTCGTGCTGCTGCGCCGGACGACGCGCTCGCTTGCCTTGACCGTCGAAGGCGAAACCTATCGCGAGCGCATGGCGCGGCTGGTCGCGGACATGGCCGAGGTGGAAAGCGGCCTGGGGCGCGAGACGCAGACCCCGCGCGGGACGCTGCGAGTCAATGCGTCGGTGCCGTTCGGTACGCAGTGCCTGCTGCCGCTGCTGCCCGCCTTCACGGCGCGCTATCCCCATGTCCTGGTCGATCTCGCTTTGTCGGATGCACTCGTCGATCTGGTGGAGGAACGCGCCGACATTGCGATCCGGATCGGGCCGCTGCGCGACACCCGCTTGCGCGCGAAGAAGCTTGGGCACAGCAAGATGCTGCTGGTCGCCAGCCCGTCCTATCTCGCGCATTATGGCATGCCGCAAACGCCAGACGATCTCGATACGCATCGCTGCCTGCAGTTCAGCTTTCGGCGATCGGTCGATGGCTGGCCATTTCGGCTTGGCCAGCGTGTCGTGCACCGCGTGGTTGAAAGTTGTTTTCTCGGCAATTCGGGCGATGTCGTCCGCCTGATGGCGGTGGCCGGTGGCGGGATCGCGCGCCTCTCCCGCTTTCACGTCGCGGAGGATTTACGCGGCGGGCGGTTGGTCGAAGTGTTGGCCGCCTATAATCCGGGCGATGGCGAGGATATCCATGCCCTCTATTCGGCGCAGGACCGTCTTGCCCCGCGCGTGCGGGCGTTGCTCGACTATCTGGACGAAGCGCTGATCCTGCCCGGCTGATTCGTCGCGAGTCGCAGAATGGAGCGCAAATGGGTCGTGTTTGCGGTATCCAAAACGGTGCTACGGCGTTCCACCCGCAGGGAGCGACAGTGATGACCCAGATAATGGTGGACGTAACGGCATTGGGCGGCGGCACTGTGCTGTTGCTGGCGGTGGTGCTGGCGGGCGGCTTTCTTGCGGTGCAGCGGCGCTGGTTGACGCTGGTGCTGGTGGTGGTCGGGACGACGTCGGGGTCGATCGCGGTGACGCTGATCAAGGGGCTGGTCGCGCGGGTGCGACCGCCGCTCGACGAACGGCTCGTTGCGGTGTCCTCGGCCAGCTTCCCGAGCGGCCATGCCGCCAACAGCGCGATCGTCTACCTCACCTTGGCGTTGCTGCTGGTGCAGACGGTGCATGGACACGCGGCGCGTGTCTATATTCTCGCGGCAACGGCGGTGCTGGTGGTGCTGATCGGGGTCAGCCGTCTCTATCTGCACGTGCATTGGCCGAGCGACGTCGTTGGCGGCTGGGTGTTCGGTACGATTTGGGCGCTCGGCTGGTGGGCGCTTGGCCGCAAATTGGGGGCGGACACCCGCGCTCAGCGGCCGTAAGTTCCGCCGCTTCATTCATCGCGCAGCAATCTTGTACGGCGCACCCGCCCACACGGTCGAATCGTTTCCGGGAGACGACGAATTGACCTTGATATAGTATTACATAACATCTATCGCACTGCAGCATCGTTCTCTGAAAGGCCGTCCCCCGCATGTTTCGAGCCACCTTGTTGTCCAGCGCCGCTCTGTTGTTTTTCGTGCCTGCCACTGCTTATGCCGATACGGTAGCCGCTCCGGCTGCGACGGCGGATGCGCCGGGTGCCGCGACCGACAAGACCAACGGCGGACCGGATATCGTCGTGACCGGGCGGCTTGATGCCGCGCGCGCCTCGATCCAGCCTAGCCTCGGTGCGACGACCTACACCATCACCAGCGAGACGATTCGCGCCTTGCCCGGCGGTGACAATCAGCAGCTCAACCAGATCCTGCTGCAATTGCCGGGCGTGGTGCAGGATGGCGGCGGCCAGTTCCATGTGCGCGATGACCATAACAACCTGCAATATCGTATCAACGGCACGATCCTGCCCGAAGGCGTCGCCGTGTTCGGGCAGACGCTGAGCCCGCGCCTGGTCGAGCGGTTCGATCTGCGCACCGGCGCGCTGCCCGCGCAATATGGGCTGCGCACGGCGGGCATCATCGACATCACCACCAAGAATGGCTTCAAAAATGGTGGCGAAGTGTCGCTTTATGGCGGCACCAACGACACCATCCAGCCGAGCTTCGACTATGGCGGCTCGACGGGCAAAACCAATTATTTCGTTACCGGCAGCTACAAGCACAGCAATATCGGGATCGAGGCGGTCGATGGCGGCCGCACCCCGCTGCACGACGACACCGACCAATATCAGGGCTTCGTCTATGTCGACCACACGCTGAACGAGAACAATCGCGTGTCGTTCATGGGCGGCTATTCCGACCAGAGCTTCCAGATTCCCAATCCGCGCGGCCTCACCCCCAGCCACGGCTATAACGTTGGCGGCGTTACCAATTTTCTCAGCGACACTCTCGATGAGCGGCAGCACGAGCGCACTGCCTTTGGCCTTGCCAGCCTGTTGCACGATGCCGGCCCGGTCACGCTGCAGGCATCGCTGTTCGCGCGCTATTCCAGCTTGCGCTACACACCCGATACGCTCGGCGAATTGCTGTTCAACGGCATCGCGCAAAAGGCGTTCAAGCAGGACTTCACCTTTGGCGGTCAGGTCGAGGGTGTGTACCGCGCCAGCGATGCGCATACCCTGCGCG
Source organism: Sphingomonas sp. PSPC2-2 (assembly GCF_049897725.1). NCBI lineage: Bacteria > Pseudomonadati > Pseudomonadota > Alphaproteobacteria > Sphingomonadales > Sphingomonadaceae > Sphingomonas > Sphingomonas sp. PSPC2-2. The sequence goes on along the minus strand of NZ_JAFCWU010000007.1, from coordinate 122,978 downwards.
GCGGCGTGATCGTGTCGCGCGACCGCAGCAACAGCCAGACCTCGAGCCAGGTGTTCCCGGTGGATGGCACAGGCGCGCAAATCGGCCAGCCGATCACGGTCGTCGACAATGGTGCCAAGACCGAAATGACCTACAGCGTCTATCTGCAGGACGAATGGAAGATCGCCGCGCCGTTGATCGTCAATTTCGGTGGGCGCTTCGACCATTATGACGGCTATCGTTCCGAATCGCAGTTCTCGCCGCGCATTAATGCCGTGCTCACACCGTCCAAGGGGCTGACGCTCCATGCCGGCTACGCGCGCTATTTCTCGCCTGCGCCCTTCTCCAATGTCGCCACCAACAGCGTGTTGAAGTATCGCGGCACCAGTGCGCAGGCACCGGGCGATGACGGCGTCAACCCGCCGCTCGCCACCGTGCCCTTTGCCGAGCGGCAGGACTATTTCGATATCGGTGCCGAACAGAAGATCGGGCGGGTCACGCTCGGGATCGACGCGTACCACCGGCGCTCGAAAAATCTGGTCGACGAAGGCCAGTTCGGTGCGCCGATCATCCTGACGCCGTTCAATTATGCGCGCGGGCGGATCGACGGGATCGAAGGCAATATTTCCTATCAGCACGGCCCGTTGTTGGCTTATGCCAATTTTTCCTACGCCAAGGCCAAAGGGTTTTCGATCGCGTCGGGCCAGTTCAATTTTTCGCCCGATGACCTGGCCTATATTGCGAAGAACTACATCTATCTCGACCACGACCAGACCTATACCGGGTCGGCGGGCGTGTCGTACCGGTTCGATCAGGGCTTTCTGCGCGACAGCCGCGTGGGCGGCAGCATGATTTACGGGTCTGGCCTGCGCAAGGATGGCGACGTGCCCAATGGCGGCAAGCTGACGCCCTATGCGGTGTTCAACCTGACCGCGAGCCATGAGTTCAAGGGGCCGGGCGTGACGATCCGTGCCGACATCATCAACGTGGCCGACCGCGTCTATGAAATCCGCGATGGGTCGGGCGTGGGCGTGGGCGCACCGCAATTCGGTGCGCGCCGCGGCTTCCTGTTCGGGATCAGCAAGACGATCTGATGCCGTGTCCCCCTCCCGCGTGCGGGAGGGGGAGCGCACCATCAGCCGATGGTTACCCCGACGATCTGCCAGCGGCCATCGACGCGATCGAGCGTGACCGTTTCGATCGCGTCGGCCTTGTTGGCGAAGCTGGTGCGGAATTTGACCATCGTATAGCCGGCCGGCGGTGCCGGGACGTCCTCCTCGCTGACGAATCCCCGCGAGATCACCGCGCCAAGCGGCACGCGAACCTGCTGCGAGGTCCGCGACCAGACCTGCAACGTGTTCTGCTTGCGGAACGCCGGGCCGGTGCCGCGATAGCTCGCGTCCCAGTCATAATGGTCGACAAGGTCGAGCCAGTTGAGCGCCGCCGCCACCGCCTCGGCATGTGCCGGTGCAATGGTCGCGGTTGGCGGCGCGGTCGTGGGGCTCTGCGGCAGCGCGACAAGCACCAGGAGGGACAGGACAAGCGTCATGAGAACGACTCCGATCAGACGGGAGGAGGGGCGGTAGGTGCGCCCCGCGCCGACGACCGGCGTGCCGTCCTGATCGTCGTGGGGGGCGGTTGCGTCGTCCCCGATTCGCACGTCCCCTAAGAAATCGGGGGGCAGAAACCCCGCGCCGCCCTCGGCGTCGAGCAACAGGCGTGCGGCCTCGCGGCTGCTCGAAACCGCCATCTTCCGCCGCGCATCGCGCAGGCGCTCGTTGATTGTATGGACCGACAGGCCAAGGTTGCGCGCGACCGACTTCGCATCGTGACCGCGCACGATCAGACGAAGCGTCTGCTTTTCCTTTTCGGTGAGCGCCCAAAAGGCGTCTTTCCCCGGCATCTCCATGCCTTGGCCTAGGTCGCGGACGGTAGTGCGACTACCCCCAAAAATTCGTGGGTGCGCGCGGCGGTCTAGCGATCGCCCAACTTGCGTTCCCACGCCAGCGCATCGCGCACGATGAGATCGAGATCGGCACGCTGGGGCGTCCAGTCGAGCGTCGCCAGGATCGCGCGATTGTCGGCGACCAGTTCTCCCGCATCGCCCGCGCGGCGGCCCTCGATGACGCGGTTGAGCTTGCGGTTGGTCACGCGGTCGACCGCATCGAGCACTTCGAGCACCGAGAAGCCCTTGCCATAGCCCGCGTTGAGCGTGTGGCTCTTGGCGGGTTCGGCGATCAGCAGGTCGAGCGCCGCGACATGCGCCGCCGCCAGATCGCTGACATGGATATAGTCGCGCACGCCCGTGCCATCGGGCGTGTCATAATCGGTGCCATAGACTCCGACCGTCTCGCGCTTGCCCAGCGCCGCCTCGACCGCGATCTTGATGAGGTGGGTGGCACCGATCGTCGACTGGCCGGCGCGCTGCTGCGGATCGGCACCCGCCACGTTGAAATAGCGCAAGGCGGCATAGTTCATCGGATGCGCGGCGGCGACGTCGCGCAGCATCGCCTCGGTCATCAGCTTGGAGGTGCCATAGGGGTTGATTGGCACGGTCGGGTCGCTCTCGGCGATCGGCACGCGCACCGGCGTGCCATAGGTCGCGGCGGTTGAGGAAAAGATGAAGTGCTTGACGCCCGAGACGACCGCGCTTTCGATCAGCGCGCGGCTGGCGACGGTGTTGTTGCGATAATATTTGAGCGGATTGCTGACCGATTCGGGCACGATGATCGATCCGGCGAAGTGCATCACCGCCTGCACCTGATGGTCGCGCAGCGTCGCGCGGACCAGCGCATCATCCTCGATCTCGCCGCGCACCAAAGTCGCGCGTGGATCGACCAGCCAGTCGAAGCCGGTGCTGAGATTGTCATACACCACCACGCGGTGTCCCGCGTCCAGCAGTGCGAGCACTGCATGGCTGCCGATATAGCCCGCTCCGCCCGTTACCAGCACCGATCCGTCCAGCATTCTACCCTCGCTCTTTTTGTCCGGGCCCCGCGTCCCTATCTTGCAGCCCTAAACGAGGAGCGAATGATGGCAAGCGAAGTCGCAACCCTGGCAGGCGGATGTTTCTGGTGCACCGAGGCGGTGTTCAAGGACGTGATCGGCGTGGAGCGCGTCGAAAGCGGTTATATCGGCGGCAGCGTTCCGCATCCGACCTACAAGCAGGTGTGCGGGGGCGATACCGGCCATGCCGAGGCGATCCGCGTGACTTTCGATACCGATCAGGTGTCCTATGGCGACATCCTCGACATGTTCTTTGCAACGCACGATCCGACGCAGCTCAACCGCCAGGGCAACGATGTCGGCACGCAATATCGCTCGGCGATCTTCCCGGCGGATGATGCGCAGCGCGCCGAGGCCGAGGCGGCCAAGGCGCGCGCGGCGGCGGACTGGCCGGCCCCGATCGTCACCACGATCGAGCCGATGGGCGAATGGTATCCGGCCGAGGATTACCACCAGCAATATTGGGAAGGCGAAGGCCAGCGGAACCCCTATTGCCTGGCGGTGATCCCGCCCAAGCTGGCCAAGCTGCGCAAGAGCTTCGCCGCGCGGTCGAAGGCGGCGGTGAGCGCTTAAGGGTTCTTCTCTGCGATCTCTGCGCGAACAGAAGGTTTGTTCGCGCAGAGGCGCGGAGGACGCGGAGGGTCTCAGGTGTCGCGGTGCGCCGCGCGCCGCAGACGGTCGTTAATGGCTTCGCCGATGCCGTCGTTCGGGATTGGCGCGATCGCTATGGTCGTGCTCGGTGATGCGTCGGCCTGGTAGAGCGCGTCGAACAGCTTGGCGGCGGCTTCGATGAGGTTGGCGGTGGGCGACAGGTTGGTGTCGCCCGCGATTGTGCCGAAGCCGATCAGATAGTCTCCGTCCGTCGCTTCGGTCGCGTTGAGGCGGAGCGCTTTGCGCGGCGCATAATGGCTGGCGAGTTGGCCGGGGGCGACGATTGTTGCCCCCTCCCTCCACCCCGGCGAAAGCCGGGGCCCAGGAGAGATGGCGGTTGTGGCGGGTGCTGCACGCAATGATTCCCCGCTCGCGACTGGGCCCCGGCGTTCGCCGGGGTGATCGTCCGGGGTTGGGAGGGTGCCAAGAACCCCAGCCAGCGCATCCGCCGTAATCGGCCCCGGTCGCAGGATCTCGCGCCCCAGCACGATCGTCGATTCGAGCCCCGCCTCGGTCGCGCCGTCGTCCACCACCAGCGGAATGCGCCCGCCGAGGCTCGCAACGACATGCTCGGCGCGGGTCGGGCTGATCGCGCCGCTGGCATTGGCCGAGGGCGCGGCGAGCGGCTTGGCGGTGGCGGCGAGCAGCGCGCGCATCGCGCGGTGCGCGGGGACGCGCAGCGCGATCGTGGGCAGGCCCGCTGTCACCAAAGCGGCGATCCCGGCATCGGCGCGGAGCGGCAGCACCAGCGTCAGCGGCCCCGGCCAGAACGCCGTCGCCAGCGCCAGCGCGGTGTCGTCGAACGTGGCGATCGCCTGCGCGGCTGCCAGATCGAGCACATGCACGATCAGCGGGTTGAAGCTCGGGCGCCCTTTGGCCGCGTAGATCCGCGCGACGGCGTGCGAATCGGTGGCGTCGGCGGCGAGGCCATAGACCGTCTCGGTCGGTATCGCGACGGGCTGGCCCTTAGCGATCAGCGCGGCGGCGGCGGCGATGCCCGCCGCGCCGTAGGGTAAGGTCTGTGTCGCGCAAGGCGGGTTTGGCGTGGTCATTATCGCGGGCTATAGCCGTGCAAAGCCTGTTGCATAAGAGGATGCCCGATGTTCACCCCCGCCACCGCCGATCAGCGCTTCGTGCTCGATCATGTCGTCGGCATTGCCGATCTCGTCGCCACCGACCGCTTCGCCGCCGCGAGCGACGACGTCGTCGATGCCGTGCTCGAAGGCGTTGGGCAACTGGCGGCGGGCGAATGGGCACCGCTGCTGCGCACGGGCGACACGGTTGGCGCGAAATGGACGCCCGAAGGCGTGGTGATGCCCGCAGGCTTCGTGAAGGCCTATCACGATTATGTCGAAGGCGGCTGGGGCACGATCGGCGTGCCGGAGGAATTCGGTGGGCAGGGCCTGCCCTTTGCGATCCAGACCGCGGTGCTCGATACGCTCGGCAGCGCCAATATGGGCTTTGCGCTTGCCCCCACGCTGACGGTCGGCGCGATCGAGGCGCTGGCGCATCACGGCAGCCCCGAACAGCAGGCGCAGTATCTGCCGCACCTGGCGACCGGGGAATGGACCGGCACGATGAACTTGACCGAGCCGCAGGCGGGTTCGGACGTCGGCGCGCTGCGCACCACCGCGACCCCGCTTGGCGACGGGAAGTGGAGCATCAAGGGCACCAAGATCTACATCTCCTTCGGCGACCATGACATGGCCCCCAACATCGTCCACCTCGTGCTCGCGCGCACGCCGGGGGCACCCGCCGGGACCAAGGGGATTTCCTTGTTCCTGGTGCCGAAATATCGCCTCAACGCCGATGGCACGCCGGGTGCCTTTAACGATGTCCGCGTCGTGTCGATCGAGCATAAGATGGGGCTGCACGCTTCGCCGACCTGCGTGCTGAGCTTTGGCGACAACGATGATTGCATCGGCGAACTGATCGGCGGCGAGTTCGGCGGGATCCGCGCGATGTTCACGATGATGAACAATGCCCGGCTCAATGTCGGCTTGCAGGGCGTGCAGGTGGCCGAGGCCGCGACGCAGGCGGCGGTCGGCTATGCGCTGGAGCGCGTGCAATCGCCGCGCGCCGGATCGGGCAGCGCCGAGCCGGTCAAGATCGTCGAGCATCCCGATGTGCGGCGCATGTTGCTGCGCATGAAGGCGCAGACTCAGGCGGCGCGCGCCTTGGTCTATTATGCCGCAAGCCAAGTCGACCGCGCGACGCTCGGCCAGGCGGGCGGGCAGGAGCGGCTCGATATCCTGACTCCGCTGGCCAAGGCGCATGGCACCGATATCGGCAATGAAGTCGCCAGCCTCGGCATTCAGGTGCATGGCGGGATGGGCTATATCGAGGAGACGGGCGCGGCGCAGTTCTTCCGCGATGCGCGTATCACTCCGATCTATGAAGGCACCAACGGCATTCAGGCGGCCGATCTGGTCGGGCGCAAGCTCGGGCTCGACAATGGCGGGGTGTTTGCGCGCCTGATCGCCGACATGCGCGCCGAGGCCGCGGATGCAGGGCTGCGCACGCTGATCGACGCCTGTGACGAGATCGGGCGCGGCATGGCGGGGCTGTCGGCCGATGACAAATTGGCCGCGAGCTATCCCTTCCTGACGATGCTGTCGGTCGCGGTGTGCGGCTGGCTGATGGAGCGGTCGGGCCGCATCGCCTCCACTGCCGAGGGCGACCGCGCGTTTCTCAGCATGAAGGTGGCGGCGGCGCGCTTCTATGTCGCGCAGATCGTGCCCGAGGCGCTGGGGCTGAAGGCGGCGGCAACCGCCACGGCGGACGTGCTCTATTCGGTAACGGCGGAGGCTTTCGCTGCATGAGCGAGACCGCCTTCGATCTCGACGCCTATCTCGCCCGCATCCGCCTGCCTGCCCGCCCGACCGTCGATTCCTACGGTCTGGCAGCGTTGCAGCGCGCGCACCGTCTGGCGATTCCGTTCGAGAATCTCGACGTCTTGCTCGGGCGCGGCATTGCGATCGACAGCGACTCCGTCTTCGCCAAATTGGTGACGGCCGGGCGCGGCGGTTATTGTTTCGAGCATAACCGGCTGTTCCTCGATGCGCTGGCGGCGTTGGGCTTCGTCGCCAGCCCGGTGCTCGCGCGGGTCTGGCTGGGGGCGACCGATGTGCCACCGCTGACGCACACCTTCAGCCTCGTCACGCTCGGCGAGGAGACATGGATCGCCGATGCCGGATTTGGCGGCAGCTACACTCCGCCAATGCCGCTGATCGCCGGGACCGAAGTGAGCGCGCCCGATGGTGCGACCTTCCGGCTTGAGCAGAACGATGCGCATGGCTGGATGCTGCTGCGCGACGGCGACCCCGCGACCACCGACGGGCGCGGGACCGGCAGCGGGTTTCAGCCGCAATATAGTTTCTCGCCCGTGCCGGTGCATCCCACCGATCTCGCGCTCAGCAACCATTGGACGTCGACCGCGCCCCAAAGTCGCTTCCGCCAGGTCGGCGTGGTCAGCATCGTCTTGCCCAACGGGCTCGCCTCACTGACCGACGCCCAATATCGCCGCCGTGCGGGGGGCGAGGAAACGCAAGCGATCATCACCGATCCGCGCGTCTACCGGATGCGCCTCAGCATGATGTTCGGCATTACGCTGAGCGCCGAGGACGTGGCGGCGCTGGGGGTGGTGGCGGCGTAGCGGAAGAGGCGGTGACCCCGATCCCGTTCGGACGAACGCACTGGTCCGTTCGGGGCACTCCCCCTCATCCGTTCGGGCTGAGCCTGTCGAAGCCCCGCTCTCCACAGGCGCAGCGTTCGCGCGGGGAGAGGTGCCCTTTTGACAGGCTCAGGGCGAACGGTGTGGGGGCGGGCGCTTAGGCCTTTTCGCGTTCCAGCAGATCCGCGGCATCGAGCCCGAGCAGATCGATATGCGCGGCGATGCGCGGCCAGCTGGTTTTGACGAAATGCTCGCGCTCGGCCGCGCGCAGCTTTTCGGCGGCACCGGGCAGCACGAACATGCCGACGCCGCGCCGCACCTCGACATAGCCATCGTCCTGAAAACTCTGATAGGCCTTGGCGACGGTCAGCGGGTTGGCGCCATGTTCGGCGGCAAGCGCGCGGACCGATGGGAGCTGGTCACCCGCGCGAAAGTCCCCGCGCAGGATCGCCGCGGAAATGGTGCCGCGCAGCTTGATATAGACCGGGCTGTCTTCGCTGTTCAACGCTGTCATGCTACCCTAATACAGCAATGGTCGTTTCTGTCCAGTACTTCAGCCATCCCACTTTGTGATGATCGCGCTCGGATCGGGACGGGGGCGCTCCTCCAGCGGGCGGCTGGGCGTGCCGAGAAAGAAGAATCCGGCGATGCGTTCCGGCGCCGCGCCGAACGCATCGCGCACCGCGTCCGAATAGCTCGGCCAGCCGGTCAGCCAGCCGCCGGCAAAACCCAGCGCATGCGTGGCGTGCAGCAGATTCATGCCGACCGCGCCGACCGACAGTTCCTGCTCCCACAAAGGAATATGGCTGGTGGTGCGCGGCGAGAAGAGCAGCACGACGAGCGTGGGGGCCTGGTGCGCGAATTGCTCGAGCGCGGCGATCTCGGTCGTGGCGGCCTGCGGGCGTTCGGCGCGATAGGCGGTGGTGATGACGTTGGCGAGCGCGTCGCGCTGTTCGGGGGCCACCACCACGAAGCGCCACGGGGCGATCTTGCCGTGGTCGGGCGTGCGCGCGGCAATGGTGAGGATCTGGTCAAGCTGCGCCGCATCGGGGCCGGGCGCGACCAAATCGCGCGGGCGGCCAGAGCGGCGGGTGGCGAGAAGCGAGAGCGGGGTGGTGCGGTCGTTGAGCATCGCGATCCCATAGCGGCCACGCAGGCATATTTACACACCCACGATTGGCGTTAGTCTCTGCGGTAACCAACGGTGTCGGCTTTACGGACACTGCGCCATTTCAGGGAGCTTCTTACATGGTGGACACCCCGACCGCGGACACCCCGCGCGAGCCGGATATTACGCACGTCAATCCGGCGACGGGCGCGATGTGGTTCGGCCATCCGCGCCAGCTCGCCCGGCTGTTCACCACCGAAATGTGGGAGCGCTTCGGCTATTACGGCATGCGCGCGCTGCTCACGCTGTACCTCACCAAGCATTTCGTGTTCGGCGATCGTGCCGCGACCGGTTTGTACGGAGGCTTCACCGCACTCGTTTATCTGACCCCATTGGTGGGCGGGTATCTCGCCGATCAGTATCTCGGCTCCAAGCGGTCGGTGAAGTTCGGCGCGATCATGATGGCGGTCGGCTATTTCACCTTGTGCTTCGGTGGGCAGACGGCAGTGCCGTTCGCGACAATCGACGGCCAGCGCTATGATGTGCAGGTCGAAGCCAAGGGCAGCACCGAACAGCGCTACATCGTCGACCACGGCAAAAGACTGCAAGTGAAGGGCAATGACGACGGCACCGTCTCCTTGCTCGCGCCCGACGGCAGCTCCGCGCGGACGATCGCCAAGGACGGCTTCAAATCGGATGCCGAGCGCAGCCCGCTGTTCGTGACGATCATGCTCCTCGCGCTTAGCCTGATTTCGGTCGGCAACGGCTTCTTCAAACCCAACATCTCGACGATGGTCGGCGAGCTTTACCCCCAAGGCGATCGTCGCCGCGATTCGGGTTTCACCATTTTCTATATGGGAATCAATCTCGGGTCGCTCGGATCGCAGATCCTGTGTCCGATCCTCGCCGACACCTTCGGTTGGTGGGCGGGCTTCGGCCTCGCAGCGGTCGGCATGCTGATTTCTTATGCGTTGATCCAGTTCGATGGTGGCAAGCTCAACGGTTATGGCGAGGCCCCGGTGCGCAGCGGGCCCGATCGCGCGCTGCCGATCTATATCGGTGCGCTGGTCGCGGTGCCGGTCCTGTATTTCCTGTTCACCAATTTGATGAATGCGGTGCCGCCGGTGCCGGGCTCGGGCTTTATCGGCTATCTTGCGTCGCTGTCGCTGATGGGCAAGTTGCTGTTCGGCACCTTCCTCATTTCGATCCCGGGCATCCTGATCTGGTCGTTCGTGGTGGGCGACCGCCGCGAATTCCAGATGATGCTGGCGGCGATGGTGTTGATCGTGTTCAACGTCGTGTTCTGGACGCTGTTCGAGCAGGCCGGTTCGTCGCTGACGCTGTTCGCCGATCGCAATACTGATTTGCGGCTGTTCGGCGATTTCGCGATCTCGGCACCGCAGACGCAGTTCTTCAACGCCTTCTTTATCGTCACGCTTGCGCCGGTGATGAGCGTTTTGTGGACGGCACTTGCCAAGCGCGGGCTGGAGCCATCGATTCCGGTCAAGTTCGGCATCGCGCTGATCGGGGTCGGTGCGGGTTTCCTGTTCCTGGTGCTGGGCGCGGGGTTTGCCGGCCCCAATTTCCAGGTCGGCATATGGTGGCTGGCCGGGCTCTACTTGATCCACTCGGTTGCGGAATTGTGCATTTCACCCGTCGGCCTGTCGATGATCACCAAGCTGTCGATCGCGCGGATCGTCGGATTGATGATGGGCGTGTGGTTCCTGTCGATCTCCTGCGCGCAATATGTCGCCGGGATCGTCGCGCAGTTCGCCAGCGTCGATACGGTCGGCGGCGAGGTAACCAACCTGAAGGTCAGCCTCGACACCTATACGGGCACCTTCACGACCATCGCCGAAGTTGCGATGGCGTTGGGCGTTCTTCTGCTATTGTTGGCCTGGCCGCTGAAGAAGTGGATGCACGGCGTCAAATAGGGGAAGCGCGATGGATGGCACGGAGATGGTGATCGCCGCGGCAGCGGCCTTCGTTGGAACGCATTTCCTGCTGTCGCATCCGCTGCGCAGCCCCCTCGTCAAGGCGGTTGGCGCGAACGGGTTCATGGGGGTCTACGCACTGGTCGCCTTCGCCACGCTCGGCTGGCTGGCGCATGCCTATCGTGCCGCCCCTGCCACCGCGCCTTTATGGGCGGTGGGAGAGGGGATTTGGGGCCCCGTCACGCTGGTGATGTTGCTGGCAAGCGTGCTGCTGATGGGATCGCTGCTCGGCAATCCCGCGCTGCCCGGGCCACCCGTCGCGGCCGCTCCGGCTGCGGCGCGCGGCATGTTCAGCGTCACGCGGCACCCGATGCTGTGGGCGTTCGCTTTGTGGGGGCTGTGCCACATCGCGGTCTATCCGATCGCCGCCAACATCGTCGTCGCGATCGCGATCATCGTGCTCTCGCTGGTCGGCGCGGCGCTGCAGGACCGCAAGAAGGAGGTGCTGCAACCCGATCTGTGGCGCGATTGGGAGCGCAAGACGAGCTATTGGCCGTTCCTCGCCATCGCGCAGGGCCGCGCGCGCTTCGGCGGCTTCCGCCCGCATGACCTGGCGGGCGGGGTAGTGATCTGGCTGGCCGCGACCTGGGCGCATATCCCTATCGCCGGTGTGGCGGTGGGGCTGTGGCACTGGGTTTACCGCTAGAGCCGCACCATCTTCATCATCGGGCCCCCATAACGCGGCCCCGCCGTGCCACCGCGCGGCGCTGCGCGGTCGAGCGCGGTCAGATCTTCGGCGGTCAAGCTCACCTCCACCGCCGCCATGCTGTCCTCCAGCGTCGCGCGGCGCTTGGAACCGGGGATCGGCACGATATCGTCGCCTTGTGCCAGCAACCAGGCGAGCGCGACTTGAGCGCCGCTGACGCCGTGGGCGGCGGCGATCTGCTTGACGACATCGACGATCTTGAGGTTTTCCGCGAAATTCTCTTCCGAATACCGCGGATCGTTGCGGCGATAATCGCCCTCGGGCAGATCGTCGCGCGACGTGATCTGGCCGGTCAGGAAACCGCGCCCGAGTGGGCTATAGGGCACGAAACCCGTGCCGAGTTCGCGGCAGGGGGGCAGGATCTCTTCCTCGATATCGCGCTCCCACAGCGAATATTCGGATTGCAGCGCGGCGATCGGATGCACTGCCGCCGCCTTGCGCAGCGTCGCGGCGCTCGCCTCGGACAGGCCGAGGAAGCGGACCTTGCCCTCGCGCACCAGCTCGGCCATCGCGCCGACAGTGTCCTCGATCGGCACGTTCGGGTCGACGCGGTGCTGGTAGAACAGATCGATCGTGTCGATGCCAAGCCGCTGGAGCGAGCCTTCGCACGCGCGGCGGATGTTGGCGGGGGTGCTGTCGACACCGGATACCTTGCCGTCGTCGCCGAAGCGGAAGCCGAATTTGGTCGCGATCACCAGCCCGTCACGCTTTCCGCGAATGGCGCGGCCGACCAGTTCCTCGTTGATCAGCGGACCATAGACTTCGGCGGTGTCGAACAGCGTCACGCCCAACTCGATCGCACGGTGGATCGTGGCGATGCTCTCGGCTTCGGTCGCCGCGCCGTACATATTGGGGCCGACGCCCGCCATCGGCATGCAGCCGAGGCCAAGTGCGGAAACCGTGAGGTCGGGGCCAAGCGTGCGATATTTCATGAAGGGTGTTCCTGCAGCAAGGTGTCGGCGGCGGATAGCGGGAGCTTGTCCCCCCGCGCTGCCACGGTCAGCGTAACCGCCAGATCGAAGATGACGTTCCCGAGGGTTCGGAAAATATCCGGCATCGTCTCGACCGCGACCAGCAGCCCAAGCGGGGCGACGGGCACGCCGAGCGTCACCGCAATCGGCGCAATCGCGCTGATGAAGCTGATTTGCCCCGGCAGGCTGACCGAGCCGAGCGAGGTCAGCACGGCGACCACGGTCGCTGCCGCCAGCGTTGCGAAGGTCATCGGCACGCCGCACCACGCCGCGACATAGATCGCCACCGCCAGGTTCATCGCCGGGCCAGTCGCGCGCATCATCGCAACGGCGAGCGGCAGCACCACGCCCGAAGTGGCCACCGGTACATCCATCTCTTCCGAACTGCGCAACATCGCGGGCAAGCTGGCGAGCGAGGATTGCGTGCTGAGCGCGACCGCCAGCACCGGCAGCGAGGCGCGGATGAACCGCCCAAGCGCCATGCGGCCGCCCCAGATGGCGACGGGCACCGCAAACAGGCTGACCACGATCCCGACCGAGGACACCGTCACGATATAGTGGAACAGTGCGCCGACCGCTGCCGTCCCGGTCTTGGCGGCCACCGTCAGGGCGAGGGCGAACACACCGATCGGCGCGATCCAGATGATCCAGCCGATCATCACCAGCATCGCATCGCGGATCGCGGAAAAGAAGGTCAGCAACGCGGTACGGCCCGTGGCGTCGATCCGGGTAAGGGCGAAGGCGAAGATCAAAGCGAACAGAATCAGCGACAGGAACCCGCCATTGGCGGCGGCGGCGATGACGTTATTGGGCACCATCCCCGCCAGAAACTCACCGAGCGGCGGCACCGCGCCCGGCGGGCCGACATTTACCAGCGCACCGCGCAAGGCGGCGGCAGAGGCCTCCGGGATTGGCACCAGGCCAAGGAACAACGGCGTCAGCAACGCGGCGGCGACTGCGCTGCACACCATTACCACCACGATGATGCTGATCGCCCGCGCGGCCACCGCCCCGCTGCGCGCGGCCTCCGCAGTCGACGCAATGCCGGTGACCAACAGCGAGAACACCAGCGGAATCACCGTCATTTGCAGCGCATTGAGCCAGGCTGCGCCGATCGGCTGCGCAACCGCCGTTGCGCCCGGCACCGCACCGGGCAGCCAGGTGGCAAAAACAATCCCGAAGAGTAACCCCGCACCCAGCGACACTAGGATCCGCGTCGATGGGCTGTTCAACGTTGCAGACATACTCGCCCTTATCGGTAAGCGGCGCTATCAAGCGCCTCTGAAGATACGGGCATAACCCAACGGATGAGGGCTGATGGCAAGAAAATATTTCGGGACCGATGGTATTCGTGGCCTGACCAACAAGGCCCCGATGACGGCAGCGATGGCGATGCAGGTCGGCATGGCAGCCGGCGCGCACTTCCGCCGCGGCGACCACCGGCACCGCGTGGTGATCGGCAAGGACACGCGCCTCTCGGGCTATATGCTCGAATCGGCGATGGTCGCGGGTTTTACGAGCGTGGGCATGGACGTCGTGCTGTTGGGACCGATGCCGACTCCCGCCGTGGCGATGCTGACGCAATCGATGCGCGCCGATCTCGGCGTAATGATCTCGGCCAGCCACAATCCGTTCTTCGACAATGGCATCAAATTGTTCGGTCCCGATGGCTATAAGCTGTCCGATGCTGACGAAACCGCGATCGAGGCGCTGATCGACGGTGAGATCGCGCTGTCGCCCGCCGCCGAGATTGGCCGTGCGCGGCGCGTGGACGATGCGCAGGGGCGCTATATCCACTTTGCCAAATCGACCTTTCCCGAAGATCTGCGGCTCGACGGTATGCGCATCGTGGTCGATTGCGCCAACGGCGCGGCCTATCGTGTCGCGCCGACTGCCTTGTGGGAATTGGGGGCCGATGTCGTCGCGATCGGCGTGACGCCCAATGGCAAGAACATCAATGACGGCGTCGGCTCGACCGCGCCGCAAACCCTGTGCGAGACGGTGGTGGCAAGCGGCGCGCAGCTCGGCATCGCGCTCGATGGCGATGCCGACCGGCTGATCGTGGTCGACGAAAAGGGCCATGTCGTCGATGGCGACCAGTTGATGGCGACGATCGCTAGCGGCTGGGCGCGCAGCGGGCGGTTGAAGAATGGCGGGCTGGTCGCGACGGTCATGTCCAATCTCGGGCTCGAGCGGCATCTCGCGGCGCAGGGCATCGGCCTGATGCGGACCGCGGTCGGTGATCGGCATGTGCTCGAGGCGATGCGCGCTCAAGGGTATAATGTCGGCGGCGAGCAATCGGGGCATATCATCCTGTCGGATTATGCGACGACGGGCGACGGGCTCGTCGCGGCGCTGCAGATCCTGGCCGAACTGGTGTGGGCGGGGGCTCCGGCGAGCGAGTTGCTGCACCGCTTCGAGCCATTGCCGCAATTGCTCAAGAATGTGCGGTTCGCGGGCGGCAAGCCGCTGGAGGCCGAGGCGGTGAAGGCGGTGATCGCCGGGGCCGAAGCCGAATTGAAGGGCAAGGGCCGGCTGGTGATCCGCCCGTCGGGCACCGAACCCGTTATCCGCGTGATGGCGGAGGGCGATGACCCCGCCCAGGTCGAGGCGGTGGTCGATCGCATTTGTGACGCCGTGCGCGTGGCGGCCGGCTAACTTCGTCCTCCCCTCCCGCTTGCGGGAGGGGCTGGGGGAGGGCATGTCATCCCGTGCCGTCCGCGACAGCCCTCCCCCGACCCCTCCCGCAAGCGGGAGGGGAGAAAGATACGAAATGCTCGAAATGCGCCCCGATTGCGAACGCTGCGGCGTGGATTTGCCCGCCGATGACGCGGGTGCGTTCATTTGCTCGTTCGAATGCACCTTCTGCGCCGAATGCGCCGAAGCGCTCGACGATCGCTGCCCCAATTGCCGCGGCGAATTGATGGACCGTCCCGCGCGCGTCGATGACGCGCTGGCGCGCCACCCGGCAAGCACCGTGCGCCGGTTTAATTCCCCTCCCGCTCGCGGGAGGGGTTAGGGGAGGGCCTGTGACGAACCTTCCCGACCAAGACAGCCCCTCCCCCAACCCCTCCCGCCAGCGGGAGGGGCGCTTTGTCCCGCGCATCCTGATCATCGCAGGCTCGGATTCGGGCGGGGGCGCTGGCATCCAGGCCGATATCAAGACGGTGACGATGCTTGGCGGCCACGCGATGACCGCGATCACCGCGATCACCGCGCAGAATACCTTGGGCGTGCAGGCGGTGCTGCCGGTGCCGACCGAGATGGTGATCGCGCAGATCGAATCGTGCGTGTCGGACATTGGGGTCGATGCGGTGAAGATCGGGATGATCGGCTCGGCGGCGACCGCGCGTGCGGTGGTGGACTATCTCGAACGCCTTAGCCCCTCCCCTTCAGGGGAGGGGTTGGGGTGGGGCCTCTCCCCGGATGCGCCCACTATAGGCACGGCCCCACCCCCAACCCCTCCCCTGAAAGGGAGGGGCTTAAGCATCCCCATCGTCTTCGATCCGGTGATGGTTGCGACCAGCGGCGATGTGCTGGCCGATGCCGATACGATTGCGGCGTTCGAGCGGTTGATGCGGATCGCGACGGTGGTGACGCCTAACTTGCCGGAGCTGGAGGCACTGCAAAAATCCCTCTCCCAGCGGGAGAGGGAGGGAGCCGCGCAGCGGCGGAAGGGTGAGGGTGATGTGGACGCTGCAGCAGACCCTCACCCTTCCCACGCCTTCGGCGCGGGCCCCTTCCCTCTCCCGCTGGGAGAGGGATTTTTGCTCGTCAAAGGCGGGCATGGCGAAGGGGACGAGATCGTCGATCGGTTGATCGGCCCCCAAGGCGAGGTCGCGTCCTGGTCTGCCACGCGAATCGAAACCCGCAGCACGCACGGTACCGGCTGCACGCTCGCCTCGGCGATCGCGACCTTGCTGGCACAGGGGCAGTCGCTAACCGCAGCGATTGCTGGCGCGCGGCACTTTGTTCGGCTTGCCTTGCACGATGCCCCCGGCCTTGGCGGCGGACATGGGCCAATGGGGCATCAGGCGGTGCGGCTCGATATCGGGCCGGAGCGGCGGCTCAACCAGATCACGCTCGGTCTGTCCGATTATGCTGCCTCGTGCGATTTCTACCGCACGCTCGGCCTTACCCAGATCGTTGCCACCGACGATGCGCATTATGCGCGGTTCGAGGCACCGGGCGGCGCGACGCTGTCGATCGAGCAAGGCGCGGAACCGACAGTGTTTTTCGAATGCGCCGATCTCGACGCCGAAGTCGCGCGCTTGCAGACGGCGGGGGTGGTGTTCGACCAGCCGCCGACCGACCAGCCCTGGGGCTGGCGCGAGGCGCGGTTGCGCGATCCCGCAGGCAATGCGGTCTGCCTCTATCAAGCTGGCGAAAACCGCCGCTATCCGCCATGGCGCTTGCGCGATGCCTAGCCTGAAACACGAGAAACTGTGCCTTGCGCCTGTCGCCGGGGTGGACGAGGCCGGGCGCGGGCCGCTGGCTGGGCCGGTGGTTGCCGCCGCGGTGATCCTGCCGGCCAAGGGTATCCCACGCGGTATCGATGATTCGAAGAAGCTGGCCCATGCCGACCGCGCGCGGCTGCATGACCGGTTGCGTGCCTGCGCGATCGTCGGGATCGGGATTGTCGAGGCCGAGGAGATCGACACGCTCAACATCTATTGGGCGACGATGAAGGCGATGACGCTGGCGGTGGAGGCGCTTGGCTGCGCGCCGGGGCATGTGTTGGTCGATGGCAACCGCTTGCCCAAATGGGGCTTTGCCGCGACCCCGATCGTCAAGGGCGATTCGATCAGCCTGTCGATCGCTGCCGCCTCGATCATCGCCAAGCATACCCGCGACACAATCATGCTCGCGCATGCCGAGGCGCATCCGCAGTATGGCTGGCACAGCAACAAGGGCTATGGCGCGCCCGACCATTTGCGCGCGCTGCGCGAGCATGGCCCGTGTCCGCTCCACCGCCGCAGCTTCGCGCCGGTCGCGGAGGCCTATCGCGCGCGGGAAACGCTGCTGGTGTGATTCGGGTCGGAATTCGTTCCGGGGCCATCTTTTTTTATCGCAAGTGAGTCCTCGCGGCGACACCCCAGCGGTTGGGCCTGTGGATAACTCCGGACTCAACATCTGCCCTGCTTCCCGAAATGTTCCGCCTTGTTAACGATTTGGCAGAGGTTTTCGTTAACCAATGTTCGCTTGACGGGAGTCCCCACATTCGCAGGGATGCGCGCGACAGCGAATAAAGGCGGGCATGATGGGCGTTTTGGAAAAGATCAGGGTCGGGACGAAGCTCGACACGGTGCCGCGCGTGCCGATGGCCGAATTGCCGCTCGACCAGATCCTGCAGGGGGATTGCATCGCCGCGATGCGCGCGTTGCCGGCCAAATCGGTCGACCTGATCTTCGCCGATCCACCCTATAATCTGCAGCTCGGCGGCGACCTGTCGCGGCCCGATGGCAGCCATGTCGATGCGGTGACCGACGAATGGGACAAGTTCGATTCGCTCAGCGCCTATGACAAGTTCACGCGCGAATGGCTGGTCGAGGCGAAGCGGATCCTGAAAGACAATGGCGCGATCTGGGTGATCGGCAGCTATCACAATATCTTCAAGGTCGGTGCCGCGATCCAGGATCTGGGCTATTGGATCCTCAACGACATCGTGTGGCGCAAGGCCAACCCGATGCCCAATTTCAAGGGCACGCGCTTCACCAACGCCCATGAAACGCTGATCTGGGCGTCGATGGGCGAGAAGGCCAAATACACCTTCAACTATCGCAGCATGAAGACGCTGAACGACGAATTGCAGATGCGCAGCGACTGGGAATTTCCGGTGTGCGGCGGGCAGGAGCGGCTGAAGAAGGACGGGGTCAAGGTCCATCCGACGCAGAAGCCCGAGGCACTGATCTATCGCATTCTGCTTGCCTGCACCAAGCCGGGCGATGTCGTGCTCGACCCGTTCTTCGGCACCGGCACGACCGGCGCGGTCGCCAAGCGGCTCGGACGGCGCTGGATCGGGATCGAGCGCGAGGACGACTATATCGCCGCCGCGCGCGAACGCATCGCTGCGGCGCTGCCGCTGGATGAATCCTCGCTCAAGACGATGCAAAGCCCGAAGGCCGCGCCCAAGGTGGCGTTCGGCGTGCTGGTCGAAAATGGGTATCTGACGGCGGGTCATGTGCTGTGCGATGCCAAGCGCCGCCACCGCGCGCTGGTGCGCGCCGATGGCAGTTTGGAAAGCGTGTGCGGCGCGGTCGGGTCGATCCACAAATTGGGCTCGACGCTGCAGAACGCGCCCGCCTGCAACGGCTGGACCTTCTGGCATTATGAAACGCCCGAGGGGCTGAAGCCGATCGACGTGCTGCGCCAGACCTATCTGCTGGCGACCCAGCCTTAGCCGCACACCGTCATGCCGGACTTGTTCCGGCATCCACGGTGCCGCAAAGAACATCGCGCGGGGATGGCACCACGGTGGACCCCGGAACAAGTCCGGGGTGACGTACTATGACCCTCCACCTCCGCCCGATCCAGTTTGTCGATACCCCGGTGGATCGCGACGGCGCGGTCGCGCGGCTGGCGGGCGGGATGCTGTGGTTCTCCGCTTATGAGGTAATTGAGGACGGGCGGCGGCGCACCGTGCCGGTGGCCGAGCTTGGCCCGCTGCTGCGCGACGAGCGTGCTGCCTCGCTCCACGCCGCGATCACCGCGCCGCGCGCGCCTTTGGTGCTGGGCGAGCGGACGTTGCGCTTCGATCAGCCGATGGTTGCGGGCATCCTCAATGTGACGCCCGACAGTTTTTCGGATGGCGGCGCAGTTCATGACGATCCGGCCGCCGCCGCCAGTGCGGGCGTGGCGATGGTGGAGGCGGGCGCGGCGCTGATCGACGTCGGCGGCGAATCGACCCGGCCCGGGGCCGCGACGGTGTGGGAAGGCGATGAGATCGCGCGTGTCGTGCCGGTGATCGAACGCCTCGCGCGCAGCGGAACGCTCGTTTCGATCGATACGCGCAAGGCGGGCGTGATGGAAGCGGCGCTGGGCGCGGGCGCGGCGATCGTCAACGATGTCGCCGCGTTATTGTGGGATGATCGCGCGCTGGAGGTGGTGGCGAAGGCCGGATGCCCGGTCGTGCTGATGCATTCGCCCGATCCGGCCAAGGGCGGCCATGGCAGTGTCGGCTATCGGGACGTGCTGCTCGAGGTGTTCGACTGGCTCGAGGCGCGGATTGCGGCGGTGGTCGCGGGTGGGGTGGACCGCTCCCGGATCCTCGTTGACCCCGGCATTGGCTTTGGCAAATCGCTGTCGGACAATCTCGCGCTGATCAATGGCCTTGCGCTGTTGCACGGCCTTGGCTGTCCGATCCTGCTGGGTGCCAGCCGCAAACGCCTGATTGGCGCGCTGTCCAATGAAGCGCCCGCGCGCGAGCGCCTGGGCGGATCGATCGCGCTGGCGATGGCGGGGGTGGCGGCGGGCGCGCAGCTGCTGCGGGTGCATGATGTCGCGGAGACGGCGCAGGCAGTGCGCGTCTGGCGTGGCTTGCGCGATCGGGCACTGGTCGGACGCTAGCGGCACGGCTAACCCAGCCGTCAGGTTGGAGGGAAGACGCCCATGATTATCGATTCCGGCCCGCGCCTGCGCCAGATTTTCGCCGAGGTGTGGCGACCGCTGCTCGTGCTGTTCGTCTGGGATGTGGTGGTGACGGGGGGCTATTATTTGCTCCCGTTCCACGCGCCGTCGCTGCCGTTGACGCTGTTCGGGTCGGCGCTGGCGCTGTTTCTCGGCTTTCGCAGCACCTCGGCCTATCAGCGCTGGTGGGAGGGGCGCGTGCTGTGGGGCGCGATGATCAACGCCTCGCGCAGCCTTGCCCGAACGGTGCGGAGTTATCTGCCCGACGCCGAAGGGCGGGATCTGCAGCGCGCGATCATCCTGCGTCATGTGACTTATGTGAACGTCCTGCGCTGTCAGTTGCGGCGGCAGGACCCCAGGCCCGAGGTAGAGCGCTTCCTGTCCCCGGACGAAGCCAAGCCCTCGCTCGCGCGCACCAACACCGCCAATGGCATCCTCGACGGCACCGGCCGCCGGATCGACCATGCGCGCGTGCTCGGCTGGATCGACACGGTGCAACAAGCGGCGATCGAGCGGATCCTGGTCGATATCACCAACGCGCAAGGCGGGATGGAGCGGTTGAAGAACACGCCTTTGCCCAATCAGTACCGCTTCTTCCCCGAGCTGTTCACCCGGCTGTTCTGCGTGCTGCTGCCGATCGGGCTGGTCGAGACGCTGGAATTTGCCACGCCGATCGGTTCGACCGTGGCGGGGGCGATGTTCCTCGCGGTGCTGCGCATTGGCGACGATCTGGTCGATCCCTTCGCCAATACCGTGCACGACGTGCCGCTGAGCGCGATGTGCCGCACGATCGAGATCGACTTGCTGCAAGCGCTGGGCGATCCAGCCCCCGAACCGATGCGTCCCGTCAAAGGGATCCTCTGGTAGGAAAAGGGCGGTAGTCGCCTACCGCCCCACCACAATCAGCAGCCGTTCTTGCGATTCTGTGCCGCGTCATGCTTCTTGTCGAGATGCTTGCCGAGCAGGGCACCGCCAACGCCGCCCGCCAGCGTGCCGAGCACGCCGCCGCCGAGCACATTGCCCGCGACCGCGCCGCCAACGCCACCGGCGATTGCTCCGGTGGTGCCGCTGCTGCGTTTGCAGCGATAATAACGGCCGTCCTCGCCGCGATAGGTCCGCTGATCGTCGCGACGATCATAGCGACGGTCGTCACGATCCTGCGCGACGGCCATGGTCGGCATGGCCGCCGGGACCAGCGAGAGCGCGGCCAGCGCCGCGAAAACGGATTTCTTCGACATGGGTAATCTCCTCGACGCTGTAACACACAGCGCTGCGGATATTTCCGCATCGGCCCTGAATTTGCGGTGAAGCGATCGTACAGGCGCGGTTAGGCTGCGGCGTTGTCGATCCCCAATTCGCCAAGCTTGCGGTACAGCGTCGAGCGGCCGATGCCGAGCCGTCGCGCCACTTCGGTCATGCGCCCGCGATAATGGCCGATCGCAAGGCGGATGACATCGGCCTCGATTTCCTCGAGCGCGCGCAAATTGCCATCGGCATGGAACAGCGTGACGCCGCCGCTGGTCGCCATCGGCACCGGGGTCGGCGTGGTGTGGCGCTGCCCGCCAAGCGCCGCGATCTGCGGGAAGTCCGCGCGGGTCAGCGCCGATCCGTCGCACAGCACGGCGGCGCGAAACAAGGCGTTCTGGAGCTGGCGCACGTTGCCGGGCCAGTCATACCGTCCCAGCAAGGCGAGCGCATCGTCGGTGATGCCAAGCTGGCGCAACCCCGGCTGTTGCGCGATCCGCGCGAGCAGATGGCGGGCGAGCGCCGGAATATCGCCGGTGCGTTCGCGCAAAGGCGGGATCGTCACCTGCACGACGTTGAGGCGGTAATAGAGGTCTTCGCGGAAGCGCCCGGCCTCGACTTCCTCGATCAAGCGCTTGTTGGTGGCGGCGATGACGCGAACATCGACTTCGCGGACGTGGCGTGCGCCGATCGGCTGGATCTCGCCCGATTGCAGCACGCGCAGCAATTTGACCTGCGCATCGAGCGGCATTTCACCGATTTCGTCGAGGAACAGCGTCCCGCCATCGGCGAGTTGGAAGCGGCCGATCTTGCGCTCGAACGCGCCGGTAAACGCGCCCTTTTCATGGCCGAACAGCTCGGATTCGACGAGGTTGGGCGGCAAGGCACCGCAATTGACCGCGACCATCGGCTTCTTGTTGCGCGGCGACGCGGCATGGATCGCCTCGGCGACGACTTCCTTGCCGACGCCGCTCTCGCCCTCCAGCAGCACCGGCACGCGCGCCCGCGCCGCTTTGGCAGCGATGGCGAGCGCGGCCCGGAAATCCGGCGCGGAACCGACGATCTCGTCAAACGCCAGCAGCGCCGGGATCTTTTCGGTCAATGGTCGCAATTCACCCGCCGCCTTGCCCGCGACCGCCGCGTCGAGCGCGCCAAGCAGCCGTTCGGGCGCGAGCGGTTTCACCAGAAAATCGGTGGCACCGCTGCGCATTGCGGCGACGGCCTGTGCGACCGAGCCATTGGCGGTGAGCAGCAACAACGGCAGATCGGGGCGGCGGGCGCGGATTTCGTCGATCAGCGCGCTCGGATCGGCCTCGGGAGCCCATTGGTCGAGCAACACGGCATCAAGCTGCATCCCGTCCGGCGTGCCCAGCATTGCGATCGCCATTTCGCCGTCGGCCGCGAACACCGCGCGCCAGCCACGCCGCGCCGCGATCGCCGCGACGAGGCGGCGCTGCGCGGGTTCGTCGTCGATCAACATCAGCAGGCGCTGTCCGTTGCGCGTCATGCTTTACCCCAATGCGTGCCAAATCCAGCCGCCAGCCATAGCGACAAGGTATGAAAGCGGGCTTAAACGCCCCGTCATGGGACGGGTGGGACAAAGTCGCACGATGGCACGCGCGCCCTGTAACAAATGTAAGGGGGGTTGAGGGGCCAGGCTGTGCGGGCTAAGCACGGGTCCGAAGCGGGGGTAACCCCGGATCTTCGAGGGGAGAAACGATGGCTGCCGATAGCGAGCTGCAAGTTCACCGCGCGACCTATGAAAAGGTCATTGCTGTCCTGAAATATGGTGCGATCGCGTGCTTCATCATCGCGTTCGTGGTGGTGTGGCTGATCTCGGGCAAATAAGCGTGAAGATCGCTGTCCTGCGTGAAACCGCCGAGGGCGAGCGCCGCGTTGCCGCCACTCCGGAAACCGTCAAAAAATTCATCGCGCTCGGCGCGAGCGTCGCGGTCGAAAGTGGCGCGGGGCTGACCGCCTCGATCGCCGATGCCGATTATGCCGCAGCGGGCGCAAGCGTTGCCGACCGCGCGGCCACGCTGGCGGGGGCCGAAATCGTGCTGGGCGTGCAGGGGCCTGCCGCCGATACGCTGAGCGGTGTCGCTCCGGGCGCATGGCTGGTCGCCGCGCTCAACCCCTTTGCGGACCGCGCGCGGATCGATGGCTATGCCGCAGCGGGCCTCGAAGCGCTGGCGATGGAATTCATGCCGCGCATCACCCGCGCGCAATCGATGGATATCCTGTCGTCGCAGTCGAATCTCGCAGGCTACAAAGCGGTGCTCGATGCAGCCGGCGTCTATGGCCGCGCCTTTCCGATGATGATGACGGCGGCGGGCACCGTTTCTGCCGCGCGCGTGTTCGTGATGGGCGTGGGTGTTGCCGGATTGCAGGCGATCGCCACCGCACGGCGCCTGGGCGCGCAGGTCTCTGCGACCGATGTGCGCTCGGCCACCAAGGAGCAGATCCTGTCGCTTGGGGCCAAGCCCGTTTTCGTTGAAAGCGTCGCGGGGATCGAGGGCGAAGGCTCGGGCGGTTATGCCGGTGAGATGAGCCCCGAATATCAGGCGGCGCAGGCCGAATTGGTGTCGTCGCACATCGCCAAGCAGGACATTGTCATCACGACCGCGCTGATCCCGGGGCGCCCCGCGCCACGGCTGATTTCGGCGGCGCAGGTGGCGAGCATGCGGCCGGGGTCGGTGATCGTCGATCTCGCGGTCGAAAGCGGCGGCAATGTCGAAGGCGCGGTGGCGGGCGAGACCGTGGTGGTGAACGGCGTGTCGATCGTCGGCCACCGCAACGTCGCGTCGCGGCTGGCGGCGGATGCCTCGGCCTTGTTCTCGCGCAATTTGTTCAATTTCCTCAGCGCCTTCTGGGACAAGGAGGCGGGCAAGCCCGTGCTCGATGCCGAGATCGGCGATGCGATCCGGCTGACGCAGGGCGGCAAGATCGTCAACGCGCGGTTGTTGGGGTGAACGGGCTGACGCCCTCCGATCCTCCCCGGAACGGGGAGGGGGACCGTGCGCATTCAGCGAACGGTGGAGGGGGCGTGCCGCGCGTGGTCCGCCCGGAAGTGGCCATTGCCAGAAAATTGCGGCGTGACCTTAGCCTGCCGGAGGCGTTGCTATGGCAGCGGTTGCGGGGGCAGCAAACGGGGCTGAAGTTTCGGCGGCAGCATCCGGTTGGGCCGTATGTCGTGGATTTTTACTGCCCGGCGGTGACGACCGTCGTCGAGATCGACGGCGAAGCGCATAATCGCGCCGGTCGGCCGGATCGCGATGCGGCGCGCGATGCGTTTCTTCGGGAAAATGGCCTTCGCGTCGTGCATGTTTCGGCACAGCGCGTGCTTGCGGATCCTGACG
Source organism: Sphingomonas sp. PSPC2-2 (assembly GCF_049897725.1). NCBI lineage: Bacteria > Pseudomonadati > Pseudomonadota > Alphaproteobacteria > Sphingomonadales > Sphingomonadaceae > Sphingomonas > Sphingomonas sp. PSPC2-2. Next base: position 98,660 of record NZ_JAFCWU010000007.1, on the reverse strand, counting down.
CCGCTGCGGATGCGATCGTTGCGTTTGTGGCACGCCCCCTCCACCATTTGCCGGAAGTGGCAAATGGTCCCCCTCCCCGTGCCGGGGAGGATTAAGGACAGCATATGGACTTTATCTCGATCCTTTCGATCTTCGTGATGGCCTGTTTCGTCGGCTATTATGTCGTGTGGTCGGTCACCCCCGCCCTACACACGCCCTTGATGGCGGTGACCAATGCGATTTCCTCGGTCATTATCGTTGGGGCGCTGATCGCCGCGGCGGCGGCCGGGATCGGTGAGGGCGGGGCGACGTCGAAATGGCTCGGGCTGCTCGCGGTGGTGCTGGCGAGCGTCAACATCTTCGGTGGCTTTGCCGTCACCGCGCGGATGCTGGCCATGTACAAGAAGAAGGTGCCGAGCGCGGCCGCCAAACATTGATTTCGTCACCCCGGCTTTATGCCGGGGTCCACTCATCCACTGACGCCGGGGCTGATGGCGCGGTGGACCCCGGCACAAGGCCGGGGTGACGGTAAGGGGTTGAAGGCAAGTGGAACAGATAACGGTCAATCCCTGGGCATCGCTCGCTTACCTCGTCGCGGGGGTGTGCTTCATCCTCGCGCTGCGCGGGCTGTCCAGCCCGGCGACGAGCCAGCGCGGCAACCGCATGGGCATCATCGGCATGACCATTGCGGTGGTGACGACGCTGGTGACGCATGTGCCTTTCAAAGATTATCAAGACTTCGGTCAATTGGGCTTCATCGCGCACGTTGACGGCCTGACATTGATCGAAATCCTCGCAGCAATCGGCATCGGCGCGGCGATCGGCATCACCACGGCGCGCAAGATCGCGATGACCGACATGCCGCAGCTTGTCGCCGCCTTCCACTCGCTGGTCGGCCTGGCAGCGGTGCTGGTGGCATGCGCGGCGTTCCTCAATCCGGGCGCGTTCGGCATTGCCGTGGATGGCCTGATCTTCCCGCAAAGCCGCATCGAAATGGGCCTCGGCGTCGCGATCGGCGCGATCACTTTCTCCGGCTCGGTCATCGCCTTCCTGAAACTCAACGGCAATATGGGCGGCGCGCCGATCCTGTTGCCGGGGCGGCATGTGATCAACCTCGGCGTGCTCGCCGCGATCCTGGGGCTGGTCGGCTATTTCACCATCGACCAGAGCGCGTGGGTATTCTGGACGATCACCGTGCTCAGCTTCGCAATCGGCTTCCTGCTGATCGTGCCGATCGGCGGGGCGGACATGCCGGTCGTGGTGTCGATGCTCAACTCCTATTCGGGCTGGGCGGCGGCGGCGATGGGCTTCACGCTGCACAACACCGCGATGATCATCACCGGCGCGCTGGTCGGATCGTCGGGCGCGATCCTCAGCTACATCATGTGCAAGGCGATGAACCGCAGCTTCCTCAGCGTGATCGCGGGCGGCTTTGGCGGCGAAACCGCGACGGCGGGCGGCGCGCCCAAGGAACAGCGGCCGTGGAAGCGCGGATCGGCCGAGGACGCCGCCTTCCTGCTCGAACAGGCCGAACAGGTCATCATCGTGCCGGGTTACGGCATGGCGGTCAGCCAGGCGCAGCATGCGTTGCGCGAAATGGGCGACAAATTGAAGGCGCATGGCGTGCGCGTGAAATATGCGATCCATCCCGTGGCCGGGCGTATGCCGGGCCACATGAACGTGCTGCTGGCCGAAGCAAACGTGCCCTATGACGATGTGTTCGAGCTGGAGGACATTAACAGCGAATTCGCGCAGACCGATGTCGCCTTCGTGATCGGCGCGAACGACGTGACCAATCCGGCAGCCAAGACCGACAAGACCTCGCCGATCTACGGCATGCCCGTGCTCGACGTGGGCAAGGCCAAGACGGTGTTGTTCATCAAGCGCTCGATGGGAGGGGTCGGCTATGCCGGCGTCGACAATGACGTGTTCTACATGGACAACACCATGATGCTGCTGGGCGACGCCAAGAAGATGGTCGAAGAGATCGTCAAATCGCTGGACTAAGGCAGCATCCTTCCGCCAAGCTTTTGATCTGAAACGCGAACGGGGGTTTGGGCGATGGTGACGGTTGGCGATATTATCGGCGGTGGCTTTCGCTTGATCCGGGAGCGGATCGGTGCGGTGGCGGTTTGGGCTGGTCTGTATCTGGTGATGAACGTTGCTGTGGTTTTGGCGCTCCGGCCGATCATGGCCGGGACGCTGGCGGCGCAGGCAGCAGGCGCTGCCCCTGATCCCGCGCTGATGATGGCGGGGATGAGCCAGATGTTCGGCCTGTACCTGCTGCTGATGATCGGCCTGCTGGTGCTGTACACAGCCGCGTTGCGCGCCGCTGTCCGCCCGGCGGAAAGCGGCTTTGCCTATCTGCGTCTCGGCATGGACGAAGTGCGTATGGTGCTGGTGGCGCTGGTGCTCTCGGTCGGCTTCTTCCTGCTGTACGTGCTGCTGGCGCTGGTGATTGGCGTGATCGGCGGTGTGGTGGCGGTTGCGGCGCGCGCAGCGGCGGTGCCGGTGTTCGTCCTTCTTGGTTTGATCGTGTTTGCGGTGCTGATCTTCTTCTATGTGCGCTTCTCGCTCGCCTTCGCGCTGACGATGCAGCGCGGCAAGATCATGATCGGCGAATCGTGGAACCTGACCAAGGGACGGTTCTGGACGCTGTTCGGGGCCTATTTCGTGGTCGGGCTGATCGTGACCGTGGTCTCGGTGGTGGTGCTTGCTATTACCCAGGGCAGCTACATTGCGGAGATGGCACAGGGCGGCTTCCGCCCCGAGGCGGTGCAGGCCGCACAGCGGCACCAGATGGAGCAGCAATTCGGGGCGATTACCGTCCTGACCATATTGGGCTGGGTGCTCGGTGCGGTGCTGATGACGCTCTGGATCACGCTGGCGGCGGGTGTTGCGGGCGCGGCGGCGACCGGATTGCGCGAGGATGACTTTGCCGACATCGCTGCCGTCTACGAATGAGCGCTGAGGCTTTGCTCCGTTACGGAGCAAAGTTACGCAAATACGCAGCTTTGGCCGGGCTTTTCCCCCGAAATGGGTCGGCTTTCGCTGTTCCGCTGTGCGGGTAATACGTAATTTGCGTACTTAGCCGCGGCGCTAGCCCGGCGTAGCGGAGCGGCAGCGATGGGCGACGATGGACGAGCGACCGGGGGAACGTTCCCAACCAGCGCGGATTGGCACCGGACCCCGGATATTCTGGCGATCGTAGAAGAGCGGCACCGCGCGGCTGTGGAGGAGGTGTTCGACGCCGTTCGCGGCGGGAGCCGGGCGTGGACCGACTGGCGCGGTGCCACCGAGCGCCTCAATCAGCCGGGATCGGCGGGAATTGTCGTGGCGGACGCCCGCGGAGTGGGCGAGGCGGAGCTTGCGGTGGTCCTGCCCTTGCTCGACGCGTTCGCCCGGGGCGGGGGCCAACGGGTCATCATCGTGCTCGATTTCGAGCAGATCGACAGCATTTCGGCGGCGCTCGCGGCCCCCGGGATCGAGCTGTTATGCGCGCCGACGATGGCCGAATATGTCGCTGCCGTGATCGTCGCGGGCGGCGGCGCTGGCGGGGTCCGCGATAGTGGCCGTGAGGCTGAAGCCGAGCGATTGCGGCAATTGCACGAGCAGGTCGCGCGAATCGCCGAGACGCTGGCGCGGTTGGCGGGGGATGTAGCCGATCCGACGTTGAGCGAGTCCGGACGCGAGTCCGCGCGGGAGGCGGGCTATGTCGGCGAGCATGGCATGCGCTATCGCGGCCCGGCTCCAAGCGCGGCAGCCGCACCCGATATCACCGCGCGCGAGATTCGCGATGCGATTCGCGCGCGGCGCTTGCGCGACCAGCATTTTGCGGGCGGCCTGTTCGAGGACCCGGCATGGGACATGCTGCTCGATCTCTTCGCCGCCGAGCTGGAGCGGTCGCAGGTCTCGGTCTCCAGCCTCTGCATCGCCGCCGCCGTTGCGCCGACCACCGCGTTGCGCTGGATCGCCAAACTCACCGATGCCGGGCTGTTCGAGCGTCAGCCCGACCCCTTCGATCGCCGCCGCGCCTATATGGCGCTGTCCGCCCGCGCGAGTACGGCGATGCGCGCTTATGTCGGGGCGGTGCAACGGATCGGCGCTGCCATTGCGTAATCATAAGGCGGCGTGGGTGCGGAGGCTTGCAGTGTCGGCCGGGTGATGGCACAGGGCGCTTCTTCGTTCCCGCAAGCGGGTTCGCGGGCGATTAGCTCAGTTGGTAGAGCGTCTCGTTTACACCGAGAATGTCGGCGGTTCGAGCCCGTCATCGCCCACCATCTTACCCTTTCAAGAGATGCCACGGGGTCTCACCCCCTTGCAGAATCCTCGGAATTCTGGGATTCATTGGTTCCACCGCTTCCGATGTACTCCCCTTGAAGCGCAATTGGGCTGGGGGCATTTCGGGGGCACTGACCGACGAGGAGGGGGCATCGTGTCACTCACCGATCTGCAGGTGCGAAAAGCTGCACCACGCGAGAAAGATTATAAGCTGGCCGACTCCGGTGGCCTCTACCTGTATGTGACCCGAACAGGCTTCAAATCCTGGCGATTGAAATATCGCTTTGCCGACAAGGAGAAGCGGCTCGTCTTCGGCCCATACCCTGAAGTGTCGCTTTCGAAAGCCCGTGCAGAACGTGATCGAGCGCGCGCCTTGCTGCGCGAACATCGCGACCCTGCTCTGGAAGATCGCAAGCGAAAGATGGCCGCTCACGCGGCGGCGGGCGCAACATTTGAGCGTGTGGCGACCCAATGGCACGACGATCAGCGGGCGCGTTGGTCACCCGTCCAGGCAAAGAAAGTTATCCAAGCATTCAAGCGCGATGTATTTCCTGCCATTGGAGCGCTGCCCCTAATCGATATCGACGGTCCAACCGTGCTCGCCATGCTTCGGAAGGTTGAAGCTCGCGGCGCGATCGACTCGGCAAAAAGAATTCGGCAGCACGTTTCTGCTGTTTTTTGCTATGGGATGGCCGAGAGTCTCGTCGATATTGATCCGGCTGCGACGATCGGTCGGGCGCTGAAACCGATCGGCAAAAAAGGAAAGCAGCCTGCGTTACGAACCATCGAGGATGCTCGGCAACTTCTTGCAGATATGGAGCAGTCCACTTCGAGTCCTTTAACCAAGATTGCGTCGCGCTTGCTTGCGCTGACCGCCGTTCGCCCAGGGGTCGTCCGCGCCGCGAAGTGGGTAGAATTCGAAGGGATAGGCTGGGACGAGCCCACTTCCCCGGCAATCGATGCCGTCTGGAGGATCCCGCCTGACCGGATGAAGCTGGAATTACAGGACAAGGAAGAGGACGCGCTTGAGCATCTAGTTCCGCTACCGCCTCAGGTCGTGGAGCTTTTACGCGCGCTGCGACCCCTGACGGGCAGGATCGATTTTCTCTTTCCGAGCATCAGATCCACGCGAATGCCGATGTCGGAAAATGCGATCGGTTATATGTATTTCCGCAATGGCTACAGCGGTCGGCATGTTCCGCATGGATGGCGAGCGACGTTTTCTACGATCATGAATGAGCGCGCGATCACTTTGAAGCGCCCGGATGACCGTGCCATAATTGATGCGATGCTCGCGCACAGACCGAAAGGGTTATCCGCCTCGGAGATGGCCTATAATCGCGCACTTTATATGCCGCGCAGGCGTGAGTTGGCGATCGAATGGGCGGAGCTATTGATCCAAGGGCTGCTGCCCGTAGAGCAACTCGTCGCCGGGCAGGTGCGGCTGTAGCGTCTTGTCGATTTCCTTGCACATCCGGCGACCATCGTGCCGACACCCCTCCGGCTATGATCGATGTGGCTTGCGTCGTGCCGATTGTTCCAGCAACGCGTTCACTCGGATGACGATACGGGCCGTGCAGTTTCGAAGGCAAGCGACAGGCACCCATGCCCAACGCAATGATTTTGTCCGCTTGAAGCCCCGTGCAACGTCTCGATCAGGCTTTATCCTCGACGCTGTAAAACATCGGATTGTGCAGCCAATCGGAAATCGCCGATTCGCGCCATCCCACGCAGCGAGCGGCGATGCGGACCTGAGGGGGAAAGGTCCCTTGGTCGACCTTGCGATACAGGGTGGAGCGGCTGAGGCCGGTGCGGTCGAGCACGGTATTGAGGCGGAGAATGCGGTCGGGGGCATCGGTGGTCATGGCATGATCCTCGTTCGCGTGTGATCCAATGGCGATCAGGATTGAGATGGCGTGGGCGCTGGACAAGGGGGGCGGGGCCGAGATGTACCGGGCTGCACCAGACCGGCCCGAACAGCCCCCATAAAGTCAGGGAGCAATAGGGCTTGTGCCGTCCCGCGCGGGCGTGCGGTCGAGCTCTATGGCGCTGTGCGCCACCGAGTCGCCTTTGGCGTCTCGGTAGGGTAGACGCGAGACGCCTCTTTCGAGGACGCCCCAGCGCCTCCCCCCGAACCGTGCTTGCACCTTTCAATGCACACGGCTCTCCATTCTGACAGGCATCCGGCCACCGTGATGCGCAACATGACATTTGTGGCACAGGACGACTGTCCTGCGCCGTCGTGCCGATTGTACCCAAGGCGTCAGTTGGTCGCGTCGCTTATCTTTCAGGCGATTGGGATGATGCATCTCGAACGGACCATCGGTGTCGCCGCATGCCTCGCATTGCTCGGCACTCAGGCGCGTGACCAGATCGTTCGGGCTCTGCGCAAGGCGAGAGCCTACCGTGATGGAGTCGACGAGGGGGTTATCCCACGTCTTCACGATCAGATGCTTCAGTTTCCACACCTTATGGACGCGCGGCTCGCCCCGAACCACGGTGATAACACCGTGATCCGACCCCATCTTCAGATATTCCTCGGCCTGCCGCCTCGTCGAGCGTCGCCGGCATGCTACAGTCGCAAAGAGGCTCCTGAGCATGACCAGCTCCAACTTGTCGAGTGACGCTTTCACGCCATCGGCGATCGCATAATAGTTCGCGAAGCCCCGGAACTCTGAGTTATAGGCAACGATAATCTCCGCCAAACTGGATTCCATGAGTTGCGGACGCACCCGGCCATTCCTCATGTCGAGGTTGCCGAGCTTTTTGCGCCTGCAGAACGCATAGACCCGATCCCTCGGCACCCACAGCTTGATATTCCCCCGCGTTGGCCGACGAAGGATGCGTCGCATCCCGCCGCCGACCGCCTGTCGCCCCGCCATTGTTCCGGGAGAGCGCAGCGTGAAGGCGCATACGTGGAAGCCAAGGAACGGCGATCCCCTCGATGCATCGCGAACCCCGGTTTTCTCCGGTGATACCGTCAGATTGAGCCGATCAGCAAGGAAGTGCTGTATGTCGGCCATGATCCGAACGGCATCCGCCTTGCTGCCGATCACGCCGACGAGGAAGTCATCGGCATAACGGCAATAGCGCAGGCGGCGGAAGTTGGGGTCCATTTGATCAACGGATGATATCTTCCGTCGATCCCGATTGATGGCTTCGATCCGAGCAAGACGGGTTCGGACCTCTGCCTCATCCGCGCCAACGGCACGGATTGCATCGATCTCCTTGCGAAGTGCGGCGATTTTCTGGCTTTGGACAACATATGCGGGATTGGCCCGCCGTTTGACGCCCTTGTCGAAGCGAGCCCGCATTTCCTCCATGAACAAGTCAAGCTCATGAAGATAGATGTTGGCAAGCAAGGGCGAGATGACCCCGCCCTGTGGAGTGCCGCTATAGGTCCGCTCGAACTTCCATTCGTCCATGCACCCGGCCTTGAGCATCGTCCCGATCAGATCAATGAACACAGGATCATCGATCCGGCGGGCCAATAGGCTGAGCAGGATATCATGGTCGATGTTGTCGAAGAACCCGCGAACATCCACTTCGATCAGCCATTTCGCGCCCGTCCAGGTTCTGCGGATCTCTTCGAGAGCCGTGTGGCAGGAGCGACCCGCGCGAAACCCATGACTGTGTTTCGAGAACACAGGCTCATAGATCGCCGCGAGGATCATTCTCGCCGCCTCCTGAACGATGCGATCATCCGCCGTAGGAATGCCCAATGGGCGCATTTTACCATTACCCTTGGGGATATAGACCCGCCGCACTGGACGAGGGCGGTAACGGCCTTCCGCCACGCCTTGGGTCAGACGATCCAGCCTCGCCAGCGTCATGCCGTCGAAGGTCTGGCCGTCTACTCCCGGCGTCATGGCACCCCGGTTTCGGGATACCCTGTCATAAGCCCGCTCATATAAGCAGCGGGACCGCATGAGGCGGTGGAGACCATTGATCCGCTTGCCCGCCCGCGACAGGGCCGGAAGCTTCTCGATCCGTCTCAGGATAGTAGCGGTCTGCATCAGCAGTTCCTTTCCGTTGATCCATCGAGTTTACAGAACTGCCGTCCTTCGCCCGGGCGCGCGGATTTCGACAAGGATCGCTCCCGCTTATACCGCTGTCCCGTCCGCCTCTCGGCGGTTGTCCCGGCCATTACACCGGGCATTTGACTACTATGACGGCTCCGTCGCCATGCAGGTCCGGCAAGCCGTCCTGTTTAGGCGATCCCGCAGTTGCGCGAGTGAGGAGTCGCGGCGCGTTTAGGTGCCCCGTTCGTTTCCTTAATCCCCTTACCGGGGCCACGCCGGGCGGACTGGCAGCGATTTGCAGGGCCGTGCTCCTCGCTCCGCTCGAGACGGTGTGTCAGCCGCGTTCACCGTCACCTACCTAGTGGTCGTTGGAAACTGGGATTCAAACAATCAAGTCTTCACCATGCGCGCCTTGCCTGCTGGTCAACCGTCAGGCTGCGGCGCCCAACTTCGATCCGTACCCCGACATGCTATGGTCCCGTTTTCCTTTCGGAATCTCAGCCGGTTCATCACCAGCACCGGTAAGTCGGTCAGGCATGAGCTATGCCAATAAGCTCAGTTCATTCGAACTCTCCTTTCTTCTTCGCGCCACAACGGCGCACGCCCCGGGGGGGTGACGATCTCTGACGAAGGATCGCTCGCGTGCGATCGATCCGGCGGTCATCGCGCTTTGGGCGCGATGGCGTTTGCGCCTCCGGCGTCGATCTGGCGGGGGAGCGTCGCTGTCCCTTAGGCCCGTCGCGGCAGGCCGCAACCTGAGCTGCGCTCAGGCCTTCCACTGCGTTGCAGCCCGTTGGGTGCAGCCTGCCTGTGCCGACGGGCCTGCCGGTCCGCTCCTGCCGCTCCCCCGCCATTCCGGCGCCGGGTGCGGTGTTTTGAAGGAGTGAGAACCATGGAACTCAAACATATCGACATCGCCCATCTGTCCGTGTCGCCTGTGAACATGCGGGCCAAGGGCAAGACCCTGGACATCGCCAACATTCTGCCGTCAGTGCGGGCGCGCGGCGTGCTCGTGCCGCTGATCGTGCGGGCAAAATCCTGTCCTGAGCTTGCCGAAGGAGGAAGCCCAGGCAGCTACGAGATCGTGGCGGGCAAGCGGCGCTATCATGCGGCGCTGGCGGTCGCGTCCGAGGGTGGCGAGATCGAACCGCTGCCGTGCGCGGTCATGGAGGCGGGGGACGATGCGGCAGCGCTCGAAGCCTCGCTGATCGAGAACATCGCTCGGCTGGACCCGGACGAAGTGACGCGGTGGGAGAGCTTCACCCGGCTGGTCCGCGAAGGGCGGACCCCGGAGGATATCGCGCTCACCTTCGGGCTGACCGAGCTGCAAGTGAAGCGGACGCTGGCACTCGGCAATTTGCTCCCGCGTATCCGTTCGCTCTATCGGCTGGGGCGGATCGATGCGGCCACCGTTCGGCATCTGACCCTCGCATCGAAGGCGCGGCAGCGCGACTGGCTGGCATTGCTCGACGACGAGACCGCCTATTGCCCGAGCGGGCAGGCATTGAAGGGGTGGCTGTTCGGCGGCGCGTCGATCCCGGTGAGCGCCGCGCTGTTCGATGTTGCGGACTATACGGGCGAGATCGTGTCCGATCTGTTCGGCGACGAGCGCTACTTTGCCGATGCATCGGCGTTCTGGACCGCGCAGACCGCTGCCATTGAGGCCAAGGCCGAGGCGTATCGCGAAGCGGGATGGTCCGACGTGATCGTGATGCCGACCGGCGAAGCGTTCCACAGCTGGGAGCATGAGCGCACCCCCAAGCGCAAGGGCGGCAAGGTGTTCATCGCGGTGAGCAGTCGCGGCGATGTGGCGATCCACGAGGGCTATGTGACGCTCAAGGAAGCGCGGAAACGGGGGCAGGCCGACCCCGTCGAGAAGCCGGTCCGTCCCGAGATCAGCGTGCCGATCCAGAACTATGTCGATCTGCACCGGCATGCGGCGGTGAGGGCGGGACTTGCCGACCAGCCCTCGGTCGCGCTGCGGCTCATGGTGGCACATGTCATCGTCGGCTCGCCGCTTTGGAACGTCCGCGCCGAGGCGCAGCGTACCGCCAGCGATGTGATTGCGGAGAGCGTCGAGGGATGCGCATCGGAAGCCATCTTCGACGAGAAGCGGCGCGCAGTGCTGGCGCTGCTCGGGTTCGATCCCGAGGCGCCGACAGTCATCGGCGGCGATGACGGCGAGCATGGGCTGGCAGGGCTGTTCGTCCGCTTGCTACAACTTCCCGACCCGGCGCTGTTCGACGTGGTCGCCATCGTCATGGGCGAGACTTTGGAAGCAGGGAGCGCGCTGATCGAGGTGCTCGGGCCGATGCTCGGCACCGACATGGCGAAGGTCTGGCAGCCCGATGACGCCTTGCTCGACCTGATCCGCGACCGCGAAGTGCTCGGGGCGGTGCTGTCCGACGTGGCGGGCGAGAGCGTCGCAGCCGCGAACGAAGCCGCGACGGGCAAGGTCAAGCGCCAGATCGTCCGCGACTGCCTGACCGGCGAGAACGGACGCGCCAAGGTGGCGGGCTGGGTTCCGCGCTGGATGACATTTCCGCCAAGCGCTTACACCGAACGTGGCGGTGTCGCGACCGTCGCTCGCGCCGGGAAGGTGGCGAGCCTCGCCGTCACGCCCGAGCCGCTGCCGCTTCGGCAGGCAGCGTGATCCCGATGCTGGCGGCCGCAAGGCCGCCAGCTCCCCAGCCCTTGTGGGAGATGTCCCATGACCGAGCATCCCGACCCCAAACGACTGAAACGGCTCGCACAGGCGATCCGCAAATTGCCCCGGTGCCAGCGCGAAATCTTCTGCGCGATCCGCTTCGACGATCTCGGCTATGAGGAGATCGCACAGCGAACCGGCCTCACCGTTGCCGAAGTCGAACGCCTGTTCGCCGAAGCGCTGCTGAACTTGATACGGCGTCTCGATGGGAAGGCCAAATGCTGGTGGCGCTTCTGGTGAAAGACTGGCCTCGCGGGGCAAGGCCCCGCGAGGCTTCGCTTTGCGCGATTGCTCGGATAGGATCACCCGACATGCGTACCGACCTCGACCATCTTCCCCGGGCCAAGCAGCGCGAGCTGGAGCGTATCGTCCAAATCCTGTTCGAGGAGTTCGGCGACGCGGTCGCCATTGCGACCTCGGACTGGAAGAAGCAGGCGCGCGTCCTCAAGGTCATCCTCTACGGCTCCCATGCGCGGGGCGGTTGGGTGGACGAGCCGCACACCGCCAAGGGCTATCAATCGGACTTCGATCTGCTGATCATCGTCAACCACGACAAGCTCACCGACCGCGTCGAGTTCTGGTCCACCGCCGAGGACCGGCTCAATCGCGAGCTCGCGGTCACCAGGACGCTGCGCACCCCGGTCAATTTCATCGTCCACACCCTGCAGGAGGTGAACGACGGGCTGGCGCACGGGCGCTATTTCTTCATGGACATCGCTCGCGACGGCATCGCGCTCTACCAGAGCGACGACAGTGAACTGCACCAGCCCAAGCCGAAGACGCCGCACGCGGCATTGGATATGGCGAGGGAGTATTTCGAGGAGTGGATACCCAGTGCAGCTAGTTTTCTAAAAGGTTATCGCTTCTACATGCAGGAAGGAGACTGGAAAAAGGCAGCCTTCCTGTTGCACCAAGCAACGGAAAGCCTTCTGCATTGCGTCCTTCTCGTGGTGGAATTCTACACCCCTCACGTTCACAATCTGGGATTCCTACGCGCACAGGCCGAACGGCTTGATATTCGTCTCGTGCACGTCTGGCCTAATGACAACCGCAAGCAGCGCGGCATGTTCGAAAAACTCAAGGAAGCCTATGTGAAGGCGCGCTATTCGAAGCACTACCGGATCAGCGAGGAAGAGCTGGTCTGGCTCGGCGAGCACGTCGAGGAACTGGGCCGCGTCGTGCATGTCATCTGCGCCGAGCGAATTGCCCAGTTGGAAGCGACCGCACGCGACGCTGGCTGAGCGCCTTCCAACAGCCGGTTTCATCGCTCGCGCTGACCGGCTATTCGCGACGAATGGGCAAGGGCGTTTTCATTCATCGATCGGATTCGATCTACGACGACAGCCCGGCCGAGCGATATCAGTTTCCGCCGCAATATCTCAGCCGCGTGAGCGCCTGTGTCGGCGACTGGATCATCTATTATGAGCCAAGCAAAATCCACGGCACGCGCGGCTATTTTGCCACCGCGAAGGTTGCCCAGGTCGTACCCGATCCAACGGCGCCGGATATGTATCTGGCGCTGATCGAGCCGGGGACCTATCTGGATTTTATTAACCCCGTGCCGTTCAACGGTCCGCTCGGTCTGGCGGAACGCGGTGTGCTCAACGACGCGGGAAAAGTCTCCGGTCGGGCACAGTCGGCCGTTCGGCCGCTCTCGATTACCGATTTCAATCGCATCGTCGATCTTGGCACCGCGGAGAGGGACGACTTTCTGCCGCGTGTCGATGACGAAACCGACAATGTAGTTCACGAGGAACGCACGCCGTTCCTGCACGAAGTCGCGCGGGACCGGGTCGCTTACCTCGGTTCCCGGCTGGTGCGGGACCGGCTGTTCCGCCGCCGCGTCGTCACCGCCTATGACGCGCGCTGTGCCATCACCGGGCTGAAACTCATCAATGGCGGTGGCAGGGCCGAAGTCGAAGCCGCCCATATCCGGCCGGTGGAGCGCGGCGGCCCCGACATCGTCAACAACGGCTTGGCCTTGTCAGGAACGGTCCATTGGATGTTCGACCGCGGCCTCATCAGCCTGACCGACGAGCTGGAAATCGTGATCAGTCGCCAAGCGAACGATGCCGAGGGGATTCGCTCGCTCGTCAATCGCACCGGCTTGGCCACGCCTCCCGCGAGATCGGCGGACCGGCCGCATCCGAGCTTCCTTGCCTGGCACCGCGAACACTGTTTCAAGCACTGACCCAGGAGGCTTGCTCACCAACCCTTCAACGTGGCGCAAAAGGGCGTGCCGCTTCGACTGTTTCGTCGCCGGCAAATGCTCGCCTTCCTCGTCGCCGCCACAGCGCCAATTGCCCGCATCTGTCGTCGCTCCGCAGCTTCGCGGCCGCCTCCAGCAACAGACCGAAGATCACGGCACGGTCATCCTCGGTCAGCTCGACCAGTTCCGCCTTCGCAACAAGACCGCCAAGCTCGATCAGATGGCGCGTTCGTTCGCGGCGCTTCACTTGCCAATCGCGCGTGTCATGCCGCGCGCGGGCCAGCAGGATTCGGTTTCGCGCTGCCGTCGCTCGCCGCATCGCCGCTCGCACCGCGACCAGCGCCACGCGCAGCCCCGCGCGCCGTCCGCTGAAAGAACGCAGCGCCGCTCTTGCGCCACGCCTCCTTTGTCGAGGTGTCGCTGGATTGAGCCGCGGCGAGCAATGCGCCGGCGAGCTGCTCGACCGGCAGCGCATCGGCACCGGCGGCTAGGACCAACTCGCCGAGCTGGACCAGCTTGCGGTCGCGCAGCAGCTTGGCCTTGTCGCTGAGCGCCTTTAGTTCGGCATCGAAGTCGCGAGGTTTGCGCATCGGATCATCCTCAATTGCTTGGTGAGGACGGACCAGATATCGCTCTGTTCGATCAGTCGCAATGCGCTGAAATCTCTTGGGATCACCCAGTCCCGAGATAGATGAAATCTTTCGAGGGCGCGCTTATACGTCGTGCCGACGTGCTCGATTGGTAGTAGATGGGCGATCGCTATGGCGATTTACCATTTCTCGGCCAAGATCATCAGCCGCGCCAACGGCTCGTCGGCGCTGGCCGCTGCCGCCTATCGCTCGGCGTCAAGGCTCCACGACCAGCGGCTTGATCGCCATCATGATTTCTCGAATAAGGCGGGCGTCGTTCACTCCGAAGTGATGCTGCCCGACGGCGCGCCCGAGCACCTCGGTGACCGGGAAAAGCTGTGGAACGAAGTCGAAGCCGCCGAGAAGCGGATCGACGCGCAGATCGCCCGCGAGATCGAGTTCGCGATCCCGCGCGAGCTATCGAGGGAGGACGGCATCGCGCTCGCGCGCGAATTCGTCCGCACGGAGTTTGTCGATCGCGGCATGATCGCCGATCTCAATCTGCATTGGGATATCGGCGCGGATGGGATGGCGAAGCCGCACGCGCATGTCATGCTGACGATGCGCAATGTCGGCGCGGACGGGTTCGGCCCGAAGAACCGCGACTGGAACCGCACCGACCTATTGGAAAAGTGGCGCGAGCGCTGGGCAGGCCATGTCAACGCGAGGCTCGCCCAACTCGATATCGATGCGCGCGTCGATCACCGGTCGCTCGAAGCCCAAGGCATCGAGCTGGAGCCTCAGCACAAGATCGGCCCCGCCGCCGCGCGGATGGCGGGGCAGGGTCTGGCCTCCGAACGGCTCGAAGAACACCATGCCATCGCGCGGACCAATGGCGAGAAACTGCTCGCCAACCCCGCAATCGCGCTCGACGCGATCACGCGCACCCAGGCAACCTTTACCCGCCGCGATCTGGCGATGTTCGTGCATCGCCATAGTGAAGGCAAGGAGCAGTTCGACCAGGTGATGGCGGCGGTACGCGCGGCGCCGGACCTTGTCGCGCTCGGCAAGGACGGACGCGGCGACGAGCGCTTCACCAGCCGCGACATGCTCGACACCGAAGCGCGATTGGAACGCGCGACGATCCGGCTCGAAGCCAGCCGCCGCCACGGCATGACCGAGCAACATCGCAAGCTCGCACTGGTGCGTGCCGAGATGCGCGGGCTGGAGCTGTCGACCGAGCAGCGCAGTGCGTTCGATCATGTGACCAAGCCGCAAGCGATCGGCGTGGTGCTGGGCTATGCCGGCACCGGCAAGTCGGCGATGCTCGGCGTCGCGCGCGAGGCATGGGAGAGCGCCGGCTATCAGGTGCAGGGGCTCGCGCTGTCGGGCATTGCGGCTGAAAATCTGGAGAGCGGATCGGGGATCGCGTCGCGCACGATCGCCAGCATCGAACATCAATGGGGGCAGGAGCGCGACCTGCTGACCGACAAATCCATTCTCGTCATCGACGAGGCCGGGATGATCGGCACCCGGCAGATGGAGCGGGTGATCGCCGAAGCCGAAAAGCGCGGCGCGAAAGTCGTGCTGGTCGGCGACCCCGAACAGCTTCAGGCGATCGAAGCAGGCGCCGCGTTCCGATCGATTGCGGAACGCCATGGCAGCATCGAGATCACCGACATCCGTCGGCAGAAGGTCGAGTGGCAGCGGCACGCCACGCGCCAGCTCGCCACCGAGCGCACCGGCGAAGCGCTCGCTGCCTATCGCGACCATGGTGCGATTCACGCCGCGGACACGCGCGACGAGGCGCGTGGGCGTCTGATCGAGCGCTGGGACCGCGAACGGACCCTGCAGCCCGATGCGCGCCGGATCATCCTCACCCACACCAACGACGAAGTGGCAGCGCTCAACCAGGCCGCGCGCGAACGGCTGCGTAGTCACGGGGAGCTTGGCGACGACGCCACCTTGCAGGTGGAGAAGGGCGAACGGCAGTTCGCGGCCGGCGACCGGGTGATGTTCGGTCGCAACGAGCGCAGCCTTGGCGTGAAGAACGGATCGCTCGGGCGGATCGAGAGCGTCAGCGCCACGCGCATGGCGGTGCTGCTCGACAATGGTCGCGCGGTGGCGTTCGACCTGAAGGACTATGCCGCGCTCGATCATGGCTATGCCGCCACCGTCCACAAGAGCCAGGGGGTAACGGTCGACCACGTCCATGTGCTGGCGACGCCGGGGCTCGATCGCCATGCCGCCTATGTCGCGTTGTCGCGCCACCGCGAAAGTGTCGAACTGCATTACGGGCACGACGATTTTGCCGATCACGGCAAGCTGGCGGCGACGCTGTCGCGCGAGCGCGCCAAGGACATGGCGTCGGACTATGCACCTGCCTTTGCGGCGCGGCGCCAGATCGTGCTGCCGACGCCAGCGCGGGAGCAGCAGCCTGCGCCGAAGCGCGACATGTTCGCTGGCCTGAAACTCCGGCTACCGCCCGATCTGGCCGCGCCCGCGCCGGTGCGGGCGCCTGACCCGGCCGCCGTGCTGCCAGCAGCGGTGGAGCGTCACGGCCGCATCGTCCGTGCGATGAGGTTCGCGCAGAGCGTTGGCGACCCCTATACCGACGAACAGAGGACCGAACTCGTCGCCAGCCGGAGGTCGCTCGACAGCATTCGCCCGCACGCTGTCGACGATCTCGAAAGCGCGATGGCAAACGACAATCGGCTGATCGAGGAGTCCGCGCACGGCCGAACCACCGCCACAATCCGCGCGATGCAGCTGGAGGCGGAAATGCGTGAGAGCCCGACGCTGCGTGCCGATGTGTTCGTCCAGCGCTGGCAGGGGCTGGAGCGCCAGCGTCAGGCGCTTCGACGCAACCACGAGGACAGCAAGATCCGGGTGGTCGAGACCAAGATGATCGGCATGGCGAAAAGCCTGGAGCGTGATCCGCAGGTCGAATCGATCCTGCGCAATCG
Organism: Sphingomonas sp. PSPC2-2; assembly: GCF_049897725.1. NCBI lineage: Bacteria > Pseudomonadati > Pseudomonadota > Alphaproteobacteria > Sphingomonadales > Sphingomonadaceae > Sphingomonas > Sphingomonas sp. PSPC2-2. The sequence continues at coordinate 81,927 of NZ_JAFCWU010000007.1, read as the reverse complement.
CCGAGCGCAGATCGGACTGCCCGAAGCGGATGGGCGCAGCATCGGCCAGAGCCTTGCCGACATGATCGGACGGGGGCGGAGCAGGGGAATCGGCATTGGGATGTGAGTGGCCGTTCCGCAACGTGCGTCTCTTGGCCGACTCTCCCGGTTTAATTCGACGTTCGAATTCTGTGCTGAAAGGGTTCTCACCGTTGCGGAACCGAAGCGCCGGCGTAAGGATCGTAGTTGGCGGGAACAGGAGGGGGTGGGGTTGGAGGAACCCATACAGGCGGTGACGCCACGACCACCGAACCCGAAAATCTGTCGCTGCTGGTTATCACCGACTGCAATCCCGTCGCGATGCGCGCCGATCCGAAAAGGATGAAGCAACCGGCCAGCACCGTCATGCCGCGTCGATACGGCACGCGCCCCGACAGCAGGAGCATACCGAGACAACCGACCGCGATCACCGCAATTGTCTTGGCAACGGTGCCGAGAAGCGTTGCTTGTAGCCACGTTATCGCAGCAACGAGCGCACTCGACCCGCTCGGGTTGGAAAGAGATGTCGATATTTGATCCACATGCCCCTCGCGCTAATAGGAAACCTGTCGCGACACCCATGGTGTAGTCGCTGTTCGCGCCCTTTCAACGGCGAAGCAAGACCTCGCTGACGGATCGCCGTCCGGCCGTGCGAGCCAGCTGCACGAACACATCGACGGTGCTGCGGACATAATGCTGCACGTCCTCGCGGTTGAGCCGTGTTCCGGTTTGCAGGACCAGAAGCGCAATCTGCTCGATCGCGCGCTCGGCGCTGTCGGCATGGACCGTGGTCATCGAACCCGGATGGCCGGTGTTGACCGCGCGCAGGAAGGTATAGGCTTCCTCGCCGCGCAGCTCGCCGACGATGATGCGGTCGGGCCGCATTCGGAGCGATGCGCCCAGCAAATCGTCGGTGCTGACCCGCGCTTCGCCGAGCGCGCTGCGCGCGGCGAGCAAGCCGATCGCATTGGCGTGGTGGATGCGCAGCTCAGGCGTATCCTCGATCAGGACCAGCCGTTCGTCGGTGGGGATTTCGCGGATCAGGGCATTGAGGAACGTGGTCTTGCCGGTGGACGTGCCGCCGGACACGAGGATGTTCTTGCGTCCCTTGACCGCGGCCGACAAGGTTCCGGCGATGTCGCCTGCGCCCAGGAGTGCCTGCAGGCGCAGGTCGAGTTCGTGCGTTCCGCCATCGCTGCTGCGCGTGTCGTCGAACGCGCCGGACGCCACGTAATCGCCGAGGCTAAGGTCGGCCGATACGTGCTTGCGGATCGCAAGCACCAAGTGGTCGCGGGTAGCGGGGGGCGCTACGATCTGCACGCGCGCGCCATCGGGCAAGGTCGCCGACAGCAACGGGTGCTCGCGACTGATCCCCTGGTGCGACAAAGCGGCGATCTGCCGTGCCAGGCGCGTGAGAGTTGCTCCGTCGAGATCGGGCGCGTCGTGCCGTTCGGTCGCGCCGGCCAGCGTCTCGATCCACAGTTCGCCGGGGCGGTTGACATAGATATCGGTAACGTCGGGGCGCTCGAGCATTGCGGCGAGCGGCGCCAGATAGCGGCGCAAATAGACCGGGCCGAGGTCGGTAGCTGGGCTCATCTGGTGTTTTCGACCGCCGTGAAATCGAGGTCGCGGGCAACGAACACGCTGATTGCGGTGCCCTGGCGCACGGTGAGGGTGGGCTTGGCCTGTGTCCCGCCGGTCAATGGTCGCGACAGCGTTTGCGAGGCACCGGGCAAGGCGACCACCACAGCGGAGTTGCCATTGCCGATACGCGACGCAAGGTTGACCCCGACGTCGAGCGAGGATTGCAGGATGGCGGAAGCAAACCGCGTGAAGAAATGGCTGTTGACCTTGCCGCGTACGCCGGCGCGACCAAGCGGGTCGGATGCGGGCGAGCCGATCGCGATCGTGACACCATCGGGCCGCACCAGCTCGGTCCAGGTGATCAGCGCGCGATTCTGGCCGGGCTGAAGATCGGCCTGATAATCTCCAAATAGCCGGCTGCCGCGCGGCACCAGCACGCGGCTTCCATCGAACCCGCGCACGTCACGACTGACCAGCGCACGCACTGGCCCGGCCCGGGTGGAGTCGAGTGCCGACTCCAGTACGGCCGGGATCAACGTCCCCCGTGCGACGATCGTCTCCCGGTGTCGGATGACCGAGGCATGCGCCGTCGCGGCTTCCGGCGTGCCGGAACCGGATTGGGTGTTCGCGCCCGGCGTGCCCGACGGGGACATTGCCGCGGCACCCGTGCCGGTGTCGATGACCAGGACGGGTTCGCTCGACACGCGTGGCGGTGCAGCCGAAGGCATCGGCGCTGGCGGAACGGGTTGCGGCACATAAATGATCCGCGGCGGTGGCGGCGGCACGAACACCGGCGGCTTGGGTGTCGGCGTCGGCACCGGTGTTGCGGTGGGAAGCGGCGTCGGGGTTGGGGCGAGTGGCGGCGGCGGAATGTACAGCGGCGGGGGAGCTTGCGCCACGTCGATGCTGTCGTCGGTGCGGGGGCGCACAGGCGGGGCAGAGGCCGCGCGGCGACGCGAATCGAGCACGCTGAACAGCAGGACGCCGGCCAAGACGAGGCTCATGATCATCAGCCACAACGGCACGCCGCTCGCTGACGTCGCGACGACCGGGCGGATGTCCCCCGTGCTCGCGCCCCGCGGATCGACAGGCGAGGGGGTCGGCATCAGCGGCGCTTGCGAGGCAAGTGGCGCGACGCATAAGCGGTCTGTGCGTTGAGGCGGAACACCAGCCGCTTCGCAACGCTGTCGATGACGTACATGCCGTCGCGCATCATGCCGTTGACGAGGGTTTCCTGACCCAGCGGGTCGAGCGCGAACACCGCCGGCATGGTCTGCGCCGGAGCCCATTCGATATAAGTGTGAACGCCGTCGTCGCTCATCGCAGCCGGTCGCAGCGCGCGAGATCCGCTCAGCTTGTACAGCCCCTCCTCGACCTTGGTCGGACCGTTGGCATCGATCGTGGCGATCGCGGGAGCCGCCGATTTGATCCGCACCGTAAAGGGCAGATCGGGCATCGGCCCATAGGCCGGTGCCAGGAGGAAGCTGTAGGTGCGCGAATCGGTGACGACCGTCATGTTGGTCGTGACCCCGCTTTGCGCCGCCTTGATGAACAAGTGGTCGCCCCGCTTGTTGGGGGTGACCTGCCAGGCGCCGCTGTCGCCGACCGCGACATTCTCGATTCGCTCGCCCGCGTCGAACTCGAGCGTTAGTTGATAGCCCGGCGCGACCTGGAGCGTGATGATCTGGTCGGGATCGTAGACGACGGTCTGGATACGCGGATCGCCGGTCCCCGGCGTCGGGCGAAGCTCGGCCGACAACGGCGTGGAGGCGGCGAGCAGCAGCAGAGCGATGACTCGCGCCCGCGTCAAAGCGCGACCTCGTTGGTCTGCGCTCGACGGGGTGCCGCGGGCGGTGGCGATGGCGGTAGCGATGGCGGCGTGACCGGCGATGCGGTTCCTGTACCTGGCAGCGCTGGCGATTGCGGTCGCACGGCCGATCCATAGGGACCATAAAGCGGCAATTGCGGGCCGGTCGCCGGCTGGTTGGTCGTCACCATCGGCTCGATCGCAGCGGGTGCCTGTTCCTGATCGCGGCGATAGCGCAACACCTTAAACCCCAGCGGGTTAAGGAAGCGATCCGACTGCTGCAGCGGCTCGGTCGAGAAGCGGTAGCGGATCACCGCCACCCAGGACCGCAAGGGCAGCGGCTGGCCACCCGCATCGCGGCGCTGCGTGTCGAACCGGACCATCGCTGCGTTGCCGCCGAGCGGCGACACGCTCTTCACCCGCGTCTCGATCACCGTGCTACGCGGAAAGCGCGCGAGCGGGCTGCCGGGGTTGGAGAATTGCACGCTGGCGATATAGTCGGCGCGCGCCGGATCGGCCGACCATAAGGCGACCTTGCGGTAGTTGTCCTGGAGCGCATCGACGTCGAAGCTTTCGCGCGCGATGACATATTGGACGAGGAACGACTGCGTCAGCGCGGTGTCGGGCGCGATCTTCTGCGCGTCGATCGGCTTGAGCGCCTGGACATAGCCTGTGTTGCGGTCGACCATCAGCGTATAGGGCTCGACCGTCTTGAGCGGCATCAGCAGGACGAGTGCGGTCGCTTCGAACACGGCCACGACCACCGCCGCCCCCGCCACGATCCAGGCGACGCGGCGTGAGGCGCGCAAGGCGTCCTGCCGGTCGCGCGCCCAGCTTCCGGCTTGCTCGTAATAGGCGTCGCGTGTTTCGGGCTTGTCGGTCTTGGGTCGGGTCATATCGCCTCACGTCGGCTGGCACCGGCCGAGACACGGTTTCGGGTGCGACGCCGGGCGGACTGCCCGATCGGAACGGCAGCTGCCGTTTGCGGTCCGCGCAGCGGGGTTTGCGGATTGTGGCCGCGTTCGCTCATCCGACTCCCCAGCGCCTGCTGTCGAATGTCGGCCAGCTCGCGCCGCTGCGCTGCCGCCGCCGCATCGGCGATCGCGTGCGCGCGATTGCGCTCGGGCGCGTCCGCTCGGTCTGTGTAGCCTTGCATCGCCGCGCGCTCGCCGAACGCCGCCGATTGCAGATTCTCGATCAACCGGGCCGATGCGGTGCGAACCACGGCTGGAACATGGAAACCATAGGCAACCTTGGCTGAAGTGATCAACCCGGCAAGCAGCGTCGCTGCAAAGATCAGCGCGAATGCCAGCAGCTCGATCGGGACGGCCGGGGTCGCGATATCGGCTTCGCGCTCGGCGAGGATCGCGCCAAGCCATGGTTCGAGGATCGCGAGTTCCGCGCCCAGCAGGATTGCGCTCGCGAGGCCGCCAAGCGCCGCGGCGCCGAGCGCCCGCACCCAACCCCCGAACACACCGCGCGTCGCATCGAACAACAAGAACAGCGCGAAGAACGGCCCGAGCGCAAGCAAAAGTCCGGCGATCAGCCGGACCGCCGCGAGGGCGCCGATCGCGCCGGTCAGATAGACGGTGCGCGCGGTGCCGAGCAGCTCGGCATCACGCTGCGGGTCCCAATGGGGCCGCTGTCCGAGTTGGCGGAAGCGTTGCTGCTGCTGTTCCGGGGCGAGCGGCGACGCGTCGGGGGCAGCGGGTTCGTCGATTTCGGGCGGACGGCCGGTGCCGATCCGAACCAGTTCGGCCAGGCCGTTATCGACCGCCTGGAGATGGGCTTCGAGCCCGCCGCGCGCGCCAGGCAGCGCCGCTGCCCCGCCCACATCCGCGGCAAGCTCGGCCGGAGCATGCAACGCGACGTCATACAGGATCGTGCGATAAGCCGGCCAGCTCGTCGCCAAGGCGAGCACGATCCCGAGCTTGACGATTGCAACCACGGCATCGCGGATTCCAGGCGCCTGAGCGAACAACATGCGATAGCCGAACAGTGCGACGAACAATGTGAGCAGCCCGGTGAGCGCGAGCGAGGCGCTCGATCCCGGCGTGGCAAGCGCGTGATAGCCCGCCGCACCGATCGTCTGCGCCTGGCAATCGACATAGCCGAGCATGTCGCTGACAAACGGCCCATCGGGCGAGAGGCCGCGGCACGCCGCCATCATGCGCGCTCCAGCAGGCGCGGCATCCAGTCGATCGGATCGTCGCCGACGTCGTCGCGGATTTGGTCGAGCAGCCGCACCGTGCGCTCGCGCCCGGAGAGGATCGTCAGCAGATCGGGCTCGCCCGAAAGATTGAGCCGCACCACCACGCTGTCGGTGCCGTGCTTGATCAGGAAACACCGAGCATCGTCGGGCAGGGTACGGACGATCTCATACTCATGAGTGGTCAGCCCGAACCCGCCGACATAGTCCTCGGCACGCGCGCGCGGATTGGTCATGAAGATCTGCGTTGCGGCCTGCTCGATGATCGCGCTGGCGATCTTGCTTTCGAGCGCGTCCTGCGCGCTTTGCGTGGCAAAGCCGACGATCCCGTTGCGCTTGCGGATCGTCTTCTCCCAATCCTTGATTCGCCGCACGAACACATCGTCGTCGAGCGCCTTCCAGCCCTCGTCGACCACGATGATCGCCGCCGTCCCGTCGAGCCGTTCCTCGACTCGGTGGAACAGATACATCATCGCAGGCGTGCGCACCGCCGGATCGTCGAGGATCGCGGTCATGTCGAACCCGACCGCATCCGCGCTGAGGTCGGTCCGGTCGGTCGCGTTGTCGAACAGCCAGGCGCGCTCGCCTTCGCCCCACCACGGCCGCAGCCGCGCCCACAAATCGGCGGCGTGCGGACGGTGCCCGCCGCGAAACAGTTCGACCAGGTGGCGCAGCCGTCGATGCTCGACGTCTTGCCCGAAACTGGCATCGACCGCGTCCTTGATCCGCTCGACGTCTTCCAGGTCGGCGCCGCCGGCGAGTTGCGCGATCCAGTCGATCAGGAACTGGCGGTTGACCGGGTTGTCGGCGATTTGCAGCGGATTGAGGCCTGAGGCGACACCGGGGCGCAGCACATCGTATCGCCCGCCGATCGCGCGGATGAACAGTTCGGCACCGCGGTCCTTGTCGAAGAACACGATGCGCGGCGCGAACTTGCGCGCTTGCGCCAGCAGGAAGTTGAGGACCACCGTCTTGCCCGAGCCGGACGGTCCGATCACGGTGAAATTGCCGAGATCGCCCTGGTGGAAGTTGAAGTGATATGGGCCGGCCGCGGTCGTTTCCAGCAGCGTGACGGCATCGCCCCAATGGTTGCCGCTGGCGCGGCCGAGCGCGAAATTATGGCCGCTGACCAACCCTGCATAATTGCCGGTCGAGATCAGCCCGCGCCGGGCGATATATTTGAAGTTTCCGGGAAACTGCGCCCAGAAGGCCGGCTCCAGCGCGATGTCTTCGCGCACCGCTATAATCCCGAGATCGGCGAGCGACGCCTGCACTTCGGAGACGCCGGCATCGACCTCGGTGAGGGTCGCGCCGTGGACCGCGATCGTCATGTGATGTTCGCCAAAGCCTGCGCGTCCCGCCGCGACTTCGTCCTTGGCGTTCGCGAGTTCGCCCCGCAGCGACACGGCTTCGTCCTCGGTCGAGCGCATCCGCCTGAGCGCAAGGTTCATCTTGCCGAGCGCGGCCTGGCGATCGACGAAGCCGAACGACTGCGCCATCGTCACTTCGAACGGCAGCCGCATCAGGTCGTCGAACATGCCGGGCGCGGTCTGGCCGGGATAATCCTTGATCGAGACGACCCCAACGAAGCGCCGTCCTTCATCCCCATGCGGCCCGAGCTCGATCGTCTCCTGGCCAAAGCTGATCCGGCGATAGGGCAAATAATCACCCAGATCCTCGAGCGGCAACAGCACCGGGCGCATCTCGCCGTGATAGAGCGTCGACAAAAATTCGAGCGGCTCCGAGCAGGGCCCGTTGGGTGTGTCATAGACGCCGAGCAGGCGCGGCTCATAGCTGCCGAGTTGCGCGATCATCGCTTCGCGCGCGGCGTCGAGCGCGCGGACCTCATGCGAGACCCGGTCGGCCTGGTCGTTGCCAACGCGCCCGCGCAACCGGTCGACCAAGCCGATCCTGCCCTGCAGCGGGCGCCGCACGATCGTCAGGAACAGATCGTTGACGTAGAGTTGCTTGGCCGCGAGCCGGGCGCGCCACCGCGCATCGAGTAGCGCGGAAAAATCATCGGGAAAGCGCGCGGGCAGATCGATCTCGACTCGGCGGCGTACGATATGATGGTAGATCGCGAAGCGTGACGAGCCGATCGCCTGCAGCATCGCATCGCGCAAGGTCTTGCGGTAGTTGAGTTCGTCGGTGTCGGCGGTCTCGAACAACAGGCCGCGCAGCCGGATCGTCTGCATCAGCAAGCCGTCGTGGGTTTCGATCGTGTGATCGTCGACGTGACGCGCATAGGGCAAGTGACTGCCTGCGGGCATCTCCCGTCGCATTGCCTTCGCGTCGCGGGTCAGGGGCGGTAGGAGTTGCATCGCCAGATCGCATGATTGCGCACCCGCGGACAGGTCCGAACGCGCGTCAGCCACAGGTCGAAGATGCGCGGCTCGCGCACGCTCAGCACCATGCCGACCAGGTGAACGGCGAGAGCTGCCAGCAGCACCCAGGGCGAATGGAAGATCAGGAACAGCTCGGTCGCAACCACTCCGTTGATGATGAAATAGCTGTAGGTGACGCCCGCAAACATTTGCGGCCGCGTGAGCGCGACGAACAGCGGATCGCGGTCCATTCCCGTCACGGCGCTAGTTGCTGAGACCGGCGGTCGACTGAATCCCCGCGACGATGCTGGCGGCACCGAACAGAATGAAGCAACCGACGATCACGGTGGCGCCGTAACGCCAATTGATTCGACCCGTGAGCATCAGCAGGCCGACCACCGCGACCGCAATCACCGCCAGAACCGTGGCAACGGTGCCTAGCAGCGTACCTTGCAGCCAGCGGACGGCCGAGACGATTACGCCCGACCCGGCGGGGTCGGACAACGAGCCTTGGGCAAGTGCTAATGTGGTTTGGCCCAAAATAGCCAGGTTGCTCAAAACGGTCGCCATCTGCCCACCCTCAACGACACTGAATGTCTCCGTTTTGGAAACGCCGGTCTCGGCTCACGATGCACGGTCGGAAGATATTTGCCAACATCTCGGCGCTGATTCGGACTGTTACAGAGCTGAAAAATTCGATCCGAGTTGGCCAATAATTCGGTTGGAGCCAACCCCATCTCGTGCATAATCTCGACCACAATGTACCGAGTCGGGGGGCACGATGAAGCGAAGGCGTTGGGCGCTATTGGGCAGCACTGCCCTCATCGCCGGAATTGCTGGTGGCGCCTCGCTGGCCCAGGAAACGACTACCTATACATATGATGCGCTTGGACGGCTGATCGCGAGTGCGAGGAGCGGCGGGCCGAATAACGGCATTGTGACGGCGACCTGCTTCGATGCCGCAGGGAACCGGTCTCAGCAAATTGTCAGCGTGGGAGCGTCGGCTTGCGGGAGTACGCCGACCCCAACGCCGACGCCGACCCCAACGCCGACGCCGACCCCAACGCCGACGCCGACCCCAACGCCGACGCCGACCCCAACGCCGACGCCGACTAATCAGCCGCCGGTAGCGGTATCGGACAGCGTCAGCTTTCGCTGCAACCTCAGCAAAAGCGTCAGCGTTCTCGCAAACGACTATGACCCTGACAATAATGTTCCATTGGCTCTCCAATCCGTCACGCCTGACAGCTTAGGGAATGTCAGCGCATCGATTTCAGGGAACGCCGTTCTCCTGACTGCCGTTGAGCCCGGAGTTTATGCTCTGACTTATACGGTTGCCGATAGTCTCGGAGCCACGGCGATCGGGCAACTTTCGGTAACGGTGACAGGAAATTCATTCCAGTGCGAGGGTTCGTGATGGCTCGATCTCTTTTGAATTTGGCGCGTTCTGCCGTCGTTGGCTTGGCCATATTTTGCTCGGTGACACTCTTTGAGGCACCCGTGGCGAATGCCCAGTCTCTTACGCCGCCGAGGCAGTATTCGATCAGCCCAACAAACGTGAATCTACTGGATAACACCTATGCGGTCACGATCGAAGACTTGTCAGTGGGTCCGCTGAAAATCGAACGATCTTATCTAGGTGGTCGCGAGACATCTAGCCATTACTTCGGTGGCGGATGGACTCATAACTTTGATTTGAGAATATCAAGTCATACGGGCGGGATCAACCCGACCGTCACCGTGGTTATCGGGCGGACAAAATATGTGTTCTGGGGCACGTTGTCTTCTGACTACCCCCCCTCCCCGCAGACTGATGAATATGGCACGAGCCTGACGCACGTGGGCGCGATCAATATCTTTACCGATCGTGACGGCACTGTTTATCGTTTCGCACCCGGTGCCAATTCCGACGCGACAATCACCGCGCCAGATGGCGCGGTGACGACGATCACCTACGTGGAATGGAAGCCAAAAATTGTGAGGAGCAACCGCGGATATGCGGTCGTGTTCGATTATGATTCGAATGGAAACGTATCAGCGGCGTGCGGTTTTAACCTCGCGAATAGCGTCGTCTCGACCAGCACGACGTGTGTAGCTGCGACGTTGAAGGCCTCTTACGCTTATACCTCCGGGAAGCTGGTCGCAGCGACCAACGTCGTGGGTGATACCGCGCATTACATATATGGAAGTGGCGGCCTTACTTGTCTGACCGATCCTGGAACCACCACATGTAAGGTCAATAATGCCTATCAAGCCGGGCAGCTCCACATAACCCAGCAAACCATGGCCGACGGATCTGTCTGGCAGTATATCTGTAGCTGCTCGTTCGATGGAAAGGATGACAACGCGGATTCCTTCCCTGACGACGATTCCGGCTGGATCGATCCTACCGGCCATGAAACGAGTTTCTCGTATCATGGCGGCGTAATGACTACCTATCTCGACGGAAACGGGCAGCGCTATTATACACGGTTCCTTGGTCGATATCCCACTTTCGTCGGATTGCCCGAAACCAACGCGGTCGCGTATGGCTATACTGACCGGATGATGCCGACCACGACGGTTTTTCAAGCAAAGTCGGGCAGCGGACTCGCGGATATCGGGACCGACAACAAGGTCTATCCGGCGAGTTGTTCGAATGTCGTAACTTGTAACAAGCCGACGAGCGTTACCGACGCGAACGGAAACGTCACCACCTATTCCTATGATCCGACCCATGGCGGTCTGTTGACGGAAACGTTGCCGGTAAACGCCGCGGGAATCCAGGCAGTCGTGCGCCACGCGTATGTCCAGCGCTACGCTTGGACGCTTACCAGCGCGGGCGGCTATAGCGCTGCAGGACCTCCGCTCTGGTTGCTGTCGGAAGATCGTATTTGCAGGACGAGCGCGACGGTAGGCGGCGGGTGTGCCGCAGGATCGGGCGACGAGGTGGTGACAACATACGATTATGGGCCGGATAGCGGACCAAACACATTGCTGTTGCGCGGTAAGGTCGTGACGGCCGGTGGGGTCAGCCTGCGAACCTGCTACCGTTATGATTGGCAGGGCAACAGGATCAGCGAGACGACCCCGCGCGCCGGCCTGGCTAGTTGCTCGTGATCGTCCGTCCTCTACTCGCCGCAGTAGCGGTTGTTCTCGCCGCGCTGCTGCCCGCACTGGCGCCGCGCGCGGATGCGCAGTCTTCGCCATCGGATTACACCTCGGCTGTTCGATATGACCTCGCGCGTCGTGTGGTCGGGACGATCGCGCCGGACCCGGACGGGTCCGGTCCGCTGCATTTTGCGGCGGTGCGCAATACCTATGATGCGGCGGGGAACCTGATCAAGGTCGAGAAGGGCGAGCTGTCGAGCTGGCAATCCGAGAGCGTGGCACCGAAAGACTGGGAACTCTATACTAATTTCACGGTGTTCCAGACGGTGACGGCAACGTTCGACGTGATGGACCGCAAAGTCACAGAGGCGCTTTCGTCGAGCGGCACTACCTACAGTCTGACCCAATTCAGTTATGACGGCGCCGGGCGGCCGCTGTGCACGGCAGTGCGGATGAACCCGGCGGTTTATGGGTCGCTGCCGGATGCGTGCACGCTCGGGACGGCGGGGTCGAATGGACCGGATCGCATCACGAAAATGACCTACGACGGGGTCGGACAGGTGTTGAAGGTGCAGAAGGCATATGCGACGCCGCTGCAGCAGGATTACGCGACGCTCACCTATAGTGCCAACGGCAAGCAGACGTCGCTGACCGACGCGAACGGCAACAAGGCGTCGATGGGCTATGACGGGTTCGACCGGCAAGTGCAGTGGAACTTCCCCTCGCCGACGGCGGCGGGCACGGTCAGCAGCACCGACTTTGAGGCCTATGGCTACGACGCCAACGGTAACCGCACGAGCTTGCGCAAGCGCGATGGCCAGGTGATCGGCTACAGCTACGATGCGCTCAACCGGATGACGCTGAAAGACATTCCCGGCAGCGCAACGGCCGACGTCTATTACGGCTACGACCTGCGGGGCTTGCAGCTCTACGCGCGGTTCGGCTCGGCGAGCGGAGCTGGCATCACCAACACGTTCGACGGGTTCGGGCGGCAAATATCGACCACGACCAATGTCGGCGGCACGTCGCGGACGCTCGGCTACGCCTATGATGCGGATGGCAACCGCACGCAGCTGACCTACCCCGATGGTCACACGATGAACTACAGCTATGACGGGCTCGACCGGCGGCGGTTGACCTTATTTGACAATGCCACCCAGTTCTATTCGATCGTCTATGATGCGCAGGGTCGGCGCGAGTCGACTAACCAGGCGAGCAGCTACACCAGTTACGGGTATGACGCGGTGTCGCGTCCGGCATCGCAGAGCCAAAGCTTCGCGAGCGGATCGGCCAACACTACGACGACGTTGGGCTATAATCCGGCGAACCAGATCACGCAGCAAACGCGCTCGAACAGCGGCTATGCGTTCACCGGCTATGCAACTGCCAGTACGAGCTATGCGGCCAACGGGCTGAACCAATACACCGCAGTCGGTGCCGGGGCGCTCGGCTATGACGCCAACGGCAACCTCACTTCGACCGGCGGCACGACGTTCGGCTATGATGTCGAGAACCGGCTGATCTCGGCGTCGGGCACGCTGAACGCGTCGCTTGCCTATGATCCGCTGGGGCGACTGTCACAGGTGAGCAGCGTAAGCGGCACGCGGCAATCGGTCTATGACGGCGATCAGCTGGTGGCCGAATATGACGGTGCCGGCACGATGATCGGTCGCTATGCGTTCGGCCCGGGCGAAGACGAAGCAGTGTTGGCGGTGACGACCTCCGCACTCGACTGCTCGAACATGACGTTCCTGCACCGTGACCAGCAAGGCTCGATCGTCGCGGCCGCCGACTGCTGGGGCAACCCGGTATCGATCAACAGCTATGACGAATATGGCGTCCCCGGATCAGGCAACGTCGGACGCTTCCAGTATACCGGCCAAGCGTACATCCCTGAGCTCGGGCTGTATTACTACAAGGCGCGGTTCTATTCCTCACGGCTCGGCCGGTTCCTGCAAACCGACCCGATCGGATACGCCGATCAGAACAACCTCTATGCTTATGTCGCAAACGATCCGGTCAATAACGAAGACCCGAGCGGGATGTGCACGGGGTCACTGTTCCAAAACTCCGCAGGGGACTGCACGACCGGAGCTGGGGTTGGGCCCCGCGCTACGGCCCAAATTGGTCCCCCGGATGGCCTACAAGCAAAGAATTCTGCACGAGGAGCCGACCCGAGGACTGCATCTACTGATCCTGCTCCGGGGTCGAAGGCGCAAGGATATTGTTCAGAATGCGTTTTAATGAGTCTGTTTCCTGTAACTCGCGTTATTAACCTGGCATTGGCAGTAAAGAATTGGCTATCTCCGGGACCAAAAGCCACAACTACAGTAATCGGTCGAGTTAATGATCTTAAAAATCTAAAGCCGGGAGAGCAGTCACTGTTAAATAGGCTTCCTGATAGAGGAAGCCCGCAAGCAAATTGGTCTCAAAATGCTGGCGTGTTGAGACAGGAAATGGCACGAGGTCTGCCCATTCGGGATGCTTCGCCCGGGAATACAGGCGGTCAGTTCTTGAATGCGGAACGCAATCTTCTTCAGAGTCGAGGTTGGAGGTTCAATGCAGAAAATAACATGTGGACTCCACCCCAGTAAAGATATGTAAGAAAATGGCACTTTCCCCATTAGGCAGAGAAAATCTCAATTTCGCTGAAGAGGCGAAGACTATATTCTCATTTCTCGAAGGAATGGGTCTGATATTGATAAATAGTTCTGATACTCTCGTAGAGTATTCCAATAACTCGCTATCGGTTGTATTGTATCATGGTCGGCAATCCTACGAAATAGGATGCGAAATTGTAAATCAGGGCGTTGTTTATTATATATCGGAAATTATAACTATTTATGATGTCGATTTAGGTTCTAAATATCGTGACGCTGTCGCATCAACGCCAGAAGATGTGCGGAGAGGCTTGATAAGACTGCGAGATATTTTCATTAAATATGCCCTTAATGCCGTAAGGGGTGATCATGAGACTTTCTCAAATCTTGCCAATCAGAGAAGAATATGGGCAAAGGATTTGGAACTCAAGACGAAGATATCGTCGATAAAGCCGCGCGCTGATGAAGCATTTCGCCTAAGAAATTATGCTGAAGCCTCCGAGCTTTATAACCAAATACGAGATAACCTCACTCCGTCCGAATCAATAAAGGCTGATTTAGCTCTTGAACGCGCATTACGGCAATCTGAGTAAAGATGGAGACCATGCAGCCTAAAGCGCCATATGGTGCTCCCGGCCCATAGTCTCGTCGATCGCCCCGACCTGCGCGCCATCGCGCAACCCGAGCGCCTCGGTGAGCTTGGCGCGGCTGTCGGTGTAGATCGCGGCTCCTTCGCGGGCGCGGGAGATGGCGACATAGGCGGACGCTGCATCGACGGTGTTGGCGCGGAAACTCTCCAGATGCGCCATGACGTGATCGCACGTCGCGCCCTGGCTGGAATGGATCGTCCGCACCCAGCCATGCCGCACATGCCGGTCGGCGAGCCGGTTCATGTCGAGCGTCTGGCTGGTGCCGTCCTGCTTCGCGACGGTGACGCGGGCGTGTTCGGCGTCGATCGCGACGACCTCGGCGGTATCGCCGTTGTTGCGGACAGCGGCGCGGTTGTTGCGGGTAAACTGGAGCCGGTCGCCGGTGCGGAACTCGGCTGCGACCTCGGTATAGGCCTCGGCCTGGTCACCGCCCCATCGCGCGGGTGACCATGCCACTGTCTTGCCCTGCGGCGAGACGAGCGACACGGTGCCAGCCTCGGCGTCGATCGACTCCACCCGGTAAGCACGGCCCCGGCTGAGCCGCGCGTCGCGGTTGCCCTGGCGGAACGTGACGACGCTGCCGGGGACGTAGCTGGCGGCGCTGCCAGCCTCGGCCTTACTCAATCCGCACGGCTCCAGCACGGTCGCGACCACGGCGTCCTGGCCGAGCGTTCCGTCGTTGAGCAGCGCGAACCGGATGGCGTCGGTGAGCCGCTGCCGGCCCTCGCGGGTCGGATCGAGCACGAGCGTTCCGGCGCGTTCCTCGCGGGAAAGCGCGGCGAAATCCCGCGCGATGAGCGCGCGGCGAATATCGTCCTCGGCGTGCTGGACGATGCGCCCGCCCCCCTTATCGATGGCGTCGAACGCGCGCGCGGCCTCGCCGGCAAGCATGGCCTCGACCGCCTCGCGGGTGAGGTCGTTGGTCTGGCGGACGATCTGGTCGAGGACGGGCGTCGTCATGCCGGCTTCCTGGAGCTGTGCGAAGGCGCGGCCGGCCCCCACGGACCCGAGCTGCTTCACGTCACCGACGAGGACGAGGCGCGCGCCTTCGTCGCGGGCGCGGGTGAAGAGCTGATCGGCCTCGCTGGCGGCCATCATGCTGGCCTCGTCGACGATCCATACCTCGCCGCCCGTCCCGGCCTCGGGCGGGGTCGGCGAGCAGCATGCGCTTGACCGTCATGTGTTCGGCATCGACGGCGCGGCCGAGCAGCTCGGCAGCGGCGCTGGTGGGGGCCATCGCGCGGATGGTGAGGCCCTGGGCGCGCGCCGCCTCGGCGAAGGTCGCGATGACGGTCGAGGTCTTGGCGGTGCCAGCCGCACCCTGGAGTCCGGTGATGCGGTTGGCGGACATGAGCAGCGCCTGGGTCGCGTCTTCCTGCCCCTTGGTCCAGGTGTGCCCGCGCTCGGCCGAGCGCAGCCTGGCGGCTTCGACGACGGTCTTGGCACGGATGCGACCGTAGAGCGGGGTCAGCGTGCCGCGCCCCTCGCGCTCGATGCCAAGCATGTGCTGCTCGGTCTCGACAGCCTCGCGCGTGGCATAGCCGGTCGCACCCTGCGCCATGCGCGGCGCGTGACGGATGACGAGCGCCTGGGCGTGCTCGGCGCGGTTGATCGCAGCGCGGATGTCGGCGTGGGTGGCGTGGCCGCGCGCCCTGATGGCGGCATCGCGTTCGAGTCGCGCGGCCGGGAATATGGCGTCGTGCTCGCTGATATGGGCAGCCGCGAACACGACCGCCTCATCGGCTGCTGCCGTGCGCGCGTCGGTGCCCAGACCCGGCATGGCGAGGGCGCGGGCCTCGGCGCCTGCGACCATCGTGCGGCGCGTCCGCTCGTCGAAGCCGAGCTGGTCCGCCTCGGCGCGCCATGCATCGACGAGGGTGGCATGGTCGATCGCACGCTTGGGCGCGCGGGTGGCGAGCGCGAGCGTCGCCTTCTCGGCAGCGGTCGCCGTGGCGCGGGTCTGGCCGCGCGCGGCGAGCGCCGCCTCGATCTGGGCGGAACGCGCGGAGAAATGCTGCCGCACGTCTTCGGGGACGCCCTCGATCTCGAACATGCCGTCGTGTGCGATGGCGAGCGAATAGCCGAGTCGGCGCAGCTCGGCTGCGATCTCCATATGGTAGATCGCGCCTGCGTCCTTCTGGAGCGCGTAGAGGTCGCGCGCGTCGAGGCTGCGCCAGGTGCCAGCATCGTCCTGGGTCATGTTGAGGATGACGTTGTGGGTGTGGAGGTGCGGTGCGGGGAGGCCGGTCTCGGTCTCGCGCGCGGTGACGTGAAGGAACTGCGCGATGGCGAGCCTGCCCGTGCGCACCCGGTCGATGTGCTCGCCGCTTCGGATGCGGGTGACGCCGGTATGGTGCTCGACCCAGCCCATCGTCACATCGACGGCGCGGGCATGGGCGTCGAGAATACGGCGGTCACCGGCCAGCAGCGCCATGGTCGAGACCGACTTGGGCGCGCTTAAGGTGAGGTCGTAGCCGGGGACGTGTTCGCGCACGCCGCCCCGGATGGTGCCGAGCAGCCTGCCGTCGGGCAGCTCGCCCTTGAGGCGTGTGACGAACTCGCCTGAGTCCACGTCGCCGTGCAGGCCGAGCGCGGGGGCGGCTTCTCCGCGCCATTGCCCGGTCCCGCCCCGGCTCCAATAATCGTCGGCCTCGTAATAGCTGCCGGCTGCGGCTGCGTCGCTGATCTTGTCGAGCGAGGCGACCATCAGAACGGTCCTGCGAACGACAGCCAATCCGGGCTGTCCTCGCTGCGGGTCGGGGGCGGCGTGGCGGTGTCGGGGGCGGTGCGCGGGGTCGAGGCTGCGGGCACGAAGCCGGGGGCGATGACGGGCAGCGGCGCGCCGGGGTCGATCGTGACCTTGGCGATCGGATAGCCGGACAGGCGCAGGAACGCCTCGCCGATCTGCAATCCGGTCACCTCGGCGTCGAGTACCAGCGACTTGCGCTCGCGGTTGGTGGCGAGCGACCCGCCCTCCTTGTCGCCTGACTGGTCGCTCGAACTTCCGGACTTTGCGGTGGAAGAACGTTGGCGAAAACCCGGTCGTCCAGCGGCACTCCGATCAAGCGAACGGGCGCACGAAAAAAACTTGGGGCCATTCTCAGGGGCATTTCTCACAAAGAGCCTGTAAACAACGCTTCTAGATCAAAGTTTTAGACTCCGAATATGGTAGGGTCATCGCCCACCACGCCCTGCAGGGCTATTTCAGCACCAACGGCAAGCCGGCGGCGACGAACACCACCGAATCGACGGTGCGCGCGATCGCCTGGTTGATCGTGCCCGCCATGTCGCGAAAGCGGCGCGCGAGCGCATTGTCGGGCACGATGCCGAGGCCGACTTCATTGGATACGAGCAGGATCTTGCCCGGCGCAGCGGCGATAGCAGCGGTGAGGTCGTCGATTGCCGAGGCCAGATCAGCCTCCGCGAACAACAGGTTGGAAGCCCATAGCGTCAGGCAATCGATCAGCAGGACGGTTTCGGGGCGACTGTGCGCGGCAATAGCCTCGGCCAGCGCGAGCGGTGCCTCGAGCGTTTGCCAGCGCGCCCCCCGTTCGGCGCGATGCCGCGCGATGCGATCGTCCATCTCGCTATCGAGCGCTTGCGCGGTGGCCACATAGAGCAGCGTCCCCGGGAGGTCTTCCGCCTGGCGCTGGCCAAAGGCGCTCTTGCCCGAGCGCGCGCCGCCCAGGATCAATTGTGTCCGTGTGAATGCAATCGACATCGCTTTGGCGGTTCCAACAGAGTCCCGTTGCCCTATAGCGCGGACGCGGCACTCTGCACCGTTCGATCGAGCGCGGGTAGGACCAGACGACAGGATAATACGCGCTTGCGGGAATGGACGATACATGGCGGTCGGCTTGCGGAAGCGCAGCTCCATTATCGCGACGCGCCGACACCGTGGCTGGATCTATCGACCGGGATCAATCCGTGCCCCTGGCCGGGGGCCGACGCGCTGACCTTCGACTGGACGCGCTTGCCGGACGACGCCGCGCTTCATGCGCTTGAAACGACCGCCATGCGCTATTTCGCGGCGCGGGGGCCGCAGGTTCTGGCGCTGCCCGGCACCGAATTCGGCTTGCGCGGTTTAGCGACGCTTGGCCTGCCCGCGCCCTTCCGCCATGTCTGGCCGGGCTATCGCACCCATGCCGAAGCGCTGCCGGGAAGCGTCCCCGTATCCTTCGACGCCGCGATCGAGCTGGCCGGACAGGGCGGCACGATCGTGCTGGCCAACCCGTCCAACCCCGATGGGCGCTTGCTTGCGCCTGCCGATCTGATGGGGCTGGCGCGGCGGCTGGCGCGCAGCGGCGGGTGGCTGGTGGTCGATGAGGCGTTCATCGATGCGGAGGACGGCGGCAGCATCGTGCCGTTGCTCGACGGGAACGAGCCGGTGCTGGTGACGCGTTCGTTCGGCAAGTTCTTCGGTCTGGCGGGCGTGCGCCTGGGCTTTGCCGTGGGGCCGCCCGCAATAATCGCGCGCTGGCGCGAGACCGTCGGCAGTTGGCCGCTGTCCGCCGCTGCGATCGCGATCGGCACGGCGGCTTATGGTGATAGTGGTTGGATCGCCAGCGCCCGCGCTGCCCTGTTCGAGCGTGTAGCGGCGCTGGATCGCGTGTTGCGCCGCCACGGACTGGAGCCGATCGGCGCTTCGCCGCAGTTCCGGCTGGTGCAGTGTGAGGCGAGCGCGTTGTTCGACCGCCTGGCGCGTACCGGCATTCTGACGCGACCCTTCGACTATGATCCGCGCTGGTTGCGGCTGGGTGTGCCAGCGTCGCGCGGAGATCTCGCGCGCCTCGATAGGGCTCTGGCCGGTGGCTGAACCGGTCGCGCTGGTGGCGCTGGCCCTCGATGCGGCGATCGGGTGGCCCGCATGGCTGTACCGGCGGATCGGTCACCCGATCGGCCTGTTCGCCCGGATGCTCGACGCGTGTGAGCAGGCATGGAACCGTCCCAACCGTTCCTTTGCGTCGCGCCGGACGCTGGGGGTTCTCACGATGGCGCTGCTGATCGGGACGGTCGGTGGGGCGAGCTGGTTGCTGCAACGGGCAGTGTTGGAGGGGTTTGGCCCGGTCGGGTGGCTGGCCTGCGCGTTGCTGGCCTTTCCGGCGCTGGCGCAGCGGAGCCTGGATGACCATGTCCGTGCGGTTGCCCTGGCGCTCGAGCAACGGGACTTGCCCACCGCGCGTACTGCCGTTGCGCAGATCGTGGGGCGCGATCCAGATGCTCTCGATGCCGCCGGGGTCAGCCGTGCCGCGATCGAAAGCCTGTCCGAAAGCTTTTGCGACGGCGTTGCCGCGCCGCTCTTCTGGTTGCTGGTTTTGGGGTTGCCGGGCGTGTGGATGTACAAGGCGATCAACACAGCCGACAGCATGATCGGCCACCGCGAGGAGCGTTGGCGCGCCTTCGGTTGGGCGGCAGCGCGGATCGACGATGCGGTAAACCTGATCCCCGCGCGCCTTGCCGGGATGGTAATTTGCCTTGCCGCCGGCAAAGGCTGGCGGACGATGGCACGCGATGCGGGCAAGCATGCTTCCCCTAATGCCGGGTGGACCGAGGCGGCGATGGCGGGGGCGCTCGATCTGCGTCTGGTCGGCCCGGTCGCTTATGACGGCGTATTGTACGACAAGCCCTGGATCGGCGCGCGCGGCCGCAGCGATGCGGGGGCCGCCGACATTCGCCGGGCACTGGCGATCTATCGCCGGGCGTGCCTGTTGCTGTGGGGAATTGCAGGGGGGCTGGTATGGGCGCTGTAATGCTGCAGGGGACGGGTTCGGACGTCGGCAAATCGGTGCTGGTGGCGGGGCTGTGCCGCGCGCTTGCCAATCGCGGGCTGCGCGTGCGGCCGTTCAAGCCGCAGAACATGTCGAACAACGCTGCCGTCACTGCCGATGGCGGCGAGATCGGGCGGGCACAGGCGACCCAGGCGATCGCCTGCCGTACCGAGCCGACCACCGACATGAATCCGGTGCTGCTGAAGCCGCAAGCCGATCATACATCGCAATTGATCGTGCACGGTCAGGTGCGCGGCACCTTGCGCCCGGGCAATTTCCGCCAGGCGCGCGGGGCCCTGCTGGAGGATGTGCTGGCGAGCTACCACCGGCTGCGCGCCGAATGCGACGTGGTGGTGGTGGAGGGGGCCGGGTCGCCTGCCGAGATCAACCTGCGTGCCGGGGATATCGCCAATATGGGCTTTGCGCGCGCGGCCGGAGTGCCGGTGGTCTTGGTCGGTGACATCGATCGCGGTGGCGTGATTGCGGCGATCGTCGGCACGCGCGCGGTGATCGACCCCGACGACGCGGCGATGATCCGGGGATTTCTGATCAACAAGTTTCGCGGCGATCCGGCCCTGTTCGAGGACGGTTATCGCCTGATCGAGCAACTGGCGGGCTGGCGAGGCTTTGGCGTGGTGCCGTGGCTTGCTCCAGCGGCGCGCTTGCCGAGCGAGGATGCGGTCATTCTCGAACGCCCGATCGTCAGCGAACAACAGCGAATCGTCATCGCTTGCCCGATCACGCCGCGCATCGCCAATTTCGACGATCTCGATCCGCTGAAGCTGGAGCCGGGCGTGGAGGTGCGGATGATCGCGCCCGGCCAGCCGATCCCGGCTGAGGCTGCTTTGGTGGTGTTGGCCGGGTCGAAGGCGACCATCGCCGACCTTGCTTTCCTACGCGCCGAAGGATGGGACATCGATATTCTGGCGCACTACCGGCGCGGTGGCCATGTGCTGGGCCTGTGCGGCGGGTATCAAATGCTGGGCGACACGATCAGCGATCCACACGGGGTCGAAGGTCCGTCCGGCCGCGTGGCCGGGCTGGGCCTGTTGAAGGTCGATACCGTTCTTGCCGGGCGCAAGACATTGGAGCGGGTGAATGGCACTGCGCTTGGTACGCCGTTCCAGGGCTACGAAATTCATATGGGCGAAACCACGGGCCCCGATACCGCTCGCCCGGTTGCCCGCATGGCCGATGGACGGAGCGACGGTGCGATCAGCGCCGACGGGCGCATCGCGGGCAGCTACGTCCATGGTCTGCTCGATCTTGCCGGTCAGCGCGCGGCATGGCTCGCGCGCATCGGGGGGACGGGCCGTGGCATCGACCAGCACGCTGCGGTTGACCGGGCCCTGGACGAGATTGCCGCTTTGCTCGAAATCCATCTCGACATCGACGCGCTGGTCGCGATGTCACAGATGGCGCAGGACTAAGATCGCGACCAGTAACCCGGTTTCGACGAGTTCGATCCCCGCGCCGTGGCAATCGCCCGAAACACCACCCAGCGTTCGCCGCAACCACAGGCCCCACAGGCCGATCAACGGCAGCACGAGCAGGATCGCGGGCACCGCCACGGCGCTCGCCGCGAGCAGGGCGGACCACCCGACGATGTGCGATATGCGCACATGCTCGACGAAGCGCGCGCCAAGCCCTGCATGCAGCGGCGGCAGCCACAGCGCCCACACCAGCGGCCCGATGCGCGCGGCAAAGGGCAGCAGGATCAACGCAGGGAAAACATCGCCCGCCGCGATCAGGGCGTGGACCAGCACCAGCTTGGCGAGCAATTGCAGCACGATCACGACCACGCCGAAGCTGCCGACATGCGGATCCGCCATCACCGCCAGCAAGCGGGCGCGATCCTTGTGCGCAGCCCCGCAGCCATCGGCGAGGTCCGCCAGCCCATCGAGATGCAGCGCCCCGGTCACCCCCACCCACACCGTTACCGCCGCCAGCGCCGCCACCCAGCCATCCAGCTGCGCGCCCAGCCCCGCCGCGCCCGCGACCAGCGCCCCGACGATCAGCCCGACGGCGGGGAACCAGCGCATCGATCGGGCAAAATCGCGTTCGCTCGCCACCACGCGCGGGGTGGGCAGCCGGGTGAGGAACTGGATGGCAAGGAGCAGGCTTTTCATGGGCGCAGGCCAATGATCTGCGCAGCGCGCGTTTCACCGGGCCACACGCGCAACGACAACAGGCTGGCATAGGGCAGATCGATTGCCCAGCTCTGGCGGGAATCGAAGCCGCACAGCACCGCCAGCGCCGCCCGCATCGCCCCGGCGTGCGTCACCACCAGAGTTGGAGCCGCCGCCAGATCGGCCAGCGCCCGCGCCACCCGCCCGACGAGATCGGACCAGCGCTCGCCCGCCGGCGGCGCGCAGCCATCGGGATCGTCCCAAAAGCGCGAGAGCGCGGCACCGTCCACTGCGTTGGGGGGCAGGCCGTCCCACTGCCCGAAGTCCAATTCGCGCCAACGCGGATCGATCGTCAGCGGAATGTCCGTCATCGCCGCGATCGCCTCGCCCGCATGCTTGGCGCGCGTGAGATCGGATGCGATCAGCACCTCGAGATCCAGCTCCCGCGCTTGCGCCACGCACGCGGCAATGCCCGACGCCAGCGGGGCGGTGTCGGTGTGGCCAAGCAAGCGCCCCGCACCTTCCGGCTCGCCATGACGCAGGAGATGCAGGACGAAGCTGCTCACAACGCCTCCGCCACCCCCGCCTCGGCAAAGGTCGCCATGCCGTTATGCGCGGCGAGCGCGCTGCGAAGGACCGACACGGCCACCGCGCCGCCGCTGCCCTCACCCAGCCGCATCCCGAGCGACAGGAGCGGCTCCAGTCCCAATTGGCCGAGAAGGCGGACATGCCCCGGCTCGGCCGAACAATGCCCGGCGATACAGTGATCGGGGATGGCAGGCGCGTGGGCGGCCAGCGGTGCCAGCGCCGCGCAGGTGATAAAACCATCGAGCACCACCGGCACGCGCTGCCGCCGCGCGGCAAGTATGGTGCCCGCAATCGCGGCGATTTCGCGCCCGCCCAGTCGTCGCAACGTTTCAAAGGGGGTGCGCGGTGCCCCCGCGTGGAACGCCAGCGCGCATTCGACCACCGCGACCTTGCGGGCGATGCCGGTCGGGTCGACACCGGTTCCCGGCCCGACCCAGTCCGCCGCCGCGCCGCCAAAGCTGCGCGCGCACAGGGCGGCGGCGGCGGTGGTGTTGCCGATGCCCATCTCGCCGACCACCAGCAGGTCGAGCCCCGGCTTAACCACGGTGGCCCCGGCGGAAAGGGCGGCCAGGCATTCGCCCTCCGTCATTGCGGGGCTTTGCGTGAAATCAGCCGTCGGACGATCGAGCTCCAGCGCGACCACCGAAAGCTCCAGCCCCGCCGCCGCCGCCAGGGCATTGATCGCCGCGCCGCCCTTCGCGAAATTGGCGACCATCGCCTGGGTGACGCTGGCGGGAAAGGCGCTGACGCCATGCGCGACAAAGCCGTGATTGCCGGCGAAAATGGCGGCGCGCCCGTGCGCGATGCGCGGTCGCGCGGTGCCCTGCCACCCGGCCATGAACAGCGCGAGATCCTCCAGACGGCCGAGCGACCCCGGTGGCTTGGTCAATGCCGCTTGCCGCGCGCGTGCTTGCGCAATTGCCGTCGCATCGGGCTCGGGTAAATTGGCCAGCGCGGCATCGAACGCGGCGGGTGTGGCAAAACCGCTCATTGCGCGACAAAGCCCGGCGGTGGCGTGCGGGTGATGAAATGCCCCTTCACGCCCTGCGGCCACTCTTTGAAGGGCACGCGGCCATGCTCGCTCTCGGCATAGGCCAGCGCGTAGTCGAGCAAGGCGGTTGCGGCATCGGCATCCGGCGTGAACCGGCCCAGCACATAGCCGACCTTGCCCGGCGCGCGCAGATGCACGGTGCAGAATTCGGCACAGGCGAACAGGCACGGCATTTCCTGCACGGCGATGCCTGCATAGCGTGGGTCACCAGCCTGTGCTTCGCGTAACGCCGCGACCAGCCGCGCGCCGCCGCGCAGGCCGACCGCATCCTCTTTCGCATCGGCGCTGTGGCGACAGGTGTTGCAGGCGACGATGGCGGGGCCATCCTCGACGGGGGTCAGCATTAGGGACGGGCCTTTTCTGTTGGGGTCATCGTTCGAAAATCCGGTCGTCCATGGGTTCGCGTGCCTGCCAGCCGTGCCGTTCGAGTTCGGGCGTAAGGGAGGCCTCGCTCGGGTAGCCGACACACAACACTGCAATCAGCGACCACTGCGCCGGCACGTCGAGCAGCGCCTGAACCTCCAGCGGATCCACGATCGATACCCAGCCCATGCCGATGCCGCGCAGCCGCGCCGTCAGCCACAGCGTGTGGATCGCCATGACGCACGAATAGCGCAGCATTTCGGGCATGGTCGCGACGCCGAGGCCGTGCCCGGCGGCGGGTTGCTCGTCGCAGAAGACCGCCAGCACTTCGGGGGCCTCGCGCAAGCCGTGCAGCTTCAGCGCCTGATAGCGATCGTACCGTTCGGTGCCGCGATAACGCGTTGCCGCTTCGGCCTTTTGCGCATCGACATGGATGGCCAGCGCGTCGCGCAGTGCACGCGTGCGCACCCGCACGAAGCGCCACGGCTGCGCATTGCCGACCGACGGCGCGAAAGCGGCCGAATGCAGGATGGCGCGTATGTCCGCTTCCGCCACCGCGCGCGGATCGAAATGGCGCACATCGCGTCGCCAGCGCAGCAGGTTGCCGAAGCGCGCCTGAAACGCGACATCGAAGGCGGGCGGTCCTTCGGTCAAAATTCGATCCCCGCCTGCGCCTTTACGCCCGCGCGGAACGGGTGCTTGACCATCGTCATGTCGGTGACGAGATCGGCTGCGTCGATCAGCGCCTCGGGCGCATTGCGGCCGGTGACGATGACGTGCTTCCTCTCGGGCTTGGCAGCGAGCACCGCCAGCACCTCGTCGAGCGGCAGATACTCGTAACGCAACGCGATGTTCATCTCGTCGGCCAGCACCATGTGATAGGCGGGGTCCGCGATCATGCGCTGCACTTCGTCCCACGCACGGCGCGCGGCGGCGATATCGCGCGCGCGGTCCTGCGTGTCCCAGGTGAAGCCCTCGCCCATCGGCTTGAATTCGACATTGTCGGGAAAGGCGGCGAAGACGCGCGCTTCCCCGGTCTGCATCGCGCCCTTCACAAACTGGACGACGCCCACCTTCATGCCGTGCCCGATCGCGCGCACGACCATGCCCAGCGCGGCGCTGGTCTTGCCCTTGCCTTTGCCGGTGTGGACGATCAGGAGGCCCTTTTCGCGGGCCTTCCCCGCGACGATCCTGGCTTGCGCGGCCTGTTTTTTGCGCATCTTCTCGGTGTGCCGCGCTTCGATCGCCGACGCAGCGTCTTCGGGGTCAAGCGACATCGGCGCGGTTCTTTCGTAAGAGATAGATATCCATGATCCAGCCATGGCGCGCGCGCAGGTTGGCTCGCGCGGCGGCAATGCGCGGCGCGACGGTGGCGAGCGGTCCGTGGATCAGCGTTTCCTGTGGCATCCCGACATAGGCACCCCACCAGATCGAAATGCCGTCCGGCTCCAGCACCTCGAACGCGCAGCCGCTGTCGAGCATAACCACAACCGTGTCGGCCGCGTCGGGCCAGCCACAGGCGCGCAATAACCGCCCGGTGGTGATCGTGACGGCACCCGCGAGGGCATTGAGCGGGATGGCGTGCGCGGCGGTGAGCAGCTGCAGGCTGGTCAGTCCCGGCACGACGCGCACGCGGAGCGGCAGGCCGCTCGCCCGCAACCGCTCCGCGATGCGCAAGCTGCTGTCATAGAGCGCGGGATCGCCCCAGACGAGCAGCGCCAGCCGCCCGCCCTCGGGCAAATGCGCCACGATCTGAGCGCGCCATGCGGCGGCGATGGCGTCGTGCCAGTCGTCGACGGCGTGGGCATAGTCCCCGCCTGCTGCGCGCACCGGCATGTCGAAGGCGACGATCCGCGTCGGCCCGGTCAGCACCCGCGCGCAGATCGCGCGGCGCAGGTCGATCAGGTCGGATTTGGCATCGCCCTTGCGCGGCAGCAGGATCAGGTCGGCGCTGTTCATCGCCTGCACCGCCTGCGCGGTCAGATGGTCGGGATTGCCGGTGGCGATGCCGATCAGGTCGAGATCGATCATGCGTCCTCCATCAACGGGCCATAGAGGATCAGCGCGGGGGCCGATCCCGCGCCCTTGGTCAGCGCATCGGCCAGCGCGGCGACCGAGCTGCGCGTTATCCGCTGACTGGCATGGCCGACATTTTCGGCCAGCAACGCGGGTGTCTGCGGCGGCAATCCGGCGGCGATCAGACGCGTGGCCAGCGCGGGGAAGGTGCGCTTGGGCATGAACACCACCGTCGTCGCCTCGGCATCGGCGAGCGCCGCCAGATTGAGGTCGTGCGGCAGCGCCCCGGTCGCATCGTGCCCAGTGATGAACTGAACGCGCCGCGCCAGCGCCCGCCGCGTGAGCGGGATCGCCGCCGCCGCCGCCGCTGCGCTGGCCGAACTGACGCCGGCAATGATCTCGAAGGGGATGTTCGCCAGCCGCAACGCTTCGATCTCCTCCTCCAGCCGACCGAAGATCCCGGCGTCGCCCGACTTTAGCCGCACCACACGCCCACCCGTGGCAGCATGGGCGACGAGCAAGCGGTTCACTTCGGCCTGGCTGGGGGAGGGGCGTCCGGCGCGTTTGCCGACATCGATCAAGGTCGTACCGGCGCGGACGTGGTCGAGCATCGCACCGGAGGCGAGATCGTCGAACAGCACGGCATCGGCCTGTTGCAGCCGCGACAGGCCCTTCAGCGTCAGCAATTCGGGATCGCCGGGGCCGGCGCCGACAAAGGAAACAAAGCCGGTCATTGTGCGGTAGCGATCATATGAAAATAGCTGCCGGTGACGCGGCCGCGCCGCGAGCCGGTTTCGGCGACCGCTGCGCCGTCAGCGTCGGTGACATAAGCGAGCGGTGCGTCGGTCTGTTCGACGACCGTCGAGTAATGAAATTCATGGCCGCGCAGCCGCGTGCCCGCCGCCAGCGCTCCCACCGGCGCGACCAGTTCGGCAAGGCGATAGCCCAGATGCATGCGGCGCTGGGCATGGCTGGTGACCAGCCCGAGCAGACCGGCCATGCGATGCGCTGCGCCGTCTTTGTCGATCAGCGCCGCGCCCAGCACCATATAGCCGCCGCATTCGCCGTGGACCGGGCGCGTCTCCGCATGGTGGCGAAGGCCACCCAGAAAGGTTGTGGCGGCGGCGATCGGCCCTGCGTGGAGTTCGGGATAGCCGCCGGGCAACCACACCATGTCGGCGGTGGCATCCGGTGCTTGATTGGCGAGCGGCGAGAAAGGCAGGATTTCCGCGCCGCCGCGTCGCCACCCCTCCAGCACGTGCGGATAGACGAAGGAGAAGGCGGCATCGCGCGCGATCGCGATGCGTTGGGCTGGCGGCGCGGGCAGGAGCGAACGGTCGGGCGTGTGCGCCCGTTTCTGCGCGGCGGCGGCGCAAATCGCGTCGAGATCGGCATGGTCGCGCAGGAAGGCGGCATAATCGGCGATCGCGGCATCGAGCGCGGGATGTTCGATCGCCTGGACGAGCCCCAGATGCCGCTCGGGCAAGGTCAAGTCGCCACGGCGCGGCAAGGCCCCCAGCACCGCAATTCCCACCGCTTCCAGTCCGCGCCGTACCAGCCGTTCGTGGCGCGGGCTGGCGACGCGGTTGAGGATGACCCCGGCGAGCGGGACAGTGGGGTCGAGCAGCTTGAAACCAAGCGCGATCGCTGCCGCAGACTGCGCCTGGCCCGACACATCAATCACCAGCACGACGGGCCAGCCCATGCGGCGCGCAATGTCGGCGCTTGCCCCGTTGCCAGTGGCACCGGGTTGGGCGACGCCATCATAAAGCCCCATCGAGCCTTCGGCGAGGACGAGATCCGCGCCCGCTGCTTCGCCTGCGATCGTATCGAGCAAACCACCCGTCATCGCCCAACTGTCGAGGTTGAACGACGCGCGCCCGCACGCCGCGCGGTGAAAGGCCGGATCGATATAATCGGGTCCGCTCTTGAACGGCTGCACCACCAGCCCGCGTGCGCTGAGCGCGCGGAGCAGCCCGAGCATGACCGTTGTCTTGCCCGTGCCCGATGCCGGGGCGGCGATCATGAGGCCCGGCACGCTCATTCGGCAGACTCCGCAAAACGCGAGGCTGCATCCTGCGGCCGGAAGCGCCGGTCATAGCCTTGGGCGTAAAGGCTGCTTTCGGCGAAATCCTCGGCTGCCAGCACGCGGCCGACCAGAATCAGCGCGGTGCGCTCCATGCTGCCCGCGACCGCATCCGTGATCGTCGCCAGCGTGGCGTGCACGATACGCTGATCGGGCCAGCTCGCCCGCCAGACCACTGCCACCGGACAATCCGCGCCGTAGGCCGGGGTAAGATCGGCGACGACGCGATCGAGCGCGTGGATCGACAGATGGATCGCCAGTGTTGCCCCGGTGACTGCGAAATGGGCGAGGCTTTCCGCAGGGGGCATCGTACTGGCGCGTCCCGGCGTGCGCGTCAGCACGACCGACTGGGCGAGCGCGGGCAAGGTCAGTTCCGCCTCCAGCGCGGCAGCGGCGGCGGCAAAGGCGGGCACGCCGGGGGTGACCGTGACGGGAATGCCCAGCGCGCGCAGGCGACGCAGTTGCTCGCCCATCGCCGACCATAGCGACAGATCCCCCGAATGCAGCCGCGCGACATCGTGCCCCAGCGCATGGGCGGTGGCGATTTCGGCGATGATCGCGTCCAGGTCCATCGGCGCGGTGTTGATGATCCGCGCCCCCGGCGGGCAGTGGCGCAGCACCGCTTCGGGGATAAGCGACCCTGCATACAGGCAGACCGGGCTGGCGGCGATCAGATCGCGGCCGCGCAGCGTCAACAGATCGGGCGCGCCGGGGCCAGCCCCGATGAAATGAACGGTCATGACTGGGGTCCTTCAGCGATCGCGCAGGTGGCCATGCGATCGGGCGAAACATGGCGCGGGCCGAGCAGGCGTGCACCGACACCAGCGGCACAGAGCGCACTCGCTTCGGCGACACTGCCGCAGGCGTGCGCGGCCAGGCTGGGGGTGGAGCGGGTGGGCGTGATGACGCCGGACAGGGCATCCGACGACACGGCTCGTAACGGCAAACCCAAGGCTTCGGCCAGCGGCGACAGCTCGGCGACCTTGCCCTGCGCCGTGGCAAGATGCGTTACCGCCGGATGGCCTTGTTGCGCCAGCGTGAGGGCGGCACGGAGCGATTCCAACGGTGCCCCGGCGCGAAAGCCGAACCCGGCGACGATCACAGGATGACACTCCATTGCACGACGGGATACTGCGACCGCCACCCGCGCCGACCGCCGAGCGGCGCTGCCTGAGCGAGCTCAATCCGCAGGAGGGCACCGCCTTTCACCTGCTGCCAGGTGGCGAGCAGTGCCTCCGATTCCAGCGTCACGGCATTGGCCACCAGCCGCGTGCCGACTGGCAGCTGTGCCCACAGCGCCTCCAGCAGCGTGTGTGAGAGGCCGCCACCGATGAACACCACATCGGGGCTCGCGCCTTCGGGCAGAGCAGACGGCGCGGTTCCGATCAGCACCTCCAGCCGATCGACACCCAGCGCCCAGGCATTGGCGCGGGCGCGTTCGGCGCGGGGCGCATCCGCCTCGATCGCCAGCGCGCGGTTGGCCGGGTGCGCCAGCAGCCATTCGATCGCGATCGAGCCCGATCCAGCCCCGATGTCCCAGAGCGTTTCCCCCGGGCGCGGGGCCAGCGCCGACAGCGTCAGCGCCCGGATCGGGCGCTTGGTGATTTGGCCATCATGATCGAACAGGGTGTCGGGCAGGCCCGATGCACGCGGCACGACGGCCCCCGAACCCGCGCATTCGACTGCGACTGCGACCGGATGGGCGATATCGACAACATCGAGCGTATCGGCTTGCGCCGGACGGATGCGCTCGTCCGGTCCACCCAGTCCCTCCAGTACGTGCAGCCGCGACGCGCCAAAGCCGAGATCCCGCAGATAGGTGGCGAGAGCCGCCACCGCTGCGCCATCGCGCACCAGCACCAGAAGCCGCGCACCGGGAGCGAGGTGCGGACGCGTCCTTTCCAATGGCGCGGCGTGGAGGCCGAGGCAGACAGTGTCCTGCAATGCCCAGCCCAGGCGCGCGGCGGCGAGGTTGAACGTGGAGGGCGTTGGATGCGCCACCCATTCATCGCGCGACAGGTGACGCGTGACGCTGCTGCCCGCCCCGAACCAAAACGGATCGCCCGACGCCAGCATCACCACCTTTCGACCGCGATGCGTCAGCAACAGCGCAATGCCGTCGGCAAAGGGCACTGGCCATTCGATCACGGGGCAGGTAATCGCCGGGAATAGCGACAGATGCCGAGCCGATCCGATGACCAGCTCGGCCTCGGCCAAAGCCGTCTGGCTGGCGGGCGAAAGGCTATCCGGGCCTGCCGCCCCGACGCCCACAATCGTCAACCACGGCTGTTGCCGAAGCTGCGGAGCCGTTTCAGCCATGCGCAAGGTCCTTTTGCTGGGCGGAACGACCGAGGCGAGCGCGCTCGCGGCGCTGCTGGCGGCCGGCGGCGTTGCGGCCACGCTCAGCTACGCTGGCCGGACGCAATCCCCCCGTCCGCAACCCGTGCCGGTCCGTATCGGCGGTTTTGGCGGGATTGGAGGGCTGGCGGGATATCTGCGCGAGCACCGGATAACGCATCTGGTCGATGGGACACATCCCTTCGCAGCGACGATGAGCACCAACGCCATCGCCGCTGCGCGTCTGGCGGGAGTTGCCCATATCGCCCTGACCCGGCCCGCCTGGGTGCCCACCGAAGAGGATCGCTGGAGCCACGTCGCCGATATTGCCGGTGCGGTGGCGGCGCTGACGGTGCCGCCGCGTCGCATCTTGCTGGCGCTGGGGCGGATGCATGTGGACGCCTTTGTCGCCCAGCCACAGCACCGTTATCTGCTGCGCTTCGTCGATGTCCCGGATCAGCCACCGCCGCTGCCGCACTACAGCTTGATCGTGGATCGAGGACCGTTCACCGTCGACGGCGACGTCGCTGTGCTGCGCGATCACGCGATCGATCTGGTGGTGTGCAAAAATGCAGGCGGAAGCGGGGCGGAGGCCAAGTTGATCGCCGCCCGGCGTCTCGGTGTGCCGGTGCTGATGATCGACCGCCCGGCCATGCCCGAGCGGCACCAAATGTGCGATCCCGCAGCGGTGCTGGATTGGCTGCTTCATGACACGTCTGCCGAACGCGGCGTGTAGAGAAACACGCCGCTGGAGCGTTGGATCGTCCGCGTCTGGCTCGATCCTACGATCACCATTGTCCGCATGTCGGCCATCTCGGCGCGCGCCTGCCCCAAGGGCACGATTTGCAGATGTTCCTCGGGGGTCGAGACGGCGCGGGCGAACAGGACCGGGCGATCGTCGCCACATGCCGCGCGCAACACCGCGAGGACGCGGGCAAACCCCTCGGGCCGCGCCTTTGAGCGCGGGTTGTAAAAGGCCATGGCGAAATCCGCCTCTGCCGCCAGCCGCAGGCGTTTCTCGATCATCGTCCACGGCTTGAGATTGTCCGACAGGTTGATCGCACAGAAATCGTGGCCGAGCGGGGCACCGGCACGCGCGCTGGCGGCGAGCATCGCGGTGATCCCCGGCAGCACCCGGATATCGAGGTCGCGCCATGCGGGCAGCCCCGCCTCGACCGCCTCGAACACGGCTGCTGCCATGGCGAACACGCCGGGGTCGCCCGACGAAACCACCACCACACGCCGACCCTGCGCCGTCAATGTCAACGCGTGCGCTGCCCGGTCCAGCTCGACGCGATTGTCGGAGGGGTGCAGCGTCAACCCCGCGCGCGGCGCGACCCGTGCGACATAGGGAACGTAGCCGATCACGTCGCTCGCGCTGGACAACGCGTCCGACACTTCCGGGGTGATCTGCGCCGCGTCGCCAGGGCCCAGGCCAGCGATGGCGAGCCAACCGGCGCTCATGGTCTGCGTCCCTGTCCGTGGATCAGCAGAATTGCGAAATAGGGCGTGACGCTGTCAGCCTCGACCAGTCGCGTTACTTTCTGTCCTGGCATAGCGGCATGTTCGACCAACCACGCCGCATCCTCGCGCTCCGCAGCGGCGACCGCGCGGCGCAGCTTGGCCAGATGGCGTCCGATTTTCATCACGACCAGCGCGTCGGTGTCGCGAATCCGGCGGACGAGTTCCGTTTCCGGCAAGGTGGCCATCGCGACCGTCAACACGTCGTCGCCCCAGGTGATCGGCATGGCGGTTGCGTTCCACGCCCCGGCCATACCGGTAATGCCCGGCACCACCTCCACCGGCACCACGCCCGACAGGCGCGCATGCAGGTGCATGAACGACCCGTAGAAAAACGGGTCGCCCTCGCACAGGACCACCACGTCCGCGCCCGTTTGCGCCAGCGCGGTCAGCCGCGCGCTGCAGTCGGCGTAGAAAGCGGCAAGGCAGGCATTGTAGCGCGGGTCGCTCAGCGGGATTTCGATCGTTACCGGATATTCCATCGCCAGCTCGATCGCGTCGGCGCGCAGCATTCCCTCGACGATGCGCCGCGCCTGTCCGGGGCGTCCGGCCTTGCGAAAATAGGCGATATGGGTGGCACCGCGCACCAGCCGATCGGCCCGCACGCTCAGCAAATCGGGCGCACCGGGGCCCAGCCCGACGCCGTAAATGGTGCCCACCCGCGCGCTCATTCGGCGCGGCTCGCGAGTGCGTTGACTGCGGCAACGGTGATCGCACTGCCGCCCAGCCGCCCTGCCACGACGCAGCATGGCACAGGCTGTACGTCCCACAAGGCCGCCTTGGATTCCACCGCGCCGACAAAGCCGACCGGGCCCCCGATGATCGCGGCGGGACGCGGACAGTCCGGGTCCTCCAGCATATTGAGCAAATGGAACAAGGCGGTCGGGGCATTGCCGATCGCCACCACCGCCCCCGCGAGATGCGGCCGCCACAACTCCAGCGCCGCCGCCGACCTCGTATTGCCCATCGCCCGCGCCAGATCCGGTACGTGCAGATCGTGCAGCGTACACAAGACCGGGTTGGAGGCGGGCAAGCGCACGCGCGTAATCCCCTCGCTCACCATGCGCGCGTCGCACAGGATCGGTGCGCCCTCCGCCAGCGCGGTGCGCGCTGCGGCGGCGAAGCTAACGGAAAACCGGATATGCGGGGCCAGTTCCACCAGGCCCGAGGCGTGGATCATACGCACCGCCACCGGTTCTTCCTCGGCGGTAAACCGGGCAAGGTCCGCCTCGGCGCGGATCGTGGCGAAGGACTGGCGATAGATTGCCGCGCCGTCGGTTTCATAGTGGTACGGCATCAATTGCTTCCGAATTGGGCGAGCAGCGCGGCGCGGCTGAGCGCCGTGCGCACCGCCGGAGCCCCGGCGCGCGCGTTGAGGGAAAGGTCGTAAAGGCCATCGCGCCCGGTCACTGTGACGTCGGCGGCGCGTTGTGATGCGCAGCCCTTGGCGCAGCCCGACACATGCAGTCGCCCGGCGATCGACGGCGCCAGGCGAGCGGCCAGACTGCGGGTTTCGACGCTTGCTTGCGGGCAATATGGCGCACCGGGACAGGCATCCGCGCGCAGCAGGAAGTCGGACGGGTCGGCCAGCATTCCGTGCGGCGGCGATGGCGTGCGGTCGCCCTCGACCAGAATCAGCCGCCACGGCGTGATCCGCACCGCGGCGACGGTCGACCCGGGCGTGACAAGATCGGCAAGCACCGCCGCTGCGATCTGGCCGAAGGGCAACGCCCATGCCATGCCGCGCTGCCACGTGCCCGGCTGAAGTGGAGCGAGCGATGACGAGGGGGGCAGTGCGCCCGTCGCCCAATCCGGCAGGGCCGCTTCGTGGCGGGCCATGCGTCCGGCGACCGCACCACCGCTGTCCATGAACCACCGCGCCAGCGCGATCAACGCGGTGGCCTCGTCCCCGCGTGCCACCGCAACCCCGGTCGCCCGGCCATCGGCGCGCAGGATCAACGCCCCGTCGGCTGCGCGCTCGACCCGGAAATCGCCGGTCTCCGTCCCCAGCACGCGCGTGGCTCCGGCATCGACGACGAAACCGACCTTGGCCGGCAGATCGGGTGCGGTGTGCAAATGTTCGACAAGGTCGCAGGCGATGCGGTGGGTGTCGTCGCCCTCCTGCCACTGAGGCGCGACGAGGATCATCCGCCGCTTCTCGCCTTCTGCATCGGCATCGACCAGATCCAGTGCGA
Source organism: Sphingomonas sp. PSPC2-2 (assembly GCF_049897725.1). Lineage (NCBI taxonomy): Bacteria > Pseudomonadati > Pseudomonadota > Alphaproteobacteria > Sphingomonadales > Sphingomonadaceae > Sphingomonas > Sphingomonas sp. PSPC2-2. Next base: position 47,591 of record NZ_JAFCWU010000007.1, on the reverse strand, counting down.
TCAACGCCTGCAAAAGCGGCTGCCAGCCATCCTCCGACACGCCGCGAAGCTGCAGATTGGCGCGCGATGTGAGGTCGATCACGCCGCTACCATAAGCGATCGCCGCCGCGCACAGCCCGCGCACCTGGTGGGCTGTCAACCGGCCAAGCCGGGGCTTCACCCGCACCAGCAGTCCATCGCCCGAGCGCATCGGTCGCCACGCATCGGGGCACCAGCCCTTTACGATGAAGGGGCTCATGCGACCCCCTGCAACTGCGCGAGGATCGAATTGCGGCGCGTCGGCCACAGCCCGGCGGCATGGAGCGCGGCAAAGCGCGCCTCCATCGCCGCCAGCGCGCCCGGATTGTCGCGCTCCAGAAACGCCCGCACCTCGGCTTGGCCGAGCGTGGCATCGTAATAGAGGTCGAACAGTTGTGGCGGCACGCTGGCGGAGAGGTGCGCGAACGTGCCCAGATGGTCCAGCGTCGCCGCCAATTCCGCCCCGCCGCGAAACCCGTGGCGCATCATCCCCGCCACCCAGCCCGGATGCGCCGCGCGCGCGCGGACCACCCGCGCCAGTTCCTCGGTCAGCGTGCGCGCTGCGGGCCGAGCCGGATCGCGATGGTCGAGATGGTAGAGCGCGACGGGTGCGGCCACGATCGCCCTTGCGGCGGCGAACCCCGCTTCATGCGCCGCATAGTCGGCGGCCAGCAGCAGGTCGGTTTCGGGCAAATCCTGGAGATGGACGAACGCATCCGTCTCCGCGACCCGATCGCGCAAGCCCTGGGCGTCGGGCCCCGCCTGTCCCTCCGGCAAATCGAGCGGATAGGCAGATGCCGCAAGCCAGGCTTCGCCAGCCGCGCGTCGCGCGTCGTCGGTATATAGATCGATCGTCTCGCCAAGCCCAACGCCATAAGCGCCGGGCCGCGGCCCATAGACTCGCGCCGTCGCGATCCGGCCTGCAAAGGGATTCCAGTCGGGGGGTTCTTCGCGTGCGGCGAGCGCGCGCACCGCTTGTCCGAAGAGCACCGGCAGCGTGGGGAAGGCATCGCGGAACAGCCCGGACACGCGCAAGGTCACGTCGATCCGTGGATGGTCGAGCAGCGCGAGCGGCAGGATTTCGATTCCGCTGACTCGCTCCGAGGCGGTGTCCCAGACCGGCTTTGCCCCAAGCAGATGCAGCGCCATCGCAAATTCTTCGCCTGCGGTGCGCATGGTTGCCGATCCCCACAGATCGACGATCAGGGCGCGCGGATAGTCGCCATGATCCTGCAAATGGCGGCGGATTAATTCCTCCGCCAGCACCACGCCCTGTTCGTGCGCCGAACGCGACGGGATTGCGCGCGGGTCGATCGTGTAGAGGTTGCGTCCGGTCGGCAGCACGTCGCTGCGCCCGCGATAGGGAGAGCCCGACGGCCCGGCCGCCACGCGCCGCCCGGCCAGCGCTGCGAGCAGGCCGGCGCTTTCCGCCGCCCCCTGCGCTCCACGGCCGAACACGTGCAGGCCATCGGTGAACTGGCTTTCCTTCACGTCGCAGACGAAGCGGTCGATGCGTGTGATCGCGTCGCTCAAGCGGGTCGCGCGATCCAGGCCAAGCTCGGCCTCCAGTCCCAGCGCTTCGGCCTCGGCGCGAATATCGGCCTGCAATCGGTCGCGGCGCGCCGGATCGAGCCCGTCGGCATTGGAAAATTCGTCGAGCAGCGCCTCGATCCGCCCAAGCCCGGCCCCCGTACCTGACGGGGCCAAGGGTGGCGGGACGTGGCCGATGGTGACGGCACCGATGCGGCGCTTGGCTTGTGCTGCCTCGCCGGGGTCGTTGACGATGAACGGGTAGATGAAGGGCAACGGCCCAAGCAGAGCTTCGGGCCAGCAGCCTTGCGACAGCGCGACCGATTTGCCCGGCAACCATTCCAGCGTGCCATGTGCCCCCACATGGACGATCGCGTCGGTGCCGATCGCGCGCAGCCATAGATAGAAAGCGACATAGCCATGGCGCGGGCATCGGGTGAGGTCGTGATATTCCTGATCGCGCCCGGTGCTGGCACCACGTTCTGGCTGCAGTGCCACCAGTGTGCGCCCGGCGCGCACCGCCGCAAACCGGAACATCCCGTCCAAGAGTGCTGGATCGTCTTCGGGTTCACCCCACGATGCGGCAAGATCGTGTCGCAAGGCCTCGGGCAATGCCGCCAGCGCGCGGCGATAGTCAGCCAGCGGCCAGGTCAAAGTGTCGGAGCGAAGCCCCTCGGCGAGGTCGTCGCGCGTCTCTGCGTCATATCCCGCGCTTGCCAGATCGGCCAAAATCGCCTCGGCCGATGCCAGCGCATCCAGTCCGACGGCATGGGCCATCTGATAGGTCTTGCCGGGATAGGTGGACAGGACCAGCGCCACTTGCCGTTCGCCGACGGCTTTGGCCGCCAACCTAGTCCAACCAGCGACCCGGTCCGCGATCGCGGTGATCCGCTCGGGCTCGGCCCGATGCGCGGTCCGGGCAAATTCGAGCAGCGGATCGCGCGTGCCCGCTTCCTTGAAACTGGCGACCCCGGCGAATAGCCGACCGTCAATCTCGGGCAATACGACATGCATGGCGAGATCGGCAGGTGACAGGCCGCGCGTGCCGTCTGCCCAGGCGGCGCGTCCCGAGGTTGCCAGCGCCACTTGAAACACCGGTACCCCCGCCGCGTCGAGCGGTGTTTCCCCAGCCTCGCCCCGCGCCGAAAATGCGGTCGCGTTGAGGATTGCGACGGGCGATAGTGTGCCGATCCACGCCGCGATCCGGTCGCGCGTTTGCGGGTGCTTCAGCGACGGTCCGAACAGCGACAGAGTCGCAAAACCGCGCTGCTCGAACGTGCCATGCAGCGCGGCAAAGGGGTCAAGGTCCTGCGCCGCGAGATAAGCGCGGTAGAAGACGAGCAAGATCAGCGGTCGATCGGGATCACGCGCAAAAGTGGCCGGATCGACCACCCCGCAATCGGGATGCCATCCGCCCGCCAGCGGCAACGATCGGGGCGTGACCGTATCGTCCCAACACAATCCTGCGGCGCGCGCCAGCAGCGTCAACGCGGCTCCGCTCGCTTCGGGCCCGCCTTCGTCGCACAAGCGCGCCAGCGCGCGCAGCGTCTGCGCGGACAGGGTGGAGACGGCGTCCAGCCGTGCGTCGGCGCGACCATCGGCGGGCAACACCGCCAGTGCAATCCCCCGTGCCCGCGCAAGCAGTTCGACCTGCTGCAACCCGTAACTCCAATAGGGCATGCCGCCGATGAGCCGGATGAGGATCGCTTTGGCACCGCTCAGCGTGCGCTCGACATAGGTGTCGACCGACAGCGGATGGCCGAGCGCTGCGAGATTGGCCAACCGGAGCGAAGGCAGCGTTTGCCCGGATCTTCGCGCGGAGTGCCATGCGCCCGCGAACGCACCAAGGTCGCTGTCCGAAAAGGACAGGATGACCAGGTCAGCCGGGGTCTGCCCCAGATCCTGCGGGATCGCGGCTTCCTCCAGACCGTGGCTTTCGCGGAAGAGGACGTGCACGGGCTGGCCTCAGCCGACCAGCGCCGTATGCAACGCCTCACCATCGATATGGTCGCGCTCGGCAATGACGACCAGCGTGGTGCGCCGCGCTTCACCCGGCCGCCACGGACGGTCATAATGGTAGCGCACGCGCGTGCCGACCGCCTGGACCAGCAGCCGCATCGGCTTGTCCGCCACCGCAGCATATCCCTTCACGCGCAAGATCTGGTGCTGCTGCGCGATGCGCACGATCCGGGCAGCCAGATCGGCGGGATCGGCGATTTCGCCGATGTCGAGCACGATGCTGTCGAAATCGTCATGCTCGTGATCGTCGTCGCCATCGTGATGCGACGGACGCGCCGCGATATCGTCTTCGGCGGCCGCGCCAAGCCCCAGAATTACGCGCGGATCGACCACGCCGTCGGTCAGCTCGAGGATCGGCACCGGTCGCGGTGCCTCGGCGGCGATAATCGCGCGTGCCGCTGCCACGCCTTCGGGACCCGCCAGATCGATCTTGGTGAGCAGGACGATATCGGCACAGGCCAATTGGTCCCCAAACACTTCGGACAACGGGGTTTCATGGTCGATGCCGGGGTCGGCGGCGCGTTGCGCCTCCAGCGCTGCGAGATCGGGTGCGAAGCGGCCTGCCGCCACCGCCTCGGCATCGGCCAGCGCGACGACGCCATCGACGGTGATGCGGCTGCGGATCGCGGGCCAGTCGAACGCCTTCAACAAGGGTTTGGGCAGGGCGAGGCCGGAGGTCTCGATCAGGATATGATCGGGCCGAGGGTCGAGTGCCAGCAAGCGTTCGACGGTCGGAATGAAATCGTCGGCGACGGTGCAGCAGATGCAGCCATTGGCCAGTTCGACGATGTTTTCCGCAGGGCAATCCGGAATGGCGCAGCCCTGTAGAATATCTCCGTCGATGCCGAGCGTGCCGAATTCATTGACGACGACCGCGAGCCGCCGGCCGCCAGCGTTGCGGATCAGGTGCGTGATCACGGTGGTTTTTCCGGCCCCGAGGAAGCCGGTGACGATGGTGACGGGGATCTTGGAAAGATCGGACATGGTACATCTCCCCGCGCCAGGACGAACACAGGACGGGGCTTGCCGGCGCATGACCGGTCGGCGTGCGACCCGGACCGACGCGAGAGCGCCCATGGCCGCACGACCGTGCAGCCCCAGCCGCACAGTTTCGTCGCCCAGACGGAGAAGTACCGTGCCAAGACCATCCCCTGGATCTGGGCAAGAGCGACCGGTGCACTGGCAGGTCTCCTGGCTCACGGGTCACCGTTTGATACGCACCTTCCCAGATCCCCACTTGCGTGGCGTTCCAGTGGCTGCTCCCGCAAAGGGGAGACCTGCGCATCGCACTATCCGCTTACAGTTGCAGGGACAGCTGTGGATTTGGGAGCACGCTCCCGCACCACATTCCCATTCAAGCCCCTCGCGGGGCACCGGTGCGATCATGAACCCCCGGATTTCTCCGGAGAATTCGAGCACCGCTTAACCGAGTTCGCAGGCAATGCCAATGCGGCATGTTGGCCGGGTTCAGCCGGGCAGGCGGACCTCGATCTCGTCGAAGCGTTTCCAGCGATAGATGCCGAAGCTGACGATCCAGCACAGCACGAAGAGGCCGATGATGGCAAACCCGAGCGTGTTGAATTGCTCGCCCAGCCGTGCCGCCGTCTCCCACGGCCAGCCCGCCAACCCCAGCTTTCCGCCGATCAGCGCCAGCGCCTCGATGCCGCCGATCACGATCGCGACGACTGCCGACATCAGCGTGATGGTGATGTTGTAATAGAGTTTGCGGATCGGTTTGACGAAGGCCCATTCATACGCCCCCAACATGACGACCCCGTCAGCGGTATCGATCAGCGCCATGCCCACGGCAAAGAGCAGCGGCAGCACGAGGATGGTGCCGATCGCGGTGCCATCGGCGGCCTGCTGTCCGGACAGCCCGAGGATCGCGACCTCGGTCGCCGTGTCGAAGCCCAGCCCGAACAGGAAACCGAGCGGGGCCATGTGCCACGGTCGGTTGACTAAGCGGAACATCGGTCGAAACACCCGCGCCAAGATGCCGCGCCCGGCCAGCAGCAAGTCGATATCCTCATCGACATAGGCACCGCCCGCGCGGACATGGGCAAAGGTCTTCCACACCGCGCGCAGGATGATGAGATTGGTCGCCGCGATGGCGAACAGGAACCCCGCCGACACGATGGTGGCGACGGTGCCGCCAATCTGCTTTAGCACCGCCATGCCGGCGAGTGCGCTCGCCGTCAGCGCGACGGCCACCGACGCGATTGCGATGATCCCGGAATGGCCGATCGCAAACCAGAAGCCCGTGCTGACCGGGCGCTGGCCATCCTGCATCAGCTTGCGGGTGACGTTGTCGATGGCGGCGATATGATCGGCATCGACCGCGTGGCGCAGCCCCAGACCCCAGGCGAGCAGGGCGGTGCCCAGCATCAGCGGGCGTTCGTGAAACAGCGTGAACGCCCAAATCCACGCGCCGATATTCGCCAGGATCAAGATCGTGAACAACCAGCCGATGCGGCGGCGCAGACCATCCTGGCGGGGCGGGGACGAAGCCGACGGTGCGTGCGTCATAACCAACAGACCCTTCTCAACCGCTTGGGTCCCGACGCGCGGTCGCCCTTCAGACGCGCGCCGCCGCTACCGTCATTTCCTGTTGCATGGCAAGAGCCTGCCCAAAATCGCGAAGAGCCGGATCACGCCCCCTTGGGTCGCGCGATCTCGAACAGCGCAGGCCAGTTCTTGCCCGTGACGTAGAGCTTCCGCGCCGCGCGATCATACGCGATGCCGTTGGCAACCGAATCGGGGTCGGTCAGTTGCACCTGCGCGAGGAGCGGGGACAGGTCGATGAAGCCGAGCACCTTGCCGCTGACCGGATCGATCCGCGCGATATAGTGCGTCATCCAGATATTGGCGAGCAGCTCGCCATCGACATATTCGAGCTCGTTAATCTGGTCGAGCAAGCGGCCGTTGATCGTCACCGTCACGCGCCGGACGACCTTCTGAGTGGTCGGATCGAGAAAGCGCAACACCGGCGTGCCGTCCGACAGGATCAGCGCGTGCCCGTCATCGGTCATCGCCCAGCCTTCGCCGCTATAGCGGAATCCGCCGGAGCGCTTGAGACCCGGGAGCGACCAGCGAAACCCTTGGCCGCCATGCCAGGTGACGCTGAACAGTTGCTGTTTCCATGCAACGATGCCTTCACCAAACAGGCTCGGCGGCAATTTCGTCCGTGCCAGGACGCGGCCGCTTGCCAAGTCGACGCGGCGAATGTCCGATTGTCCCTCCCGCCCGGTGCTTTCGTACAGCACGCCGTGGTCGATCAGCAGACCTTCGGTAAAGGCGCTGGTGTCATGCGGGTAGCGGTTGAGGATCTGCGCCGTGGTGACGGGCGGCGGGGGTGCCGGTGGCGGAGCCGCGCCTTGCACGGCGAGGAGCGCGGCGAAGAGCAGGGTGCGGATCATAAAGCGCGAACCAATGTAACGGCGGTGGCGATCCATGGCGGATCGGTGACGACTTGCTGGCGGGCACCGGGGCCGAGCGGGAGAAGGTGGAGCTTCCCGTCCTCGCGCCCGATCAGGCGTGCGAACAGGAAACGGCCTGCCGGGCGCGGAACGAGAACGTCGCGGTTGAGCGCCTGGGCGAAATCTGCCGGTGGAATACGCACGCACCAGATGGTGTCGCCAGCACGATAGTCCCCCACGCCGGCCTGGACCGACACCGCGACATGCTCGGGTGCGGGGGCCGGGGGGACGACGGTCGCCGGGCGCTTGGGGGCATGCGCTCCGGTCGTATCGAGGATTGCGGCCACGGCGATGTCGGCGCGGTCGGGCAAGGTGACCAGATCGGCTGCGCGCACCCCCAATGCTGCGGCGATCCGGTTCAGCCAACCGACCGAGACGGTGCGCGTGCCGGTTTCCAGGCGACCGATCGTCTGCGCGGTGGTTGGCGGTATACACGCGCGCGCGACATCGTCGAGCGTCATGCCCTTGGCGCGCCGGACTTCGCGGATAGCGGTGATCATGCCAGCCTTCTAACCAAATTGGTTTTTTGCTGTCCTACATCCGTGGCCTCATGGCAACGCTTTTCGCGGAAGCGATGTGAGAGGAAACGGCGATGCGGGAACTGGTGGAGCGAGCGATCGAGGAATGCGGTGTGGTGCGCGGCGCGGCGACACCGCGCACGCATCGGCCTCGGCGCAGCGTCAGTGTGCATGTCGGCGAATCGCCGCTCAGCTGGCTGCGGGCGCATGGCAAGATCGATGCGCGGCAGTTCGAGGCGGGGGAGCGCTTGCGCGCGGACTATGAAATGGCGGCGCTCGCCCCGCGGGTGACGATGCAGTGGGCGGCACGGGTGGATGGCGGCGCTAGCGGGCTCGATCCGACACTGGCGCAGATAGCTGCAAAACGGCGCTTCGATGCGGCGATGGCCGGGCTTGGTGGCGGCTTGCGCGACGTCGCGTGGCGCGTGGTGTGTGCGGGCGAAGGGCTGCCCATCGCCGAGCGCGCACTCGGGTGGCCGCAGCGGGCCGGGCGAATCGTACTGACACTGGCGCTTGATCGCCTGGGCGATCATTATGGGTTGCGATGAGGTGGATCGTTGGGGGAAGAGGATGCCGATCAAGCGCGAAATGATGGTGCGGCGCGATGCGCTGACGCAGGTGGCGGTCAACGAGACGCTGGCCCCCGAGCCGGGCGAGGGTGAAATCCTGCTGCAGATCGAGGCGTTCGCGGTGACCGCCAACACCGTGACCTATGGCGTGGTCGGCGCGCAGATCGGATATTGGAATTTCTTCCCCGCGCCCGAAGGCTGGGGGATCGTGCCGGCCTGGGGCTATGCCCGCGTGGTCGCGTCGCGCGTCGCGGACATTGCGGTGGGCGAGCGGGTTTATGGCTTCCTGCCGATGGCGTCGCATCTGATCGTGCAACCGGGCAAGATTTCGGCCGGGCTGTTTCGCGACATGGCGGCGCATCGCCAGCCGATGAGCGCGGTCTACAACCAGTATCGGCGGCTCCAGGCTGACCCGGCGCACGATGCGGCGCGGGAGGATTTGCGGATGCTGTTCGAGCCCTTGTTCCTGACCAGCTTCCTGATCGAGGACACACTGCGCCGCGCGGGTTGGTACGGCACCGACACCGTCGTGCTGACCAGTGCGTCGAGCAAGACCGCGCTGGGCACAGCCTATGTGCTGCGCGAAGGCAGCCCGCAAATCCGCCGGATCGGTTTGACCAGCGCCGCGCATGTCGGCTTTGTCGAAAAGACCGGGCTGTACGATGCGGTGCTGGCTTATGACGCGATCAATGGTCTGGGGAGCCTCGCCGAGGCTGTCCTCATCGATTTTGCCGGAAATGCGGCGCTGTTGCAGGCAGCCTACGCTGCGCTGCCGGACCGGGTGGCGCAATGCCTGCGCGTGGGCGTGACGCATCATGACGCAGGTGGCGAAACCGCGCTGCTGCCGGACCCGAAGCCGGTATGGTTCTTTGCACCCAATGCCGCGACCGCGCTGATTGGCGAGATCGGGCAGGAAGGGTTCAATGCAGCCGTCGCGGCGCAATGGACTGGCTTTGTCGCCGTCGCGGCGGGGCTGATTCACGTCGAGCATGGCCAGGGCATCGAGGCGTTGCAACGTATCTGGCGCACGCAGGTGGCGGGGCAGGCCGCGCCGGATACCGGGTTCGTCGTGCGGCTGTAGCTATCGTCGCGCGGGCCGCCCCGCTAAGGCCACAGACATGCACATCGATTTCATCAAATGTCATGGTTCGGGGAATGACTTCCCCCTGGTGGACGCGCGCGCGCTGACGCTGGACGACGACAGCTGGGCACGGATCGCGGTGGCGCTGGCGGATCGGAACGGCAGCGTCGGCGGCGACGGGCTGTTGCTGTTGACGGCGGGGGATGCGCTCCACGCGATGGGCTTTCGCATGTTCAATTCCGACGGCAGCGAAGCCGAGACGTGTTTGAACGGCGTGCGCTGCGTGGCGCGTCTTGGGTTCGAGGCGCTCGGCATCGAGCGCGCGGCGATGCGGTTGCAGACATCGACGGTCGAGGTGTGGCGCGATCCTGACCTCGCACCGGGCGTGGCGACGATCCGCGAAGTGGCCGGGCCGGTCAATCTCGACGTGACGCAGTGGCCGATGACGGTGGGCGCGGAGCGGATTGTCGATGCGCCGATCCCAGCGCTTGGCAGCGCACGCGTCTTTACTGCGGTGGCGATCCCCAATCCGCATCTGGTGAGCTTCGTCGATTCGGTCGACGAGGCCGAACTGGTTGCGCTGGGCGAGCGGTGCGAAGCGGCACCCGCCTGGCTGCCCAACCGCGCGAACGTCTCCTTTGTCGAGCTACGCGGCGAGGATGCGCTGTTCGTGCGCACGTTCGAACGCGGGGTGGGGCTGACCGACAGTTGCGGCAGCGCGATGGCGGCGTCGACCTATGCCGCGTGCCTGACCGGAAAGTGTGCATTCGGTCGCAACATCACGGTGTTCAATCGTGGCGGACTCGTTCGCGCCGAGGCGAGTGCCGATGGTATGGTGCGGTTGTCCGGCAATGCGACCTTCGAATGGGCAGGATCGGTCGATGTCGATCTGGCGACACGGACAGCGGGCCCGGTCACGGTGACGCACCGTAGCGATGACGAGGTTGCGGCATGGCGTGGCGTGATCGCGGCCATCGCCTAGGCGGTTCCTTGTCGCAACCAAAGTCGCGGTGCATCGTTGTCGCGCCGTAACATCCAAGGAGTTCCCCCGATGAGCCGTTTTTTTCGTAGTGCGCCGATGCTGGCGGCACTGATCGCTGGGTCGTGCCTGGCGACTGCGGCCCCGGCGCTGGCGCAGAGCCCAGCCGACGACCAGCGCTTCCAGCAAGCGCAGCAGCGCTTCGATAACGAGCTTGCGGTGTTCCGCCAGGAATTCGACCGCTACCAGCGTGCCCGCGCGCGCGGCTATGCCCCGCCGCCGCGGCCATATTACGATCCGCGTGGCGATGACCGCGACGAAGGCGGTTATGACCCCGCACGTTATTATCGAGACGATCCGCGTTATCAGGAGCGCGTGCTGAGTTCCGACGACCGCGTCTACCGCGGCAGCGACGGGCAGCTCTATTGCAAGCGCAACGACGGCACGACCGGCTTGATCGCCGGCGCGGTTGGCGGCGGTGTGCTCGGCAACCTGATCGCGGGCGGGCATTCGCGCGGAGTCGGCACGCTGCTTGGCGCGATTGCCGGCGGCGTGGTCGGCAAGACGGTCGACCAGAACAATACGCAGTTGCGCTGCCGCTAACGTAACCGGCTGCTGGTGCCGGGCTGCTGCAGGATCAATGGCGACCGAAGGTCGCGATCATCCGCAAGCCCAGCACCAGCGTATCCCGATCGCCGCCCTCGGTGCAGGCGCGCCGGATATATTGCAGATCGGGCTGAATCGTCAGGAACGGTGCCAGACGATCCTGATAGGTGATCTCGATCCCGTTTTCGGCCGATGCGGCGCGTTCGCCGGTATCGGCCACATTGGCCCGATAGCCGCTCGACAGCAGCCCGTGGGCGAGGCCGAACGACAAACGGCCTTCGGGGCGGCCGGGAACGACACCCCGGATATGGGCCCCGATCTGAAACCCGCCGCGGAACGGTGTGGTCTTCCCCTCCGAAAGCCCGGCGCGCAGGAACAAGGACAGCGCGTGCGCATCCCCGCCCGCGATATGCTGATCGACCAGCAGATAGGCCCCCATTGCAGCGCGGTGGACCGGGTTGCCATCGACATCGATCACGCGAATGTCGTCCTGCCGCCGGGTGTAGCGCCATAGCCCGACCGCCAGTTTTCCGCCGCGCGTGGTTCCCGCCTCGGCGATGAGCAGCGCGCCGTCATGCATGGTCAGGTCAACGCCATATTGATCGCCGAGCACGCCCGCGCGCGCGTTGACCACGGCAGCGCGCGCATAGCCTGACGTACCGATCGTAACATTCAGCCGGGCCATCAACGCGGTCGAGGGAAAGATCGACGGACCATTAGGGCCAGTCGCGGCCAGTTCCGACCCCACGCCAAAGGCGGGAGCCATCAGGATCGCCGCCCCGTCATTCTGGTAGAAATCGGCGTTGAGATCGGCCAGCCCGACCAACAGCGCGGCGCGGCCTCCGGCGAAGGCCTGCTCGATCCACGCTTCGTAGAGTTTGATCCGGCCATCAGGCACTTCGATATTGTCGATCCCCTGCAGTGTGCCAGCAGCATCGTTGATGGCGCGGCCGTGATTGCTCAGCAGATGTACCCGGGCCTTCGCGCCGCGCCATCCGACCAGACGCGAGAGATCCGCGTCGGCGGTAAGTTCGAGATTGTCCAGAATGTCGGTCTGGCGCGCCTCGCCGCCGGCCGCGACGCCGATAAGATCGATGACATAGCGGCCGTCAAAGGTGATCGGACGCGGTTCGGGGGCAGCGGCGGCGCGGTCAGGCGCGTCCGATTGCGCAAAGGCCGGGCGACCGCAGAGTATCGTCAGAGCAACAACGGAAGCAGAGAGCCAGCGCATCGATCATTTCCCAGACGAGCCCACGCCCGTTTTCAAAATATAGTCTATTATAGGATGGCTGAGGGGACTTGTGGGGGACGCGAACTACTCGCGAGCGACCGGGCGACATGTTCGGTGACGCAATGCTTCGCTTCCACGGACGTTGATCATCGAGTCCATTTGAAGGGGTTGGCCAAAATGACATCCAATAATTTTAGCGGCGGCCTGGCCAAGATGTCGCTCGCTCGCGCGATCCGGATCGCGGGGGTCGCGCTGCTCAGTCTGATGGTGGTGAGCGGTGGCAGCGGGATTGCCGCCGCCTGGTTACAGTCGGCCGCGTTGGAGCGGCAAAACGAGGCGGGTGCGCTGCTTGCCAATCATGAACTGGCTGACATGATGCACGACGCGATCCGCAGCGACGTCCTCGCCGCGTTCGAATCGACCACGCCCCATAGCGGCATCAAGATGGACGATGTCGTGAAGGACTTTGACGAACATCTGAAAGCGCTGCGCGACGGGATCGCCGCCGACGGCAGTTACACCGGCTCCGCCGACGTTGCGGCCGTCACGACCAAATTGGTCGCGCCGATGGAGGCTTATGCGACCTCCGCGACGCAGATCATCGCTCGGATCAAGACCGATCCGACGGGGGCCCGGGCGGATCTTCCGGGATTTTTCGATCAGTTCCGCACTCTTGAGGTTTCGATGGGGAAGGCGTCGGACGCGATTACGGCAAATGCCAAGCAAGCGTCCGATTCCGGCAAGATCGTAGGGATCGTGGCAATGGTCGCGTTGATCCTGATTGTCCTGCTGGGCATCGCCGGGACCTCGGCGCTCGTAATGGCGGCTATCCGCCATGTTATCCGCCCGATTGCGGGCCTTGCCGACACGATGCGCGAACTCGGCGCGGGCAATCTGGGCGTCGCGGTGGTCGGGGCGGATCGCGCTGACGAACTGGGCGATATGGCGCAGGCGATGCTGGCGTTTCGCGACCAGTTGCAAGCTGCCGAAGCCTCGAAGCAGGCGCAGGCGCAATTGATCGTCGATAGTCTGGGATCCGGCCTGACTTCGCTTGCCGAAGGGGATCTGACCGTTGCGGTGACCGCTAACCTGCAGGCACCGTTCACCGCGTTAAAGGACAATTTCAACAGCGCGGTCAGCGGATTGAACGCGCTGATCGCGGCGGTGACGCAGAGCGCGTCGGCGATCAGCACCGGATCGGGCGAAATCGCACAGGCGAGCGAGGATCTCGCCCGGCGCACCGAAGGCAATGCCGCCAGCCTGGAGCAGACCACGGCGGCGATCGCGCAGATCGAACAACGGCTAAAAGCAACCGCCGCCGCCGCCGCGCGCACCGTGCAGCGCGCAGACGGAGCGATCGCCACCGTCGCCGGCGGGCGCGGCATCGCCGATGAGGCGGTGCAGGCGATGAACCGAGTGAGCGAAAGCGCCAAGGGCATCGACAGCGTGATCGAGGGGCTCGACAAGATCGCGTTTCAGACGCGCGTGCTCGCCATGAACGCGGCCGTCGAGGCGGGGCGGGCGGGCGAGGCCGGGCGCGGCTTTGCGGTGGTGGCGGATCTCGTTTCGGCGCTGGCCATTCGGGCAGAGCAGGAAGCAGGGCGTGCGCGCGACCAGTTGACCGCAACGCAGACCGACATCGTCGCCGCGGTCGAGCGCGTCCACAGGGTCGACGGCGCGCTCTCGACGATTTCCGGGGATGTCGGCGAGGTTCATATGCTCTTGGGCGAGATGGCAAGCGACAACACGGCGCAGTCGACCATGATCTCGGAAATCAGTGCGGCGATTGGGACGATGGACCAGGCAACACAACAGAATGCAGCGATGGTCGAAGAAACCTCGGCGGCCGCGCGCAATTTGACCTCCGAAGTCGCCTCGCTGGCGAATCAGGCTGCGCAGTTCACGATCGGGGACGCGGGGTCACCGCCGCAGATGCGGAGCTATGCAAAGGCGGCGCGCAAAGCGCCAGCCGGTCGATCGCGCACCTTGCCGGTCGTGGCGATAGTGACCAAGAGCGGCGCAGGTGACGATTGGGCGACGTTTTGAGGCGGCACGCTCCGCGATAACCAAATAGGCACAAAACGGCTTGACATCGCGGCGCTGTTTTGGTACATAAAGAGAACGATGAAGAATTGCGAGTCGGCCCCTCGGGGTCGGCCAACGGGCCGGGGCGGCAACGCCTTTCGGCCCGTTTTGCTGTGCGGAGGGCCGAATGGACGGGATTACGGCAGGGAACAATCGCGTACTGCAAGTCCGCCGGTTGCGCTCGGGCGGGTTCGACAAGGCCAAGCGCAAGCGCTTCCTCGATACGCTGGCGGCGACGTGCAACGTAACGTCGGCGGTGCGGGCGGCGGGCGTGGCTCAGTCGAGCTGCTATCGCGCGCGGATGCGCGATGCCGCCTTCGCGGCGGCGTGGGAGGAGGCGATCGCCACCGGCTATCAACGGCTGGAGGAGGCGCTGCTCGATTATGCGCTGGCGCGCGTTGTCGGTGAGACGCCCGACCCCGCCGCCGCCGATCCCGAGGCGGTGGCGCAAAGCCCGATCACGGCGCTTGCCGAGCGCACCATTTCGGCCAGCGATCTGCACTTCGCGGTCGGCTTGCTCAATCGGCAACGCGCTGCCGCCGAGGGAAAGATTACGCTCGGGCGCGGGGTGAAAATGGCGTCCCCGGCCGAAACCGACGCCGCGCTGCGGCGCAAGCTCGATCAGCTCGCACGGCGGATGGGGTCGAAATGAGCGAGCGATATTCCGGCGCGCAAGCGCGGGCGCTGATGCTGGAGCTGGCGCGCTTGCCGGCGGGCGTGCGCGAAACAGTGCTGCGCGACCTGACCGCCGCGCAGCGGGCCGAACTCAATTGGAGCTGGGAGCGCTGGACGCAGGACGGGCAGGAGCCGCCCGCCGGCCCGTGGCGGGTGTGGCTGATCCGCGCCGGGCGCGGTTTCGGCAAGACGCGGGCGGGTGCGGAATGGGTGAGCGAGATCGCGCGCACAATGCCGGGCACGCGGATCGCGCTGGTCGGCGCGACGATCGAGGATGTGCGGCGCGTGATGATCGAGGGCGAAAGCGGGTTGATCGCGGTGGCGCGGCCGGGCGAATCGGTCGGCTATCGATCGCGCGGCACCGAAGTCGAGTTTGCCTCCAAGGCCCGCGCGACGATCTTTTCGGCGAGCGCGCCGGAGAAATTGCGCGGGCCCGAACATGCCGCCGCCTGGTGCGACGAACTCGCCAAATGGCGCAATGGCGATGCGACCTGGGACAATCTGATGCTGGGGATGCGGATGGGCGACGCCCCGCAAGTGGTGGTGACGACAACGCCGCGCCCGACTCCGTTGCTGCGCCGGATCATGGCGCTGGAGGGCTTGGCGCAAAGCGGTGGGAGCTCCCACAAGAACGTGTTCCTACCCGAGAGCTTTCTGGCGGCAATCGAGCGGGCCTATGGCGGCACGCGGCTGGGGCGGCAGGAGATTGCGGGCGAGCTGCTTGCCGATGTCGAAGGGGCTTTGTGGACACACGCTCAGTTCGATGCGGCGCGGGTGGGGGTTGCCCCGGCATTGGTGCGCACGGTGGTCGCGGTCGATCCCCCGGCCGGGACCGACTCCGGGCGCGGCGGCGATGCGTGCGGGATCGTCGCGGTCGGGCTCGGGCGTGACGGGCGCGGTTATGTGCTGGAGGATGCAAGCGTGACGGGATTATCCCCCGAAGGCTGGGCGCAGGCGGTGGCGGGGTGCGCCGCGCGGCACCGCGCCGACCGCGTGATCGCCGAGAAGAATCAGGGCGGGCGGATGGTGCAGAGCGTATTGCTGGCAGCGGACGCCAGCCTGCCGCTGAAGCTGGTCCATGCCAGCGACGGCAAGGTCGCGCGCGCCGAGCCGGTGGCGTTGCTGTACGAGCGCGGGGCTGTCTCGCATGTCGGGGTGATGCCCGAGCTGGAGCGGGAGTTATGCGGGTTGGTGGTGGGTGGCGGCTATCAAGGGCCGAGCCGCTCCCCTGACCGCGCCGACGCCTTGGTCTGGGCGCTGGGCGAGCTGCTGCTCAAACGGCGCGGCGGCGGGCGGGTGCGGGGGTTGTAAGGTAGGACGGTTTCACCGGCATGGCGTCCGTTCGTCGTGCGCGCTAACGCCGTCCCCTACGACAGGAAGGACGAACGTCATGGTGCCCCGCGAAAGGATCGACAGTGCGCGCATTCCCGGCGGCGATGAAATGACGCTGTACCGGCGCGGCGACGATTTCATGATCGTGGTCGATCGCAACGAATTGATGAGCACGCGGATGAACGGCTCGGAAGAGGCGCTGGGCACGATGGCGTGTGCGCGGATCGCGGGAGTGGCGGCACCGCGCGTGCTGATCGGCGGGTACGGCATGGGCTTTACGTTGCGCGCGGTGCTGGGCGTGGTCGGCCCCAAGGCCGAGGTGACGGTGGCCGAACTGGTGCCCGAAATCCTCGCCTGGGCGCGCGGGCCAATGGCGGCGGTGGCGAAAGGGTGCCTCGACGATCCGCGCGTGCGCGTGGTCGAGGCCGATGTCGCCGAGGCGATCGCTGTGGCACCGGGTGGTTATGACGCGATCCTGCTCGATGTCGATAACGGGCCGGACGGGCTGGTGCGCGCCGAGAACAACCGGCTTTATGCGCCGCGCGGGCTGGCGGTGGCGCGCGCGGCGTTGCGGCCGGGCGGGGTGCTGGCGGTGTGGTCGGCGGCACCAGATGCGCGCTTCGTCACGCGGTTGAAGAGCGCGGGCTTTGTCGTCGAGGAAGTGGCGGTGAAGGCGCGGCAGAACGGCAAGGGCCCGCGCCATGTGATCTGGTTCGCGAGGCTGGCGGGGTAGGCATCTCGCCTCCCCTCCCTGGAAGGAGCGTTGGGTGAACAGCGCCCCGCGCTGTTCAGGTCATGCCGGGGGCATGACCGACCCAACGCTGGATTGAGGGGTGGGTTGGCTGATGGCGGGGGGTACGCCCGCTTACGGGCCGACCCACCCCCGGCCCCTCCCTTTCAGGGAGGGGAGGCAGGAAGCGCGCGTCGTTTCTCTACGAGAAGGAAGAGAGCATGAAATGGTTCGGCTGGAAGGCAGCCGGGCGCGAGGAATCGCGTCCGGCGCTGGAGTTTCGGCGTGCGCGCTTTGCCGAGGGGGCGGCGATCGGAGCGCTCCCGCAAAGTTATGCGGAACGGGTGCGGGCGCTGTATCTGCGCAATGCGATTGCGCAGCGCGCGGTGCGGCTGGTTGCCGATGGTGTGGGCGACGCACCGCTGACGGGGACGCCCGAAACCATCGCGCTGGTACAGGCACGATCGGGCGGGCAGGCGCTGACCGCGACGCTGGCGGCGCATCTGCTGCTGCACGGCAATGCCTATGTGCAGATGCTGACCGACGCGGCGGGCGATGTGGTCGAGCTGTTCGCGCTGCGCCCCGAGCGGGTGACGGTCGAGCCGGATGCGGGCGGGTGGCCGATCGCCTATCGCTATAGCGTGGGCGATCGATCGGTGCGGCTATCGGCGGAGGAGCCCCGGCCCGAAATCGTGCAGATCAAGGCGTTCCATCCGCTCGACGATCATTATGGCCTGGGGTGTCTCGGCGGGGCGGCGAGCGCGATCGCGCTGCACAATGCAGCGGCGGCATGGAATGCCGGGCTGCTCGACAATGCCGCGCGACCGTCTGGCGCGCTGATCTACGATCCGGGCGATGGCTCGACCTTGTCGCGCGAGCAATTCGCCCGGTTGCGCGAGGAAATGGAGGCGAGCTTTGCCGGCGCGCGCAATGCTGGGCGGCCGATGCTGCTGGAAGGCGGCCTTACATGGCAGGCGCTGAGCCTGACGCCCGCCGACATGGACTTTGTCGGCATGAAAGCGGCGGCGGCGCGCGAGATCGCCACCGCTTTCGGGGTGCCGCCGATGCTGCTCGGCCTGCCGGGCGACGCGACCTATGCCAATTACAAGGAGGCCAATCGCGCATTGTGGCGATCGACGATCCTGCCGCTGGCGGGAACGATCCTGGCCGGGCTGACGCAGGGGCTGCGCGGATGGGTGCCCGAGGCGGCGCTGTCGGTCGATCTCGACCGGGTGACCGCGCTGGCCGAGGACCGCGAACGCTTGTGGAGCCAGGTGGGCGCGGCGGATTTCCTGTCGCGTGACGAGAAACGCGCGATGGTGGGGTTGGGGCCCGGCGCGGTGGAGGTGGCGCCGTGAGCGGCGCGGTGCTGGCGCAGTTAATGGCGCAAGGCGCCGGCGAAGGCGCGGATTTGACCACGCTGCGCGCCATTGCCGAGGAAGCGGGCGAACTGGCGGCGTCGCGCGCGATGGCGCGACTGGGGCTGGACGATGCGGCGGCGGCCAAGGACATGGCCGAATTGCGCGAATTGCTGGGGGCATGGCGCGATGCCAAAAGATCGGTGTGGAAAGCGGCGCTCGCCTGGGTGGCGCGGATTGCGGGCGCGCTGTTGCTGACGGGGCTGGCGGCGAAATTCGGCTTTTGGGATTGGGTTAAGTGACGGGGGCGCGCTCCTCCCCTCCCTGGAAGGGAGGGGGCGGGGGTGGGTTGGCCCGTGGCGGCGTCGATCCCCTCCCCACACCGACCCACCCCCAGCCCCTCCCTTCCAGGGAGGGGAGGACGGAGGGAGGCTTGCGCTTCGCTGGCTACGCCGCAATCTTCGACCGGGTCGATCGCGGTGGCGACGTGATCCGCGCGGGCGCGTTCGGGGCGGACGTACCGGTGGTGCCGTTATTGTGGCAGCATCGCGGGCGCGCAATCGGCACAATCGAGCGGATCGCGCCCGACCAGCGCGGGCTGCGTGTGATCGGGCGGATCGACGATGCGCGCGTGGCGGGGTTGGTTCGGGGCGGGGCGCTGAACGGATTGTCGATCGGCTTTCGCGCGCGCGGTGCGGTGCGGGGGCGGGTGCGCGAGCTGACTGCGGTCGACCTGGTCGAAGTCAGCCTGGTCGCGCAGCCGATGCAGCCGCTGGCCCGGGTGCATATGGTGGAGGAGCGTGCTACGATGCCGCCTCCAGACTTGGTTCCCGATCCTCGGCAGCCGCGCGCGGACGAGGAGAGCGATCATGGCTGACGGCACCATCAAGCGACTGACCGACAAGGGTTTCGGCTTCATCGCCGATGCGAGCGGCAAGGACCTGTTCTTCCACATGTCGAGCGTCGAGGGCGTCCGCTATGAGGATCTGCGCGAAGGCGAGACGGTCACGTTCGACGTCGGCCAGGGCCCCAAGGGTCCGCGCGCCGAGAATGTGAAGCAGGCGTGATCGGCTAACCGATCCCCCATTTGATGCGGCGTAGGTGCTGCATCCGAAATGCCAGAGGGCGTCGCGATTGCGGCGCCCTTTTTCGTTTCCGAACCGAACTTTCAACGAGGAGAATGACATGGGTGACATGACCGTGGACGCGCTTGAGGCGAGCTTCGAGGGCGAAGGAACGGTGGGTGTGGTCGCGCGCCCGCTATTGGCGGGCGCGCGCGAGCCAGGCGGAGCGGCGTTCGACAGTTTCCTCCGCTCGGGTGCGAGCGTCGAGATGAAGGCGTTTACCGCCGTGAGCGGCGATGCCGGGGGCTATGCCGTGCCGCGCGAGATCGATGCGGTGATCGATGCGACGCTCAGTTCGATTTCGCCGATCCGCAGTGTCGCGAATGTGGTGACGGTCGGCTCGGCCGGGTATCGCAAGCTGGTGACGACGGGGGGCACGCCCTCGGGCTGGGCAGCGGAGACCGATGCGCGCGGGACGACGGCGACGCCGGTGTTCACCGAAATCGCGCCGCCGATGGGGGAACTCTACGCCAATCCGTCGGCGAGCCAGGCGATGCTCGACGATGCGGCGTTCGATGTCGAGGCGTGGCTGGCGAGCGAAATCGCGATGGAATTCGCCAAGGCCGAGGGTGCGGCGTACGTCAACGGATCGGGCGTCAACCGGCCCAAGGGCTTTTTGCAGGCCCCGACCGCGAGCACGGCGGATGCGGCGCGTGCGTTCGGGACGCTGCAATATCTGGCGAGCGGTGCTGCGGGCGATTTCGCGGCCAACCCGCAGGACCGGTTGATCGATTTGGTGCAGGCGCTGCGCGGGCCGTATCGGCAGGGCGCGGTGTTCGTGATGAATGCGAGCACGCTGGCGCGGATCCGCAAGTTCAAGACCAATGACGGCGCGTTTCTGTGGGCGCCGAGCCTGACCGCGGGGACGCCGGCGACGTTGCTCGGCTATCCGGTGATCGAGGCGGAGGACATGCCCGATATTGCCGCCAACAGTCTGTCGATCGCGTTCGGCAATTTCAAGGCGGGCTATCTGATCGCCGAGCGCCGCGAGACGGTGATTCTGCGCGATCCTTATACCAACAAGCCGTTCGTCAATTTCTATGCGACCAAGCGCGTCGGCGGCTGCGTGTCCAATTCCGAGGCGATCAAGCTGCTGAAGTTCGCGGTGAGCTGACGTCGTGGGGTGAGGGCGCGCGGTCGGTGTGCGTCCTCACCCTTCCCACTGCCTGCGGCAGCGGGCCCCTTCCCTCTCCCGGCGGGAGAGGGACTTGGAGGAACAACGATGATCGAGACGGATGGGCCGGGCGCGGTGACGCTCGGCGAGGAGGACCGTGCGCTGGCGGTGGCGGCGGTCAAGGCGGTGCTGCGCGTGGCGAGCGATGACGAGGATGCGCTGATCGCGGCCTTTGCCGAGACCGCCTTGGGGCTGGCCGAGCAGTTTCTGGGGATGGTGCTGATCGCGCGGGCGCTGCGCGTGCCGGTGGCGGTGCGGGGGGCGTGGCAGGCGCTTGGCGTGGCACCGGTTTCGGCGATTACGGGCGTGGAGACGGCGGCGGGGGTGGCGCTGCCGAGCGACGGCTTTGCGATCGATATCGATGCGGCGGGCGAGGGCTGGGTGCGGATCGTGCAGGCGGCGGGGGTGACCTCGGTCATGGTGCTGGCGCGCGCTGGCCTGGCCGAGGGCTGGGCGGGGTTGCCCGCGCCGATCCGGCAAGGCGTGGTGCTGCTGGCGGCGCATCTGTTCGAGCAGCGCGAGGCCAGCGTCGCCCCGCCGAGCGCGATCACCGCTTTGTGGCGGCCGTTCCGGCGGATCGCGCTGCGCCCAACGGCGCACGCATGTTGAGCGCGCTGGAGGCGCAGGGGCGCGTGCTCGCGGAATGCGCGGCGGAGCGGGCGCGGGCGCGCGTGGCGGAGGCGCTGCGCGCAGACCTGCCGGGGGTGGCGGTGACGGTGGAGGGCGAGGCGGTGGTGCTGAGCGGGCGGATTTCGCCCGACGATGCGCGGCTGCGCTGGATCGGGAGTCTGCTGCCATGAGCGCGGAGAGCGTGGTGCAAGCGGCGGTGCTGGCGGCGCTGCGCGGGGTCGCCGGGTTGAACGGCGTTTATCTGGGGCCGCCCGTCAAGGCGACGGTGCCCTTTGCCGAATTGGGCGACCTGCTCGGCGGCGACTGGAGCGTCAAGGACCGCATGGGGCGCGAGCTGCGGCTGTTGGTGACCGTGCGCGATGCGGGCGAACGCCCGGCGCGCGTGCAGGCGTTGGCCGAGGCGGTCGGCGCGGCGATCGAGGCGGTGCCGCGCGATCTGGCCGGGTGGCGCGTGGCGAGCGTGGTGCTGGTGCGATCGCGGCTTGCTGCTGCTGCTGCGGGCGGGCGGTGGAATGCCAGCGTCGAATATCGCGTGCGGGTTTTGGCGGCCTGACGTCCCTCTCCCAGCGGGAGAGGGAGGGAGCGGCGCAGCCGCGGAAGGGTGAGGGGGACCGGTTCTGGCGGTTAGTGCTTGCGGCGGCGTTGATGGGTTCGCGCGGAGGCGCGGAGGACGCGGAGAGGGTTCGCGTGGGGCGTGGTTGTGCCCGGCAAGGATGCGACGAAGGTTAGGCTAGGCGGGGCCCCTCTGCGTCCTCTGCGCCTCCGCGCGAACCACCTTCTGGACCCTCACCCTTCCCACTGCCTGCGGCAGCGGGTCCCATCCCTCTCCCGGTGGGAGAGGGCGTTTTTTTGAGGAGAATATCATGGGTGCGGAACGGGGTAGTGCCTTTTTGTTGAAGGTGGGGAATGGGGCGTCGCCGCTCGTTTATGCGACGGTGGCGGGGCTGCGGACGACGCAGATGAGCGTCAATGGCGAGATGGTCGCGATCACCTCCAAGGATTCGGGCGGGTGGCGCGAATTGCTGTCGGGGGCGGGGGTGCGCTCGGTCAGCGTGTCGGGGGCGGGGATCTTTACCGGCTCCGCCGCCGAGACGCGGATCAAGGGCAATGCGCTGGCCGGCACGATCGACGATTACCGTTTGAGCTTCGAAAGCGGCGAGACGCTGTCGGGGCGCTTCCTGGTGACCAAGCTCGACTATGCCGGGGATTATAATGGCGAGCGCAGCTACACGCTGAGCCTGGAGAGTTCCGGGCCGGTGGTGTCGGCGTGAGCGCGGCCAATCCCGAGCGCGGCGAGGCGGCGCTGCGCGTCGGCGGCGCGACGGTCGTGCTGCGCCCGAGCTTTGCCGCTTTGGTCGCGGCCGAGGGCGAATTGGGGCCGCTCTTCGCCTTGGTTGAGCGTGCGGCGGCGGGGGGCTTGTCGCTGGGCGAGATGGTCGGCCTGTTCTGGCATTGCCTGCACGATGCACCCGCAGGGCTGACGCGCGCGCAATTGGGCGAGGCGGTGGTGCTGGGCGGGCTGTCGCGCGCGACGCCGGTGCTGCGCGTGCTGCTCGGGCAGATTCTGGCGGGGCGGTGATGGAGCGGTTCGCGCAGGGTGCGACGCGGCTGGCGGGCTTTGCCGGCGTGGTGCTGGGCTGGGCGCCCGACATCTTCTGGCGCGCGACCCCGGCGGAATTGGCGGCGGTGGTGGCGGTGCTGCGCGGCGGTGATGGCGAGATCACCCCGCCCGATGGCGCGACGATCGCGCGGATGCAGGAGGCCTTTCCCGATGGATGAGGAAATCGAACGGCTGGTGGTGGGCGTGCGCGCCGATACCGTAGGGTTTGCGCGCGATGTCGATGCGATGCGCGCGAGCCTGGACGGGCCGCTGACCAGCGGGGTGGGTCGCGCCGGGCGCGCGATCGAGAGCGCCCTGGGCAAGGCGATCCGGAGCGGGAGCCTCAGCTTTGAGGATTTGCGCAAGGTCGCGCTGTCGGTGCTGTCGGACATTACGGCGTCGGCGCTGCGCAGCGGGTTGAGCGCGATTCTGGGCGGTGGGTCGAGCGGGTCTTCGGGGGCTGGCGGGTTGCTGGCGACGCTGGGGAGCCTGGTCGGCGCGCCGGGGCGGGCGACGGGTGGGCCGGTGTCGCCGGCGCGGCCCTATCTGGTTGGGGAGCGCGGGCCTGAGCTGTTCGTGCCGACCACCAGCGGGAGCGTGGTTGCGGCAGGCGTTGGCGGTGGCGCGCGCGATGTGCGCGTGGCGATCACGGTGCAGGGCGGGAACGATGCGCCGCAAGCGCTGGCGGCGTCGAGCCGGCAGGTGGCGCGGGCGGTGCGGGCGGCTTTGATGGAGTGAGGGGCTGCATTGGCGGTGGCGATGTTGGGAGAGCGGATTGGAGCGGCGGTTCTTTTGACTGCCCCTCTCCCCGGCCAGCATCAGGTGAACCGTGCCCCGCACGGTTCAGGTCATCCCGGGGGGATGACCGACCTGATGCTCCCCTGAAGGGGAGAGGAAGAAGATGGCATATTGGTTGGCGAGCGAGCGCACGGTTCAGGTCGAGGGCGTGGTGTCGCGGTTTGATCCGCGGTTCTGGACGGTCAATTTTCCGCGGCCGATGATGGCGGGGGTGACGACCAGCGCGGGAGATGCGCTGCGCGTTGATGCCGTCTTCTATACGTCTGGGGATCTGGCCGGGCTGATCTGGGAGGCGGAGGACCGCTTCGATCATCCGTTGCTGCGCTATGAGACGGCGCGCGATTTTCGCGGGTGTCGGCTCGGGTTTCGCTGGCGCTCGGCGGGGGTTTTGCCGCTCGATGCGGTCAATGGCCCGGTGCTGACGATCGAGGGGCGCGACGCCGCAGGCGCAGCGCGCGCCTGGTATGTGCGGTTGTGGAATTATGCGACGGGGTTGCCCGAGGATGCGACGGTGTCGCTCGACTTTGCGAGCGTGGCGGGCGGGTTCGTGCTGCCCGATGAGGCCGATCCGGTGTGGGCGGGCGATGTCGACCGGATGTTCGTGTCGCTGGTGCCGCCGGGTTTCGATGGCGGGAATGCGCCGCTGGCGGCCCCGGTCGAGGCGTGGGTCGAGCTGACGCAGATCGTGTGCGACGGGCCGGGGGCGGTGCTGGCGATTGGCGATGTGGTGGTGCCTGAGCACAGCCTTCAGATCGCGAGCGGCTATGACGACAGTTACAACCTTACGCCCGCGCGGTTGCTGCGCAACGCGCTGTTGCTCGGCTATCGCGGGAGCATCGTCCACTATCTGGGGATGAGCCATTATCTGCGGCTCGAAGCCAATTCGGGCGGCTTTTATGCGAGCCTTGCGGGTGGGGCGCTCAATGCGGCTGCGGCGGCGTGGCAGCGCGACTTTGCCGAGCGGGCGAAGGCGCTGGGCTATGACGTGATCTGGTCGCTCAGCTACGAACTGTTCGACGCGCATTGCTGGGGCGACTGGAAGCAGCGGGCGTGGGATGGCAGCCCGGCGCTGACCGGGTGGGCGCCGCCATCGACCTTGCTGTCGCCCGCGCATGACGGGGCGATGGGCTATTTGCGCGCGGTCGCGGTGGCGATGATCGAGATTGCGGTGGCCGCGGGACTTGCGCCCAAATTCCAGGTGGGTGAGCCGTGGTGGTGGATCATGCCCGATGGGCGGCCCTGCCTGTATGACGCTGCAGCGCGGCAGCATTTCGGGGCGGGTGCGGTCGAGATTGCGCGCGTCCAGGCGGTGAGCACTGCTGCCGAGCGGGCCCTGCTCGATGCAGCGGGGGCGCTGCTGGCGGCCTCGACCGCGGCTTTGGTCGCTGCGGTGCGCGCGGTGGCGCCGACGGTCGAGACGCATGTGCTGGTCTATTTGCCGACGGTGCTGGCGGGCGATGCGCCCGAGGTGCAGCGCGCCAATGTGCCGGTCGGCTGGGCGCATCCCGCCTTCGACGTGCTGCAACTGGAAGATTATGATTTCGTCGTGGCGGGCAATGTCGCGGGCACCGCGCGTGCGGTGGACGCCGCCACCGCCCGGCTTGGCTATGCGGTCGCGGATACGCACTATTTTTCGGGGTTCGTGCTGCGGCCCGATCAGACGGCGCAGTGGCGCGAGATCGAGGCTGCGGCGCTGGCGGCGCAAGCGCGCGGTGTGGCGGCGGCGTTCGTCTGGGCGCTGCCGCAATTGCTGCGCGACGGGTTCGTTCATTTCCAAGAGGCGGAGGATGCGGTGCAGGCTTTCGACGATGTGCTGTTCCCGCTCGCACTGGGGCGCGAGGCCGAGGTCAGCCCGGAATTCTCGACCGCGATCGTCACCAGCGCGGGCGGGCATGAGGCGCGCAATGCAAGCTGGGCGGAGGCGCGGACGCGCTACGATGTCGGGCCGGGGGTGCGATCCGAAGCCGATATCGCGACCTTGCTCGGCTTCTTTCGCGCGCGGATGGGGCCGGCGCGCGGGTTCCGGTTGCGCGACCCGTTCGATGCCAGTTCGGGGACCGCGACGCCGGGCGCGCGCGACCAGGTGCTGGGGACGGGCGATGGCGTCACGGTGCGCTTCGCGTTGGTCAAGCGCTATGGCGACGCGGTGCGGCGGATCACGCGGCCCGTTGGAGGGAGCGTGCGCGTCGGGGTCGGCGGGGTCGAGACGGCGGCCTTCTCGGTTGTCGCGGGCGGCTATGTCGAGCTCGATGGTGCGCCGGCCACGGGCGTGGCGGTGACCGCGGGTTTCCTGTTCGATGTGCCGGTACGGTTCGCCGAGGACCGGTTGAGCGTCAACCGCGCAACCTTCCTGGCAGGCGCGGCGACGGCGGTGCCGCTGATCGAAGTGCGCGAGGATTTGGCATGAGCTTCCTCGAAGGTACGCTCACCACGATCGCCCTGTGCTGGCGGATCGAGCGGCGCGACGGGGTGACGATCGGGCTGACTGACCATGATCGCGATTTGGTCATCAGCGGGCTGGCACATCGCGCCGCGCCGGGAATGACGCCGTCGGCGATCAAGCGCAGCGCCGGACTCGAGGCCGATACGATGGACATTACCGGTGCGCTGACCAGCGCGGCGATTGCCGAAGGTGATCTGTTGGCGGGGCGTTGGGATGGGGCGC
Organism: Sphingomonas sp. PSPC2-2; assembly: GCF_049897725.1. Lineage (NCBI taxonomy): Bacteria > Pseudomonadati > Pseudomonadota > Alphaproteobacteria > Sphingomonadales > Sphingomonadaceae > Sphingomonas > Sphingomonas sp. PSPC2-2. The sequence goes on along the minus strand of NZ_JAFCWU010000007.1, from coordinate 21,393 downwards.
GGGTGGCGTTGTTCGCGGTTGACTGGACCGGCAGCGGCGCGACGCAAGTGGCGCTGGGCGAAGGGACGATCGGCGCGGTTGAGACCGATCGCGGGGCCTTTACCGCCGAATTGCGCGGGGTGAGTGCGGCGCTCGAGCGGCCCGTGGTCGAGGCGACCTCGCCCGAATGCCGGGCCGAGCTGGGCGACAAACGCTGCCGCGTGGCGATGGCGGGGCGGCGGCGGATAGTGCGGGTGACGGGCGCGGCGGGGCAGGTGGTGACGGTGGATGCGGTCGAGCCTAGCGACAATGGCTATGGCGCGGGGCTGCTGCGCTGGATCGGCGGGGCGAATGGCGGGCTTGAGAGCGCGATCGCGCGATCTGCGGGGTGGACGGTGACGCTGCGGAGCGCACCCGCGCTGCCGGTGGTGGCGGGCGATTTGGTGGAGTTGATCGAGGGGTGCGATAAGAGCCTGGCGACGTGCGCCGCCCGGTTTACCAATGCGGTGAATTTTCGCGGCGAGCCGTATCTGCCGGGGATCGACCTGCTCACCCGTTATCCGGGCGCATGAGCGCGGCCGAACGCGCCATTGCGGCGGCGCGCGGTGCGATCGGCGCGCGTTTCCGCTTGCACGGGCGCGACCCGGCGTTCGGGCTCGATTGTGTCGGGCTGGCTGGGTTGGCCGCGCGCGCGGCGGGTTTCCGGGGCGAAATTCCTAGCGGCTATGCGCTGCGTGGCGGGAGCGCGGCGGCAATCGCGGCGGCGTTCTCGGCGGCGGGGCTTGTCGCCAGCGACGCGCCCGGTCCGGGTGACCTTGCCCTGTTCAAAACCGGACCGGGGCAATTTCATCTGGCGGTGCTGGTGCCGGGCGGGATCGTCCACGCCGACGCGATGCTGCGGCGCGTGGTCGAGCGACCGGGGTCGCCGCCGTGGCCAATGCTGGGATGCTGGCGGGTGGAGAAGTAAGCGATGGCGACTCTGATTCTTTCGACCGTCGGCGGGATCGTGGGCGGACCGATCGGCAGCGCGATCGGCGCGGTGATCGGCAACGTCTTTGACCGCGAGGTGCTGCTCAAGCCAAAGGCCCGGGAGGGGCCGCGACTGACCGAGCTGCAGCTGCAGACATCGAGCTATGGCACGCCGCTGCAACGCGTCTTCGGGACGATGCGGGTGGGTGGTTGCGTGATCTGGTCGACCGATCTGATCGAGAGCAGAACCAGCAGCGGCGGCGGCAAGGGACAGCCGAGCACGACAAATTACAGTTATTCGGCGTCGTTCGCGGTGGCGTTGTCGGGACGGGCGATCCAGGGAGTCGGGCGGATCTGGGCCGATGGCAAATTGCTGCGCGGCGTGGGCGGGGATTTCAAGAGCGCGACCGGTTTTCGCCTGCATCTGGGCGACGAAGGGCAAGCGGTCGATCCGCTGATTGCATCTGCGGAAGGGGCGGGGCTGACGCCTGCGCATCGTGGGCTTGCCTATGCGGTGTTCGAGCATTTCGAACTGGCCGATTATGGCAATCGTATCCCCTCGCTGACCTTCGAGGTGATTGGCGACGCGGTACCCGTGGCGGTCGGCAGGATCGCCCAGGAGCTGACGGACGATATGATCGATGGAGCCGCGGCAACGCAAGCGGTCACCGGCTTTGCGGCTTATGGCGACAGCGTCCGCAGTGTGGTCGAGACGCTGGCGGTGGCGGGGGGCGCGTGGTTCGCGCCCGAGGCGATGGGCCTGCGGATGCGGGCGGGGCTTGCCGCCGACCATGCCATCGCCGATGGCGAAGTCGTTGCCGCCGGGGCCGCGCGCGGCAAGCACGGCCGAGCGATGGCGGCGTTGGAGACGGTGCCGCACCATGTAACCCTGGCGCATTACGACCCGGCGCGCGATTATCAGACCGGGATACAGCAGGCGCGGCGACCGGGGGCCGGGGTCCGCGAAGAACGTGTCGACATGCCGGCCGCGATCACCGCAGACACCGCCAAGACGATGGCCGAGGCTGTGCTGTCGCGGGCAGAGGCCGCCCGCGAGCGGCGCACGCTAACGCTCGGCTGGGACGCGTTAGCGGTGGCACCCGGGGCGTGTGTGACGATTGCGGGGGTGGCGGGGGTCTGGCGAGTCACGGGGTGGGCGCTGGAACATATGGTGCTGTCGCTGGAATGCGTGCGACTCGCCACGGGAACCCTGGCCGTTTCGGCGAGTGCGGGGCGGGTGCTGCACGCGCCCGACGTCGCGACGGGCACGACGGTGCTGGCCGCGTTCGAAGCGCCGCCGGAGGACGCGGTCCTCTCGGTTCCGCGCGTGACGATAATCGCAGCGGGAACCCAGCCGGGCTGGCGCAGGGCGACCTTGCTTTACAGCACCGACGGAGGTGCGCGGTGGATGGCGGCCGGTGCTACGAATGTGCCGGGGATTCTTGGGCAGGTCGTGACGCCACCTGGGGCGGCGGGCGCTGCGATCGTCGATCACGCAAATGTGATTGAGGTCGAACTCATCCATGCAGGCATGACACTGGTTGGAGCCGATGCTGGGGCGCTCGATGCTGGGCTGAATACAGCCCTGGTGGGGAACGAGCTGTTGCAATTCGGCGAAGCCACGCAGCTTACCGCGACACGGTGGCGACTGGCGGTGCTGCTCCGCGGGCGGCGCGCGACCGAGAGTGCGATCGGCACGCAGCGCGCGGGCGATCGCTTCGTGCTGGTCGAGCCGGACGCAAGCGCAACGCTCGACCTGCCTGGGACCGCGCAGGGAGGAGACCTGCGCATCATGGCGTCTGGACCCGGGGACGTGGAGGGGCCGGTAGAAGTCGCGCTCACGCTTGCAGGAACCTCGATCTTGCCGCTTTCGCCAACGCATCTGACGTGGTCCGAAGTGGGGAATGGGGATGTCACGGTGCAGTGGGTGCGGCGCAGCAGGGCGGGCCTGCGCTGGGTCGACGGCGTCGATGCGCCGCTGGCAGAAGAGCGCGAGGTCTATCAAATTGCGCTCCTCTATCCCGACGGACGGGGGGCCACGGTCGAAACCACGGAGCCGACCTTGGTGATTCGGCACGTCGATCGCATTGTCGGCCTGTCGATCGCGGTCACCCAGGTTGGCGCACATGGCCAATCCTACCCCCTTCACGGCATGATCCCCGCTTGGGCGGGCTAAGAAAGGACCGTCAATGAACGACCAAACGACCGTGCGGCTGAGCCTGCCTTTGCTCCAGGTGGGGCAGGCGCAGAAGGAATTGTCGCATAACGAAGCGCTGACCCTACTGGACTTTGCGGTCCAGCCAGTGGTCGAGGCGGTAGGCGTGGGGTCCCCGCCGGTTAGCCCAGACACGGGTGCATGCTGGATCGTGGGTCCATCGCCGACCGGGGCATGGAGCGGGAGTCCAAACGCGATCGCCGGGTGGACCAACGCTGGCTGGCGTTTCCTCGCCGCCCGCGATGGCATGAATGCGTGGAGCAGGGGCGATTCCGCATTCGCCCGCTTCGATGGATCGCGTTGGCGCATCGGGGAAGTTACGGGCGCGTGCTTGTTGGTTGCGGGACGTCAGGTCGTCGGGGAGCAACAATCGGCGATCTCTGCCGCTACCGGTGGGACGACCATCGACGCCGAGGCGCGGGCAACGCTTGCCGCCGTGCTTGCTGCAATGCGGTCGCACGGCCTGATCGCTTCGTGAGCGATTGCAGAATCAGAGGCTTACCCCGTCACGCTGTTGCTTTTGTACAACAGCCGCATCTATTTGTGCGCTTGCGTGGAAACATTCCTTTGGGTAGGGAGTTTGCGCTGTCCGAGTGACAACCAGAAGAAGGGGTTTTTTTATGCGGAAGCTTGCCGTTGCTATGGCGCTTGCCTCCACCGCGATCGTCGCCACACCTGCCCTCGCCCGCGACAAGTCGTGGTACGTCGGCGTCGAGGGTGGCGCGATGATTGTGGAGGACGTTAAGTTCGACATCAATTCGATCAAGGGTGCCAGCACCGCTGACCACCGTTATGGCTATGACGTCGATGGCGTCATTGGTTACGACCTCGGCATTTTCCGCATCGAAACCGAAGTCGGTTACAAGAGCGCAGATGTAAATGGGTATCGCTCGACCGTAACGACGCCAGGCGGTTTTCCGGCCGGTAGCTACGGCGGCGCTGGCGGTCGTAGCTCAGCCTTGAGCTTCATGGTCAACGGCCTGCTCGATTTCGGTGATGCCGATGAAGTCCAGGGCTTCGTTGGCGGCGGCGTCGGCGTCGCACGCGTCAAGGAAGGCGTTGCGCTCGGCGCGTCGCGCTTCCTGAACGACAGCGATACCGTCTTCGCTTATCAGGGCATCGCGGGTATCCGCGCGCCGCTGACCAAGAATGTCGACGTCTCGCTGAAGTATCGTTTCTTCACTGCCGACAACGTCAAGCTGGTCGACATCGCGGGCAGCTCGTACGCGAGCAAGTTCCGCACGCACAGCCTGCTGGGTGGTCTGACCTACAACTTCGGTGAGCCTGCTGCACCGCCGCCGCCGCCTGCTCCCGCACCGGCACCGGCTCCGGCTCCCGAGCCCCCCGCACCGCCGCCCGCACCGGTCGCAGTGCCGTGCTCGCCCGGTCCGTTCATCGTGTTCTTCGAATGGGACAAGTCGGACGTTACGCCTGAAGCCGCAGCAATCCTGGACGGTGCGGTTGCACAGTATCAGAACTGCGGTAGCGCAAAGGTCATGCTGGCCGGCTTCACCGATCGCTCGGGTACGCCGAAGTACAACTTGGCCCTGTCGCAGCGCCGCAACGATGCGGTTCGTGCGTACATGACCGCCCACTCGATCCCCGATGGTGTGATCTCGACCGAGGCGTTCGGTGAAGATCCTGCTCACCTTCGCGTTCAGACTGCCGATGGCGTTCGTGAAGTGCAGAACCGTCGTGTGGAAGTCACCTACGGTCCGGGTTCGGGCAACTAAGCCTTTACCTGAAGACGAAAATTGTGGGGAGGTCAGCGTAAGCTGGCCTCCCCATTTTTTTGTGATATCGACAATTCCGGCATGCGAGCGCATGGCGGCGATGTTGCGACACCATGACGATACCGTCAGGGAATCGTTCTCATTCGACGTTCCATTCGCGCTGTCGCATGCACAATGGCTTAGGGAAACATCATGCGAATTACGATGGTTGGCTCGGGTTATGTCGGGCTTGTCTCCGGCGCTTGCTTCTCCGACTTCGGCCATGACGTAATTTGCGTCGATAAGGATGCGAGCAAGATCGCGGCGCTCGAAGCGGGCAAGATGCCGATCTTCGAACCTGGTCTCGACACATTGGTGGCCACCAACGTCGCTGCAGGCCGTCTCAAATTTTCGACCGACCTCAAAGCGGCGGTTTCAGGGGCAGATGCTGTGTTCATCGCGGTAGGGACGCCGTCGCGCCGTGGCGACGGCCATGCCGATCTCAGCTATGTCTTCGCGGCGACGCGCGAGATTGCTGCGGCGATTGACGGTCCGCTGGTGGTTGTCACCAAATCGACCGTTCCAGTAGGCACGGGTGACAAGGTCGAGGAGATTTTGACCGAACTGGCCGGCGACTTTCCGATCGCCGTCGTTTCCAATCCGGAGTTCCTGCGCGAGGGCGCGGCGATCGGCGACTTCAAACGCCCCGATCGGATCGTTATCGGCACGGATGACGCGCGCGCCCAGCAGGTCATGCGTGATATCTACCGCCCGCTCTATTTGAACGAGAGCCCGATCCTGTTCACCGGGCGGCGCACGTCGGAACTGATCAAATATGCGGCAAATGCGTTTCTCGCGACCAAGATCACCTTCATCAACGAGATCGCAGACTTGTGTGAAGCCGTCGGTGCGAACGTTCAGGATGTGGCGCGGGGCATCGGCCTCGATAACCGGATCGGCTCCAAATTTTTGCACGCGGGTCCCGGCTATGGTGGCTCGTGTTTCCCGAAGGACACGCTCGCCCTGCTCAAGACGGCCGAGGATTATGAGACGCCGGTACGCATTGTCGAGGCGGTCGTGCAGGTCAACGACGCGCGCAAGCGCGCAATGGGTCGTAAAGTGATTGCCGCGTTGGGCGGCGAGGCGAAGGGCAAGACCGTTGCGGTGCTGGGGCTCACCTTCAAACCAAACACCGACGATATGCGCGATGCGCCGAGCTTGGCAATCGTCCAAAGCCTGATGGATGCGGGGGCAAAGGTGCGGGCGCATGATCCCGAAGGCATGGAGATTGCTAGGACCATGATGCCCGACGTGGTGTATTGCACCGATGCCTACGAAGCTGCGGCGGGTTCCGATGCGGTGGTGATCGTGACCGAATGGGACATCTACCGTGCACTGGACCTGAAGCGGTTGGCGGCGACGATGGCGGGTGCGGTGATGGTTGATCTGCGCAATGTCTATCCGCCGCGTGACGTCGAAAGAGCTGGCTTCAGTTACAGCTCGATCGGGCGGTAAGGGCGGCGGGTCCGGCGGCGCAAGGCCGCTCGCGGCCCGGCCTGCGGGGGGTCGCTACACGCAGCGGCGTGGCGCGGGGCCACGCCGCTGCCGAGAATTCAGGCAGGGATCTTGTCGGCCTTGGCGGCATGATACCGCTCGATCGCTTCGGTCACGATCCGGCGTGCTTCGTCGCGATCGCCCCAGGTGCCGATGCGCACCCACTTCTTCTTTTCCAGATCCTTATAGTGCGTGAAGAAGTGTTCGATCTGTTCGAACACGATCTCGGGCATGTCGCCGCGTTCGTTGACGTTCGAATAATAAGGGAAGGTCGAATCGACCGGCACGCAGACCAGCTTTTCGTCGCCGCCGGCTTCGTCTTCCAGATTGAGCACGGCGATCGGGCGGGCCCGCACGACACAGCCCGGGATGAAGGGCGAACGCGCGATGACCAGCGCGTCGAGCGGATCGCCGTCGGGGGAAAGCGTGTGCGGCACGAAGCCGTAATTAGCCGGATAGCGCATCGGCGTGTGCAGGATGCGATCGACGAACAGCGCGCCGCTCGCCTTGTCGAACTCATACTTTACCGGCTCGCCGCCGGTTGGCACTTCGATGATCACGTTCAGGTCATCGGGCGGGCTCTTGCCGACCGGAATCATGTCGATACGCATGCTAAATCCTTAAACTGATGCAGGTCTGTAGTGCAGCCGTTTACCGGGCTGTCAGCAACCGATCCAAACCACCCTCTCCGGTGCCGATTTTCTCCAGGTGCGGATAGCGCAGCCCGCCATGATAGTCGATGCTGACCGGCGCGACGCTGTCATTGGATTTGATCAGCAGCACGATCGGGTCGGTGCCGCCCTTTGCGGCGGTCACGGCGGCCTTCAGCGCGGTATCCGAGAAAATGGTGCCGTTCACCGCCGCGATGGTGTTGCCGATCGTCAACCCAGCTTTGAACGCGGGCGTGTCCCAACCCACGCCGGTGATGGCACCGTCTTTGTTGAGCGTGAGGCCCAATGAGTAGGTCAGATCGGTGCTCTTGCGCGTCGCCTCGGCGTTCTTGAAAGCGAGCGAGGGCGTGTCGGTATAGACAAGCTTGTAGCCATTGGCTTCGAAGCCCTTGAGCGGCGCGGGCTCGCCAGTCTCGGTCAGTCGCTTGTTGAGCAGGCTGGCCCAGTCATAAGGCTGGATCGCGTTGAGCGTCGCGACGACATCGTCGAAGGTGTAGGTCACCTCGCCATAGTCGCCGTCGTTGAGGCCGAAGAACTTCGCTGCGAAGTCGTCGATCGACTTGGTACCGCCCGATTGCTGGCGCAGGATCGAGTCGACCTCCATCCACACCAGCAGCCCCTCATTGTAATAATCTTCCGAGCGCTGATAGCTGACCCAGCCCTTCGGGCGGCGCTGCGAAATCGTCGGGTCGTTGGTGGTATCGACCAGGTCGCGCCAGTTGCGTGCTGGGCGGTTGTCGAGGCTGGCGAGGATCGAAGCATAGCCGTCAAGCGTGTCCTGCTTTGACACCAGCCCCGAGCGTGCCTGGAAGACATAGCCCCAGAATTGCGTCTGGCCTTCATAGACCCAGAGCAGGCTGCCACGCATCGGCGTGCGGTAATCCGGGGTCCAAAGGTCGGCTCCGCGCCGGAATTTCCCATCCCAGCTATGATTATATTCGTGCGGCAACAGGTTGCGCGAGCCCGGACCATCCTTCCACTTGGTGAAATAGCCAAGCTTCACCCCGTCTTCGGACGAGCGGTGATGTTCGAGCCCGATTCCGCCCATCACGTCGGAGATCGACAGCAGGAATTCGTAGGTGTCGTAATGCTGCGCGCCGTAGACCTTGACCGCTTGCTCGACGAGCTTCTTGTGCGCATCGATCTGTTCGGGTGTCGCGGCCAATTCTGCGGCATTGTCGGCATAGACGTCGAGATTGACGCGCGGGCTGAGCGGCCACTGCTTGTAATAGCGCCCCGCCAACACGGGCGAGTCGACCAGGATTTCGTAATTGGTCTTCTCATAGCTGTAGGTCGAGCCGGTCGCCTTCGACGGCAGGCCCGACGACGCGGTCCAGCCGGCCGGGTATTTCACGGTCGCCTTTACCGGAATCTGCCGGGTGAAATAGCCCGCCGGGTAGAGGCTCATCGAATTCCATTGCAGCCGCAGCATGTTGGGCGACATCACTACCGCCCCCTGGTCTCCAGCGGTGGCGGAGAGAAATTGCAGATCGATGTCGAGCGCCTTGGCACCGGCGGGCACGTCGATGTGGAAGGCGTAAACATCGACCGGGTCGCGCGTCCACGCCAGCTCCTTGCCGCCGGCGCGGATGTGCAGCCCGGCCAGCTTGTCGAGCTGGCCCGTCGGCGAATGGTTGCCGGGCAGCCATTTCGGGAAGAGCAGCACCATGTGACCCGCCGAAACGCCGCTGATCGTTTCACGCGTCGTGAAGATGCCGCGGCGCGTGTCGGTCGCGTCAATGTCGAGCGTGATCGTGCCGGGGAAGCGAATGTCCTGCGCGGGTGGGATCGTGTCGACATACGGCACCGGCTGCGGCTTGGAATTTTCCGCCAATACCGGGGCGGCGGTGGCGAGCAACAGGGTAGTGAGCGCGGCACGACGGATCATTCGGGATTCTTTCGTGTGAGGAGTGCTGTGACGGTGATCTAAGCGGCTCATGCGGTCGGCGTCCAGCCTAGGACGTGCTGCTGCTGCCGAGCACGTTGATGGTGAAGGCGAGCACACCGATGTTGAAGACGAACGCCGCCAGGCAATGGCCGAGCGTGACGCGGCGGATCTGGCGCGAGGAGATTTCGACGTCGGATGTCTGGAAGGTCATGCCGAGCGTGAAGCTGAAATATAAAAAATCCCAATAATCGGGCTCGGCGCAATTGGGGATCTCCAGGCCGCCGGCATCCTTGCCGTCACCGTCGCAATCCGAATAGAACAGATGCGCATAATGCAGCGCATAGACCGAATTGGAAAACAGCCACGCCAGCACCAGCGTCACGATGACGAGCACGGTCGCGACAAGATTGGCTTTCTCCTGCATTTCCTTGGCGACCGAGGTGAGGATGACGACCATCGTCAGCCCGGTCAGCACCAGCAACCCTGCGCGATTGGCGTCATTCGCGGCGGCGGCCTTGCGCATCTGATCGGCCTTGCCCTTGCGCAGCAAGGTCGAGATCGCGATCAGAAACACCGCCGCTGCGACATCGAACGCCCCCATTGTGCCGCGCCCCCAGCCAAAGGCGGGAATGGCGACGAACAGCCCGGCCACGAACAGAATCGTGAACAGGATGAAGCGGGGCGGGGCGATTCTCTTGCCGAGGTTCAGGGTCATCGGCGCGGTGCTACCGCGCTTTTGACCCAGCGCAAATCACATATGCATGGCGCGATTAAACATGACCCCGGCGATGAACAGCAAGTACACGCCAAACACGCGCTTGAGCGGTTCGGCCGGCAGAGCATGTGCCGACGCGACGCCAAGCGGTGCGGTGAGGATCGACATCGAGGTGATGATCGCCGCCCCCAGGAAATTGACATAGCCGATCGATCCGATCGGAAGGCCGGGTTTGCCCAGGCCGATCAACATCCAGCCGATCGTGCCGGGCACTGCGATGATGAAGCCGAAGCCCGCCGCCGTCGCGATCGCCTTGTGGATCGATCGGCCGCACAGCGTCATCACGATCACCGCGACCGTGCCGCCGCCAATGCCGAGCAGCGAGGAAAAGATGCCAAGGCTTCCGGCGATACCCGCGCGCACCACCCCGGTCGGCATCGTATCGCTGACTTGACGGCGCGCGAGCTTGGGCACGAGGAAGTTGATCGACATCAGCGTGATGCCAACCGCAAAGATGATCGAGAGCGCCTGTCCAGTCAGCACGCGCGCCAGCATCACGCCGATGCCGACCCCGCCGACGATCCACGGGGCCCAGCTTTTGAGAATCTCGAAATCGACCGCCCCGCGTTTGGCGTGCGATAGCGTCGAGCGTAGCGCGGTAATCACGATCGTGGCGAAGGATGTGCCGATCGCGACATGGGTATATTCGGCGTGGCTACCGCCGAGCAGTGGCAACAGCGCGATCATCGCCGGCACGACGACGAAACCGCCCCCGATGCCGAACAATCCGGCGGCAAAACCGGCAAACAGACCAGCGGCGAGCAGGGCAATGATCGCGGGCCCCCATGCGATCAGCAAGCTCATGCGGGGAAGGGGATGGTGTGGGACGCGAAAGCGGCGGGACTTTGGGAAGCAGACGGACGCATAGCTACCTTTCCGAAACGAGCCGGGTGGAGTCCTGCGGATGCTGAAATGGGAACTGTGGCCGTTCCCGTTGCGGCAATGCTGCGATGCAGCGAAGGCCCTGTCAAGCGCTGTCATGGGCGCTATGCACAAGCATCTGGCGCTTGGTGCGCGGCTCGCTTAGAGAGCGAGCCTTTATGGCACGCATCGAAACCCCCAAACGCATCCGCGGCACGCAGGACATCTTCGGCGACGATCAACGACGCTTCGCGCGCGTGGTCGATACCTTTGACCGGGTGCGGCGACTTTATTGTTTCCAGCGCGTTGAACTGCCCGTGTTTGAATCGACGGCGGTATTCGCGCGCTCGCTGGGCGAGACGACGGACGTGGTGTCGAAGGAGATGTACACCTTCGAGGATCGCGGCGGTGATTCGCTGACGCTCAGGCCCGAATTTACCGCTGGCATAGCGCGCGCCTATCTGACCGAGGGCTGGCAGCAATATGCGCCGCTCAAGATCGCGACGCACGGGCCGGTGTTCCGCTATGAGCGCCCGCAAAAGGGGCGCTATCGGCAGTTCCACCAGATCGACGCCGAGGTGATCGGCGCGGCGGAACCGGCGGCGGATGTCGAACTGCTCGTGCTGGCGGACCAGTTGCTGCGGGAGCTAGGCATCACCGAGGGCGTGACGCTGCAGCTCAACACGCTGGGCGATGCCGAGACGCGCGATGCGTGGCGCGCGGCGTTGGTCGCGCATTTCGAGGCGCATCGGGATGTGCTGAGCGAGGACAGCCTGGCGCGGCTGGAGAAGAACCCGCTGCGCATCCTGGATTCGAAGGATCCGCGCGACCGGCCGGTGGCGGATTCGGCACCCGATATCGATGCCTATCTCACGCCCGAAGCGCGCGCGTTTTTCGAGGCTGTGACGGCGGGGCTGGACGCGGCGGGCGTGGCCTGGACGCGCAATGCGCGGCTGGTGCGCGGGCTCGATTATTACCGGCACACCGCGTTCGAGTTCGTTACGGATCGGCTGGGCGCGCAGGGCACCGTGCTGGCGGGCGGGCGCTACGATGGGTTGATCGGCTCGCTTGGCGGGCCGGAGACGGCAGGCGTTGGCTGGGCGGCGGGGATCGAGCGGCTGGCGATGTTGCTGGAGGAACCGGCTACGGATGTCGCGGATGTTACGGTTATCCCCGACCAACCAGATGCTGAAAGTGAGGCGATAGCAGTGACCTCAGCTTTACGGCGAGCAGGGGTACGAGCCGAACTGGCTTATCGTGGAAACGCAAAACGTCGGTTTGAGTTAGCAGTCAAAAACGGCTCGCTCGGACGGGTCGTAGTTTCAAAGGCGACCGATACGGGCCTGCCGGATCGACGTGGTATTGCCGTTCGAGTCAATCAACCTGACAGCTACGCAGCCGCCGACAAAGATGTGGTCGAAGCCGCGCTCTTGGCTCTATCGGAAAGCTATAATGTCGTTCGCCATGAGCGAGCAGCGCAAGGCTATGCGGTAGACGCCGTGTTGAAGGCGATGACAACGGAATGACCTCCATCTCCCCAGACCGCATCCGCCAGATTGAGGCGCGGCGCGACGAGCTTTCGGCGCTGATGGCGACAGGGGATTTGCCGTCGGACCGCTTCGTCCAGGTGTCGAAGGAATATGCCGAACTCGAACCCGTCGCGCGCGCGGCGGGTGAGGTGCGGCGGTTGCGCGCCGAGCTCGACGTGCTGGCCGGCATGGAAGATGACGGCGATCCCGAGATCAAGACGATGGCGCGCGAGGAGATCGATACGATCCGCGAGCGCCTGCCGCTTGCCGAGCGCGCGCTGGCGCTGTCGCTGCTGCCGCGCGATGCCGCCGATGAACGTGCGGCGATGCTCGAAATCCGCGCCGGGACCGGTGGGGACGAGGCTGCGCTGTTCGCCGCCGACCTGTTCCGCATGTATCAGCGCTACGCCGAAAGCCAGGGCTGGCGGGTCGAGCTGATCTCGACTTCCTCGTCTGAAAGCGGCGGCTTCAAGGAAGCGATCGCCTCGGTCGAGGGCAAGGGCGTGTTCGCCAAGTTGAAGTTCGAAAGCGGCGTCCACCGTGTCCAGCGCGTGCCCGCGACCGAGGCGCAGGGGCGCATCCACACTTCCGCCGCGACCGTTGCGGTGCTGCCCGAGGCCGAGGAGGTCGACGTCAAGATCGAGGACAAGGATCTGCGCATCGACATTTATCGCTCGTCCGGGCCGGGCGGGCAATCGGTCAACACCACCGATTCGGCGGTGCGCATCGTCCATATCCCGACGGGCCTGACCGTTATCCAGCAGGACGAGAAGAGCCAGCACAAGAACAAGGCCAAGGCGATGCGCGTGCTGCGCACCCGTTTGTATGAGGCCGAGCGCGATCGTTTGCATCAGGAGCGCGCGGGTGCGCGCAAATCGATGGTCGGGTCGGGCGATCGTTCGGAGCGGATTCGGACGTATAACTTCCCGCAAGGGCGCGTGACCGACCACCGCATCAATTTGACATTGCACCGGTTGCCCGAGATTCTGGCGGGCGAGATGGATGAGCTGATCGGTGCACTGATCGCACAGGACGAGGCCGAGCGGCTGGCGAGCCTTGACTCTTAAACTCCCCTCCCGCGTGCGGGAGGGGCTGGGGGAGGGCAGTGCTACAAGCGCGCGGTACGAATTATGACAGCCCCTCCCCCAACCCCTCCCGCAAGCGGGAGGGGAGTTAGAGGCGCGCTCGCTTCGGCAACCACCGCGCTTACTCCTGTCTCGGCGACCCCGCGGCTCGATGCCGAATTGCTGATGGCGCACGCGTTGGGCATTTCGCGCGAAACGCTGTTGCTGCAGCGGCTCGATTCCCCCACGCCGCACAGCTTTGGCCCGCTGCTCGCGCGGCGGCTCGCGCATGAGCCGATCGCCTATATTACCGGCAGTCGTGCCTTCTGGACGATCGAGCTGGCGGTCGGCCCCGGCGTACTGGTGCCCCGCGCCGATAGCGAGACGCTGATCGAGGCGGCGGTCGATCATTTCGGCACGGCTGGCCCCAAGACCATTCTTGATCTGGGGACCGGACCCGGCACCTTGTTGCTGGCGGCGCTCGACCAATGGCCTGCGGCCACCGGATTGGGCGTCGATGCGTCGCCCGAGGCGCTGGCTTATGCCGAGCGCAACCGGCTTGCGCTTGGGCTGGCGGCCCGCGCAACCTTGCGGCGCGGCGATTGGGGCGAGGGCGTGACCGAGGTGTTCGACCTGATCTTTTCGAATCCGCCCTATATCGGCACGCAGGAGCACCTTCCGGCTGAGGTTCGCGACCATGAACCGGGCGCTGCCCTGTTCGCGGGCTCGGACGGGTTCGACGACTATCGCCGCATCGCCCCGCAACTACCCGGCTTGCTTGCGCCGGGTGGGGCCGCGATCCTTGAGATTGGGGCTACGCAGGCTTCCGCCGTCACTGCGCTGCTGGAAGCGCAGGGGTTTGCCGTGGCGCTGCGCCATGATCTCGGTGGGCGTCCGCGCGCGTTGATCGCAACGCACTCGTCCGAATTGGTCACGCGACGGTCATAATATTCCGCTTGGCGATTGGCTTTGCAGTCGCTATTGAACGGCGCAGGGGCTCGCGTTTTCATCGCAACTGGTTGAAAACGGGCTGTAGCCTGCATCCTTAGTCATGCAGTCGCTGTCGTCCGGCGACCGTGGCGGGCGCGCGTTGCCGATGGTCGGCGGCGGTGCCGGGGGCATTTGCATCCAGATTTGTTGGAGCACGGCCGGGTTGGTTTCCAAGCACAGGACAACAAGAACTTGATCAATAATCGTCAGGCCGGCCGCCGTCGCGGCCGTGGCGGGCAGCAGCAGCGCTCGTCGGGTGGCAATCCGGGTCGCCAGGATACCGGCAATCGCATCGACAATCGCGCGCGCGGCAATGCCGCCCAATTGCTCGAGAAGTATAAGACGCTTGCGCGCGACGCGCAGATGCAGGGTGACCGCGTCAACGTCGAATATTATCTGCAATTTGCCGATCATTACTTTCGTGTGCTGGCCGAGACCCGCGCGCGCTTCGAGGAAAATGGCGGCGCGCCGTCGACTCGCCGCATTCAGGGCGCGACCCTCGATGAAGACGAGCCCGATTATGAAGATGAGGGCGAGCGCGTTCCGGAGCAGCCGCGCGGCGATCAGCAGCGTGGCGGCCAGAACGGCAACGGCCAGCAAAACGGGTATCGCCAGGACGGCAATCGTCAGGATGGGCGTCAGGACGGCAATCGCTCCTACAACCAGAATGGCGGCCATCAGCAAAACGGCAACCAGAACACCGCACCCCAAAACGGCGCATCCGAAGCGCGCGGCGCGGGCCAGGGTTATGACGACCGTGGCCGTGGCCGGGCAAATGGCAACGCCCAGGGCAGCGAAGGCGGTTATGAGCGGCAGACCGATGCTCCGCGCGAAGAACGCGGCGAACGCCGTCCACGCGGCGACCGCTACGAGCGTGAGGATCGCGTAGCGCGGACTCCCGAGGCGAGCGAAGAAGCGGTGTCGGTCGAAACGATCGTGCCCTTTGAAGGCGCACCCGCCGTCGAAGGCGTGGTCGCGGTCGAGGCGGTTGCAGCGGCACCGCGTCGCGGCCGTGGTCGTCCCCGGCGCGAGCCCGTTGCGGTTGCCGTCGTGGAAGATGCTGGCGAGGATAGCGGTTTCACCGCCGATCGCCTGCCGCCGTCGCTCAACCTCTCTGCAGTCGTCGAGCCTGACAGCGATGGCGAACTGATCGAGAAGCCGCGCCGCCGTCGCGGCCGCCCACCCGGCAGCACGACCAGCACGCCAAGCGAGTAATCCGCCGCTCCGTTTAGCGGGCCTGACTATGGGATTGTAACGCCGTTGTTATATCCATAGCCTAGGCCCGCGATAACGGGAGAGCGATGACATGCGCATGTGGCTGGCGACGACGATGCTCTGCTTGCCCGGCGTGGCGAACGCGCAAAGCGCTGCCCCCGACCCGGTCGCGAGCAGCGCGCAGGGGGACCTGTCGGTCACCATCTACAATAACGATCTGGCGCTGATCCAGGATACCCGCCAGCTCGCCCTGCCGCGCGGTCGATCGCGCCAGGAGTTCGCGGATGTCTCGGCGCAGATCCGCCCCGAGACGGTGACGCTCACCGCCGCCGGTGCCGGGATCATCGAGCAGAATTTCGATTACGACCTGCTGTCGCCCCAAACCTTGATGAACAAATCGGTTGGCCAAAGCGTGACGCTGGTGCGCACCAACCCCGCCACCGGTGCGGAAACGCGCGAGGCGGCGCGCGTGCTCGCGAATAACGGCGGCACCATCGTCCAGGTCGGCGACCGCATCGAGGTTCTCGATCGTAACACTGGTCGCGTGGTATTCCCCTCTCTCCCCGCCAATTTGCGCGCGCGGCCGACTTTGTCGGTGACGCTCGACAGCGCGAATGCGGGCACGCGCCCGGCCACGCTCAACTATCTTTCGCGCGGGCTGGGGTGGAAGGCGGACTATGTCGCCTTGTTCGATGAGAAAGCCGGCAAGCTCGACGTGCAGGGCTGGATCACGCTGACCAACACCACCGGCACGACCTTCAATGCGGCCAAGACGCTGCTGGTCGCGGGCGCGGTCGGCACGGCGGATGGCGGCAATCGCCCGAGCTTTTACGGTGGTCGCGGCACGCCCGGCCCACGCGGCAACCAGCCCGGCACCGAGACGGCGCGCCGTGAGCAACTCGGCGATTTCTACCTCTATCCGCTCGCCGAGCGCACCACGATCGCCAATGCGCAGACCAAGCAGGTCAGCTTTCTCGACGTGGCAGGCGCGCCTGCCGCCAAGAGCTATTTCTATCGCAACCCCTGGCTGCAAAAGCTTGACGAGGCGGTCAGCGTCGACACGGTGTTGAAGTTCAGTTCGTCGCGCGAGGGCGGCCTCGGCGATGCGCTGCCCGCCGGCACGGTGCGCGTCTATATGCGCGATGCGCGCGGTGCGCCGCAATTCATCGGCGAAAGCGAAATCCCGCACACGCCGATGGGATCGAAGCTCGCGCTCAAGACCGGCGAAGCGTTCGACGTGAAAATCCTGCCGACGGTCGAAAAGCGCGAGCGGATTTCGGATGAGCGCTGGCGTACGACGATGCGCTACACCCTCACCAATGCGCGCGCGCAGGGCGTGACAGTCGAACTCGCCCAGGCCGGGCTCGAGCGCTGGTGGCACGACACGAAGATCACCGACGAGAGTCAGCCGAGTACGCGCGCCGATGCCGATGAGGCGGTGTGGCAAGTCGCCGTGCCCGCCAACGGAACGGCAAGCGTCACCGCGACCTTCGACACGCGGTTCTGAGCGCGGTGCGGCGCGTGCTGCGCTGGGGGATGGCACTGCTGGTCGGCGCGCTGGCGAGCGCGGCGCCCGCGCAGACTCTGTCGCCCGCGCCCGACCGCGTTGCCGTGACAATCTACCGCGCGCCCCTGCGTGCGCCCGATCAGGCGATCGATCGCGCCTGGCTACAAGGCTATGCACTGATCACCGAGCAGCGCCGCGTGACCATCCCGGCGGGGCGGACGACGCTGCGCTTTGAAGGCGTGGCGGCGGGGATTTTGCCGGAAAGCGCGATCGTCACCGGCCTGCCGCAGGGCGTGCGCGAGAAGAATCTCGATGCCGATCTGCTCTCACCGCGCACCCTTTACGCGGGCAGCTTCGGCCGTCCGGTGACGATCCGGCGGACGATCGCCAAGCGCATCGTCGAGGAAGCGGCGATCGTCCGCTCGGGGCCGGACGGTGCCGCGATCCTGCAGACGCGCGACGGTTTCCTCGCGGCGGATTGCGGGCCATCCCAGGATGCGCTGGTCTATAACCGCGTGCCCCCTACGCTTGCTGCCAAGCCGACGCTGTCGGTTGAGCTAGATTCTCCAACTGCGGTGAGTGTCACCGTGACGCTCTCCTATCTCGCCTGGGGGTTTGACTGGCAGGCCAATTATGTCGCGACGTTGCGCCCCGACGGCCAAAGCGCGGATTTGCTGGCGTGGGTGACGCTCGCCAGCAGCGACACCACCAGCTTCGCCGATGCCGAGACGATGGTGGTCGCGGGTGCGGTCAAGCGCGAAGGTAGCGCGCCCAATCCGACTTGGAATGTCGCCGACGAATCGCTCACCTTCCGCTGTTTTGCGCAGCCGATCGTCCCAGCACCGGCGGCAGTGTTTGCGCCTCCGCCGCTGCCTGCACCCGCGCCGATGGCATTTGAGGCGGATATCGTCGTCACGGGCACGCGCTTGCGGCGCGCGATGGTCCAGCAGGAGGATCTCGGCGACCTGAAACTCTACCGCGTGCCCGATCGCACCACCGTCGCCGCGCTCGCGCAAAAGCAGGTCGCCTTGCTGGATCGCGCGGCGGTGCCGGTCAGCATCGTCTATGTCTCCACGGTCGATAGCGGCGGCGATGCCGACGCGCCGCGAATCACGCTGCGCCTGCGCAACCGCACCGATCAGGGGCTGGGCGTGCCGCTTCCGGCGGGGCCTGTCGCCTTATTCCAGCCGCGCGGCGACACCGCGCTGTTGATCGGGGAGGGCGCGATTGCCGATAAGGCAGTGGGCGAGGAGGTCGAAGCCGGTGTCGCCGATGCCACCCAAGTGACGATCGAAAGCGCGCATCCCGACAGCGGCAAGGATTGGGAGGCCTATCGCCTGACCGCGCGCAACGCCAACCCCTATCCCGTCCGCTTCGAAGCGCGCTTCGCCGGCGAGGATTTGCCCCGCATGTCGCGCATGACCGAGACGCTCACGCGCAAGGACGGCAAAGCGGTGTGGTCGGTGGAGATCCCCGCCAACGGCACGCGCAGCTTCGGCTATCGCATCAAGGATAGCGATTAGAGTTGGGTGATCTTTCACCAGTTCCGTTCGTTTCGAGCGAAGTCGAGAAACCTGGCACAGCGATTGCTACTGTTTCTCGACTTAGCTCGAAACGAACGGGGCGAAGTGAAATCATCGCGCTCAGGCGTCCGACGGTTGGCCCTCGGCTCAGTCCCGCCGATCGACCGACTCATCGTGACCCGAGCCCGAGCTGAGGAAGATCAGCCCCATCAGCACCGCACTCAGCATGATCGATCCGCCCGCGCCGCCGATCACCGCGAGGATCGCCACCCACCCCATTGGCCCATAAAAATGCTGCAGCACCACGATCGCCGCGACGATGAACACCGCTGCCAGCACCGCCATCCAGCCGAGGATGCAGCGAAAGCGCGCCCAGGCGAAGGCCGCATAAGCAGGATCATCGAGGCCGGAAGGAGTCGTCATTGCTTCCCATAGATCGCGAAACGTGAAATCCTCAAGCGCCTGAGAGACTCGGATGACGAGCGCAGTAGGAGAGAGCCGATGACGATCGCAGCAATCCTGGGCAATAAGGGCCGTGAAGTGATTTCGATCACCGCGCAGCACAGCGTCGGCGACGCGGTGGCGGTGCTGGCGACGCGCCGCGTCGGCGCGGTGCCGGTGATGGAGGGCAACAGCGTCGTCGGCATCTTTTCCGAACGCGACGTGATTCATGCGATCCACGCGCATGGCGCAGACGCGATGGCGCGCAGCGTCGGCGATACGATGACCGCACCGCCGATCACCGTGACCCCGTCCGAGGCGGTGATCGGTGCGCTGTCGCTGATGACACGGCGGCGGATCCGCCATTTGCCCGTGGTCGAGGGCGATACGGTGATCGGCTTCGTCTCGATCGGCGATTTGGTCAAATATCGCATCGACCGGATCGAGGCCGATGCCGAGGCGATGCGCAGTTATATTCAGTCGGCCTAGGCGGTTGCGAGCGGAGTGGGCTGTTTGCGCACCACCGCGATCATTTCGCGCACCACGCCGCGCGCGAACAGCGCGAGCCATCCGCCATAAGCGCCCGCGCCCACCGCCACCAATATGGCAAGGCGCGGGAAGGCTTGCATCGCGGGCAGAGCCTCGTCGACCAGCGTCACCACCAGTGCCATCGCCAGCGCGGCGAGCAACGCTGGCGCGATTGCGTCGGCGATGGCGCGCGGCGAGGTGCCGATGACGGGCAGTGATCGCCACAGGCTGACGCCGAGATAGACCGGATAAGCGCAGATCCACGCCGTCGCCAGGCCGGTCGCCCCCCAACGCACGCCGATCACAAACGCGATCGTCAGCACCAGCGCGCCAACCGCACCATTGCGCACGCCGATCCCGGGCCGTCCACACGCGTCGCACGCTGGCTGCAACAACACCTGCAGCGTCATGAACGGCATGGCCAGCGCGAGCAAATGCACGACGGGCGCGGCTTCGCGCCATTTCTCGCCCAATACCGTCAGCACCAGCGGCTCGGCGGTCGCGGCAAGGCCGAAATAGAAGGGGAGCGCCGCGATCATGATGATTCGTACCGATCGCGCAAAGGCGGCGGCGACCAGCGCGCGATCATGCTGGATTCGCGCATAGGCCGAAAAGGCGACTTCGTTGAGCGGCGGCACGAATTTCGAGACGAACACCTGCGTGAGGAACAGGCTCTCGGTGTAGATGCCGAGCGTGTGCGGGGTGAAGTGGCGCCCGGCGATGAACACGTCGGCCTGGCTTTGGGCGAACCAGAAGAGCTGGCCAACCGCCATTACGCCGCCATATCGCGCGAGCTTGCCCGCTCCGCGAAAATCGAAGCTTGGCCATACCAGCGACTTGGCGACGATCGTCATGCCGATCGCTCGAACGCTGAAGAGAACCAACGGGGCGAGCACCAGCGTCCATACACCGAGCCCGGCCATCGCCCCGGCCAAGGCTGTGCTCGCGCTGGCGATCGATGCAAGAATATTGACCCGCGCCTGCAGCTTGAATTCGAGCGTGCGCGACAGCAGCGCATAGGGCAGCGCGATGAAGGGCGTCGTCAGATAGAGCAGCGCTTGTACCTGCAGCAGGTGCGCGACGATCGGCTGCCGATAATAAGCGGCGGCGGCGGGGGCGAGGAGGAAGACCTGCGCCGCCGCCAGTACGCCGTTGAGCAGCAGCAACATGCCGAACAGCTGGCGAATGTCGCGCGGCGTGATTTCGGCCTTCTGGATCAACCCGCTCGCCAGCCCATAGCCGTTGAGCATGTTGAGGAGGACCAGCACCACCCCTGTCATCGCAAACAGACCATAATCGTGCGGGTCTAGGATCCGAATCACGAGAAAGGTGGAAGCCCATTGCACGATCTGCGCGAGAATCTGGCTGCCCGACCGCCAGATCACGGCGCTACGCACCTGATTCGACAGCGATTCGGCCGGGGGATTCGAAGAGTCGGCAAGGGCGTCCATTCCGACGCCCTTATCCCGGAAGCCGTTAAGGACCGCTAAACCCGCAGATTTCCGCGGTTTTGCAGGGCAGTGAAAGAAAATTGCAAAAAAGGGTTTGACGGGCTGGAGAGTCGCATCTAGAGACCACTCCACCGCAGCGGTGGCCCACACGGTCCGCTTCTACGGTCACCAAATTTTCGGCGCTCGGCTCGCCCCTTGAAAGAAAGGGTTGAGCAAGGCGTCGGTATTTTGCGCTCTTTGACATTGTTGGTTTAAGATGAAGGGACATGTGGGCGGCGGCTTCACGGTTTTTCGGGTCCTCTAGGCTCGATTGATCGTTCAAAGCTAAGTCGCTCTTACAAGTCCTTCACGTTTCCATACGTAAGAATTTGTGCAGAGCAGCTCCTAGAGATGCCGGTTTTGTCGTGGAATTCCACTGCGATGATGCCGGTCATAAACTTGAGAGTTTGATCATGGCTCAGAATGAACGCTGGCGGCATGCCTAACACATGCAAGTCGAACGAAGGCTTCGGCCTTAGTGG
>NZ_JAFCWU010000006.1:259651-286299 GCF_049897725.1 Sphingomonas sp. PSPC2-2 | reverse complement strand
AGTCGTTCCGCATTCCGATCGCTGCACCCATGGCCATGCCCTCCAATCGACAGCCATAGAGTCAGAGTTTCGCCGCTTTGGGAATCCCCCCGTGAGTCAGTATCATCGGAGGTTGGTATCAGACAATTTTGAACAATGCGTCCGGAATGTTCGAAGAAGAAACCCTCGACGACACAGAAGGACCAATGACTGACGTCCAGTCAATTTTCATGCGTCTTTTACCGCAAGATGCATAATTATTATAAGATAGTGAATTATAATGTGAAATTTATATGACGAAAGGAGTTTTCATATATCGTTCTGACTCTGACTATGCCGACGATCCAACCTCGCGCTATCAGTTTCCATCGAAGCTATACCTATCACGAGCCAGAGAACTGGTAGGTGATTGGGTTATTTTTCTTGAATCACGGCGTGGTGGCAAAAGAGGCTATTTTGCGACCGCGAAAATACAAGGTTTGATCGCGGACCCAGACGATCCAGCCAGACATGTCGCCCTGATTGAGCCGGGAAGTTTCCTTGAATTCGACCACCATGTGCCCTTCAGTGACGGCACAGGCCCACTCGAACGAGCGTTGCTGAAACCCGACGGCACCCAATCTGGCGGTAAGCAGTCATCGGTACGCCCAATTTCCGATCAAGATTTCAATCGTATTATCGAACGCGGGCTGTCAGACGGGACTGGCTTCCTTCCGCGAACTGGCGATGTTTCAATCGACGAAATATCAAACCGAGTTCTGGATAATAGAACCCCGTTCATCTATGAAGTAGAACGATCAAGAGTTGATATAGTCACCTCGCGCGCTATACGTGACCGCGCCTTTCGTAGAAACGTTCTTGCCGCATATGACTCGAGATGCGCTTTATCTGGCCTTAAACTAATCAACGGCGGGGGCCGAGCCGAAGTAGAAGCCGCTCATATCAGACCTGTTGAACACGGTGGACCCGATGCCATAGCAAATGGTTTGGCCTTATCGGGAACTGCACATTGGATGTTCGACCGCGGCTTGATCTCGTTAAATGATGACCTTACTATAAAAATTTCTCGCCATGTAAATGATCTTGAGGGCGTTCGAATCTTCCTTCAGTCAAGCCAGAGTGCAACCGCTCCAAGAGTCGCAGCTCATAGACCACATGTTAATTTTCTAAAATGGCATAGAGACAACATATATAAGCATTAGTTTTAATATTGTGCGCTTGCGAATTTTTATACGGTTTCCCAGCAAGATGACTTTATGAAGCGGATCCGCCGAAACGGTGGTGCCCGTGACCTGCTCGCCCCTAAAGGAATCGCAATTCTCTATTCGGAGACCGATCGCGCGCTGATGCACCAACTGGGCTTGCAGTTCGGATTTCGGGAATTTCTATCCGTTCAGGCAAAATCCGACGATCACTATCGCATCCTGAAAGCGGCGGGACATATCGATTAGCGTGCGCCGCTTGCGCGCTGCCCACACAACTCTCAGGGAATCAACCGCGCGGCTCGCAACTCCCGGAACAAGTCGAAAAACGCATCGTCGGTCGGCTGATAGGCCAGAAACCCCATCCGTCGGCTCTTCGACATGTCGGTGACGACTTCGATCGGCCGCCCGAGATCGGCATCGGTATGCCAGGGCGAGGCCAGCCGCGCCAGATCGGGTTCGGCCAGCCCATCGCGCTCCGCAATGCTGCGCCACACCGCCGCATCGTCCGCCATTTGCTGTTCCAGCGGCAGCACGGTGCCGTCGAACGGTGCGGGTTCGAGACCGAACCATTCGGCGATCCGTCCCCACATCCAGCTCCAGCGGAAGACGTCGCCATTGACGATGTTGAAGTCCTGATCGGCCGCCGCCGGGGTCTCCGCCGCCCACAGCAATTGCCGCGCGAGCTGGCGCGCGTCGGTCATGTCGGTCAGCGAGTTCCATTGCGCAGCGGAGCCCGGAAAGCGGAACGGCCGCCCAAGTTCGCGGCACAGCGTCGCATAGACCGCCAGCGTCGTGCCCATGTTCATGGCATTGCCGACGGCCTTGCCGATCACGGTATGCGGGCGGTGCACGCTCCAGGTGAAGCCGTCGCGCGCGGCGGCGGCGAACACTTCGTCTTCCTGCGCATAATAGAAATTGTCGACGTCGAGCCGCCCTTGCTCCTCGCGGAACGGCGTTTGCGGCAGCGCGCCTTTGCCATAGGCCTCGAACGGCCCGAGATAATGTTTGAGCCCGGTGACCAAGGCGACGTGGCGCGACCCGGTGGCACCGCGCAGCGCGTCCAGCAGATGGCGCACCATCGCGGCGTTGACGCGGATGTTTTCGGCCTCGCTATCCTGCCGCAGCCAGGTGGTGATGAACACCGCATCGGGGCGCAAATCGGCCAGCGCCGCTTGCGTCGCGGCGGCATCCTGCAGGTCGGCGGCGACGGGCAGCACACCGTCCTGCTGTGTTGGACGCCGCGCGAGGCCGTGTACGCGCCAGCCATGATCGACCAGCAAGGTCGCCGTCGCGCTGCCGACAATCCCGCTCGCGCCCACTACCAATGCCGTCTTGGTCATCATTGTCTCCGAAAGATTTGGAAACAGGCACGGCAAGCGCGCCCGATGCGGCGTTAGCGCAGCGCGCGCCGCATTGTTCCGTCCGCAATCGTCCGCGCGGTCAGTTCTTCATCCGCCAGCCGGTCTTGAAGATCCACGAGATCACGCCGAGGCATGCGACCAGGAACACCGCCGTCACGCCAAGGCTTACGCCGACCGACACATCGCCCTTGTCGAAGAACGCCCAGCGAAAGCCGCTGACCAGATAGACGACCGGGTTGAACAGGCTGACCGTGCGCCACGGCTGCGGCAGCATGTCGATCGAGTAGAACGCCCCGCCGAGGAAGGTGAGCGGGGTGATGAGCAAGGCGGGTACGAACGATAGCTGTTCGAATCCCTTGGCCCACACCCCGATGATGAAGCCGAACAGGCTGAACGCCACGCTGGTCAACACCAGAAAGGCGAGCATCGCAAAGGGGTGGACGATCTGCAGCGGCACGAACAACGCCGCCGTCGCCAGAATGATGAGCCCGAGCACGATAGACTTGGTCGCCGCCGCGCCGACATAGCCGACCACCATCTCCATCGCCGATACGGGCGCGGACAGCAATTCGAACACCGTGCCAGTGAATTTCGGAAAATAGATGCCGATCGAGGCATTGGAGATGCTCTGCGTCAGCAGCGACAGCATGACGAGGCCGGGCACGATGAAGCTGCCATAACCGACGCCGCCGACGGTGCTGATCTTGGAGCCGATCGCGCCGCCGAACACGACGAAATAGAGCGAGGTGGTGATGACCGGGGTGACCAGGCTCTGCCACAACGTGCGCAGCGCGCGCGCCATCTCGAAGCGGTAGATTGCCCAGATGCCGTGGAGGTTGATCGCGGGAGCCTTGCTTGCGGCAGCGCTCAAATTGCTCACGCGCCTACCCTCCCCACAACCGTTCGTGCTGGGCTTGTCGAAGCATTCCCCGCAACGACCGTCGCGCTGGTGGCGAGCGGTGCTTCGACAGGCTCAGCAAGACCGGAAAGAAGGTGTGTTTGGTCGCTCATGCCGCGTCCTTCCGCTCGACGAGATCGACGAAAATGTCCTCGAGCGAGCTCTTATGCGTTTCGAGATCGCTATAGCCGATGCCAAGCTCACCCAGCCTGGCGAGCAGGATCGGAATATGCTCGTTTTCGGAATCGAAAGTGTAGACCAGCGTCTTGCCCTCGTCGTCGAGCGCGACCGACCAGCCATCCAGCCCGGACGGCAACGACACCATCGGCGTTTGCAGCGTGATCGCCATACGGCGCTTGCCGAGCTTCTTCATCAGCGCGGCCTTGTCCTCGACCAGGATGATACGGCCCTTGTCGATCACGCCGACCCGGTCGGCCATTTCCTCGGCCTCTTCGATATAATGCGTGGTCAGGATGATCGTGGTGCCCTTGGCGCGCAGGCGGTGGACGAGCTTCCACATGTCACGGCGCAAAGCGACGTCGACCCCGGCGGTAGGTTCGTCGAGGAACAGGATGTCGGGTTCGTGGCTCAGCGCCTTGGCGATCAGCACGCGCCGCTTCATGCCGCCCGACAGCTCGCGGATTTTGGCGTCGCGCTTGTCCCATAGCGACAAGTCGCGCAGCACTTGCTCGATATAGGCATTGTCGGGCGCGCGACCGAACAGGCGACGGCTGAACTTGACGGTGGCGAGCACCGTCTCGAACATGTCGACCGACAATTCCTGCGGCACCAGCCCGATCGCGCGGCGCGCGCTGCGGAAATCCTTCTGCGCGTCATGCCCCAGCACGGTAACCGTGCCGGTGGAGGGCGTGACGATGCCGCAGATGATCGAGATCAGCGTCGTCTTGCCCGCACCATTGGGCCCGAGCAGCGCGAAGATTTCGCCACGCCGAATATCGAGATTGACTGGCTCGAGCGCGCGCTGGCCCGAGGCATAGACCTTCGAGACCCCGGCAACCGATAAAACAACGTCCATGAAGCCCCCGTTCCTGCGCGCTAGGTAGGGGGCCGGTTGCGCTGCAACAAGCGGTCGGCGGTTATTTCCCCGCGCGCGCCTCGGCGACCGCTTTCTGCAATTCCTCCAGCGGCAAGGCCGAGGACACGACCTTGCTGCCGATCACCCAGCTTGGCGTGCCCGTCAGCCCAAGCGCGCGCGCGATCGTTTGATTTTGCGCGATTTCGGCGTCCGCCTTGGGGGCAAAGGCCGCCGCGCGCGCCTGATCGACGCCAGCGGCCTTCGCCGCCGCCGCGATCGTCTGCGCCGACACTTGCCCACCGGCATAGAGCGCATCGTGGAATTGCTGGAACTTGCCCTGGTCGGCGGCCGCCAGGCTCATCCGCGCGGCATCGACGCTGCTTTGCGCGAGGATCGGGAATTCGCGGTAAACGATGCGAATCTTGGGATCGCTCTTGAGCAACGCCGCAATTGCGGGCAGGCTCGCCCGGCAATAGCCGCAATTATAATCGAAATATTCGACCAGGGTGACATCGCCCGCCGGATTGCCCGCCCAGGCGCTGCCGAACGGTTTGAGGATCGCGTCGCGGTTGCTGGCGATGGTGTCGGCATGGGCGCGGTCGCGCAGCCGGTCGAGCGCTTCGGGAATGATTTCGGGATGCGCCAGGACATAGTCATGCACCACGCCCTCGACGCGCGCGCGATCTCCGTCGGCAGCGGGCACCACCCGTTCGATTCCGGCAAACGCCGCCGCGCCAAGGAGCGCCGCGATCAGCGCGGTCGCAAAAACAGTCCAGCTCAGGCGCATCAGCGTCGCTTCTTATATTTCTTGGGGTTGTCGTCCATCTCGTTCTGCGCCGAGAGGGCAATGTCCTGCGCGCGGATCCAGTCGACGCTATTGGGCGGCAACCCCTGCATCGCGCCGCGCGCGCTATAGGCGGCCGTCCGGTGATCGCCGGTCAGGCTCGCTTGCTCGGCGGTGGCGAGCAGCGCGCGCGGCTGATCGCCCGAGGCCTCATACGCCGTGCCCAATTGATACCAGGCGAAGG
The DNA here is from genome assembly GCF_049897725.1 of Sphingomonas sp. PSPC2-2. Taxonomy (NCBI): domain Bacteria; kingdom Pseudomonadati; phylum Pseudomonadota; class Alphaproteobacteria; order Sphingomonadales; family Sphingomonadaceae; genus Sphingomonas; species Sphingomonas sp. PSPC2-2. The sequence continues at coordinate 280,792 of NZ_JAFCWU010000006.1, read as the reverse complement.
GATTGTCGTCGTCGCGCGCCACCGCCTGGCGCAGCACCTTGATCGCCTCGGGATAATTGGCCCTGTCCTCGGTCGCGATCAGCGCATGGCCGAAGGTGGTCGCGATCAGCGGGGCGTTGCGCGATAGGTCGGTTGCCTCGCGCAACGGGGCCAGCGCCTGTCTGGGCTTGCCCGCTTCGAGCAGGATCTGCCCCTGAATTTCCAGGAAATAGGGGTCGTGCGGATCCGCCTTCAGCAATGCCGCTGCCTCCGCGTCGGCCTTTTCGGGATAGCCCGCTTTATGCCAGGCGTAAGCGCGCGCATAATGGGCGTACACACTCTGGTCTTGCTCGGGATAGACGTTCAGCGTGGTCTTGGGGTCGGCGACATAGCCAAGCAATTTGGCCTTCACGCGCTTGAAACGATCGTCCAGCGCAAGGTCGGGCTTGGCGTTGTAGAAGGGCGACGACGTCACGTCCGCCGTCAAGTTGGCGATGCGCTCGCCCGACAAGGGGTGGCTCTGCGCGAACGGATCGATGTTCTTCAACCCATAGGCATATTCTTCATTGGCCAGCTTCTTGAAGAAGCTCAGCATCCCCTTGCCGCTGATGCCCGATTCCCGCAGGAATTTTGCCCCCGTCGCATCGGCGGTCGATTCCTGCACGCGCGAGAAGGCCAGGAATTTTCCTTCGGCGGCAGTGGTGCCTGCCGACAGAATGCCCGCCCCCGCCTCGGGCGCACCCGCCGCGATCGCCGCGATGCCGAGCACCATGCTGAGGATCGAAATGCCCATTGCAGGACGCGCGCCCGCATCGATCAATACGACATGGCCATCGGCGACATGGCCCAGTTCATGCGCAATCACGCCCTGCACTTGATTGGCGTTGTCCGCCGCCTGGATCAGCCCGGAATTGACGTAAATTGTTTGACCGCCGGCGGTGAAGGCGTTGATCGAATCGTCGTTGATCAGCACGACCCGCACATTGTTGGGCGACAGGCCCGCCGCCAGGATCAGCGGGCGCGACATGTCGTTGAACATCGCTTCGGTTTCGGCATCGCGCAGGATCGACTGCGCCGCAGCCGGTTGGGCCCAGATCAGGAGGGAGGCCGCGAGTCCCGCGAAGAGCCGCTTCATGCCCGACCTATCGCCGAGTTTTCCGGCCGGGGCAACCGGCCTTGCGGTGCGGTGAAAGGGCGGAGCGGTAAGGCAAACCAACCGGCCCCTCGCCCACAGGCGAGGGGCCGGTCGTTGGTCACGCCCCGAAGGTACGCTGCCACCAGCCACGACGCGGGCTGCCGGCTTCGCCCGGATCGGGATCGATCGCGCGCGGTGCCGCGTCGCTCGCTGCCGCCGCAGACGAAGCCTCGTCCTGCGGTGCATCGGGTGCCGGAGCAGCAGGCTCCGCCACTGGTGCGACGCTCTGCGCTACCGGGGCTTCTTCTACCGGGGGAGTTTCCACTTCAACCGCTTCCACGGCTGCGGCCTTGGCCTTGCGGGTACGCTTTGCCTTTGGCTTGGGGGTGTCCTCCACCGGAGCTTCCACGACGGGTGCGGCTTCCGCCGGTTCGGCCGCCTCAACCGCCTTGGCCTTGGCACGCCGGGCGCGCTTCGGTTTCGCGGCCGGTTCGACCTCGCTTGCAGCTTCGACAGCCGGTTCGGCTTCCACCACCGCTTCGGCTACCGGAGCCGCCTTTGGCGCGGCATCGCGCGCACGCGGACGACGACGTCCCTTCTTCGGGGCCTCAACCTCGGGCTCGGCTTCCGCTTCGACCGCGACCGGCTCGGCTTCGACCAGCGCAGCGTCGACTACGGGAGCCTCGCCATCAGCGGCTTCGACAACCGCCTGCTCGCCGTCGCTGCGACGACCGCCACGGCGACCGCGACGGCCACGACGGCGACGACCGCCTTCGCTGCCTTCTCCCTCTTCCGACGACACTGCGGCCGGGGTCTCGGCGTCTTCGCGCTCGGCATCCTGCTCCGACGCGTCCTCGTCACCACCGCCGTCGACGACGGCTTCGCCCTCGGCGGCACCCTCACCCTCAGGCCGGTTGCGACCGCGACGGCCGCGACGGCGCCGACGGCGACGCGAGCCACCGTCTTCTTCGCTACGCTCGGGCCGTTCGCCGCGCTCGCGCGGTTCGCGGGCAGCGCGCGGCTGCTCCTCTTCCTCGACCTCGTCCTCGATTTCGTCTTCGATCTCGTCCTCGACGAAATCTTCCTCGATCTCCTGGATCGGCGCTTCGAAGCGCGGCGTGTAAGCAGGCGGCGGGCCGGACACTTCGACCGACATGCGCGCGCCTTCCTGCTCACCGTCGGGCGCGACTTCGATCATCACGCCATAGCGTTCCTCGATCTCGGCCAGTTCCGCGCGCTTGCGGTTCAGCAGATAGAAGGCCGCTTCCTGGCTGGCGCGCAGCAGCAGCTGCGATCCGCGCCCCTGTGCGGCTTCATCTTCCAGCAGGCGCAATGCCGACAGACCCGAAGAGGAGGCGGTGCGGACGAAGCCGGTTCCCTCGCAATGCGGGCATGGCCGGGTCGACGCTTCGAGCACGCCGGTGCGCAAACGCTGGCGGCTCATTTCCATCAGGCCGAAGGACGAAATGCGACCGATCTGGATGCGCGCGCGATCGTTCTTGAGCGCTTCCTTCATCGCCTTCTCGACCTTGCGGACGTTCGAGCCGTTGTCCATGTCGATAAAATCGATCACGACCAGCCCGGCCATGTCGCGCAAGCGCAACTGGCGCGCGATTTCGGCGGCGGCCTCGAGATTGGTCGCGGTCGCGGTTTGCTCGATCGAATGTTCGCGCGTCGACCGTCCCGAGTTGATGTCGATCGACACCAAGGCTTCGGTCGGGTTGATGACGAGATACCCGCCCGATTTGAGCTGCACCACCGGGTGGTACATCGCCGACAATTGCTCCTCGACGCCCGCACGCTGGAACAGCGGCACGGGATCGCTGTAATGCTTCACCTTGCGCGCATGGCTCGGCATCAGCAGCTTCATGAAGTCCTTGGCGTGGCGATAGCCTTCCTCGCCCTCGACGATCACTTCGTCGATGTCGCGATTGTAGATGTCGCGGATCGCGCGCTTCATCAGGTCGCTGTCGCCATAGACCAAAGCGGGGGCCGAGGAGGACAGCGTCGTCTCGCGAATCCCGTCCCACAGCCGCGCCAGATAATCGAAGTCGCGCTTGATCTCGACGCGGGTGCGCTGCAGCCCGGCAGTGCGCACGATGCAGCCCATCGAGGGGGGGAGCTTCATGTCGGCCATGATCGACTTGAGCCGCTTGCGGTCGCCAGCGTTCGAAATCTTGCGGCTGATCCCGCCGCCATGCGACGTATTGGGCATCAACACGCAATAGCGGCCAGCAAGCGACAGATACGTCGTCAGCGCCGCGCCCTTATTGCCGCGCTCTTCCTTGACGACCTGGACGAGCAGCACCTGGCGGCGGCGGATGACGTCCTGGATCTTGTAGCGATGCCGCAAATTGGTGCGGCGCTCGCGCAGATCGTCGGCGGCATCGTCCGATGCGGTGCGCTTGCGACGACGGCCACGCCCCTCGCCACCGCGGCTTTCACCCTCGGCGACGACTTCTACGTCGGGTTCGGCACCGCCATCATCCTCGAAACGCTCGATCGAGGCATCGTCGGCGGCCGAATCGCGTTCGAAGCCGTCGTCTTCATGCTCGTCGTCGTGAAGATCGTCCTCGGCCTCCTGCTGGGCGCGCAACGCGGCTTCTTCCGCCGCATGCTCGGCCTCTTCGCGCAACAGCGCGTCGCGGTCTTCCTTGGGGATCTGGTAATAATCGGGGTGGATTTCGCTGAACGCCAAAAAGCCGTGGCGATTGCCGCCGTAATCGATGAACGCCGCCTGCAGCGACGGCTCAACGCGCGTCACCTTGGCCAGATAGATATTGCCTTTGAGCTGCTTGCGCTCGGCGGATTCGAAATCAAACTCTTCGATTCGGTTTCCCTTGACGACAGCAACGCGGGTTTCCTCCCGGTGCCGTGCGTCGATCAGCATACGCGTGGTCATGTATTATTCTCCGGTCGCGCGGCGCAGAGCCAAAGGGCGCTGGGCGCCGTGGCGCTGGCCGCGCGCGATCAATGAAAGTGGCCGATCCGGCGAGAGTATCGCCTGGCTCGATCACATGGTGGTTTACGAAAACTGCCTCTGCTCGCCCTGCACGCCCCGCCTTCCGGCCTTGGGCATTCCGCGCGCTCGCGATCCCGCCGGTGGAAACCGGGCGGTGCGAGGGGCGGAATACATACATCATGCGAACGTCAACCTGGATAAGCCGCGCCCAAGGAACATGAGGGGCGGCCAGATGGCCCTCGCCGCGGTCGATACTAGGCCGCGATCAGGAACTGTTTGATGCCTAGCACCCCCGCTCGCGCGCAGCAACCGGCACGTTTTTGCCGCCCGACCGGCAATTCTATGCCTACGACCATATTAACCGCACCCCGAAAGGCTGTTTTGTCGTCTCCGGCCTAGTCCAGACGAATGAGCGCGACCTCCCGCCCTTTGGCAGCCCCTTTTCGCTTTACCGCGCCGCAGTCGCGACGGCATTACGGACGCGTGTCGTTCGTTTTCGCCTTGCTGGCCTGCTGGTTCGTCGGCGCTCCCGGTTGGGCGGCGTCGGTCGAGCGCGTCGAGGTCCAGCACGACCGGATCGTCGTGCGGTTCGATCAGCCGATCGCCGATGCGTCGAGCTTCGTGCTGGCCGCACCGCACCGGATCGCGCTTGATCTGCAGGGCGCGACCCCCGGCGGCAAGATCGCCGCGGGCGGGCCGGTATCGAGCGTGCGCCAGGGCGCGCACGGTGCCAACGGCACGCGCGTCGTGTTCGACCTTGCACGCCCGGCCCTCGTCACCGAAGGCGTGTTCGGCCGCGACGGACGCGAACTGACACTCGAACTGCAGACCGTCGACGATGCGACCTTTGCGCGCGCGGCGGGGGAACGGCGGCTGCATTTCCTGCCGCCGTTCAACATGGGGATCGTGCAAGCCCCCGCAACCTATGCGGTATCGGTGCCGATCCCGCCTGCGCCGCGCACGCCCGGATTGCCGCGCATCTATGGCGACGATGACAGCCGTCCGCTGGTGGTGATCGACGCCGGACACGGCGGAGTCGATCCCGGCGCGATTTCGCCCATCGACGGTCGCCGCGAGAAGGACGTGACCCTGAAGATCGCCAAGGCGATCCGCGACGAGCTGGTCAAATCGGGCCGGGTCCGTGTGGCGCTGACGCGTGAGGACGACCGTTTCCTCGTGCTGCAGGAACGCTATGGCATTGCCCGCAAATTGCGCGGCGACCTGTTCATCTCGATCCATTGCGACAGCGTCGGTTCCGGCAGCGCCAGCGGGGCATCGGTCTACACCCTGTCCGAAGTCGCGTCCGACAAGGAATCGGCCAAGCTGGCGGCGCGCGAGAACAAGGCCGACGTCATCGCCGGTGTCAATCTCGCGGCCACGTCCGCCGACATCTCCTCGATCCTGATCGACCTCACCCAGCGCGAGACGATGAACTCCTCGGCCAATTTCGCGCGACTGCTCGGCCGCGAGGCGCAGCCGCTGATCCCGGTGAAACCCAATTTCCACCGCATGGCCTCGCTGATGGTGCTGAAAGCGCCCGACATGCCCTCGATCCTGTTCGAGACCGGCTATATCTCCAACCCGCGCGACGCCGACTTTATCGACAGCGCCGACGGCCGCCGCAAGATCGCGCAGAGCATCGAACGCGCGGTCGAGGTGCACTTCGCACGGCGGATGGCGTCGAACTGACCTTTCACGGCCTCGCACCGCGCGCAGTTAAGGCGGCTGGCAACGCGCGGGAAAGTTGCTAGAGCCTGACACCCATATGGCCGCTTCTGATTCCACCGTGAATTTCCGCATCCGCCGCGACATTGGCGGCTTCCGGGGATACCTTCGAAATGCCTGGGGCCGGTGGTGGGTCAAGGCGCTCGCCGCATTGGGCGTGCTGTTCGTCATCGGCTATACGGTGTTTTACTTCCTGTTCGCCGCCGATCTGCCTTCGGTCGACAAATTGCGCACCTATGAGCCGCCACTGCCGACCAATGTGCGCGGCGTCGATGGTACGCCGATCCACAGCTATGCGCGCGAACGCCGGGTCGAACTCAGTTACGACGAATATCCGCCGCTTCTGGTCCGCGCGTTTCTGGCCGCCGAGGACAAAACCTTTTTCGAACATCACGGCGTCGATTATCTCGGCATCGCCAGCGCGGCGATCAACAATCTGACCAGCCACAAGCGCCCGGCCGGCGCATCGACCATTACGCAGCAAGTCGCCAAGAACCTGCTGATCGGCAACGAGACCAGCTACAGCCGCAAGATCAAGGAAGCGATCCTCGCGTACCGGATCGAGGACACGCTGACCAAGAAGCAGATTCTGGAACTGTATCTCAACCAGATCGCGCTCGGTCGCAACGCGTTCGGCGTCGAGGCCGCGAGCTACGCCTATTTCGGCAAGGATCTGAACCAGCTCGATCTCGCGCAAATGGCGTATCTGGCGATCCTGCCCAAGGGCCCGTCCAATTACGACCCCGTCCGCCACGCCGACCGCGCGCTCGTCCGTCGGGCTTATGTGCTGCGCGAAATGCTCAAGAATGGCTTCATCACCCAGGCGCAGCATGACGAAGCCATGGCCGAACCGCTCGGCACCGTGCCGCGCCAGACGCCCAAGACCGAAACTGCGGGCAGCGGCTATTTCGTCGAGGAAGTCCGCCGCCAGTTGAAGGACAAGTTCGGCGAGGACGAAAAGGACGGGCCGTACAGCATCTATGCCGGTGGCCTGTGGGTGCGCACCTCGCTCGACAACCGGCTGCAGGACTATGCGCAGACCGCACTGCGTGAGGGCTTGCTGCGCTTCGATCATGGCCGCGGCTGGTCCGGACCGATCGACCATAAGGACATTGTGGGCGACACCTGGCAGACAACGCTGCTCAACACCAATATCGGGCTCGATTACGACAATTGGCGCGCGGCGATCGTGACTGCCGTCGGCGCAAGCGAGGCGACGATCGGCTTTTCCGACGGCAGCACCGGCGTCTTGCCCCGAGACGCCGCGCAAATGCCGGTGCGGGGCGAGGGCGGCACCGCTTTCGCCGCGCTGAAACCCGGCGACATTATCGCGGTTGCGCCGGAAGGTGGGGCGTTTGCTTTGCGCTCGGTGCCCAAAATCTCGGGCGCGTTCGTGGTCGAGGAACCGCAGACCGGGCGCGTGCTGGCCATGCAGGGCGGGTTCGATTTCCGGGCGCAGGCCTTCAATCGCGCGACGCAGGCGATGCGGCAGCCGGGATCGACGATCAAGCCGATCGTCTATGCTGCGGCGCTGGAGGGCGGGATGACCCCTGCCTCGATCATCGTCGACGGCCCGTTCTGCGTCTATCAGGGCGCGCGGCTGGGCCAGAAGTGCTTCAAGAATTTCGGCAATGTCGGCGGGTCGGGCGCGCATACCATGCGCTGGGGCGTCGAGCAGTCGCGCAACCTGATGACGGTGCGCGCCGCCGCCACGACGGGGATGCCGCGGATCGTGTCGCTGATGGACCGGATCGGCGTCGGCAAATACGAACCGTATCTGTCCTATTCGCTCGGCGCAGGGGTGACGACCGTGTCGCGCATGGTCAACGCTTACGCCATCCTCGCCAATCAGGGCCGCTCGCACCCCGCGACGCTGATCGATTTCGTGCAGGACCGCCACGGCAAGGTGATCCTCCCCGAAAACTGGCACCCGTGCGACCGCTGCAACGCGCCCGACTGGAACGGCAAGCCGATGCCGCGCCCGGTCTCGCGCGGCAAGCAGATCGTCGATGCGATGAGCGCGTATCAGATGGTCCATATCGCCGAGGGCGTCATCCAGCGCGGCACTGCCACCGTGCTGCGCGACCTCGACCGGCCGATGTTCGGCAAGACCGGCACCAATACCGGGCCAACCGACGTATGGTTCATCGGCGGCACCCCGCAAATGATCGGCGGCCTGTATATCGGCTACGACCAGCCGCATTCGCTGGGCGGCGCGGCGCAGGGCGGCACGCTCGCCGCGCCGATCTTCAAGGCGTTCGCGGTCAAGGCCTATGAGGGGCTGCCCAAAATTCCGTTCCGCGCGCCCGCCGGCATCCGCATGGTCCGCATCGACCGCGCGAGCGGCAAGCCTGTGTTCGGCACCTGGCCGACCGACGATCCCAAGGCGTCGGTCATCTGGGAAGCCTTCAAACCCGAAAGCGAGCCACGCCGCGTCGTCCACCGCGACGTGATCGTTCCCGACCCGGCCGCTGCGGCCGCCGCCGCTGCCGCCAAAGCACGCGCCGACGCCCAGGCACCGAAGGACACGCGCCGCGACAGCGATTTCCTGCAACGACAGGGCGGTATTTACTAGCGGCGCGCCAACCTCATATACGGCAGGCACGCTATCGTTTTCCCGCCAACGGGAAGAACGACACGATATTTTTCTGGAAGGTTCTCCCATGCGCGCTGAAGCGCAGGCTCATATCGACTCGATCAAGGACGCGCTCGCGCTGCTCCGCCGGTTCCTCGACTGGGACCGCGCGCTGCGTCGGCTCGATGAACTCAACGCGCGCGTTGAGGATCAAACTTTGTGGAACGACCCCAAGGCGGCGCAGGCGGTTATGCGGGAGCGGCGCCGTCTCGATGAGGCGATCACCGCAACGCGCGCGATCGAAAGCGAGCTCAACGATACGGCAGAGTTGATCGAAATGGCCGAGGCCGAGGGCGATACCGAGATGGAGACCGACGGCCTCGCCGCGCTCGCCGATCTCGCGCGCCGCGCCGAACAGGACAAGATCAAGGCGCTGCTGGCGGGCGAAGCCGATGGCAACGACACCTATATCGAGGTCAATGCCGGGGCGGGCGGCACCGAGAGCCAGGACTGGGCCGGGATGCTCAGCCGCATGTATTCGCGCTGGGGCGAACGCCACGGCCTGAAGGTCGAACTGATCGACCAGCATTCGGGCGAGCAGGCCGGAATCAAGTCGGCGACGCTGCTGCTGAAAGGCGAGAACGCCTACGGCTATGCCAAGACCGAAAGCGGTGTCCACCGCCTGGTGCGCATCAGCCCGTATGACAGCGCCGCCCGCCGCCACACCTCGTTTGCCAGCGTTTGGGTCTATCCGGTGGTCGATGACAATATCGAGGTCGACTATAACGAAAGCGACCTGCGCATCGACACCTATCGCGCGTCGGGCGCTGGCGGGCAGCACATCAACACCACCGATTCGGCGGTGCGCATCACCCACATCCCGACCGGCATCGTCGTGCAGTGTCAGAACCAGCGCAGCCAGCACAAGAACAAGGCCGAAGCCTATAACCAGCTCCGCGCGCGATTGTACGAGCGCGAACTGGCGATCCGCGAAGCCGCGGCCAATGCGGAGAATGCGGGCAAGACCGATATCGGCTGGGGCCACCAGATCCGCTCTTACGTGCTGCAGCCATACCAGATGGTGAAGGATCTGCGCACCGGCGTGACCTCGTCGAGCCCGTCCGATGTGCTCGATGGCGATCTCGATGCGTTCATGGCCGCCGCGCTATCGCAGCGCGTCACGGGCGAGACGGTCGAGGTGGAGGACGTGGACTAGTGCACTTTCACGGTGCCCGCGCGCTGACCTTGGTGGCCGTGCTGCTGCTCGCCGCGTGCGACGGCGGCACGCCGCGCGTGCCCGATCATACGCAGGAGGCAGGCCCCTTCCCCGCCGCCGACCGCCCGGTCGCCAAGATCAGCTCGCCACGCTGGTCGACCGAGGAGGATCGCGACCGGCTGAACGAAGCCGGCGAGGTAATGACCAAGGCCGGAATCAAGCCCGGTATGACCGTCGCCGACATCGGCGCCGGCGAGGGCTATTACACGATCCGCGCCGCCAACCGCGTCGGCAAGACCGGGCGCGTGCTGGCCGAGGACATCGTAGCCGAGGTGCGCGATACGCTGGCGCTGCGCGTGTCGCGCGAGCGGCTGGAGAATGTCAGCGTGCGTCTCGGCGCGCCCGCCGATCCGCGGCTGCCCGATGCCAGCTTCGATCGCGTGCTGATGGTGCATATGTACCATGAAATCGCGCAACCCTATGAGTTCCTGTGGCGGATGCGCCCCTCGCTAAAGCGGGACGGGCTGGTCATCGTCGTCGATGCCAACCGCCTGACGCAAAACCACGGGACGCCGCCCGCGCTGCTCAAATGCGAATTTGCGGCGGTCGGCTACACCCAGGTCGCACGCTACGACATGCCCTCCGCGGGCGGGTATCTCGCCGCGTTCCGGGCGGAGGGGCCTCGCCCCGAACCGGCAGCGATCAAACCCTGCCGGATGACCTGATCCGCCGTTATGCCAGCCGACTTCGCGCTACCGCATCACCCGGCAGCGCGCTACACCGACCTAATGCAAAACCCGCTCGACCGGATCGAAAAGACGCTGCAACAGCGAACGACACGATGAACCAACTTGCGGGTATGAAGGCGTGAACATGCGGCACCCCGAACACCAATATCTCGACTTGCTTCAGCAGATTCTCGACCATGGCGACCAGCGCGTCGACCGGACCGGGGTCGGGACGCGCTCGCTGTTCGGCGCGATGATCCGGTTCGATCTTTCCGACGGAAGCGTGCCGATCCTCACCACCAAACGCGTCTACTGGAAGACGGCGGTGAAGGAGATGCTGTGGTTCCTGACCGGGGACACCAGCCTGCAGTCGCTGCTGCGCGAGAATGTGAAGATATGGACCGATTGGCCGCTCGCGCAGTACCGGCGCTCCACCGGACACGACATTTCTCAAACCGAGTTTGAGCAGCGTGTACTGAACGACGATGCCTTTGCCGCGCAATGGGGAGACCTGGGCCCGATTTACGGGAAGCAATGGCGCCGTTGGCAAGGCGCGGACGGGCGCGTGCATGATCAGATCGCCAGCCTTGTCGAGACGCTGAAGCACAATCCGGCCAGCCGCAGGATGCTGTTTCATGCCTGGAACGTGGCGGAGCTCGATCAGATGGCGTTGCCGCCGTGCCACATGGTCTATCAATTTCACGTAACCTCCGACGGGCGGCTGAACTGCGGCCTCTACCAAAGGTCGTGCGACCTGTTGCTGGGGGCCGCCTTCAATTTCACGGGTGCCGCCGCGCTGCAGCTGATGCTTGCCCAACAGGCCGATCTCCGCCCGGGAGAGCTCGTCTGGATGGGCGGTGACGTCCATCTGTATCTGAACCATCTGGATCAGGCGCGCGAACAGATATCCCGCGATCCGCGCCCGTTCCCGACCATGCGCCTCCTCCGCAAACCCGCTGATATCGACAGCTATCGGATCGAGGATTTTCAGGTCGAAGGGTATATGCCGCACGGTCCGATCAAGGCCGACGTCGCGGTGTGATGGAGCGCGCTTAGTTCGAGTATCTGCCGCTTTTCGGGCGCTCCAAAATCGAGTGCCATCGCGACGAACCCCGGCGGTCGCCACCGCCCTCCCTACAAAAAGCAGAACCGGCACAGGGGAATGCCCCCGGGTTATCCTCTGACGCGGTCGCAGTGTCCGGCACGGCGCTCGCTGCGGCCGCTCACCCTCCACGCGCCCCATGCCGGATGCAGCCGCGTCAAGTGGGAAGGGCTGCCCTGCGATCTCCGACTGGACCAGATCTTTAATTCACTCTGTAGAGAATGAGTGTTGATTCGGATCGAAAACTGGGGCATCCAGACCCCATCGCGCCGGAGAGCGTGTGTGGGTGAGGATGGGGAGGTTTATGAAGAGCTTTGCATTGTTGCTAAGCGCATCGGCGTTAGCATTCACATCGGGAAGTGCGGCGATCGCCCAGACCGCCACCACGCAGACGGGCGACGTCCAGCCAGCGGCGGCGACCGACAGCAGCCAGGACATCGTCGTCACCGCGCTCCGTCGCAACGACAAGCTATCGCAGACTCCAATCGCGGCTTCGGTCCTGAGCGGCAGCGACCTCGCCAACAAGGGCGTCGTCAACATCGACGCACTGCAGTTCGCGGTGCCGAGCGTGGTCGTCAACAATTTCGGGCAGGGCCTCGAGTTCAATGTGCGCGGCATCGGCAAGGCCGAGCACAATTCGCAAACCACCACCGGCGTCATCACCTATCGCGACGGCGTGCCCACCTTCCCTGGCTATTTCCAGGAAGAGCCGTATTTCGACATCGCCAATATCCAGATCCTGCGCGGGCCGCAGGGGACGTCGGTTGGCCAAAACGCAACGGGCGGCGCGGTCTTCGCCAACACCAACGATCCGATCATCGGCGGCGGTACGCACGGTTATTTCGCCGCGAGCTACGGCAACTATAACGACCTGAGCGGACAGGGGGCGGTCAACCTGCCGATCAGCGACACCTTTGCCGCGCGCGTCGCCTTTTCGGGCGAACGGCGCGACGGGTTCTACCACATCACCGGGCCGGGCGGGGCACCCTATACCGGCAATAACGGCAGCGTACGCTCGATCGCAGGGCGGATAAGCTTCCTGTGGAAACCGACCGATCGACTGTCGATCCTGTCCAAGACCGATCTCGATTATCTCGACATGGGGGCCTATCCGGCCGACCCCTTCACCAATCGCTTCAAGACGCTGACGCTGGCCGGCGGCACCGTCGCCAATCCCAACTACCGCGACCTGTTCGACATCACCGCCAACATGCCGCAGGAAGCACGCGACAAGTTCGTCCGCACCGTGCTCAAGATCGACTATGAATTCGTCGGCGGCATCAAATTCCGCTCGATCACCGGCTTCCAGAACGGCAACACGCTATACCGCGCAGATCTCGACGGAACCAATGCGACCGCCAACGTCGCCGCCACGCCAACCGCGCCGGCACAGAAGAATTACATCTTCTTCGACACCACCACCGAGACGCAGTTCAGCCAGGAATTCAACCTCATCTCACCCGATAACCAGCGCCTGACCTGGCTGATCGGTGCCTTCGGGCTGTGGAACACCTATTTCTGGCTGCCGCCCTACCAGTTCGTGATCGACGCTCCGGCGGCGGGGCAGCCGCTCGGCACGACCGCCGCGCAATACACGCTGCAGGGGCGTAACCCTGAGCGCTCGCTCGCGGTGTTCGGGCAAGTCGGCTTCAAGATCACCCCACGGCTGACGCTGGATCTCGGCGGACGCTACACCGCCAGCCAGTCGACCAATCATGTCGACATCAACCAGAACGGGCTACGGCTCCGCGACGACCAGCACATCACATCGGACAATTTCTCGTACAAGGCGTCGCTCGGCTGGGTGATCGACCGCAACAACTATCTCTACGGCTTCGTCGCGACCGGCTTCCGCCCGGGCGGAATCAACGTGCCGGTCGGCTCGGGCCTCGCCACCCCGCCCTTCCAACCCGAAAAGGTGCGCTCGTACGAAGCCGGCTGGAAGGCCAATTTCGCAGGCGGCCGCATCCACACGACGATCGACGGATTCTACAACGATTACCAGAATTTCCAGGTGATCGTCGGCTATCCGACGCTACCGGTGTTCGGTTTCGAGATCAACGTGCCGGGCACGACCAAGATCTACGGGTTCGAGGCCGAGGCCGATCTGAAGGCGGGCAACTTTACCTTCGACGCCGGGATCAACGTCCTGCACAGCGAGCTGGCGCAGTTTTACGCGCTCGACACGCGCACCGGCGGGTCGTTTGCGCCGTGTTCGCCAACCACCGGACCCGCCACTGCAACCTGCCTTAACCTCAAGGGGCGCGAGCAGACCTATGCGCCCAACCTCACCTTCAATCTCGGTGCGTCGTACGAGCATCGTTTCGCCAACGGCGACACGCTCACTCCGCGCGTCAATTTCGGGCATATCGCGGCGCAATGGGCGACGCTGTTCGAGAACGCCGCGCAGGGCGACCGGCTCGACGCGCGCAACATTCTCGGCGCGCAGGTGGCATGGCAGCACAAGACCTGGACGGTAACGGCTTACGGCACCAATTTGACCGATCAACACTATGTTGCAGCGCTCAACAGCGGGCTCGATTTCGCCGGACCGCCGCGTCAGTATGGCGTCAAGGTACTGAAAACCTTCTGACGCAACGGCGGCCACCGCCCGCGCGGGCGGTGGCCGTTGCCCATCCCGCCAACCACGAAGGCATCATGCAAAGCTACGGCCTGACAGTCGACAAATTCCTGGATCATGCCGCAAAGTGGTTTGGCACGCGCGAAGTGGTGGAAGCCGATGCCGGGCGCGTGTCGCGCCGGACCGGCTACGCCGATCTGCGCGCGCGCAGCAACCGCATGTCGGGCGCGCTGGCCTCGCTCGGCTTGCGGTTCGGCGACCGCATCGCCACGCTCGCGTGGAACACCCAGGCACATTTTGAGGTCTATTACGCAGCGATGGGCGCGGGGCTGGTGTGCCATACGCTCAATCCGCGGCTGACCGTACAGCACCTTGCCACGATGATCGAGGAAGCCGAGGACCGGGTCCTTGTCGTTGCAGCGGATCTGCTGCCGCTGTCACGGGCATTGCTGCAGTTGTGCCCGGCGATCGAACACGTCGTGGCAATCGACGCTGCGCTGCTGCCGGGCGAGACGCTCGGCGACCATCGGGCACAGCTGTGGGACTATGAACGTCTCCTCGACCAACATGGTGCCGCGAGCGCATGGGGGGACTTTGACGAGAACGTTGCGGCCGGGCTGTGCTATACTTCCGGCACGACCGGGCGGCCGAAGGGCGTCCTCTACACGCATCGCTCCAACTACCTCCACACGCTGCGCACCCTCCAGGCAGATTCGATCGCGCTAACCGCGCAGGATGTGCTGCTGCTCGGCGTGCCGATGTTTCATGCCAATGGCTGGGGGCTACCGTTTGCCGCGCCTGCGGCGGGCACCAAGCTGGTCTTGCCCGGACGAGCGATCGACGGAGCGAGCCTGGCGACCCTGATGCGCGACGAGGGCGTGACAATCGCGGTCGGGGTGCAGACCGTCTGGCTCGGGCTTGTCGACCATCTCGAACGCACCGGTGGCGAGTTACCCGATCTCAAGCGCATTCTGATCGGCGGCTCGAATTGTCCCGATGCGCTGATCAATCGCATCGAGCAGCGGCTCGGGGTCTATGTCCAGACGAGTTGGGGAATGACCGAACTGTCGCCGACCGGGACGATCGCGCCGCCCTATCCCACCGGGCAAGGCCGCGGTGCATCGGGGCGACCGCCGCTTGGGGTCGATCTCAAATTGACCGATGCCGATGGTGCGGCCCTTCCTTCGCAGCGCGAGGCGATGGGACATCTCAAGGTCCGCGGCGCAAGCGTTCTCGACCGCTATTTTCGAGCCGAGAGCGACGCGTTGGACGAAGAGGGATTTTTCGATACCGGCGACCTGGCGATGATCGACGCCGACGGCAACCTCACCATCTGCGGGCGTGCCAAGGATCTGATCAAGTCGGGCGGCGAATGGATCAACCCGACCGAGATTGAGGCGATTGTCGGCGGACATCCGGCCGTGCGTCACGTTGCAGTGATCGCGCGACCTGACGCCAGATGGGGCGAGCGTCCGCTGCTGGTTGTCGAAACTGCCGACGCGAGCGGAACCCCCGACAGCCTGATCGGAATGTTGCGCGGCAAGGTCGCCGATTTCTGGATCCCCGACCAGGTCGCCGAGGTCGAGGCGATGCCGCTCGCCGCAACGGGCAAGATCGACAAGCTCCGGCTAAGCGCGGACTTTGCTGCGGGGCAGATCAGCACGACTCACGTCGGGCGGTAATTTCCCCCTTTCACCCGCCCTCCGGCGCATCTCCCATTTGGCGCTGCTCACCGTCAGGGGCACCCCGCCCCTGCGGCCGGCAGCTTCGGTGCGGCCAGCCCGACATTCCAGTTCCAGCCAATCGTGCCCGTCGCTTTGCGGCGGCACATCACGGTCTCGTTGAACGCGTACATACCCGGCATCGGTTTCGCCTCGGCGCGCGGCACGTCGGCGACGTGGAGATAGGCTTGGCCGGTGCCAAAGGGTTGCCATATCGGCCCGTTCGCGGCCACGGGTCGGCCGTCACGCGTGAAGCTTGTCCAGTAATCGAGCAATGCGTCGGACACGGCGCGCTCTGCCGGTGTCTCCGGCACGCGCGGCCAGCGTGGCGGGGTGCGGTCGAAGGTGCCGAATACGAACGGCAATTCGCTCGCATGAAAGGCGTGGAGCCCGGCTTGATCTGCAGCGGGATAGCCGTGATCGAACAGATAGAGATAAGCCGGCTGGCCGAGCGCAGTCTGCATCCGCGCGAGCCGCTCGGCAGTCCAGCCATAGAGCGCATCGCGAGTCGTCGCCAGGATACTCTCCTTATAGGTGGCGGCCGGGTACAAGGTGAGGAACGTGTCGGCGAGATCGCCATAGCGCTCCCGGATGCCCTTCTCATAGTCGGCGGCGGTCGCAGGGGCTTTGGGCGCGAGCACCGTCAGCGAGCGGATCTCGCCCTGGTTGAAGCCAGCGAGCACGGGAACGGGTGCCTGCTTCCCTGCAGCGAACGTTGAGACCATCTGCTCGGGCAGCACCAGTCCGTCGACGGTTCCCCAGGGGCCGTATCCCATTGCAGCGGCGCTGTTGGTCAGCGTCTGCGCGTCCATTCCGCGTAGTGTCGCAAGATCGGGTGCCTGCAGCGCGGCAGCAAGCAGCTCCCCTGCCCCTTCGGCCGAAGGCGCACCGTAAACCGCCTTCTTGAGCTGCGGCATCGAGATCATATAGCCGCTTTCGACGATCGCTCGCGCGAACAACCCCCGCGCGAGGGGCGATTCGAGCAGGTACATCGCACTCAGCCCACCTGCGGATTCGCCCGCGATCGTAACCTTGGCGGGATCGCCACCGAACGCAGCGATATTGGCACGCACCCATTTGAGCGCTGCGATCTGGTCAAGCAGTCCGTAATTGCCCGAGACGTGAGCGACCGATTCGTGGCTGAGCGCGGGATGCGCCAGCCAGCCGAGCACGCCGAGACGATAGTTGATCGACACCACGATCACCCCGCGCTCGGCCATCCGCTTGCCATCATAGAGCGGCTCGCGCCCTGACCCGGCCACCAATGCGCCGCCATGGATCCAGAAAAACACGGGCGCATCGCTGGCGTTAGCGGGGGCCCAAATATTAAGCGTCAGACAATCTTCACTGACGGGCATTGGGTCGCCGCTGTAGATGGACGCAGTCTTCGCCTGTGGCTGGACACAGGCTGGGCCGAAAGCACCGGCAGCGCGCACGCCGCTCCACCGCGGCAGCGGCACAGGGGGGTGCCAGCGCAGCGCCTGCACCGGCGGAGCGGCATAGGGGATGCCCTTGAACACCTGAACCCCGTCCTCCACGACGCCCTGCAGCTTCCCGGCAGGCGCGGTGACGATCGGGGTGGAAGGGGCTTGCGCCGCAGACGCGGTGGCACCGGCCACGCCGAGCAGCGCGAGCGAATGGATCAGCAGCTTCATGCTATGTCCTTTCTGGGTAGGCTGCCACGCACACGCAACACGCGGGCGAGCCACAGGAACAGGGCGATTGCGACGAGATAGGCGGGCGCGAGGGTGTAGAGCGCCGCCTGCAATCCATGCGCGGAGCCGTGTGCGGTAAACCAGTCGCTCGCCGCGCCAACATAGGTAGGACCGAGCCCCAGCCCGATGAAATTCATCACCAGCAACAACAGTGCTCCGGACAGCACGCGTTGGTCGGGGCGCACCTCTTCCTGCACCAGTGCGACCGCAGCCGAGAGGTAGAAATAGTTGAGCAGCATCACCACAGTCAGCAGCACCAACGCCACTGGCCAGCCCGGTGCCCAGAGGAACGCGACATAGAAGGGCAATGCGATCGCCAGCGAAACAGCCGGCCCGATCGCATAGACTTTGCGCGAGCGCGGCAGCAGGCGATCGATCACGCGCCCGGAGGCCAGCATGCCGCCGCCCATGCCGATCGCCACTGCGATGGCGTACCACAGCGCGACCTCCCCCAGTGTCATGCCCTTTTCGCGGATCAGGAACAGCACCGCGAAGTTGCCAAGACCATAAGTGACAAACTGCGTTGCCCCGCTCCCGATGGAGACAAGCAGCAGCACCGGGTTGGCAAAGAACGCACCGACCGTTCCCCAGAACGGCACCGTGACATGCCCCCCGGGCAGCGCATCGTCGAGCGCCCCCCGCGTCGGCTCGCGGATCAGCAACCGCACAGCGATCGCGGTGACAATGCCGATCGCGCCGATCGCGATAAACGCATCGCGCCAATCAAACGCTGCAGCGACCGACGCACCGAATGCGATGCCGATCGCCGCGCCGATCGGTGGACCGAGGTTATAGATGCTGAGCGCCGTCGCGCGCCGTCCCTTTGGAAAGGTGTCGGTAATTATCGCATAAGACGGCGGCACTCCGCCGGCCTCGCCGAATCCCACTGTCATGCGCGCCAACACCAGCTGCGGGAAGGTCACCGCCAACCCACAGGCAATCGTAGCACCGCTCCAGATTGCGCAGGCCA
Organism: Sphingomonas sp. PSPC2-2; assembly: GCF_049897725.1. Taxonomy (NCBI): domain Bacteria; kingdom Pseudomonadati; phylum Pseudomonadota; class Alphaproteobacteria; order Sphingomonadales; family Sphingomonadaceae; genus Sphingomonas; species Sphingomonas sp. PSPC2-2. Next base: position 262,383 of record NZ_JAFCWU010000006.1, on the reverse strand, counting down.
GCGACACCACGGTGACGCGGTTGGTGCGGTCCGCGAACCAACCGACGGGGATCGCAATGAAGCAATAGAAAAGAGCGAAATACAAACCGCCGAGCAATCCAAGCTGGCCGTCGGTGATCTGCAGCGAATCCTGGATCGGCTTGGCAAGGATTCCGATCAACTGCCGATCGAGGAAGTTCAGGACATAGACAAAGGTCAGCACGAACAGGACCAATCCGCGCCTGAACGCCCCGCCCGGCCAACCGATCGCCCGCGTCGCGGCATCCGAGGCCGGAACTTCCATAAACCCTCTCCGTCGACGTGTTTTCGTCGTTGTCGCGATGATGCGGATGAGCGGCTCTCCTGTCAATAAGTCACTCTCTCGTGTGTGAATGATCAACAAGCGGCGATCGCTGCTTGACGCTCGCGTCGGGAGTCGGGAAGGACATTGTCGTGACCCAGGATATACCCGTACAGCGTCGCCCGCGCCGGGCCGAGCAACGCGCCGAAACGATGGAGTTGATCCTCGATACGGCCGAAGAGCTATTCTCCAAACACGGCCTGCACGGCGTGACACTGAAGGAGGTCGCCAAGCGAGTCGGCGTCCATCACACGCTGCTCAATTATTATTTCGCCGACAAGAAGGCGTTGTTCGACGCAGTATTCGCGCGCCGTGCGGTGGTAACCAGCGAACGCCGGATGAAGGCGCTTGACGATTACGAGTCCGCCGCCGCGGGCAAGCCGACCGTCGAGGGCGCGCTGCGCGCATTTCTGGATACCGATCTCGACCTCTATATCGATGGCGGCGAGGGCTGGCGTAACTATGCGAAACTCGGCGCGCAGGTCGCCAACACGCCGGAATGGGGGGCCGAGCTGATGGACACGCATTTCGACCCGGTCGTTCTGCGGCTGATCGGACTGCTCAAGCAAGCGCTCCCCGAGTGCGAGGAAAGCAAGATTTTCTGGGGTTATCATTTCGTCACCGGCGCGCTGATGCTGACGCTCGCGCGCACCGGGCGGATCGACAAGCTATCGGGTGGCATCAGCCGGTCGGACGACTTTGTGTCGGTAAAGGAGTATATGGCGACCTTTATGGCTGGTGGCTTTCTCGCGATCTGCACACCGCAGCCGACCGCCATCACCACTTAGAAATCTACACTCCGGCGACGGATCAAAGCCCGCCTGGAACGTCGTCGGTCCGGCTCGGCGCAGTGGGAAAGGTCGGCAATGTCCGATCTTTCAACGCCCGCTTGTGGTCACCTGTTCGAGCGACGCTGCCATTCTCGATGAACACCCTCTCACCGCGCTTTTGTGCCGAAGCGCGAAAGAGGGCGTGGGCCGTATCAAAGCGCGCAATCATTACGCCGCATGTGAAATAATATACAGATTTCGCCTGACGATCTGGGCGAACCCGCACGCGTGATTTCATTTGGCATCTTGAACAGGGAGCGATCATCGCCCTCGGCGTATATCGCAATCCTACCTTAATGCAGAACGCCGGTTATCGATCAGGGGCATCACCATCTAAAAACACGATCGATCTCCAGGACACGCAAGCATCTGTCCTGAAGCAATTTCTTTATTATTACATATTACAAAAATCAGCTAAGATCTTCTCAAAGTAAGCGATTCGCGGGCGGGGGAAATAATGGGGCAGTTTCGGACTGAGCGGGGGCGATTTCGTGCCTTCGCCGGATGCATGCGATCTGCACTTGGTACCTTTGCTCATCGCAATCGCATGCGCGAACTCGGCCGACGACGCGCCGCAGGGCATCCAAGCCGCCCTTTAATCGCGCTTTTTGCTTTTATGTTCGCCTTGATGCCCGCTTTTGCGGCGGCGGCTACATCGAAGGGCTGCGCCGACATCAACACCGGCCAGTATAATCGCACCTTTTCGATTCCATCGGCCAGCAATGGTTCACAGATACAAGATCAGGATATTACTTTTGGAGCTTATGCATCAACGTTAAGCGATTTCTATTTTAATAATGGAGATGTAGTTCAATTTACATTGACATCTCGCGTCGGGACAGGATATTTTTCCGCATTTGAATATGACGATACTGGATCCATTGTTCGCAGCGTCCTCAATCAAACAGGAAATTCTGCGACTTTCACAATCGGATCCAACAATTTATTCAGATATTATAATTACGCGCTTTCCAATTTTACATATACCGCAGGGGGAAGCGCCAACAACGACGCGACTGCCGCGCACTCCAACTCTTCGGCATTTTTAACCCTAACCTGTACCCCAGCGAGCGCGGGACCGACCGTAACGGCCGTTAGCCCGACCAGCGGCCCCGCTGCCGGCGGCACGGCGGTCACCATCACCGGCACCGGCTTTACCGGGGCTACCGCCGTCAAGTTCGGTGCGACCTCTGCAACCGGCATCACCGTTGTCAGCGCGACCAGCATCACCGCAACCGCTCCCGCTGGCAGCGGCACCGTCGACGTGACCGTGACTACCCCTGGCGGCACCAGCGCCACCTCGGCGAGTGACCGGTTCAGCTATGTCGCGGCCCCCACCGTCACCGCCATCTCGCCCAGCTCGGGCCCGGCGAGCGGCGGTACCTCGGTCACCATCACCGGCACCGGCTTTACCGGGGCTACCGCCGTCAAGTTCGGTGCGGCCTCTGCAACCGGCATCACCGTTGTCAGCGCGACCAGCATCACTGCAACCGCTCCGGCTGGCAGCGGCACCGTCGACGTGACCGTGACCACCCCTGGCGGCACCAGCGCGACCTCGGCCA
>NZ_JAFCWU010000006.1:0-259555 GCF_049897725.1 Sphingomonas sp. PSPC2-2 | reverse complement strand
CGGCCTCTGCAACCGGCATCACCGTTGTCAGCGCGACCAGCATCACTGCAACCGCTCCGGCTGGCAGCGGCACCGTCGACGTGACCGTGACCACCCCTGGCGGCACCAGCGCGACCTCGGCCAGCGACCAGTTCAGCTATATCGCGGCCCCCGCCATCACCGCGATCTCGCCCAGCTCGGGTCCGGCGAGCGGTGGTACCTCGGTCACCATTACCGGCACTGGCTTTACCGGCGCGACCGCAGTGACCTTCGGCGCGACCGCCGCCGCCAGCTTCACCGTCAACAGCGCGACCAGCATCACCGCCACCGCCCCTGCAGGCACTGGCACCGTCGACGTGCGCGTTACCACTACCGGCGGCACCAGCGCGACCTCGGCCGCCGACCAGTTCAGCTATATCGGGGCTCCAACCGTCACCGCGATCTCGCCCAGCTCGGGTCCGGCGAGCGGCGGTACCTCGGTCACCATCACCGGCACCGGCTTTACCGGGGCTACCGCCGTCAAGTTCGGTGCGACCTCTGCAACCGGCATCACCGTTGTCAGCGCGACCAGCATCACTGCAACCGCTCCGGCTGGCAGCGGCACCGTCGACGTGACCGTGACCACCCCTGGCGGCACCAGCGCGACCTCGGCCAGCGACCAGTTCAGCTATGTCGCGGCCCCCGCCATCACCGCCATCTCGCCCAGCTCGGGCCCGGCGAGCGGTGGTACCTCGGTCACCATCACCGGCACCGGCTTTACCGGCGCGACCGCAGTGACCTTCGGCGCGACCGCCGCCGCCAGCTTCACCGTCAACAGCGCGACCAGCATCACCGCCACCGCCCCTGCAGGCACCGGCACCGTCGACGTGCGCGTCACCACTACCGGCGGCACCAGCGCGACCTCGGCCGCCGACCAGTTCAGCTATATCGGGGCCCCCAGCGTTGCCGCGAAGAGCGCGAGCGTCGCTTATGACACCGCGACGCCGATCGATCTCACCGCTTCGGTCAGCGGTGTGCATAGCAGCCTCACCGTCAGCACCGCGCCCGCACACGGTACCACCAGCATTGCTGGCGACGTGATCACCTACACCCCGACCAGCGGCTATTATGGCAGCGATAGCTTCGCCTATACCGCCACGGGGCCGGGCGGCACCTCGGCCGCTGCCACCGTGACGCTGACCGTCGCGACACCTGCCGCCCCAACCGTTGCCGCCAAGAGCGCGAGCGTTGCGTACAATACCGCGACGCCGATCGACCTGACCGCCTCGGTCAGCGGGGTGCATAGCAGCCTCACCGTCAGCTCAGCCCCTGCGCACGGCACCACCAGCGTGGCTGGCGATGTCATCACCTATACCCCGACCACCGGCTATTATGGCAGCGACAGCTTCGGCTATACCGCCACGGGGCCCGGCGGCACGTCGAGTGCCGCCACCGTCACGCTGACCGTCGCCACGCCCGCTGCCCCAAGCGTGGCCGCGAAGAGCGCGAGCGTTGGCTATAATACCGCCACCCCGATCGACCTCACCGCCTCGGTCAGCGGCGTGCATAGCAGCCTCACCGTCAGCACGGCCCCCGCGCACGGCACCACCAGCATTGCTGGCGATGTCATCACCTACACCCCCACCACCGGCTATTATGGCAGCGACAGCTTTGCCTATACCGCCACCGGGCCGGGCGGCACCTCAGCGGCCGCCACCGTGACGCTGACCGTCGCGACACCTGCCGCCCCAACCGTTGCCGCCAAGAGCGCCAGCGTTGGCTATAACACCGCCACCCCGATCGACCTCACCGCGTCGGTCAGCGGCGTGCATAGCAGCCTCACCGTCAGCACGGCCCCTGCACACGGTACCACCAGCATTGCGGGCGACGTGATCACCTACACCCCGACCACCGGTTATTATGGCAGCGATAGCTTCGCCTATACCGCCACCGGTCCCGGCGGCACCTCGGCCGCTGCCACCGTCACGCTCACCGTCGCGACGCCCGCTGCCCCCAGCGTTGCCGCGAAGAGCGCGAGCGTCGCTTATGACACCGCGACGCCGATCGATCTCACCGCTTCGGTCAGCGGTGTGCATAGCAGCCTCACCGTCAGCACCGCGCCCGCACACGGTACCACCAGCATTGCTGGCGACGTGATCACCTACACCCCGACCAGCGGCTATTATGGCAGCGATAGCTTCGCCTATACCGCCACGGGGCCGGGCGGCACCTCGGCCGCTGCCACCGTGACGCTGACCGTCGCGACACCTGCCGCCCCAACCGTTGCCGCCAAGAGCGCCAGCGTTGGCTATAACACCGCCACCCCGATCGACCTGACCGCCTCGGTCAGCGGTGTGCACTCAAGCCTCACCGTCAGCTCAGCGCCTGCGCACGGCACCACCAGCATTGCTGGCGATGTCATCACCTACACCCCGACGAGCGGCTATTATGGCAGCGACAGCTTCGCCTATACCGCCACGGGGCCCGGCGGCACCTCGGCCGCTGCCACCGTCACGCTCACCGTCGCCACGCCTGCGCTTGCGATCACGCAAACCAGCTTGCCGGCGGGCCAGCAGGACGTCGCGTATAGCGTATCGCTGACGGCGTCTGGCGGAACGGCACCCTATACCTTTGCGGTGACGGGCGGCGCGCTGCCATCTGGCCTTGCCCTCGCAACGAACGGAACACTCGCCGGAACGCCCACCGCAAACGGATCGTTCAGCGTGACGATCACCGCTTCGGACAGCTCCACCGGCGACGGGCCGAGCCGGGTCAGCCAGACCTTCAGCTTGCAGATCGCGTTGCCCGCGCCGCCCGTCGTCCGCGACACCTCCGTCGCCGTTACGCAGACCGTCACCAACAATCAGCCAGCCTCGATCGACCTCAGCACTTTGATTTCGGGCAACGTCACCGACGTGACGATCGCTACGCCCCCGCAGCACGGCACCGTGGTGATCCAGCGGACCGGTACAAGCTTCACCGGCGTGTCGATCGCCAACCCCCTGCAACCAGGCGCGGTGGGGCTCGAGCGGAGCGCTGCCGTTGCCACCCCGACCCTGCCCCTGGGCGCGACCGTCGCAGCCCCCCGCTTTGTCGCGGTCTACACCCCGACCCCCGGTTACCAGGGACCTGATCGCTTCACGTTCACAGCGGTCGGGCCCGGCGGCAGCTCGACCTTCGCGACGGTGGACATCACGGTGAAGGGGACCGCACCGGTCGCCGCGAATCTGGTAACGACGACCGACCAGAATCAGCCGGTCACGGTCGATATTTCGAGCGGTGCTGTCGGCGGACCGTTCACGCAAGCCGCCATCGTCAGTGTGTCGCCAGCCGACTCCGCGACGGCGACCCTCATCGCCGACGGCACGGCCTCCGCGCGGACCTATCGCTTGCAGATCCAGCCCAGCCCCCGCTTCAGCGGAACGACGGTCGTGACCTATACGATCGGCAACACGTTCGGGATGTCGGCGGCGGCCACCGTCACCGTCACCGTGAAGGGTCGCCCCGACCCCTCGGCCGACCCGGTCGTGCGCGGGTTGATCGATGCGCAAGACACCGCGACCCGCGATTTCGCCCGGGCGCAAATCGAGAACTTCGGTCGCCGCAACGAACAGCTCCATGGCGGCGGTGGCAGCACCGGCAACAACCCGATCGGGATCACACTCGGCAGCAGTGATGGCGGCACCTTCCGGCGCCCCGGCCGGTTCGACGGGATCGCCCCCGAAACCGCGCTCAAGATGGAACATGCCAATGAAGTGATGGGAGCCGAAGGCCTGCGCGTTTCCTCAACCGGGACTCTGCAGCCGGGTGCCTCGCCAACGGGCGTGACGGGCGCGATGGGATTACGGACCCCAACCGGTTCCCGCAGTGGCATGGCGACCGGCTCTGCGACGTCCGCCAGCACCGCAGCCGCTGTCGGAGCGGTGGCCGACGAGAGTGGCGACACCGGACCGCGCAAGATCGGGTCGATCGCGATCTGGAGCGGCGGCGCGATCAGTGTCGGGACGCGCGACGCGACGACGCGCCGCACCAAGCTGTCGATCTCGAGCTCGGGCTTGAGCGCGGGTGCCGACCTGAAACTGTCGGACGATCTCACGGTCGGCGCGGGCGGCGGCGGCGGCGAAGAGCGCACGCGGGTCGGCACCGCCGATGCCGGCCATCTGACCGCCGACACCTGGGTCGGGGCCGCTTATGGCAGCTTCAGGCCCACGCCTGGTGCCTTTATCGACGGGGTTTTGGGATATGGCGATCTCTCGTTCAACACACGGCGCGCGGCGCTTGGCGGGTCGCTGGCCGTCGGTCACCGCAACGGGTCGATGCTGTTCGGATCGTTGAGCGCGGGAATCGACCAAAGCACCGGGCGGCTCAGCTATTCGCTCTACGGACGCGCCGAGTATCTCAACGCCAAGCTCAGGGCCTATGCCGAGACCGGAGCCGGGGTCTACAGCCTGACCTTCGATCCTCGCACGCTCGAATCGTTGACCAGCGTTGCCGGCGGCCGGGCGACCCTGCACCTTGGTGCCTTTGCGCCCCGTGCCCGGTTCGAATGGCGTCACGAGTTCAATCAAGCCAGTCCGCAGTTGCTGGACTATGCCGATCTCGGGGGCCCATCGCAGTACAGCATCACCAATAACGACTGGCTGCGGGACGAGGTCCAGTTCGAAATCGGGCTGGGAATCAACCCCGGCGACGGCTGGACCACCGGAATCGACTTGGGTGGAAGGGGCGGCCCCGGCTCGCGATCGATGACGGTGCGCGTATCGGCGACAAAGAAGTTCTAAGCCGCGATCGGCACCGATCCGACGCGCGCTAGATCTTCCCTCGCCATCAGCGGCGCGGCGCGGCATGAGGGGCGGATGATCACGCTCTATCTCGCGCGCGCCGACAATGGCGTCATCGGTGCCGAGGGTGCCTTGCCCTGGCACCTCCCGGCCGATCTCAAGCGTTTCAAGGCGCTGACGATGGGCACGCCGATGGTGATGGGGCGCAAGACCTTCGAGAGCTTCCCGGCCCCCCTGCCCGGTCGTCGCCATATCGTGCTGACCCGCGATCGCGACTGGTCCGCGCCGGGTGCCGAGGTGGCCTATTCGGTCGACGCTGCATTGGCGTTGGCGGGCGACGGGGACGTCGCGGTAATCGGCGGGGCCGAAATCTTCGCGCTGTTTACCCCTTTGGCGGACCGGGTCGAACTGACCGAGGTTCACTTGATGCCCGCAGGCGACGCGATCGTTCCGGCGTTTGCGGGCTGGCACGAAACCGCGCGCGAAGACCATCCCGCCGAGGGCACGCGCCCGGCCTATAGCTTCGTGACGCTGGACCGGCCCTAATCGCCATCTGCGGGCTTGCTCCCGCCGCCAGCGCGCAGCATATCAAGCGCTGGATCGGACACGGCAAAGGCGTCGATACAAGTCCGGCATGACGGGGAGCGACTTCGATGCGCAGGATCTTGCTGGCCGTACTGGGCCTGGTGCTGGTTGCCGCGCTTGCCTTTTTCACGCTCGCCCCCGGCATCGTCGAACGGTCGATGAACCAGGTGGTCGCGATCCCGCTCAAAATCACGCCGCGCGCCCGCGCGCTGCACGCGACCCTGCAAATCGCCGACATGCACGCCGACACGTTGCTGTGGCAGCGTAGCCTGCTCGACCGGTCGGAGCGCGGGCAAATCGATCTGCCACGCCTGCTGGCTGGCAATTATACGCTGCAAGTGTTCTCCTCGGTGACCAAGACGCCCAAGGGCCAGAATTACGACGCGAACCCGTCCGATACCGACAATATCACCGCGCTCGCCATCGCCGATCTGCAGCCCCCGCGCACCTGGGGATCGCTGCTGCAACGCTCGCTGTGGCACGCACAAAAGCTGGATCGCTACGCGGCTGCGTCAAACGGTCAGTTGCGGGTGATCCGCTCACCTGCCGATCTCGACCGGCTGCTGGCGGATCGCGCGGGCGGGAAAAAGGTGGTCGGCGGGATGCTCTCGATCGAGGGCCTGCAAGATCTTGAGGGCAAGCTGGCCAATCTCGATGTCCTGTATCGCGCCGGTTTCCGTATGGCGGGGCTCGCGCACTTCTTCGACAATGAAGTGGCGGGGTCGATGCACGGCGAGGCCAAAGCCGGGCTTACCCCGCTCGGTCGGCAGGTGGTGCGACGGATGGAGGCGCTCGGCATGGTCGTCGACGTCGCGCATTCCAGCCACGCGACGATTGCCGAAGTGCTGGCGATGGCACAGCGCCCGGTCGTCGCCAGCCATGGCGGCGTGCAGGCGACCTGCAAGGTCAACCGCAACCTGACCGATGACGAGATTCGCGGCATCGCCCGCACCGGCGGCGTGATCGGGATCGGCTATTGGGATGCGGCGATCTGCTCGACACAGCCCGCCGCCGCCGCTGCTGCGATTGCGCATGTGCGCGATGTGGCGGGGATCGATCATGTCGGGCTGGGATCGGACTTCGACGGCGCGGTGACCACGGGCTTTGACGCCAGCCAGTTGGCCGCCGTGACGCAGGCACTGATCGATCACGGCTTCAGCGACGGCGACATCGCCAAGGTGATGGGCGGCAATGTCCTGCGCGTCCTCAAGGCCGGGATCGCCCCTAGCGCAGCCGCAAACCGGGCCGTATAGCGCGCTCATGCAGCGGCTCGACGGCGGCTCGGTGGTTCCCGCAGCCTTGCGCGCGGGGATCGTCGCGCTTGGCAATTTCGATGGATTTCACCTTGGCCACCAGGCGGTGGTCGGTCGCGCGGTGGAACGCGCGCGCGCGGAGGGTCGCCCGGCGCTGGTCGCCACTTTCGATCCGCATCCCGTACGCCATTTCCGTCCCGACACCGCCCCGTTCCGCCTGACCACGCTCGACCAGCGCGAGCGGCTGTTCGCCGAAGCCGGGGCCGATGCGATGATCGTCTTCCAGTTCGATACGGCACTCGCCGCGCTGAGTGCGGTGGAGTTCGTCGGCGACCGGCTGCTCGACACGATCGGCATCGGCGGAGTCGTAACGGGCGAGGACTTCACCTTCGGCAAGGCCAAGAGCGGCACGGTCGCGGTGCTGGCCGATCTCGGCCGCAAGAACGGCTTTTCGGTCGATACCGTCGGCCCGGTCATGCTCGACGGAGAACCCGTCTCCTCGAGCCGAATCCGCGCGCTGCTGGAGGCGGGGGACCCACGTGGCGCGGCACGGCTGCTGACGCGCCCGTTCGCGGTGGCGGGCACGGTGCAGCATGGCGACAAGCTCGGCCGTACGATCGGCTATCCCACCGCCAATCTCGATATGGGCAGCTATTTGCGCCCGGCTTATGGCATCTATGCCGTGCGCGGGCGCTTGCCCGACGGGCGCGTGCTCGATGGCGCAGCCAATCTCGGCATTCGCCCGAGTTTCGATCCCCCCAAGGAATTGCTCGAGCCGTTCTTCTTCGATTTTTCCGAAAATCTCTATGGCCAGACGATCGAGGTCGCCTTGATCGAGTATCTGCGGCCCGAAGCGAAATTCGACACGCTCGACGCGCTCACGGCGCAAATGGAACAGGATTGCGCGCGGGCGAAGGTCATCCTGGCCGAGGAGCCGCGATAAGCGCCGACACCGCAAAAGGGGCCGACATTGCTGCCGACCCCCTGTCGCCTCATCCGAATGCGCTGGACACTGCCCGGGAAGGAAGCGTCCGCGCCATTCAGTCTTGGCGGCTCGCCTCGACCGCGCCCAGAGGACATCGACCGACGCGTTTCGGCGATCTTCGGCCCATCGCCCTCTCCCCGTGAAAGAAGGGGCGCGCGGACCGTCCGTCACCTACATCCTGCCCCTTCGTCGCGGAACGACCGGGCCAGGATATATTTGGAAGGGCGTCTCGTAATCGCCGGTGAAGCGCCTTGCCTGCGCAAAGCGACGCCGCACGATCCTTGCCATCCTTCCGCTGCTGACCGATCGCAGGTTTCCGAGCGGCACCATACCATCTCTCGCAGCATAAGTAGCTGATGTTTCTTCGGTTTCCCGCTTCTTCATCCGCTGCTTACAATCCAGATGCTGTCATGGGCCGCGAGTCGCGCCAAGCCCTGAAATGACCAGGCCACCCTGTGAATACTGTGGATAACGGGGATAATATCGCGCGCGTAAAGCAGGCTGCCTTCGCCCTACATTTACCTGAACACACGGTTATTTCAGGTTCATGAAACTTAAGTACAATCGAGATCGTTACGTTAGCGAGATTGATTCAAAGCAAGTCGCACCTCATGGGAGAAAATCATATGCGTACCTTCATCCTCGCGCTCAGCGCTGCCGCCGTCGCGATTCCTGCCACCATGGTCGTCCCGACCACGCAGGCCGAGGCACGCCGCCACCATTATCAGCCGCGTGAATATCAGGGCCGCGACGGGCGTCGCTATTGCCGCCATTCCGATGGGACCACCGGTCTGATCGTCGGCGGCGTCGGCGGCGCGCTGCTGGGCAATTCGGTCGCTGGCCATGGCGACAAGACCTTGGGCACCGTGCTCGGCGGCGTCGCTGGTGCCTTCGGCGGACGGGCGATTGATCGTGCCAGCACGGCGGACCGTCGCTGCAACTAAGCAACGTCACACGATGACCCTATATCAGGCGCGGACCAGCAACGGTCCGCGCCTTTTTATTGGAGAATGAGCATGACGACACGCAGCGGATCGGCCAGCTATGACGGTTTTGGCAAGGACGGCAAAGGCCATGTCTCCACGCAATCGGGCGTCCTGTCGGACACGCAATATGGCTTCAGCAGCCGTTTCGAAGACGGCATCGGCACAAACCCCGAGGAATTGATCGCTGCGGCGCATGCGAGTTGCTTCACCATGGCACTCAGCTTCGCGCTGGCCGGTGCCGGTTTCAGCGCCGGCAAGCTGGAGACGACCGCGAAGGTGACGCTCGACAAGGATGGCGACGGTTTCTCCATCACCAAATCCGCGCTCGACCTGAAGGCGACCATCGCCGACATTTCGCCCGAGCAATTCGAGGCAATTGCCGCCGGTGCCAAGGCGAATTGCCCGGTGTCGAAAGTTCTCAATGCCGAAATCACGCTAACCCACTCTCTCAACGCGTAATTACGGCAAGAAATTCGACGACGGTCTTTCCTTGCGGGGGCGTGAACGCAGTGTAGTTTTGCGTTCACGCAACCTCGTGCGTGCCGGTGTGTTCTGTCCATGATCCAACACGGATTACCGCAAGGAGCATTTTGCATGCGCACGTTTTTTCTCGCCGCCGCCATGGCCGCGACCGCCCTGTCCGCGCTTCCCGCCACCGCGCAGGACTATCGCGGCGACCGCCAGGACCAGCGCGGCGATCGACCCGATCAACGCGCCGACCCGCGTAATGACGGTCGCGATCACCGCGATGAGGGGCGCGACCGTCGCGATGACGGCCGTGATCGCGGCGACCACCGTCGTGACGACCGTCGGGCCAACTGGCAGCAATATCGCAGCTATGATTACAATCGCTACGAGCCGGGCCAGCGCACCTATTATGCCGACCGTTATTATCGCGATGGCCGCTATTACCAGCCGCGCCGTCTCGGCCGGAACGACCGCATCTATCGCGGCAGCGACAACCGTTATTATTGCCGTCGCAGCGATGGCACCACCGGGCTGATCATCGGCGGCCTGACCGGCGGCCTGCTCGGCAATAGCCTGGCGGGTGGCGGTTCGCGCACGCTCGGCACCTTGCTCGGCGGCGGTGCGGGCGCGCTGCTCGGCCAGTCGATCGATCGCGGCAAGGTCATCTGCCGCTAAAGCCTCTTTGGCGACAAAACGAACGGCCCGGCGCGCCCGCGTCGGGCCGTTTGCCGTTACAGCAAGCCACCACCAAGGATCAGGCGAACCACCGCAACGACGATAACGAAAATATTGAAGTTACGGCCACTCTTATGCCCCGATAAAACACCGATGGCCGCGCCGACCACCGCGATCGGCAGCGCGAGATAATTGGCGATTCCGAAAAACGGCACCAGCCCGACCAACGCCACCGGCAGCGCCAACAGGCCCACCAGAATCGAGAAGAGATTGACGACAAAGCCCATGCGCGGATCATGACGCCCCCCGCTGCCGCGCGCAACCGACGATGGCACCGCGCCGCTATGCCCAACGATTTTTTAACCGAACCCGGTGCAAAAGCGGAGACCGATATTGGAGCTTTCGATCGATGGTCCGCATCCGCCTCCGCATCCTGAGCGCCGTGGCTTTGCCGCTCGCTCTGCTGGCGTGCGGCAAGCGCGATGACGACCGCAATCTCGATTCGCTCGATAACGAACTGGTCGAGGCGGGCTCGGGCAACGCCAATGTCAGCGACCCGGCGATGACCGCGGCGCTGCACGACCAGATCATGGTCGATCCCGCGCTCACCCAACATGCCAATGCGGACAGCGTCCGACCACCGGCACAGCCGTATTCGGGCGGCGTACCGCCAACCGGCATCGCACAGCCGCCGGGCAGAACCCCCGGATCCGCCGGAGCCTCCACCAGCGAAACGATCAAATCCGCCCCAGCGCCGAGCAAGGATTGCCCCGGCTGCACCGCCGCCCGCGAATCACTGACGTTGGGCGCGCTCGCCGCGCGCCAGACGAACCGCCGCACCAGCGCCTGCGCTGGCGCACTGCGCTATTCGGCGAGCTGGGCCGATCGCCTCCCCGCCGATGTCCCGCTGTACCCCGGCGCGCGCGTGACCGAGGCCGCCGGCGCGAACACCGGTGCGTGCGCGCTGCGCGCGGTCAGCTTCTCGACCAATGCGCGGCTGCAAACCGTGGTCGATTGGTATTATACCCGCGTCACCAACACCGGCTTCACCGCCGAACATCAGTCGGACGGGACCCAGCATACGCTGGGCGGCACGCGCGACCGGGATGGCGGGGCCTATGTGCTGTTCCTCACGCCGCGCCGCGATGGCGGCACCGATGTCGATCTGATCGCCAATAACGGCAATTAAGCTGGGTTTCGACGGCGCGATACCCACGCCGCTCGGCCACAAAACCACCCCCTGCGCGGCGGCGTTGGGGAAAAGGTTCATTTTTGTGTCAATTCGCGCTAACGCACCCTCATGTATCATCTTATCCTCGTCATGGCGGGCGGCGCGCTCGGTTCGGCCGCGCGCTTACTCGTCGGGCGCGCCACGCTCGCCGGGTTCGGCCCCAATTTCCCTTATGGCACGCTGACGGTCAATCTGGTCGGCGGGCTGGCGATGGGGGTGCTCGCCGGTATTCTTGCGCGCCACCCAAACAGCGAGGCGTGGCGCTTGCTGCTCGGCGTCGGCGTGCTCGGCGGTTTCACCACCTTCTCGTCCTTCTCGCTCGATACCATCGCGCTGATCGAGCGCGGTAGTATCGGAACGGCGCTCGGCTATGTGCTCGTCTCGGTAATCGGGTCGATTCTCGCCGTGTTCGTCGGCCTCACCGCCGTGCGGGTGGCGGCATGAGCGACGGCCCCACCAAAGCAACCTCCGATGTCCGCCAGTTCACTGTTGGCGTGGACGATGACGGCATCCGGCTCGACCGCTGGTTCAAGCGGCATTTGCCCGACACCAGCTACACCACGGTCGCGAAATGGGCGCGCACCGGCCAACTCCGCGTCGATGGCGCGCGCGCCAAGCCCGGCGATCACGTCGCCACCGGTCAAGCGATCCGGGTACCGCCCGCCGAACCGGTCCGGGTCGATGCCCCGGTCAAGCGCGAACGACCGCCGCTCAGCGATGACGAGATCACCTTTGCGCGAGAGATGGTCATTCATCGCGATGCCCAGGCGATCGTGCTCAACAAGCCGCCCGGCCTCGCCACGCAAGGCGGCACCAAGACGATCGAGCATGTCGACGGCCTGCTCGATGCCTTGCAGGATGACATGGAGGGCCGCCCAAAGCTGGTCCACCGGCTCGACAAGGACACGTCCGGCGCGTTGCTGATCGCCCGCACCGCGCGCGCCGCCGCCTATTTCTCCAAATCCTTCTCCTCGCGCACCGCCCGGAAAACCTATTGGGCGCTGGTCGTCGGCGTGCCGTCGATCGAGGACGGGATGATCGAACTGCCAATCGCCAAGCAGCCCGGTTCTGGCGGCGAGAAGATGCATGTCGATGAGAAAGAAGGCAGCCCGGCGCGCACGCGCTACCGCGTGATCGAAATGGCGGGCACCACCACCGCCTGGCTCGAGCTGATCCCCTATACCGGCCGCACGCACCAGTTGCGCGTACATCTGGCAGCGATCGGCCATCCCATTGTCGGCGACGGCAAATATGGCGGGCAGGCGGCGTTTCTCACCGGCAATATCTCGCGCAAAATGCACCTGCATTCCAGGCGGATTCGCATCGATCACCCAGATGGCGGCGCGATCGACGTCCAGGCCGAATTGCCGACGCACTTCGCCGAAAGCCTCAAGCAATTGGGCTTTGACGAGATGCTGGGCAACACCATGCCGCTCGAATCGCCACCCCCGCCAAGCCGCGCGGTCAAGAAGCAGCAGGCGCGCCAGCACGCCAAAACCGTCCGCAAGGACCGCAAGGGCGAACGGCGGCGGCGGGGCGCGGCATCGTGATGCTTGCGCGCGGTCCAAGCTGCTGATGCATCCCGACTCCGCTTTCCGCTGGGAAGACCGCGACGCCATGCGGGCGCTGGTGTCCGAACTCGGCTTCGGCGCGCTGTTCGCGGCCACGCCCGATGGCCCGCGCGTTGTCCATCTTCCCGTCGTCTGGCAGGGCGAGACCACGCTCGCCTTCCACGTCGCGCGCGGCAACGGCATCGCGCGGCATCTCGACGGAGCGACCGGCCTGTTCACCGTACAGGGCCCGGACGGCTATATCAGCCCGGACTGGTATGGCCTCGACGCCAATCAGGTGCCAACCTGGAACTACGTTACGGTCGAACTGGAAGGTCGCATCGCGCGGATGGACCAGCAGGGATTGGTCGCCCAGCTCGATCAGGTATCGGCGCTGCAGGAAGCGCGCCTTGCCCCCAAGGCCCCGTGGACGCGTGCGAAAATGGACCCGAGCGTGTTCGAACGCATGACACGCGGGATCATCGGCTTCACGTTGGAGGTGCAAGGCTGGCGCGGCACCCGCAAGCTTGGCCAGAACAAGCCCGTCGCGGCGCGGCTGGCCGCTGCAGACGGAGTCGAGAATGCCGGACGACGCGCCATTGCCCATTGGATGCGCAGCGCATGAACCGTCTTGCCCTCTTCGATTGCGACGGCACGCTGGTCGACAGCCAGGACAATATCTGTCGGTCGGTCGAAGAAGCCTTTGCCGGGGCAAAACTCGTCCCGCCGGAACGTTCCGCGATTCGCCGGATCGTCGGGCTGAGCCTCGTTGAAGCGATGCGGCAGTTGCTGCCCGAAGGCGAGAATGCGCTGCACCAAAGCCTTGCCGCCGACTATAAGGCCGCGTTCTTCAAGATGCGCGCGGCGGGCGCGATGACCGAGGAGCCGCTGTACGACGGGATCGTCGAGGTGCTGGACCTGTTACGCGCCGATGGCTGGACGCTGGGCGTCGCTACCGGCAAATCCGATCGTGGCCTTGCCCATATCCTCGCGCATCACGGCATTGCCGATCGATTCGTGACGCTGCAGACCGCCGATCGTCATCCCTCAAAACCACACCCGTCCATGATTGAGACAGCCATGGCCGATTCGGGCGCAATCCCTGAAACAACGGTGATGATCGGCGATACGAGCTATGACATTGTCATGGCGCGCGCGGCGGGGGCACGTGCGCTTGGCGTCGCCTGGGGCTATCACCCTGTGGACGAGCTGACGGCTGCGGGCGCGCATGCCATCGCATCGACGGTGGCGGCGCTGCCCCGGCTAGTAACCTTTCAGGAGACGCAACGGTGACCGATCCCGATGCGACCTTCCGCAATCGTTATCTCGCGATCACCGCGACCCGCATCGCGGGATCGGCGGGGGCCTTGCTCGGCTTGGTGCTGATCGCGCGGGCCGATGCTCCGCTACCCAAGATCATCGGCACCGCGCTGGTGCTGTCGGCGCTTCTCATGATCGCCATCGTCCCGCGCGCGCTGGCCAAACGCTGGCGTTCCCCGCCGGCCGAATAGAGGCTCTAGTCAAAGCGGCTGCGTTCGATACGGCGCGAAGCCGCGCTATGGAGAACACCATGAAGCGGTTCTGGACCGACGTAACGCTCGATGACACTCGCATCGTCCACCTTGACGGGAAGCCGGTACGCACCCCGGGGCGCGTGCCGCTGGCGGTGCCGACCCAGACACTCGCAGAAGCGATCGCCGCCGAGTGGCGCGCGGTGGAGGGGGAGATCGATCCGCGCACGATGCCGCTGACCGGCCTCGCCAATGCGGCAATCGACCGGGTCGCCCCCGATCCTGCGCTGTTCGCGCGCGGCCTCGCCAGTTACGCCGAGAGCGACCTGCTCTGTTACCGTGCCGAGTCGCCCGACGATCTCGTCGCCCGCCAGGCACAAATATGGGATCCGCTGCTCGACTGGGCGCGCGGACGCTATGACGTGCAGATCGAGGTCGCCACCGGCATCCTCCACCGCGCGCAACCCGCCGCCACGCTTACGCGACTGGGGACCGCCATTGCCGCACGCGACGCGTTCGCGCTCGCCGCCCTTTCGCCGATCGTCACCATTGGCGGATCGCTGATCGCGGCGCTGGCACTGGCCGAAGGCGCGGCAAGCGCCGAACAGGTGTGGGACGCTGTTACGCTCGATGAAGAGTATCAGGCGGAACGCTGGGGCCGCGATCCTCTAGCGGCAGCGGGGATAGAAGCGCGACGTCGCGATTTCGACGCCGGCGTCCGCTTCCTAGCGCTCGGGCAAGCGGCGGATGAAGCCGATCATCCCACGCTGGCGTGAGCGCTTGAGCCGCTCGGCGGTGAGGATCGTCTGCACGCAGTCATAGCAATCGTCGAGATCGTCATTGACCAGCACGTAATCATAGCCGTCCCAGTGGCTGACTTCGGCGAGTGCGCGGTCCATGCGCCGGTCGATCACTTCCTGCGTATCGGTCGCGCGCTTTTCCAACCGCTCGCGCAGCGTTTTCAGGCCCGGCGGCAGGATGAACACCCGCACCACATCGCCACCCGCCAATTGGAAAAGCTGCTGCGCACCCTGCCAGTCGATGTCGAACAGAATGTCCTGACCGTGCTCGAGATCCTTGAACACGGTGTCGCGCGGCGTACCATAGCGTTCGTCGAACACGCGCGCCCATTCGAGGAACTGGTCGTCCTCCGCCATCGCGCGGAAGGTTTCCTTGTCGACGAAGTGATAGTCCTTGCCCTCGACCTCCCCCTTGCGCGGCGCGCGGGTGGTGTAAGACACTGACATTTTGAGCTTATTGCGCTCTTCCTTCAACAGCCGGTTGGCAATCGTCGATTTGCCCGCCCCGGACGGAGAGGACAACACGAACATCAGCCCGCGGCGTTTGAAGTTCTTGGGTTGAGAAGCGCGATGGTCGACCATGCGCGCCTTTGGCGCGGGCATGGCCGTCCCGTCAAGGCATGGCGTCGCCGATCAGCGTTCGGCGGTGCTCGCGCCGAACACCTGATCCTTCACTTTGCCGATCCCGCGCAGCACCAGCCAGCCAGTGGCGAAGGTCAAAGCCAGCGGGATCATGGCCTTCACGACGTTGGCGGCAATCGCGCCTTCGATCGCACCGTCCACGCTGCTGTCGTCGCCGCTGGCGCCATCAATCGCACTGCCGATGGCCGCACCAATCAGGGTCGTGAAACTCATTGATCGTCTCCCATTCGCCGCTTGAGCGCGCGAAAGGCGATATGGTTCCTGCCCCAAACCCCGCGAAGCGGAACACATGTCCTCCACAAATCGCGCACCCGCGCTACATCCCACCCACTCTCTGCGCCTCTGCGTCCTCCGCGCCTCTGCGCGAACAAAAATGAAGAATGATTCGCGCAGAGGCGCAGAGGACGCGGAGCAGAAGGAGAGAGAGAATGCCTGCGGCGCTTTAGACCATGGTTTCGGGGCGGACTAAGCGATCGAACGTCTCGGCGTCGACCAGTCCGAGCGCCAGCCCCGCTTCCTTGAGCGTCAGGCCTTCATGGTGCGCGTGCTTGGCGATCTTGGCGGCATTGTCATAGCCGATTTCCGGCGCAAGCGCCGTCACCAGCATCAGCGAACGCTCGACCAGTTCGGCGATCCGCGCGCGATTCGGTTCGATCCCCTCGACGCAGCGTTCGGCGAAGCTCGCCATGCCGACGCTCAGCAAATCGATCGAGCGCAGCAGCGCCGCGCCGATCATGGGCTTGAATACATTCAGTTCGAGATGCCCCTGCAGCCCCCCGATCGTGATCGCCTGATGATTGCCGATCACTTGTGCCGCCACCATCGTCAGCATCTCGCACTGCGTCGGGTTGACCTTGCCCGGCATGATCGAGCTGCCCGGCTCATTCTCCGGCAAATGCAATTCGCCCAGCCCAGAACGCGGCCCTGAACCCAGCAAGCGAATGTCGTTGGCGATCTTGGTCAGCGCCACCGCCAGCGTGTTGAGCGTGCCGGACACGTGCACGATCGGATCGTTCGACGCGAGCGCCTCGAACTTGTTGGGCATGGTTTCAAAGGCAAGGCCGGTAATCTCCGCCACCTCTGCCGCAAACGCCTCGGCGAACCCGGCCGGGGCGTTGAGCCCGGTGCCCACCGCCGTGCCGCCCTGCGCGAGCAACAGCATATTGTGGGTGATCGCCGGTTCGATGCGGTGATAGCAACGATACAATTGCACCGCGTACCCCGAGAATTCCTGCCCCAGCGTCAGCGGCGTCGCATCCTGCAAATGCGTGCGACCGATCTTGACGATGTCGTGCCACGCCTCCGACTTGGCCTTTACCGCGCGGTTGAGCCGGTCGAGCGCGGGCAACAACCGCTGCGTCGCCGCGATTGCCGCCGCAATGTGCAAAGCGGTCGGGAAGCTGTCATTCGAGGACTGGCTTTTATTAACGTGATCGTTGGGGTGGACCGGCACCTTGCCGCCGCGCGTGCCGGTGAGCAGCTCATTGGCGCGCCCGGCGATCACTTCGTTGACGTTCATGTTGGATTGCGTGCCGCTGCCCGTCTGCCAGATGACCAACGGGAACTGATCGTCGAATTTGCCCGCCACCACTTCCGCCGCCGCCGTCTCGATCGCGTCGGCGATCTCGGCGGGCAGGCCATGCTGGCGGTTCACCCGTGCCGCCGCCTGTTTGACGATGGCGAGCGCGTGGATGATCGCGATCGGCATGCGCTCGGTCGCGGGAAAGGGGAAATTCTCGATCGAACGCTGTGTCTGCGCGCCCCAATAAGCGCTGGCCGGGACTTCGATGGGCCCAAGCGAATCGGTTTCGGTGCGGGTATTCTGAACCATGCCAACTCCGTCATGCCGGGCTTGTCCCGGCATCCACCGGGCTGCAAAGCCGATCGGTTGCGATGTGCGGCACGGTGGACCCCGGGACAAGCCCGGGGTGACGAAAAGGGTCGTATAAAGAGTCGTTTATACGGCCAGCTTACTTCTTCCGCTTGAAATCCACCGCGACGACGTTGGATCCATCCTCGACCGGCTTGATCGTCGGGCCGTCATTCTCCGCTTCGTCATGCGGCTCGGGGCCCTCGGGGCCTTCCGCCGCCTGAAAGCGCAATTCGAAACTGACCGCCGGATCATGAAAGAGGGTAATCGCCGAATAGGGAATCACCAGCTTGGACGGCACCTGGTTGAAGCTAAGGCCGATCGAAAACTTGGTGTCGTCTACCAGCAGATCCCAATAGCGGTTCTGCATCACGATCGTCATTTCATCGGGAAAGCGCTCGATCAGGCGTTGCGGAATGTCCACGCCCGGTGCCTGCGTCTTGAAGGTGATGTAGAAGTGATGCTCGCCCGGCAGGCCGCCATTGCTGGCGACCGACCCCAGCACCCTCCCAACCACGGCACGCAACGCCTCCTGGACGATTTCGTCATAGGGAATCAGACTATCGGGAAGGCCATCGCTCATGCGCCCTTGGGTAGCGGGCTTTGCGTCGTCGTCAAGATTGGGGAGTCAACATAGGCAGCAAGATTGCATGCGGTCGCAAGCGCGTTATGGGGAAAGCATGCGTACCGCCACGATCAGCCGCCACACCAGCGAGACGTCGATCGACGTCACCATCAACCTCGATGGCACGGGAGCCTATACGGTCTCCACCGGCATCGGCTTCTTCGATCATATGCTCGAACAGCTCAGCCGCCATTCGCTGATCGACATGCATATCAAGACGGTGGGCGATCTGCATATCGACCAGCATCACACGGTCGAGGATACCGGCCTTGCGATCGGCGAAGCCGTGCTGAAGGCGCTGGGCGAAAAGCGCGGCATCCGCCGCTATGCCGATGCGCTGTCGCCGATGGATGAGACGCTCACGCGCGTCGCGATCGATATTTCGGGTCGGCCCTATCTGGTGTGGAAGACCGCCTTCTCGCAGAAGAAGCTGGGCGAGATGGACACCGAAATGTTCGAACATTTCTTCCATTCCTTCGCGCAGACCGCGGGCATCACGCTGCACATCGAGACGCTGTACGGCACCAACAACCACCATATCGCCGAAGCCGCGTTCAAGGGCGTCGCGCGGGCGTTGCGCGAAGCGGTCGAGCTCGACCAGCGCAAGGCAGGCGTGATCCCCAGCACCAAGGGGACGTTGTGACGCTCCCCTCCCGCTTGCGGGAGGGGCTGGGGGAGGGCCTGCCCTTCCTGTGCGCTATCCTGCCATGCCCCTCCACATCCCCTCCCCTAACCCCTCCCGCAAGCGGGAGGGGAATGTGACCCTCGCCCTGATCGATTATGGCGCAGGCAACCTGCATTCGGTCGCCAATGCGCTGAAGGCGGCGGGCGCCAGCGACGTGCTGATCACCGCCGATGCCGCCGCCGTCGCGACTGCCGACCGTATCGTCCTCCCCGGAGTCGGCGCGTTCGGCGCGTGCGCGGCGGCACTCCGCGCAGTGCCGGGCATGGTCGAGGCGCTCGAACAGCGCGTGCGAAGCGACGCGGTGCCCTTCCTCGGCATTTGCGTCGGTATGCAATTGATGGCGGATACCGGCGAGGAACTGGGCACGCATGCCGGGCTCGGCTGGATGCGCGGCACCGTCCGCCACCTTACCCCTGCCGACCCTACCGCCAAAGTGCCGCATATGGGCTGGAACGATGTCGTCCCCAGCGTCGCACATCCGCTGATCGTGCCGGGCGAAGCCTATTTCCTGCATTCCTACGCCTTCGAGGGCGACGATGTGATCGCGGGGACCGATCATGCCGGGCCGGTCACCGCCGCCATTGGCCGCGACAACATGCTGGGCGTGCAATTCCACCCCGAAAAGAGCCAGCGTTACGGGCTCGATCTTCTCACGCGATTCTTGAGCTGGAAACCATGAGCCTTATCGTTTTCCCCGCGATCGATCTGAAGGGCGGCCAGGTCGTCCGCCTGGCCGAGGGCGATATGGACCGCGCGACCGTCTATGGCGACGATCCCGCCGCGCAAGCGATGCTGTTTGCGCAAGCGGGCGCGGAATATCTCCACGTCGTCGATCTCGACGGCGCGTTCGCGGGCGAATCGGTCAATGGCGAGGCGGTGCGCGCGATCGTCGAGCGCTTCCCCGGCCATGTGCAATTGGGCGGCGGCATCCGCGACCGCGCCGGGATCGAGCGCTGGTTCGACCTGGGCGTATCGCGCGTGGTGATCGGCACGGCGGCGCTCGAAAACCCCGAACTGGTGCGCGAAGCGGCACGCGATTTCCCCGGCGGCATCGTCGTCGCGGTCGATGCGCGCGACGGCTTCGTCGCGACCAAGGGCTGGGCCGATGTCTCGACCGTCGAAGTGATCGACATGGCGCGCCGGTTCGAGGATGCGGGCGTTGCCGCCCTCCTCTTCACCGATGTCGGGCGCGACGGGTTGCTGAAAGGCTGCAATGTCGAGGCCACGGTCGATCTGGCGCGCGCGGTGCGCATTCCGGTGATCGCCAGCGGCGGGGTGAAGGGCATCGCCGAGATCCATGTGCTCGCGCTGCACAACCGCGATGGCGTGGAAGGCGTGATTACGGGGCGCGCTTTGTATGACGGGCGGCTCGATCTGGCGGCGGCGCTCGCCGTGGCGGCGGCGGCATGAGCGGGCGCAACGTATCTCCCTCTCCCCTCCGGGGAGAGGGTCGGGGAGAGGGGCCGTATCAGGTGCCGCGCGGCGCTACGGCCCCTCTCCCGACCTCGCTGCGCTCGGCCACCCTCTCCCCAATGGGGAGAGGGAGACTGTGACCGTCCGCGCGCGCGTCATTCCCTGTCTCGACGTCGCCAACGGCCGCGTCGTCAAAGGCGTCAACTTCGTCGAGCTGCGCGATGCCGGCGATCCGGTCGAGCAAGCCCGCGCTTATGATGCGGCGGGGGCTGACGAACTGTGCTTCCTCGACATCACCGCCAGCCATGAAGCGCGCGGCACGATCCTCGAGGTCGTGCGCCGCACCGCCGAAGTGTGCTTCATGCCGCTAACCGTTGGCGGCGGGGTGCGCTCGGTCGAGGATGCGCGCGCGCTGCTGCTGGCGGGCGCGGACAAGGTCGCGATCAACAGCGCGGCGGTGGCGCGGCCCGAACTCGTCGCCGATCTCGCCGATCGCTTCGGCAGCCAGTGCGTCGTCGCCTCGGTCGATGCGCGGCGGGTCGAGGGGGGCTGGGAAGTGTTCACCCATGGCGGCAGGCGCGCGACGGGCATCGACGCCGTCGCGCACGCGCTGCGCCTGGCCGAGCTTGGCGCGGGCGAATTGCTCGTCACCTCGATGGACCGTGACGGCACGAGGAAAGGCTTCGACCTAGCGCTCACCCGCACCATTGCCGATCAGGTCCGCGTGCCGGTGGTCGCCTCGGGCGGGGTCGGCGGCTTGTCCGATCTCGTTGCGGGGATCAGCGAGGGCCATGCCAGCGCGGTGCTCGCCGCCTCGATCTTTCATTTCGGCGAAGCGAGCATCGCCGACGCCCACGCCGCGTTGGCAGCGGCGGGCATCGCGGTGCGGCGGCCGGTGGCGTGAGTTTCTCGATTCGCCACCACCCCGGCGCACGCCGGGGCCCAGAAGCGCCAGCATCGGCAAGCCGGGACCGCACCATGATTTCCGAAGTTTCGCGACTGGGCCCCGGCGTGCGCCGGGGTGGTGCTAGGGCGCAACTGGCCTGTTCAACAGCGATCCTCGGTCTTCAAGCCGTAACCCCCGCCCTCGCCGCCCCGCATAGCGGTGTGCCAAAGGTTCGCACCGGGCCCGAACTCTCGGACATCGCCTTGTTCGTGGTCGCCGCAATCGGCGTGTTCGTGGTGCGCCGCGCGCTTCGCAAACGCTTTATGAAGCGCCCGCCCAAGGATTGACGCGCGGCGGCACTTGCGCCAGCCGTGGCGCATGGCCCACGACCCGATCGACCAGCTCGAAGCGACGATCCACGCCCGCAAGGGTGCCGATCCCGCAACCTCCTACACCGCCAAGCTGTTCGCGCGCGGCCGCAAGAAGATCGCGCAGAAGGTCGGCGAGGAAGCGGTCGAGACCGTCATCGCCGCTTTGGTCGAGGATAAGGCCGCGCTGGTGGGGGAGGCGACCGACCTGGTCTTCCACCTGCTCGTGCTGCTGGCCGAGTGCGACGTCACGCTCGACGACATCCGTGCCGAGATCGCCCGGCGCGAAGGCGTGTCCGGGATCGACGAAAAGGCCGCGCGAAAGGCCTAATGCCTCCCCTCCCGCTTGCGGGGTGGCCGCTTCTTTCTCCCCTCGCTTGCGGGAGGGGCCTTCTTTCTCCCCTCCCGCTTGCGGGAGGGGTTGGGGGAGGGCATGAAGCCCACACCGCCGGGAGCCCCAGGAGGAAAGCCCCTCCCCTAACCCCTCCCGCCCGCGGGAGGGGAATTTATGCCCGTCGACGCAACACTGCCCTATGACGACCAGAACGTCTTCGCCAAGATCCTGCGCGGCGAAATTCCCGCGACGCGCCTGTACGAGGACGACTACGCCCTCGCCTTTCCCGACATCAACCCGCAATCCCCGACGCACATCCTGGTGATCCCCAAGGGTGCCTATGTCTCGTGGGATGATTTCAGCGCAAGGGCGTCCGATGCCGAAATCACCGGCTTCGTCCGCGCGGTCGGCAAGGTCGCGCGCGATGCCGGACTGGTCGCCCCCGGATACCGGCTGCTCGCCAATAGCGGCACCGATTCGCACCAGGAAGTGCCGCACCTTCACGTCCATATCTTCGCCGGGCGGGCGCTTGGGCCGTTGCTCGCGCGCTAAGGGGATTGCGCGCGCCCGTTTTGGCTTTAGGCTCGTATAGTAAGCGCGCGTATCGGTGGATCGCGCAGCACACACGTGGGGATCCAACTGCATGATTTTTGACAGGGTGAAATCTCTGGACGCGATTCTCGCGACCGCCGAAAAGAAGGGTCTGCATCGATCGCTGGGCGCGTTCCAGTTGACGATGCTCGGCATCGGCGCGGTGATCGGTACGGGTATCTTCGTGCTCACCTCCGAAGCCGCGCAAAAGGCCGGGCCGGGCATGTTGCTCAGCTTCGTCGTGGCGGGCTTCGTCTGTGCCGTCGCCGCGTTATGCTATTCCGAACTGGCTTCGATGGTGCCGGTCTCGGGCTCCGCTTATACCTACACCTATGCCGTTACCGGCGAATTGCTGGCGTGGATGGTCGGCTGGGCGCTGATCCTCGAATATGCCGTCGGCGCGAGCGCGGTCGCGGTCGGCTGGTCGAACCATTTCGTCGGCTTGCTTACGGGTCTCGGCGTGCACGTGCCCGCCGCGATCAGTAACGCCGACGCTTTGATGGCGCATGTCGCGGTCGCCTTCGGTGCGACGCCCAATGCCGATCTGACCACGGCAATGGCGACAGGCGGCTGGATCAACTTTCCGGCGGTCGTGATCGTCGGCCTGGTGACCTGGCTGCTAGTGATCGGCACCACCGAGAGCGCACGCGCCAATGCCGTGCTCGTCGCGATCAAGATCACCGCGCTCACGGCCTTCATCATCCTGACCATTCCGGTTCTCAAATCGAGCAATTTCAACCCGCTGATCCCGACCGGCACCGCCGGTGTGTTCGGCGCGGCGGCGTCGATCTTCTTTGCCTATGTCGGCTTCGACGCGGTTTCGACGGCGGCCGAGGAAACCAAAAACCCGCAGCGCAACGTGCCGATCGGCCTGATCGCGTCGCTTGGCGTGTGCACCATCTTCTATCTGCTCGTCGCCACCGGTGCGATCGGTGCGATCGGCGCGCAGCCGGTGATGAGCGGTGGCATTCCGCTGTCGCCGGGCTCGCCCGAGCTTGCTGGCCGCTGCGCCAGCATCGTCGCCAGCGGCACCTTGGAACCGCTCGTCTGCTCCAAGGAAGCGCTGGTGCATGTGCTGACGTCGATCGGCTGGCCCGCCATCGGTCGCCTGGTTGGCCTCGCCGCCGTGCTGGCGCTGCCGTCGGTCGTGCTGATGATGATGTTCGGCCAGACTCGCGTATTCTTCACGATGGCGCGTGACGGTCTGCTCCCGGCCAAGCTCGCTTCGGTCCATCCGAAGTTCCGGACCCCGCATGTGGTGACCGTCGTCACCGGCATCGGCGCGGCGCTGGCGTCGGCGGTGCTGCCGGTCGGCAAGCTTGCCGATTATTCCAACTCGGGCACGCTGTTCGCCTTCTTCATGGTGGCGGTGTCGGTGATGGTATTGCGCAAGACCGATCCGTCGCGGCGTCGTCCGTTCCGCACGCCGGCGGTCTACATCATCGCGCCGCTGGCGATCATCGGCTGCCTTGGCCTGTATTTCTCGCTGCCGCTCACCGCTATTCTGGTGCTGCCGGGCTGGGGCGCGATCGGGTTGATCGTGTATTTCCTCTACAGCCGTTCGCGCAGCCATGTCGGGCTCGGCATCACCGAGGTGGTGTCGGACGACGATCTGGCACCCTTGCCGCCGGGCTCGATCTGAGCCGGGTCGCACCGCACACGAAAAAGGCCGGGGAGCGATCCCCGGCCTTTTTTATATCTCGCGCACGTCTCCCCTCCCTGAAAGGGAGGGGAGGAAGGTTTCAGCCGAGCTTGCTTGCGATCAGCGCCTTCAGGTCGACCTGCGCACGCGCGCCATAATGCGAGATGATCTCGGCGGCGCAAATCGCGCCCATGTTGAGCGACGCTTCGATGCTCTTGCCCTGCGCCTGACCGCGCAGGAAACCGGCGGCGAACAGGTCGCCCGCGCCGGTGGTGTCGACCACACGCTCGATCGGCTCGGCGGGGACGCTGACGGTCTTGCCGCCCGACACCGCGATCGCGCCATGCTCGCTGCGCGTCACCACCAGCATCGGCACTTCGGCCGAGGCGGCAGCCACCGCCGCGTCGAAATCCTCGGTGCCCATCAAGGCCGTGATCTCGGCTGCATTGGCGAACATGATGTCGATCAGGCCATCGGCCATCAGCTTACGGAAGTCGCCGCCGTGGCGCGAGATGCAGAACACGTCGCTCAGCGTGAAGGCGACCTTGCGCCCGGCCTTGCGCGCAACCTCGATCGCGGCGCGCATCGCCTGACGCGGCTCTTCCGGGTCCCACAAATAGCCTTCGAGATACAGGATCGCGGCGCTGGCGATTAGGTCACGGTCGAGCGCGGCCTCGGGCAGGAATTGCGAGGCGCCGAGGAAGGTGTTCATCGTGCGCTGGCCATCGGGCGTGACGAAGATCAGGCAGCGCGCCGTCGTCGGTGCGCCTTCGCGCGCCGCAGTGGTGAAATCGATGCCGACCGCGCGAATGTCGTGCGCGAAGATGTCGCCCAGTTCGTCATTGGCGACCTGACCGATGAAACCGCATTTGCCGCCCATCGCCGCGATACCGGCGACGGTGTTGGCGGCAGACCCGCCGCTCGCTTCGATCCCCGGGCCCATCTTGGCGTAGAGCGCGTCGGCTTCCTCCGGCGAGAACATCAACTGCATCGAGCCCTTGGTCATCGCCGCCTCGGCGAGGAAAGCGTCGTCGGACTGCGACAACACGTCGACGATGGCATTGCCGATCGCGACGACGTCGTAGGTTGGCTCGGTCACAGAGGGTCTCCGGTCAAAAAAGGTTGCTGCGCCGTACCGGGGCCATGGGCACTAGGCAACCGCCCCCGCCGGTCAGAGGTCGAGCGCCCAGCCGTCGCGGCCCTTGGGGTCGATCGGCCTGGTCGGCACATAACGCTCCGCCCCCGCCGTCAAGCGCAGGATCGACCAGTCGCCGCGCCGGTCGACCGCGTCCAGCGTGCAGCCGCACTCGCCAAACGCCGCGACCACATCGCCGCGCTGCGTCTCCAGCAGCCCCGCCAGCACGATGGTGGCACCCGGGGCCGCGATCGCGGCGATCTCAGGCGCCATCGACACCAAAGGCCCGGCCAGAATATTGGCGATCAGCAGATCATACGGCGCACGCGCGGTGATGCTGTCGTCGAGCGCGCCATCGGCGACGATCAAGTCGATCGCCGGAATCGCGTTCAGCTCGGCATTCTCGCGCGTCACCACGATCGCGCGCGGGTCGATGTCGGTCGCGACGATCGTCGCCCCTGGCCACAAATGACGCGCAGCAAACGCCAAAAGCCCCGTCCCCGTCCCGACGTCGATGATGTTGTCGAAACCCCAGTCCGCCATCCCATCCAGCATCGCAAGACATCCCGAGGTGGTCGCATGATGCCCCGTCCCGAACGCCTGCCCTGCCTCGATAAGGAAAGCGCGCGCGCCCGGCGGCGGCGCGACCGGATGCGCGCTGGTGTGCACGACGAAACGCCCCTCGGCGATCGGCTCCAGCCCTTGCTGGCTGAGCGTCACCCAATCCTCGTCCTCCAGCTTTTCGGTCACGGGTGGCGCACCAGCGGCACTCGGCACCAGCGCACAAATCGCGGCGATCGTCTCAGGCGTGGGCTCCGCCTCGAGATAGGCGTCGAGCCGCCAATGTTCGCGGTCATCTTCCTCGATTTCGGTCGTCATCAGCACGACGCCCTCGGCGACATCCTCGGCGGCATCGATCGCCTCGGCTTCGGCGCGGGTACAAGGCAGGCTCACTTTCCAACTGGTCATGCCAGCCTCCTGCCCATCCCCTTTACCCCGCGCAAGCGGGCATCATATTCTTCTCTGCGTCCTCCGCGCCTCTGCGCGAAAAAAGAAGATTCTGTTCGCGCAGAGGCGCGGAGGACGCGGAGGAAGTAAGGGCGAGAGAAGTGCGCTGCGCGCCTATTCGTGGCGCTGCGCGCTATTCGTGGCGCAGCGCGTCGATCGGGTTGAGCGAGGCCGCGCGGCGCGCCGGGAAATAGCCGAACACCACACCGATCAACGCCGATATGCCAAAGGCGATGATGTTGATTTGCGGCACGAACAGGAAATCGACCTTCATCACGCCCGATAGCCCCAGTACCGCCACTTGCGCCACGATCAGCCCGATCACCCCGCCCAGCATCGACAAGGCAATCGCCTCGACCAGAAACTGCATCAGCACCTCATTCGCCACTGCGCCGATCGCGAGGCGGATGCCGATCTCGCGCGTGCGTTCGGTTACCGACACCAGCATGATGTTCATGATGCCGATGCCCCCCACGATCAGGCTGATCGCCGCCACCGTGGTGACGATGCCGGTGAGCAAGGTCGTCGATTGCGTCAGCGTCGCGGAAATCTGCGCGGTGTCGAAGATGTTGAAATCATCGTCCTTGCCGCCGGTGATGTTGCGCCGTTCGCGCAGCAGATTCTCGATCGCGGCCTGCACTGCGGCACTCGCATACGCCTGGTCGACGCCGACCAGCATCAGCTTCAGATCGGTCGAACCGGTAAAGCGGCGCTGCACGGTCTTGAGCGGCATGATCACGACATCGTCCTGATCACCGCCAAAGCCGGCCTGGCCGCGCTTCGACAGCAACCCGATCACATCACACGAAATCCCGCCGATCCGCATCCGCGTCCCGAGCGGAGAGCCACCGCGATAAAGATTGTCGTTGACGGTATTGCCGATGATACAGACCGATTTGCCCGCAGCCTCCTCGGTCGGCGAGAAATAGCGGCCCTCGGTCAACGGCCATGGTTGCACCAGGAAATATTCGTTGGTGGTGCCATTGACGGTCGTCGACCAGTTCGCGCCTTCGTAAATTGCGGTCGCGGACGTGCCTGCCTGCGCCGCCACAGCGGTGACCCCGGCGATTTGATCGCGGATCGCGGCCACGTCCTGCGGCTTGAAATCGGGCGGACGCGGCCCGCCGCCGCCACGGCCGAAGCCCTGTCCCGGACGCACTTGCAGGATGTTGGTGCCCAGCGACGAGATCGATTTCTGCACCGCCGCCGTGGTGGCGTTGCCGAGTGTCACCATCGTCACCACCGCCGCCACGCCGATAATGATGCCGAGCGTCGTCAGGAACGACCGCAATTTGTGCCGCGAGATCGAGCGCAGCGCGAGGATGAGCGTGGTGCCGAGCATCAGTCGAACGCCGGAACCTGGCCGGGCGCATGCTGCGTATCGACGCGCTCGACCAGGCCGTCCTTGAAATGCACGATCGTGCGCGCAAACGCCGCCATGTCGGGCTCGTGCGTCACCATAATCACCGTAATCCCGCTGTCGCGGTTGAGCCCGGCGAGCAATTGCATGATCTCGACCGAGCGTTCCGAATCGAGGTTGCCGGTCGGCTCGTCGGCCAGCAACACCGCCGGGCTGGTGACGATCGCACGCGCGATCGCAACGCGCTGCTGCTGCCCGCCCGACAGCTCAGCAGGCGTGTGATCCCACCAGTCGGCCAGCCCGACCTTGTCGAGCGCCGCCATCGCCGCCGCGCGCCGCGCCTTCTTCGCGTCACCGCGATAGAGCAGAGGCAGTTCGACATTCTCCAGCGCGCTGGTGCGTGCGAGCAGATTGAACCCCTGGAACACAAACCCAAGATATTTGCGCCGCAGCAAAGCGCGCTGGTCTCGATCCAGCGTTTCGACATGCACGCCCTTGAACTGGAAGGTCCCGCCGCTCGGCACGTCGAGACAGCCGAGGATGTTCATCGTCGTCGATTTGCCCGATCCGCTCGCCCCCATCACCGCCACGAAATCCCCTTCGGCGATGTCGAGGTCGATGCCCTTCAGCGCCAGGAACGCGGTCGCGCCCTCGCCATAGGTCTTGGTGACGCCGCGCAGGCTGATGATCGGCTGGCCCGCGGCGGGCCCGATCCGTGCGCCGCGCTCGATCGCGACGGGCGCGCTACTGGCCACCGCTCTGCCCGCCATTGCCCTTGCGCTTGCTCGATCCGGGAGCCGTAGCGCCGGTCGCCAATTGCCCGGTGATGACCTTGTCGCCGACCTTGAGGTCACCGCCGATAACTTCGGTCATCGTGCCGTTGCTCTCGCCCGTGGTGATTTGCACCGGCTGCGGCGTGCCCGTCGCATCGGCGACATACACTGTCTGCGATCCCCCGCGCTTGACCGTCTCGCCCTTGGTCGAGCCAGCCCCGCCGCGCCGCGGCCCGCGCGGAATCAGGGCTCCCGCAATACCGCTGTTCGCGCTGGCTCCCGTCGCCGCCGGCTTGAAGCGCAAGGCGGCATTGGGCACCAGCAACACATCGGTCTTGGCGCTGGTGATGATGTCGGCGGTCGCCGTCATCCCAGGGCGCAATTGCAGGTCGCCATTGGCGACACTGAGCGTTGCGCTGTACGACACCACCTGCCCGGTGGTGGTGGTTGTCGAGCTCGTGGTGGATGTCTGCGCGCTCAGGTTCGACCCGAGATCGACGCGCGTGATCGTGGCGGGAAAGGTCTTGCCGGGAAAGGCATCGACCGTGAAGGTCGCCTTCTGCCCCTGTTTGACCGATCCGACATCGGCCTCATCGATCGCGACCTGCAATTTCATCGCCGACAGATCCTGCGCGATGACGAACAAGGTCGGCGTGCTGAACGATGCGGCAACGGTCTGGCCCGGCTCGATCTGGCGCGCGAGCACCACGCCGTTGACGGGCGAGCGGATCACGGTCTTGAGCAACTGCGTGGCGTTGGACGACAGCGTCGCGCGCGCCGACACCACATTGGCCTCGGCCGCCTTCACATTGGCGATGGCGCGGTCACGATCGGCAAGCCCCTGTTCCAGCTCGGTCTTGGCCGGTACGCGCCCGCCCGACAGGCGGCTGACTTCCTGCAAGCGCGCCAATTGCGCGACCGACTGTGCCAGCGTCGCCTGGTTCTGCGCCACGGTTGCCTGCGCGGCGTTGAGCGCGGCCTGGCTCTGGTTGACGGCATCCTGAAAACGCGAGGGATCGACCAAAGCGAGCGGCTGACCCTGGGTGACCCGGTCATTGACGTCGACCACCACCTTGGTGACCAGGCCCGACAATTCCGAGCCGACCTGCACCTGGTTGGTGGGAGCAAGCTTGCCCGTCGCGGAAACGCTGACCGATAGCGCGCCGCGGGCGACGGTTTCGGTGGCATATTCGGGCTTGGCGCTTCCGGCGAGGCAGCTCTTTAGCGCCAAAAGCAGCAGGATCACGCCAAGCGCGACCGCCCCCCATTTGACCCAGCGCCGCCACGCAGGAACCGGCTTGGCCCCCAGAAAGGCGTCCAGATCGGGACGAGTGTTGGAGGTGGCGGGATCGGCCATTTATCGTACCTGCGCGGGAGAAGAAGGAGTCGGGAGCGTCGTCGGATCGGCAGCACTGTCCCAGCCGCCGCCGAGCGCGAGATAGAGCTGGACCAGGGCATTGGCGCGATCGGACTGCGCCTGCGACAAGCCGTTGCGCGCCGACAACAGGCTGCTCTCGGCGGTGTTGAGCGTGGTAAAATCGGTCAAACCCGCGCGATACTGGCTGCGCGACAGGATCGCGGTGTTGTTGGCGGCATCGAGCGCGATGGTGAATTCCGCCACGCGACGCTTGGCACTGTCGAGCGCGACCACGGCATTTTCGACATCTTCCAGGCCGGTCAGCACGGTCGACTTATACGCCGCCAGCGCACCGTCTGCGGCGGCTTCGTTGGCGCGGACTTGCGAATGCAGCCGCCCGCCATTGAAGATCGCCTGGGTCAGCCCGGCAAAGGCCTGCCCCGCAATCGTCTGGAACAAATTGCCGATCTTGGACGCATCGGTCGAAAAGCTGCCGCTGATCGCCAGCGCCGGATACAGTTGCGCCTTGGCCACGCCGATCTGCGCGACAGCGGCGGCCAGCGAGCGTTCGGCCGCGCGCACGTCGGGGCGCTGGCGCAGCGTATCGACCGGAATACCCGTCGCGACCGAATCCGGCCCGGCGGGGATCGGTTTGACCGCTTCCAGCTCGGTTTTCAGCGCGCCCGGTGCCTGCCCCGTCAGCACGCCGAGCCGCGACACCGCCGCGTTGTAATTCTGTTCGAGCGTCGGGATGGTCGCCGCCGTGCTGGCGCGCTGCGAGCGCGCCTGTTCGGCATCGAGCGACGACACCAGCCCCGCTTGCACGCGGAAGCCCGCAATTTCGAGATTGTCGTCCTGCAGCACCAGCGAGCCGCGCGCATTGGCAAGTTGCGCCTGATACAGCCGCGCCAGCATGTAATTGCGCGCGGTTTCCGCCTGGGTCGACAGCAGGACGGTGGCATAATTGAAGCCCGACGCCTGATATTGCGCGCGGCTGGCATCGATGGTCCCGCGGATCTCGCCGAACAGCCCGGCCTGATACGACGCGCTTAGCCCGACCGACAGCGTGTCGCCGGAACCGCGCCCGGTGATGATCGTCGCCCCGCCCGGCAAAGTGGTGGTGCCGCCGACAATGCTTTGCGATCGGGTATAGCCCGCCGATCCACTCAGCGTCGGCAACAACTGCGCGCGCGACTGGATCAGCGCTTCGCGTGCCTGGCGCAACCGTGCGACAGCCTGCGCGATATCGAGGTTGTTGACGCGCGCGCGCTCGACGATGCTGGCCAGCAAGGGATCGTCGAAATTGGCCCACCATGTCGTGATGTTGGCCAAGGGCCGCGTGTCGGCGGCCACCGAATACCCATCGGGGACGCCCAGCGCAGCCGGGGTGGCGGGGTGGTAGGCGGGTCCGACCGAACACCCCGCAATCGGCAATGTCAGGGCGAGCAACAGGACGATCGGGGAGCGCATGATCCCTATTTGGCTAATACACCGCGCGCGGTCCACCGAAATTTCGTGACAATCTGTCGCGGAAACTACGTCTTGCGTTACTCCATTTCCAGAATGACCGCATCGACGGCGAGACTGTCGCCGGTTTTGGCGTTGATCGCCTTCACGGTGCCCGCCTTTTCGGCGCGCAGGATGTTTTCCATTTTCATCGCCTCGACCACGGCGAGCGGCTGACCCGCTTCGACTTTGTCGCCCGCCGCGACATCCAGCCGCATTAACAGGCCCGGCATCGGGCAGAGCAGGAATTTCGACAGATCGGGCGGGATCTTCTCGATCAGATGCTGCGCATAGGGTGCGACATGCGCAGGCAGCACGCGCGCGACATGGCTTGCGCCGCGCGTGGTGAGCGTAAAGCCGGTGCGCGTGCGTGCGATCTTCACGGTCAGCGGGGCGTCGTCCAGCTCGGCCTCGACGACGCGGTCGCCCGGCGTATATTCGAGCGCGATGTCGAGATCGGCATCGTCGACCGTGATGCCGCTGGTCGAAATCGCCACCAGATGCTCGGCGTCGCCGATCTTGACCGACCAGTCCGACGGCGGCCGCAACCGCTTGCCGAGCTGCCCGTCGATGCGACGTGCGCGGTCCGCCTCTGCGGTGGCAGCAAAGGCCGCGATCGCGGCGAGCGCTTCGGACAGTTCGGGCGACGCAGGCGCGCCGTGGAAGCCGTCCGGATATTCCTCGGCGATGAAGCCGGTGGTGATATTCCCGCTGCGGAAGCGCGGATGCTGCATCAGCGCCGACAGGAAATCGAGATTGTTGCCCGGCCCTTCGATCTCGAACGCGTCGAGCGCGGCGATCTGCGCATCAATCGCCTCAATCCGCGTCGGCGCCCAGGTGATCAGCTTGGCGATCATCGGGTCATAGAACATGCTGACCTCGCCCCCTTCGCGCACGCCATCATCGACACGGACATACGCTTCTCCCCTCCCCTTCAGGGGAGGGGTTGGGGGAGGGGAAGTCTCCAGCGCCGCCCCTGCGGACAGCCCCTCCCCTAGCCCCTCCCCTGAAGGGGATGGGGATGTGTACGGCGTGCTCTTGCTCTCAGGCGGATTATACCGCACCAGCCGCCCGATGCTCGGCAGGAACCCGCGATACGGGTCCTCGGCATAGACGCGATTTTCCACCGCCCAGCCGTTCAACTGCACATCGTTCTGGCTGAACCCCAGCGGCTCGCCGGCCGCGACGCGGATCATCAGTTCGACCAGATCGAGCCCGGTCACCGCCTCGGTCACGGGATGCTCGACTTGCAGCCGCGTGTTCATTTCGAGGAAGTAGAAGCCCTCGCCGGTCGTATCCGCACCCGACACGATCAGTTCGACCGTGCCTGCCGAATAATAGCCAACCGCGCGCGCCAGCGCGACCGCTTGCTCGCCCATCGCCTTGCGCATTTTCGGCGTCACGAAGGGCGACGGCGCTTCCTCGACCACTTTCTGGTGCCGCCGCTGGATCGAGCATTCGCGCTCGCCGAGATAGACGATGTTGCCGTGCTGGTCGCCCATCACCTGGATTTCGATGTGGCGCGGGCTTTCGATGAATTTCTCGATGAACACGCGGTCGTCGCCGAACGACGCCAGCCCCTCGCGCTTGGTCGCCTCGAAACCTTCGCGCACGTCCTGTTCGCTATAGGCCAGCCGCATCCCCTTGCCGCCGCCGCCCGCGCTCGCCTTCATCATCACCGGATAGCCGATGTCGCTCGCGATCCGCACCGCTTCCTCGGTATCGGCAATCTCGCCCAGGAAACCGGGGACGACATTGACCCCGGCCTGCTTGGCGAGCTTCTTCGATTCGATCTTGTCGCCCATCGCGGCGATCGCGGCGGGCGGGGGCCCGACAAAGGCGATCCCCGCCTCGGCGCAGGCCTTTGCGAAACTCTCGCGCTCGGAGAGGAAGCCATAGCCGGGGTGGATGCAATCGGCGCCGGTCTCCTTGGCCGCGAGCAGGATCAGGTCGGCGAGCAAATAGCTCTCCCCCGCCGCCGGCGGCCCGAGCCGCACGCTCTCATCCGCCATCAGCACATGCGGGCTGCGCGCATCGGCATCCGAATAGACCGCGACCGTCGCGATCCCCATCTTCTTGGCGGTGCGCATCACCCGGCAGGCGATTTCACCACGATTGGCGACCAGGATTTTCTTGAACATTCCACTCTCCCCTCCCGCTTGCGGGAGGGGCCGAGGGAGGGCCATCCGCAAGGGGTTGATGTCTGGGGGGAGGAAAGTCCCTCCCCTAGCCCCTCCCGCAAGCGGGAGGGGAATTACGCGGCTGCCGCCCGCATCGGCTCTTCGCCAACCATCGGCACCAGCCCGAGCTTCGCCAGCAGCGCGGCGTCCTTGTCGTCCCCGGCATTGCCCGTGGTCAGCAATTTGTCCCCCGTGAAGATCGAGTTCGCGCCCGCCATGAAGCACAACGCCTGTGTAGCCTCGGACATGCTCTCGCGCCCGGCCGACAGCCGCACCATGCTCATCGGCATGGTGATGCGCGCCACCGCCACCGTGCGGACGAATTCGATGTCATCGATCTTTGCGAGCGGGGTGTCGGCCAGCATATTGCCGAGCACGGTGCCCTTGACCGGCACCAACGCATTGACCGGCACGCTCTCCGGGTGGCGCGGCAAGGTCGCCAGCGCATGGATGAAGCCGACCCGGTCGCCGCGCGTCTCGCCCATGCCGACGATCCCGCCACAGCACACGTTGATGCCGGCTTCGCGCACATGATCGAGCGTGTCGAGCCGGTCCTGGAAGGTGCGCGTGGTGATCACCTCCGCATAGTGTTCCGGCGAAGTGTCGATATTGTGGTTGTAATAATCGAGCCCCGCGTCGGCGAGCTGCTCGGCCTGGGTCGGCGTCAGCATCCCCAGCGTCATGCAGGTTTCCATGCCCATCTGCCGCACGCCCTGCACCATCTCGATGATCGCGGGCATGTCCTTGTCCTTGGGGTTGCGCCACGCCGCCCCCATGCAGAAGCGCTGCGACCCCGCATCGCGCGCCTGCGCCGCCGATTGCAGCACCGCGCGCACGTCCATCAGCTTGCTGGCCTTGAGCTCGGTGTCGGCGCTGGCCGACTGGTTGCAATAGCCGCAATCCTCGGGGCAGCCGCCGGTCTTGATCGACAGCAGCGTGCACAACTGCACCTGCCCCGCCGCATGATGCGCACGGTGCGTGGTCTGCGCCTGGAACATCAGTTCGTCGAACGGCAAGTCATACAGCGCCGCGATTTCCCCGCGCGTCCAGTCGTTCCTGACTTGCTCCCCTCCCGCTTGCGGGAGGGGTTGGGGGAGGGCCTGCTGGTACGGAGCAGCACTCGTTGCACTGCCCTCCCCTAGCCCAGTTTCAGGTGAACGATGCCCCGCATCGTTCAGGTCCGTCTGGGGGACGGACCGACCTGAAACTCGCAAGCGGGAGGGGGATTCCATCACGTCACTCATTCCACACTTTCCTCAACCGGGGGCATATTATGCCCCAGCAATCGCAACACTTCGCCCGCCGCCTCGACCAGATTGGTGCCGGGCCCGAAAATCCCCTGGACGCCCGCATCGCGCAGGAATTGGTAATCCTGCGCCGGGATCACCCCGCCCGCGATCACCTTGATGTCGCCGCGCCCCGCGTCCCGCAAATGGCCGATCAGCTCGGGGATCAAGGTCTTATGGCCCGCCGCAAGCGACGATGCGCCAACCACATCGACATCACGCTCGATCGCGAGCTTGGCGGCTTCGGCCGGCGTCTGGAACAGCGGCCCCGGCACCACCTCAAAGCCGAGATCGCCGAACGCCGACGACACCAAATTCGCACCCCGGTCATGCCCGTCCTGCCCCATCTTGGCGACGAGCATGCGCGGTTTGCGGCCATTGCGCGTTTCCAGCGAAACGACGCCGTCCTTCAAGCCCTGCCACGCGGCGTCGAAGGCGTGCGCGCCGCCGTAAATGCCCGACACCGGCGTCGGCACGGTGTCATAGCGCCCGAACACGTCCTCCATCGCGGAGGAAATTTCGCCCAAAGTCGCCCGCTGCCGCGCGCATTCGACCGCGAGCGCGAGAAGGTTCGATCCTCCCCGGATCGGGGAGGTGGCAGCCGCAGGCTGACGGAGGGGGGCCTCCGCACGCGACCCGCCCGCGTGGGGCACGCCCCCTCCACCCTTCGCTATATGCTCAGGGTCCCCCTCCCCGTGCCGGGGAGGATTGGCGCGCGCCCCCTCGCGTAACGCCTCCAAAGCCGCCTGGCACTTCGCCTCATCGCGCCCGGCCTTCACCCGGGCGATCCGCGCAATCTGCGCCTCGCGTACCGCGACATTGTCGACATCGAGAATGTCGATCGGGTCCTGCTCGGCCAGCTTGTACTTGTTAACGCCGACAATGACGTCCTCGCCCTTGTCGACCCGCGCCGCACGGCCCGCCGAGGCTTCCTCGATCATCGCCTTGGGCCAGCCTGCCGCCACCGCTTGCGCCATGCCGCCCTCGGCCTCGACGCGCTGGATGATCTCCCACGCCTTCTCGACCAGTTCCTCGGTCAGGCTTTCGATATAATAGCTGCCGCCCAAGGGATCGACGACCTTGGTCATCCCCGTCTCTTCCTGCAGCACGATCTGCGTGTTGCGCGCGATCCGGGCGGAGAAATCGGTCGGCAGCGCGATCGCCTCGTCGAGCGCATTGGTGTGGAGCGACTGCGTGCCCCCCAGCATCGCCGCCATCGCCTCGACAGTGGTGCGAATCACATTGTTGTACGGATCCTGCTCGGTCAGCGACACGCCCGACGTCTGGCAATGCGTGCGCAGCATCTTGGAGCGCTCGTCCTTGGCGCCAAGATCGGTCATCACGCGGTGCCATAGCTTGCGCGCCGCGCGCAGCTTGGCGACCTCCATGAAGAAGTTCATGCCGATCGCGAAGAAGAAGCTCAGCCGCCCGGCGAACGCATCGAGGTCCAGCCCGCTCGCCATCGCAGCCTTGGCATATTCGCGCCCGTCGGCGATCGTGAAGGCCAACTCCTGCAGCTGCGTCGCACCCGCTTCCTGCATGTGATAGCCGGAAATCGAGATCGAATTGAACTTCGGCATATGCGCCGAGGTGTAGGCGATGATGTCCGAGATGATCCGCATGCTCGGCGCAGGCGGATAGATATAGGTGTTGCGGACCATGAACTCCTTGAGGATGTCGTTCTGGATCGTGCCGTCGAGCTGATCCTGTGACACCCCCTGCTCCTCGCCCGCGACGATGAAGAAAGCGAGGATCGGGATCACCGCGCCGTTCATCGTCATCGAGACCGACATCTTGTCGAGCGGGATGCCGTCGAACAGGATCTTCATGTCGTCGATCGTGTCGATCGCCACGCCCGCTTTGCCGACATCGCCGGTCACGCGCGGATGGTCGCTATCATAGCCGCGATGCGTCGCCAGATCGAACGCGACCGACAGCCCCTTCTGCCCCGCCGCCAGGTTACGCCGGTAGAAAGCGTTGGAGGCTTCCGCAGTCGAGAAACCCGCATATTGCCGGATCGTCCACGGCCGCCCCGCATACATTGACGCGCGCACCCCGCGCGTGAACGGCGCGAAGCCGGGCAGACCGGGATCGATCCCTGCCACATCAGCCGCAGTGTAGAGCGGCTTGACGTCGATCCCTTCCGGCGTGTGCCAGGTCAGATCACGCCCCTTCACCTCTTTCGCGGCGAGGGCCTGCCAGTCTTCAAGGGTGGGTTTGTCTGTCATCGGTCCATTCCTCCTCTCCCATCGGGAGAGGATACGAAGGCTTAGCCGCGCAGCGGCTTAGCCGAAGTTGGTGAGGGTGACCCTCACCCTTCCGCCGCCTTACGGCGGCTCCCTCCCTCTCCCAAAGGGAGAGGGAATGCAACTCACGCCCCCTTGAACACCGGCTTGCGCTTTTGCAGGAAGGCGATGCCGCCCTCCATCGAATCCGCACTGCCGCGCACGGTGCGCTGGTTCTCGGCTTCCTGCAGCATGGCGGCGGCATAATCGACTTCATAGGCGTGGCGGATCTGCCGCCGCATCAGCCCCAAGGCCACCGTCGGCCCCGCCGCCAGCCGATCGGCCAAAGCGAACGCCTCGGCATCGAGCGCATCGTCGGCGACGACCTTGTGGATCATCCCCCAGTCGAGCGCCTTGGCCGCCGCGACGCGCTCGCCCAGCAGCATCATTTCGGTCGCGCGCGCACGGCCGATCAGCCGCGGCAGCATCCAGCTTGCGCCGCCATCGGGCACCAGCCCGATATTGACGAACGCCTGCAGGAAATAGGCCGTCTCGGAGGCCACACAGAAATCGGCGGCCAGCGCCAGGCTGCAGCCGATCCCCGCCGCCGGCCCGCGCACCGCGCTCACCACCGGCACGCTGAGTTCGGCAAGCGCCGCGATCGTCGGGTTATACGCCTCGGTCAGCGCCTTGAAGGTGGTGTTGCCCGGATCATGGCTGCCCAACGCCCCGCCCGCGACATCCGCGCCCGAACAGAAGCCGCGCCCGTTCGCCGCGATCAGCACCGCGCGCGCACCGTCCAGCGCAGCCAGCGCCTCCCGCAATTCCACGAACATTTCGGGCGGCGCGGCGTTCAGCCGCTCGGGCCGGTTGAGCGTCAGCACCAGCACGTCGCCGCGCCGTTCCTGCTGGATCATCGTGTCGGTCATGGCCTCTCCCTATCTTCGCGCGCATGCTGTCCGGACAAAGGCGCACCCACGCAACGTCGCTTTGATCCGTCCCTACAGAGCGGACATATCATGCGTCCACTCGCCTATGTCACGGGGCATGCCGCGTCAGCCGTGCGCCAGCGCGGGCGTTTCCATCACTTCGACCAGCACGCCCCCCATATCCTTGGGGTGCAGGAAGACGATCGGCGTGCCATGCGCGCCGATACGCGGCTCACCCAGCACCGTCACGCCCTTGGCCTTGAGCGCTGCCACCGCCGCATGGATTTCGGGCACTTCGAAACAGACATGGTGCTGCCCCCCGGCCGGATTCTTGCGCAGGAAGCCCGCGATCGGCGAGCTGTCGTCATACGGCTCGATCAGTTCGATCTGCGTGTTGGGCGTGTCGATGAAACACACTTTCACGCCCTGCGCGGGCAAATCGAACGGCGCGCCGATACGGGTCGCGCCCAGAACGTCGCGATACAAAGCGATCGAGCGTTCGATCGAGGGCGTGGCGATTCCGACATGGTTGAGCCGCCCCAGCGTGAAATCGGCGGCAGCGGAAGACGGCTCGGTCATCGACAATCGGCCCTTTGCAAACGCTTATTGATCGTCCGGTGTCGCCGGAGCGGCCGGCGCCGCGGCGGCCACCAGCGCGCGCGCGGGCGGCTTGCCCAGTTCATAGCCGCACGCCGTCAGCACTTGCCGGATCGGCGCTTCGCCGGGGCCCGTAAACTGCGCTTCGACGATCTTCTCCTCGGGGTCCACCACGCGCACCTTGATCGCTTTGCCGTGCGCGATCATCGCGGCGAGGTTGCTCACCACCAGATCGTCGCTGACGAACGCGCCATTGCCCGGAAATTGCCAATTGGTGCCAAGCCAGCCGCCATCGTCGATGTTGATCGCCACCGGGCGCGGCTGTGCCGCCGCGAAGCCGGGCTTGGGGATGAATTGCAGCGAGACGATCTTCTCGCTGGTCGCATCGCAGCGCACCACCAGGCGCGCTGTGTCATCGCTCGACCAGGCGGAGGTCGAGGTCGCGACGCTCTTGCCGCTGGTGCGCGTCTGCACCGCCCAGGGGGCAGGCGCAGCGGCGGGTGCGGGCGCTGCCGCCGCCTGGAGCAGGAGCAGCGCGAGCATCACTGTGCCACCACGCTTTCGGGCAGATCCTTGCCGAACACCCGCTGATAATATTCCGCCACCAGAGCGCGCTCCGTTTCATCGCATTTGTTGAGGAAGGACAGGCGGAAGGCAAAGCCGACATCGCCGAAGATCAGCGTGTTCTGCGCCCAGGTGATCACGGTTCGCGGGCTCATCACGGTCGAAATGTCGCCGTTGATGAAGCCGCGTCGCGTGAGATCCGCCACGCGCACCATATTCTCGACCTGCTTCTTGCCCTCGGGCTGATCATATTCGCCCGATTT
Organism: Sphingomonas sp. PSPC2-2; assembly: GCF_049897725.1. NCBI lineage: Bacteria > Pseudomonadati > Pseudomonadota > Alphaproteobacteria > Sphingomonadales > Sphingomonadaceae > Sphingomonas > Sphingomonas sp. PSPC2-2. The sequence goes on along the minus strand of NZ_JAFCWU010000006.1, from coordinate 220,533 downwards.
GGCGAGCACGATCCGCGCCTCGACCGCCGCTGGCAGATAGTTGAGCGTGACCACGATGTTCCAGCGGTCCATCTGACCCTGGTTGATCTGCTGGGTGCCGTGATACAGGCCCGACGTATCGCCCAGGCCCACCGTATTGGCGGTGGCGAACAACCGGAAATAGGGGTTGGGGCGGATCACGCGGTTCTGGTCGAGCAGCGTCAACTTGCCCTCGGTTTCCAGCACGCGCTGGATCACGAACATCACGTCGGGGCGGCCCGCATCATATTCGTCGAACACCAAGGCGGTCGGCGTCTGCAGCGCCCAGGGCAGCAGCCCCTCGCGGAATTCGGTGACTTGCTGGCCGTCCTTCAGCACGATCGCATCGCGCCCGATCAAGTCGATGCGGCTGATATGCGCGTCGAGGTTGATGCGGATGCACGGCCAGTTCAGCCGCGCGGCGACCTGCTCGATATGCGTCGATTTGCCGGTGCCGTGATAGCCCTGCACCATCACGCGGCGGTTGTGCGCAAAGCCTGCGCAAATCGCCAGCGTCGTGTCCTTGTCGAACACATAGGTCGGGTCGAGATCGGGCACGCGCTCATCGGCTTCGCTGAACGCCGGGACTTCCATGTCCGAATCGATCCCGAACAGGTCGCGGACCTTCTTCATCTGGTCGGGCGCGTCGAGGATCGTAGTCTCGCGGCTGTCGGGCTGAGTGTTCGGAATCGTGGTCATTGCTGAATGCTCTGCAAGGTGGTTGCCCCCTCCCTAGCCCTTCGTATCGCGCGAAGTCGAGACGTGAGTTTCATGCAATTTTGGGCGGCAGTTCGAACACAGTGCAGAAGCGTGCGGCGAGTGCGACATCGCCGCTGACCGCCAGCCGCCCCCACGACACCACCTCCGCCAACGGCGTCGTGCCGAACAGCGCGGGCAGAAAGGCGTTGGGCTCGCCTTCAAACACCGCATCGGGATCGGCGACGTCGCCGCGGCTGACCGTCAGCGCGCCATCGGCAATGCGGGCACCATAACGCTCCTTACCGAGCACGAAACCGAACGCCCCGGCAAAGCCCCGCGCTCGTTCGGGGTGAAACATCATGCGCAGCGCCAGCATCAGCGCCACGCGCGAAAAGGGCAGCGACGGGTCATGCGCGGGCGACCGCAACGCCCAGCGCCCCAGCGCCATCACGATCGGCTCGGCTTCATACCCCCACGGCGTCAGCGCATAGACCTGGACATTGGCGGGCGGCGGCAGCGTCGCGCGCGCGAGAATCCCTGCCGCCTCCAGCCCCTGCAACCGCTGCGTCAGCACGTTGGCGCTCAGGCCCGGCAAACCGCCGCGAATTTCGCTGAAACGTCGCGGCCCCAGCAGCAATTCGCGGATGATCAGCAGCGACCAGCGCTCCCCCACGAACTCCAGCGCCAGCGCGGTTCCACACGCATCGTCATACCAGCGCTTCGTCGCAACCGGAGGGGTTTTGGTCACTTTTTCTAACTTCATGGTTGTTTTAAGTAACCTGAAGATGCATCAAATACAAACAGCGAGTCGCAAAAGGAGAGGTGCGCCGTGGCCAACGCCGTCTTTATCAATTTGCCCGTTGCCAACGTCGCTGCGTCCATCGCCTTTTACGAAGCGATCGGCTGCACCAGAAACGAGCAGTTCTCCAACGCCTCCGGTGCCGCGATGACGTGGTCGGATTCGGTCAGCTTCATGCTGCTCGCCCACGATCTGTACAGCAGCTTCACCCCCAAACGGATCATCGATGCGCACGCGACCAGCGGCGCGCTGTTCGCGCTGGCGCTCGATTCGCGCGAGGCGGTGGATGCGTTTGCGGCGCGCTCGCTGGCGGCGGGCGGGCGCGAGGCGCACGGCGCGGAGGACGAAGGCTTTATGTATTCACGCGGGATCGAGGATCCCGACGGCCACGGCCTCGGCCCGTTCTGGATGGATGCCGACGCCGCGCCCGCTGCGCAGCCGCAGGCGGAAACGGCCGGCTGACCCGATCAATCCCGCCACCCACCCTCGAACGATCAGGAGAGGACGCATGTATATCGACGGCTTCGTGATCCCCGTGCCGACCGAGCGCAAGGCCGAGTTCCTCGACCATGCGCGCCTGGTCGACGCGATGTTCCTGGAACTCGGCGCGACGCGCATCGTCGAGGGCTGGGGCGACGACGTTCCGGCGGGTCAGCACACCGATTTCGCACGCGCCGTCGCCGCGACGGCGGAGGAAACGGTGGCGTTTTCGTGGATCGAATGGCCCGACCGGGTGACGCGCGATGCGGCAATGGAAAAGATGCGCAGCGACCCCCGGATGGCGGACACGCCGATCCCGTTCGACGGCAGGCGCATGATCTTCGGCGGGTTCGACCCCGTCCTCGACCTCACGGCCTGACCTTAACGCGAGAGGAGCGCCCCATGACCAACCCACACGGCACCCCGATCTGGTACGAGTTGCAAAGCATCGACCCGCCCGCGTCGAAAGCGTTCTACGATCACGTCATCGGCTGGTCGATCGGCGAGCCCACTCCCGAAATGGATTACCGCATGATCGAAACCGGGCACGGCGCGGTCGGCGGGGTGATGCGGCTGACGCCCGAGATGGCAGCGGGCGGGGCGAGGCCCGGCTGGCTGTTCTACCTTGGCGTAGACGATGCCGATGCGACTGCCGATGCGATCAAGGCCGCAGGCGGAACGGTGCATATGGGCCCGTGGACCATGCCGGGGGTCGGCCGCATGGCGGTGGTCGCCGATCCGCAGGGCATCCCCTTCTACATCATGCGCGGCGACAGCGACGCATCGAGCACCGCTTATGAGCGCACCGGCATGGGCAAGTGCAACTGGAACGAGCTGATCACTCCCGATCAGGACGCCGGCGACGCCTTTTACCGCAGCGTGTTCGGCTGGAACTATCCCGACGTCATGCCGATGGGGCCGATGGGCGAATATCGCTTCATCGCGGTCGGCGACCTGACCTTCGGTGCGACGATGCGGCATGACGGCTCGGGCCCGCCGCCCGGCTGGCGCTTCTATTTCCGCGCGCCCGATATCGAGGCGGCAGCCGCCAAGGTGACCGAGGCGGGCGGCAGCGTGACGATGGGGCCGATCGAGGTCCCCGGCGGCGACCGCATCATCGTGGCGAGCGATCCGCACGGCGTCGTCTTCGGCGTGGTCGGCCCGGGTGACGCTGCCGTCGCGGAGCATTGAGCGATCAGGCGAACGCCGCCGCGCTCTTTAGCTGGGTATAGGCTGCGATCACGTCCTGCAGCTTGCTCTCGAAACTGCGGTCGCCGCCATTGCGATCGGGGTGATATTTGCGCACCAATTCGGCATAGCGTTCGCGCAAACCGCGCCGGTCGACATCGGGGGCGAGCCCCAGCACCTTGAGCGAGCGCCGGTCGACCTCCGACAAAGGCCGCCCGTCCTTCCGCTCTGGCTCCATCTTGCGCCGGAAACGCGCGCCGATCGCGTCGAGCGGGTCGCTGAAATCGGACCATTTCGGCGGCACGTCCCCGCCCGAATGCGCGAAGGCGCGCGTCTCGCGCTCCCATCCGGCGAACGGGCGCTGTTGCGCGTGGATTTCCTCGGGGCTCATACCGTTGAAGAAATTGTAGCGCGCGTTGAACGCGCGGACATGGTCGAGGCAGAACCAGCGATAGCCACGCGGGCCATCCGCACCGAAACGCGGTCCATCGCCCGCCGGCGCGCGAAATTCACCGGCTTCGTTGCAGCCCGGTTCCTCGCACACGCGCCCGCTTCCCTCCACGCGTCCGTGGAAGCGCGGGGCGGGCCGCTCTCTCGCGCCATCTTTCTTGTCGTCGTCGCGGGCCACGCGGCTCCCTCAAATGCAAAAGCGGTCTATATAGGCGCGATGACAGACCCTGCCACCGCCCCCCATCCGATTCCGCGCCCGATCGTCGACGAGATTCGCGACCGCCTCGTCGCCGCCCTCTCCCCGACCGCGCTCGATGTCTCCAACGACAGTGCGCAGCATGCCGGGCATCTGGGTGACGACGGCACCGGCGAATCGCACTTTACCGTCACGGTCGAATCCGGGGCCTTTGTCGGTTTGTCGCGCGTTGGGCGACAGCGTTTGGTCAATCAGGCGCTGGCGGACCTGCTGCGGGACCGCATTCACGCCCTCGCGATCCGCGCCCGGGCTCCGGGAGAATAAGCGATGCGCTACGGTCTGTGGTATTGGCCCGGAATCCAGGGCCGTGGCGAATTCATCAGATTGCCGCTGGAGGCAGCGGGGATCGCCTATGTCGAATGCGGCCGCGTCGAGGGTGAGGACGCGCTGGTCGCCAACATCCTGCTTTTTCTCGGCGACCATCATCAGGTCGGCGCATCGCGCATTGCCGACCGGTTGTGGCTCAACCAGTTGCAGCTGACGATCGCCGACATGGTCACCGAGGTCCACAGCGTCCACCACCCGATCGCCGGGTCACTGACCTATGAGGCGCAGAAGGACACTGCGCTCGCGGTAGCCAGGGTGTTCCGCGAGGAGCGCATGCCCAAATTCCTCGATCACTTCGAGCAGGCGGCCAATAGCGGTTCGGGCGAATGGCTAATCGACCATCACTGGACCTATGCCGACACGTCGCTGTTCCAGTTGGTCGAGGGGCTGCGCTATATGTTCCCCAAGCGGATGGCCGCGCTCGAGCCCGCTTATCCCGGCCTGATCCGCATCCACGATCTCGTCGCCGATCTGCCCGGCATCCGCGCCTATCTGAAGAGCGAACGCCGCCTGCCCTTCTCGCAGAACGGCATCTTCCGCCATTATCCCGAGCTCGACGCTGCATGACCCGCACCCCCCGCCCCGCCGCGCGCATCGTGTTGCTCGATCCGGCGGGGCGCGTCCTCTTGTTCCGTTTCGACCCAGATGACCGCCCGCCTTTCTGGTGCACGCCCGGCGGCGCACTCGATCCGGGCGAAGACTATCCCGCCGCCGCCCGACGCGAATTGCTGGAGGAAACCGGCTTCGATCTCGATCCCGGCCCCGAAATCCTACGCCGCGTGGTCGATTTTCTGACGATCGAAGGCGTGCCCGTCACCGCCGACGAACGCTATTTCCTCGTCCGCGCGCCGCACGACCGGATCGAGACGCACGGCCACACCGCGCTCGAACAGCGCGTGATGACGCGCTGGCGCTGGTTCACCCGCGCGGAACTGACGCAAGCGACCGAGCCCTATTTCCCGAGCGACCTGCTCGCCCTTCTCGCCGATCTGGAGGCACAGCCATGACCAATGACGATCTGATCCTGCAGACGATCACCCCCTCGACCCACGATCTCGGCGGCTTCAAGGTACATCGCACCTTGCCGTCGCGACCGCGCACGATGGTCGGCCCGTTCATCTTCTTCGACCAGATGGGCCCCGCACGGCTGGAGGTCGGCACCGGCATCGACGTGCGCCCGCACCCGCACATCAATCTGGCGACGGTCACCTATCTGTTCGCAGGCGCGCTCGGCCACCGCGATTCGATCGGCAGCGACGTGGTGATCGAGCCCGGCGCGGTCAATCTCATGACGGCAGGGCACGGCATCGTCCATTCCGAACGCTCGCCCAGCGCCGAGCGCGCGGTCGGCCCCGAATTGTCGGGCATCCAGACCTGGCTTGCCTTGCCCGAAGCGGATGAAGAGCGCGATCCCGCCTTCGAGCATGTCGCCAAGGCCGATCTGCCGACGGTCGAGACGCCGGGGGCCCGTGCGCGCGTGGTGATGGGCAGCCTATGGGGGCAGAGCGCGCCGACCACCACTTATGCCAGCACGATCTATGCCGACATCGTGCTCGATGCAGGCGGCGCGGTGCCGATCGATGCAGAGGCCGACGAGCGCGCCATCTACATCGCGATTGGCGAAGCGACGCTCGACGGCATGACGCTGGAGCCGATGACGCTCTATGTGCTCAAACCCGGCGTCGCCGCGACGCTGCGCTCCGCCACCGGTGCGCGCGCGATGCTATGCGGCGGCGAGGCGTTCACCACCCCGCGCCACGTCTGGTGGAATTTCGTCTCGTCCAACCGCGACCGCATCGAAGAAGCCAAGCGCGCCTGGACCGCAGGCGAATTCCCCAAGGTGCCCGGCGACGACAAGGAATGGATCCCGATCCCCGGCGTGCCGAAGACCGTGAGTTATCCTTAAATCTACTCCCCTCCCGCTTGCGGGAGGGGTCGGGGGAGGGCATGTTGAATCGAACGCGCGGTGAGAGAAGGTCAGGCCCTCCCCTAACCCCTCCCGCAAGCGGGAGGGGAATTTCAATGCCCACCTTCACCCTTACCCCCATCCCCCTCCCGACCGGCGTAACGCTCGACGTCGCCACCGCCGGCGACCCGGCGCACCCGCCGATCATCCTGCTCCACGGCTTCCCCGAATCGCACCGCACCTGGCGGCACGTCATCCCGCAGCTCAGCGCCGATCATTTCGTCATCGCGCCCGACCAGCGCGGTTTCGCGCGCTCGTCCAAGCCAGCAAATGTGTCCGATTATACCCCCGACAAGATGGTCGCCGACTTGCTCGCGCTCGCCGATCATTTCGGCCTCACCACCTTCACGCTGGTGGGCCATGATTGGGGCGGCGCGATCGCGTGGATGGCGGCGCTGCAAAACCCTAAGCGCATCACGCGGCTGGTGATCGTCAACGCGCCGCACCCGTTCGTCTTTCAGCGCACGCTGTTCGACGACATGGCGCAGCGCGCGGCGAGCCAATATATCCGCGCCTTCCGCAACCCCGATTTCGAAAAGCACGTTGCCGGTATCGGCCTGTCGGCGTTCTTCGACGGCAGCTTTTCGGCGCATACCGATCTCGCCAAGCTGGCCGAGGAAAAGCCCATCTATCTCGACCAATGGGGCCAGCGCGGCGCGCTCACCGCCATGCTCAACTGGTATCGCGCCAGCCCGATTATCGTCCCGGCAATGGACGAAACGCCCGAGCGCCCGGCCTTTCTCGACGCGCCGTTTCCCCCGATCCAGCAGCCGACGCTGGTGGTGTGGGGCCTCAAGGACGCCGCCCTCCTACCAAGCCAGCTCGAAGGTCTCGACGCGCTCGTCCCCGACCTGACGCTGGTCAAGGTCGATGCCGGGCATTTCGTCCCCTGGGAAAACCCCGACGCGATCGTCGCGGCAATCCGGGAGTGGGAACCCTAATCCTCCCCGGTACGGGGACGCCACCTAAATCCTCCCCGGAACGGGGAGGGGGACCGTGAGCATTCAGCGAACGGTGGAGGGGGCTCTCCCCAAGCGGTCCGCCCGTGGCAGCCCCCCTCCACCACCAGCCTGAAGAAGGCTGGCGGTCCCCCTCCCCGTGCCGGGGAGGATCAAACGCGCACCCGCGCCGCTTCAGGCAACGCGACCGAAGGCAGCGCATCCCCGGACTCTGCCCCCGTATCGACCCACGTCCCATGCGCATGCGCCGTCGCAACCGTCGCCCATTCCCCTGAGCCCGGCCACGACCGCGCCCGCACCACCTGATGCCCGAGCGCCCGATCGGGCTCCATCATCACCCAGCCGAGCGGCCGCTCCGCGCTCGCCCGCGCGCCCGCCGCCTTCATCGCAGCGCGGATGCGCTCGGCCACCGGCTCGGGCAGATATTGCCACACCACCGAATGCATCAGCACGCGCGTCACGCCCGCTTCCTGTGGCTCGGCCAGCCGCGCTTCGATCCAGTCGGCGGCATCGGCCTGCACCAGATCGACCCCGCGTTCGACCTGCATCGCGATCGCCGCGCGCACCCGCACCAGCCGTTCGGGCGTCTCGGGCCAGACATAGGCTGCCAGCCGCGCCGCCACCGTGGGATCGGTCGCATCGAGCGGCTGGACGTCGCAGCCACGCACCGACACGATCTCCAGCGGCACCACCGGCGCAGGCGGCCCGCCCCACTCAGGCGTAATCGTCACCGGCGAGTCGGCAGGCCCATAAAAGGTCCCGCCCAGATCGAAGCGATAGCGGTCGATCAGCAAATTCAGCCCCGCGCTCGACCCGATCTCGAGCAGCTCGATCCTCGGCCCGTGCCGCCGTGCGATCTCGATCAGCCCCAGCAGCAACGCCGCCGATCGCCCCGGCTCATTGGTCTGCGGCGGCCCGTCGAGCCACGGCAGCAGCGCCGCTTCGTGTTCGGCCAGCACCCGCTCCAGCGTGGCGATAATCTCGGCCTGTTCGGTCACGCGTCCCGCAAAGACCGCCGCCAGCCCGTCATCCCTGCCCGCCTGCACCAGCGCATGCAGCCCGCCAAAAAAGCGCAGCGGCAACGCATCGCGCGTCGGCTCGCCCGGCCAATCGAGGATGCGCGCGCCCATCGCGGTGTCGCGCGTCAGCCCCGCCGCCACCGCCGCGCACATCCGGCCATAAATCGGCGCGGCATTGGCGTCGCAATAATGCTGCTGAATCAGGAACGCCCCGCGATTATTCTGCTCGCTCGCCATCTGCCATCTCCGTTTGCATATCCGTTCGTTTCGAGCGTCGTCGAGAAACCGGGCCTGGCGCGGCGCTGCTGTTTCTCGACTGCGCTCGAAACGAACGGGGGGGGTATCGTCGGCCCCGTTGTTGCGCCCACCCCCGCCCGCAAGTAAAGCCCGGCGGATATGGCCGATCCCATCATCATCGCCGTGCCCAAGGGCCGCATCCTCGCCGAGGCTGTTCCGCTGCTCGAACGCGCCGGAATCGTTCCCGAAGCCGCCTTTCGCGACGAGGATTCGCGCGCCTTGCGCTTCTCGACCAACAATCCCGGCATCGACTTGATCCGCGTCCGCGCGTTCGACGTCGCCACCTTCGTCGCACACGGTGCCGCGCAGCTTGGCATCGTCGGGTCGGACGTGCTGGCGGAATTCGATTATTCGGAGCTTTATGCCCCGGTCGATCTCGGCATCGGCCATTGCCGCCTGTCGGTCGCCGAGCCCGCCGCAATGGCCGCGCAGGACGATCCGCGCGGCTGGAGCCATGTCCGCGTCGCCACCAAATATCCGCACGTCACCGAAGCGCATTTCGCACGCCGCGGCGTCTCGGCGGAATGCGTCAAGCTGAACGGCGCGATGGAACTCGCGCCTTTGCTCGGCCTCGCCCCGCGCATCGTCGATCTGGTGTCGTCGGGCCGCACGTTGAAGGAAAACGGCCTGGTCGAGGTCGAAGTGATTTGCGAGGTGACCAGCCGCCTGATCGTCAACCGCGCCGCGTTCAAGACGCGCGGGCAAGTGGTGCCGCTGGTCGAGGCGTTCCGCCGGGCGGTTGCGCAGGAGGTGGCGGCGTGAACACTTGTCACCCTCACCCTTCCGTCGCTTCGCTCCTCCCTCCCTCTCCCAATGGGAGAGGGAAGGGGCCCGCGCGGCAAAGCCGCGTGGGAAGGGTGAGGGTGACCAACCAATGATCCGCCTCACCACCACATCCCCCACCTTCGCCGCAGACTTCACCGCTTTGGTCAACGCCCGCCGCGAAGCCGATGCCGATGTCGCGCGCGACGTAACCGCCATCATCGCGCGCGTCCGTGACGAAGGCGACGCGGCGGTGCGCGCCTACACCCAAAGCTTCGACCGCCACGATCTCGACGCCACCGGCTGGCAGATCGACCGCGAAGAATGGCGCGCCGCCTATGACGGCCTCGCCCCCGATCTGCGCGCCGCGCTCGATCTCGCGGCGGAGCGCATCGCCACCTATCACGAGAAGCAGAAGCCGCAGGGCAGCGACCTGACCGACGCGCACGGCATCCGCACCGGTGCGCGCTGGAATGCGATCGAAAATGCCGGGATCTACATTCCCGGCGGCCGCGCGGCCTATCCCAGCTCGGTGCTGATGAACGCCATCCCCGCCAAGGTCGCGGGCGTCGATCGCGTCGTCATGGTCACCCCCACCCCCGATGGCGAGATCAACCCGCTGGTGCTCGCCGCCGCGCACATTGCCGGCGTCGATGAAGTGTGGCGCATCGGCGGCGCGCAAGCCGTCGCCGCGCTTGCTTATGGCACCGACCGCATCGCGCCGGTCGACGTCATCACCGGCCCCGGCAACGCCTGGGTCGCCGAGGCCAAGCGCCAACTCTACGGCGTGGTCGGCATCGACATGGTGGCGGGTCCCTCGGAAATCGTCGTCGTCGCCGATGGGGCGAACCGCGCCGACTGGATCGCCGCCGACCTGCTCAGCCAGAGCGAGCATGACCCGACCAGCCAGTCGATCCTGTTCACCGATGACGCCGCCTTTGCCGATGCCGTCGCGGCCGAGGTCGACGCCCAGATCGCCACGCTCGCAACATCCAAGGTCGCGCGCGCGGCATGGGACGCGAACGGCGCGATCATCCTGGTGCGCGACCTCGACGAAGCGCTGCCACTGGTCGACCGCCTCGCGCCCGAACATCTCGAACTGGCGTGCGACGATCCGCAGCCGCTGTTCGACCGCGTCCGCCATGCCGGATCGGTGTTCCTCGGCCGCCACACGCCGGAAGCGATCGGCGATTATGTCGCCGGCCCCAACCACGTCCTCCCCACCGGCCGCCGCGCCCGCTTCGCCAGCGGCCTGTCGGTGCTCGATTTCATGAAGCGCACCAGCTTCCTGCACTTGGACCCCAAGGGTCTGGCGGCGATCGGCCCGGCGGCGGTCGCGCTCGCCGAAGCCGAAGGCCTCCCCGCCCACGCAAGATCGGTGGCGCTACGGCTGAAATAACCTCACCGTCACCCCGGGCTCGTCCCGCGGTCCACCGCGCCGCATAGTCGGCAAACGATCGTCACGGACGACCGTGGACCCCGGGACAAGCCCGGGGTGACGGTCTGCGCGGCTGGTCCGGTGCCCCCCAAAAACACCCAACTTCCCGTTCCCCGCTTTTTCGCTTAAAGGCCGCGCAATGTCTTCCCACGCCACCCCCCGTACCGCCGCCCGCTCCAAAGCACGCGCCGCCGCCCGTCTCGCCGCCGTCCAGGCGCTGTATCAGCATGATATGGAAGCAACGCCGATCGCGCAGTTGCTGAGCGAATTCCACAATCACCGCCTCGGCGCGACGATCGAGGATGCCGAATATGCCGAGGCCGAAGTCGGTTTCTTCGACGATGTCGTAAAGGGCACCGAGGCGCGCCTCGGCGAGATCGACACCGCCATTGCCGGAAAGCTTGCCAAGGGCTGGAACCTCGCCCGGCTCGACAAGGCGATGCGCGCGATCCTGCGGGCGGGCACCTATGAATTGCTGGCGCGCGCGGACGTGCCGGTCGGCACCGTCATCACCGAATATGTCGATGTAGCGCACGCTTTCTTCGACAAGCGCGAGGCGGGTTTCGTCAACGGCCTGCTCGACGCCATCGCCAAGGACGTCCGCGCATAAAGATGGCGGAGGTCATCAACCTCCGCCGCGCCCGCAAGGCGCACACCCGCAAAGCGGCAGAAGCCACCGCCACCATCAACCGCGCCGCCTTCGGGCGGAGCAAAGCTGAACGCGAGGCGGCGGCAGTGGACGCCGGGCGGCTGGAACGCGGGCTGGATGGGGTGAAGCGGGAGGAGTGAGCAAGGGCGATTGTCCGCTCTCGCCCAATATCTGCCACTTAGCCGCTCTTGTTGGCGTCCCTATTGCGGACGTTCACGCAGTTCTCCACTCTCGCGTCATGCCTTCCCAGTGCATCCGAGCCGCATTTGCCTTGATCGCGTCGCTATCGTTAGCGGGTGCGATGCCCAACCCTCCTGACAATAACTACATAGCCTTAACTGCGTCCGATTTGCGAAATATGGTGTTAGGTCACTATATTCGTGATTGTGAAGGTTCAGTAGACGCTGGTCCTCTCATAATAGAACGGAACGCGCGCTTTGAGAAAGTGACTGGTTTTGGGTCCTATGACGGAACATACTCTACGCATCAAAACACGATTTATTTCGTGACAAGGCACACCAAGTCGCCAATAATTTTCTTCATGAGATTTTTCAAAGATACCAGTGGTAGCTTATTCGTCACCGACGAACTGAATCGAACTCCTTACCCCATCCATATTCGACCCATTGATAGCCATGCGCACGATCTGACCTGCGCGCATAGCCCCCGTCCGACTAATCGGTAATCTTCCGAAAAGCCGCCAGACCCCTCCCCACCACCCGCAGACATCCGCCCCCGCCCCCGCTACACCGGCGCGCATGACCGAAGCCGATTTCCTCGCCGCCTTGCGCGCGCTGCCGCTGCATCCAGGGGCGTTGGGCCTGCGCGATGACGCCGCGCGGCTGGGGCGGCTGGTGCTGACCAGCGATACGCTGGTCGAGGGCGTGCATTATCTCGCCAGCGATCCAGCCGGGGATGTCGCGTGGAAGCTGGTGGCGACCAACCTGTCCGATCTCGCCGCCAAGGGCGCGGTGCCGGTCGGGGTGATGCTGAATTATCCTTTGCGTGCTTCGCAGCCGCCGCCCCCGCGCTCAACCCGTCACCCCGGGCTTGTCCCGGGGTCCACCGCGCGGCAAGACCAACCGCCGCAGGACACGCCGCACCGTGGACCCCGGAACAAGTCCGGGGTGACGGGGACGGGCACTGCGGAAGCGACCATGGGCGATGCCGAAAATTGGGACACCGCCTTCCTCACCGGCCTCGCCGAGGCGCTCACCCGCTTCGCCGCGCCGATCCTCGGCGGCGACACCGTCTCGCTCCCGCCGCACGCCCCGCGCGTGCTCACGCTCACCGCGCTCGGCGACAGCGCGCACGCCCCCAGCCGCAGCGGCGCGCGCGCAGGCGATGCGCTGTACGTCACCGGCACGATCGGCGATGCCGGGGCCGGGCTCGCCATTGCGCGCGGGGAAAGCGGCCCCGCCGATCTGCTCGCCGCCTATCGCCGCCCGCAGCCGCGCCTCGCCGAGGGGCAGGCGCTCGCGCCGATCGTCAGCGCGATGATGGACGTGTCGGACGGCCTGCTGATCGACGCGCACCGCATGGCCCAGGCGAGCGGCCTCGCCGTCACCATCGATCTCGCCACCGTGCCGCTCTCCGACTCGTACCGCGCCTTCGTCGGCGACACGCTGCCCGCGCGCCTAACCGCCGCCACTGCAGGCGACGATTATCAATTGCTGTTCGCGCTTGCCCCAGACCAGCCCCTTCCCGTCCCCGCCACCCGCATCGGGAGCTTCTCGCGCGGGGAAGGCATCACCCTCACCGACGCGGGCGCGCCGGTCGAACTGCCGCCCCGGCTCGGCTTTCAGCACGGGTAGCAACCGCCGCTTGCCAAGCCATCCCCCGGCGCTAGTCTGGCGGCCAAGCGTGGGGGCGCAAGGAGAGTCTGTCCGGGCGACCATCCCACCGGAAACCATGGGAAAGGATACGCATGACGATCGTCTATGCCGCCATCATCTGTGGGCTGATCGCCGTCGCCTACGGCATCATCACCAGCGCCCAAGTCCTCCGCGCACCGCCCGGCAACGAAAAGATGCAGGACATCGCCGCCGCCATTCAGGAAGGCGCGAAAGCCTATCTCGGCCGCCAGTACCGCACCATCGCCATTGTCGGGGTGATCGTGCTCGCTTTGGTGTGGGTGTTCCTCGACGGAATGCGCACCCCCATCTCCGCCGTCAGCTTTGCGCTCGGCGCGGTGCTGTCGGGCGTGGCGGGCTATGTCGGCATGAACATTTCGGTGCGCGCCAATGTCCGCACGGCGGAGGCCGCGCGCACATCGCTGCAAGGCGGGCTGACGATGGCGTTCCGCTCGGGCGCGGTCACCGGCTTGCTGGTGGCGGGGCTCGGCCTGCTCGCGATCTCGGGCACCTTCTGGTATCTGGCGGGCACGAACGGCAGCGCGGCGGGCGCGCCCGTCGTGGTCAAGGCGCTCACCGCCTTGGCCTTCGGCGCCTCGCTCATCTCAATCTTCGCGCGTCTGGGCGGCGGCATCTTCACCAAGGCCGCCGATGTCGGCGCCGATCTGGTCGGCAAGGTGGAAGCCGGCATCCCCGAGGACGACCCCCGCAACCCCGCCACCATTGCGGACAATGTCGGCGACAATGTCGGCGATTGCGCCGGCATGGCCGCCGATCTGTTCGAAACCTATGTGGTCACGATCGGCGTGACGATGATCTCGGTCGCGCTCGCGCTCAAAAATGCCGATCATCTGCTGCAGGTTATGACGCTGCCGCTCATCGTCGGCGGGGTGTGCATCCTCACCTCGATTATCGGCACCTTCTTCGTGCGGCTGGGCAGTAGCGGCTCGATCATGGGCGCGCTGTACAAGGGCTTCTGGGTCAGCGTGGGCCTGTCGATCCCCGCCATCTATTTCGCCACGCAATATACGCTGGGCGACATGAACACGCCGCTCGGCGGCAACGCCTTTCTCGGCGATGTCGGCGCGTTCACCGGCATGAAATTGTTCGGCGCGATGATGATCGGCCTCGCCGTCACCGGGCTGCTGGTGTGGATCACCGAATATTATACCGGCACCAATTTCCGCCCGGTGCGCAGCATCGCCAAGGCATCGGAAACCGGCCACGGCACCAACGTCATTCAGGGCCTGGCGATCAGCCTGGAATCGACCGCTTTGCCCACGCTCGTCATCGTCATCGCGGTGATCGCCGCCTATCAGCTTGCGGGCGTGATCGGCATCGCCTTTGCCGCCACCGCCATGCTGGCACAGGCCGGGATGGTGGTCGCGCTCGATGCCTATGGCCCGGTCACCGACAATGCCGGCGGCATCGCCGAAATGGCGGGCCTGCCCGATGACGTGCGCCACCGCACCGATGCTCTGGACGCGGTCGGCAACACCACCAAGGCGGTGACCAAGGGCTATGCGATCGGCTCGGCCGCGCTCGCAGCGCTCGTGCTGTTCAACGCCTACACCTCGGACTTGGGCCGCGATTTCCCCGATCTCACGGTCAATTTCCAGCTCTCCAACCCCTATGTCATCGTCGGGCTGCTGCTGGGCGCATTGCTCCCCTATCTGTTCGGCGCGATGGGGATGACTGCGGTCGGCCGCGCGGCGGGCGCGGTGGTCGAGGAAGTCCGCGCGCAGTTCCGCGACAATCCCGGCATCATGGCGGGCACCAGCCGCCCCGATTATGCCCGCACCGTCGATCTCGTCACCAAGGCCGCGATCCGGGAAATGATCATCCCGTCGCTGCTGCCCGTACTCTCCCCGATCCTGGTCTATTTCGTCATCACTAGCGTGGCGGGCCAGGCCGAGGGCTTTGCCGCCTTGGGCGCGATGCTGCTGGGCGTGATCGTCTCGGGCCTGTTCGTCGCGATTTCGATGACGTCGGGCGGCGGCGCGTGGGACAATGCCAAGAAATATATCGAGGACGGCCATCACGGCGGCAAGGGCAGCGAAGCGCATAAGGCCGCCGTCACCGGCGACACGGTAGGCGATCCGTATAAGGACACGGCAGGCCCGGCGGTGAACCCGATGATCAAGATCACCAATATCGTCGCGCTGCTGTTGCTCGCGGCCTTGGCGGCGGCAGGATAAGGTTCACGGCGCGGCGGCGGCACTTCATCCGCCGCCGCGCCGCGCGACATTCCATCGATCAGGTCGGTCGGTAGGCAGCGACGCTCTGCATGGCCCCGCTCACCAGGCAATTCGCCACGCAGATCAGCACATGGCCGTCTTTCTCGGGCGGATGTCCGCTATACACCTCGAGCACCGCGCGCTTGCCAACGGCGGGGCTGGCACCAATCTGCAAGGTCATCACATTATTGGGGGCCTGCGCCATCAGCCCGGAGAGCGGGCCGTAAATGCCCTCCTCCTGCTGCACGACGGTTTGCAGATAGCTAAGCGGCTGGTTGCCGTCGCACGCTTTTTGAACAATCGACATTAGCAGGGCCCTCCGACCGCAACCTTGAAACGTTGGCAAAAGGTCTCGAGTTTCTCCGTCGTCCGCGCTGCATCGAGCAGGTTCAGCGCATTGAGGAGCGGATCGGCGTCGCTCGGCTCCCCGCCCGACACGCGCTGCAGCAGCCCCAACTGTGCCGCCGTTGCTGCTTTCAGGAGAATAGCGATCTTTTCCCGGCGGTCCTGCAAATCCTGTGCAACCGGCGCGACGATCTGGATCGCCTTGATGTCTGCATTTGCCTGGGTCGCCTGCACCCCCGCGTGATTGGAAATCTCGGTGATGGCACCGGGAAGCGTGCCAGCAAAGGCGTAGTCATCGATGTCGTTGAGCGCGCGGAACAGCGAATATGCGGCGACATCCTGCGATTCGCCCTCGCGGATGCGGGCCAGCACTTCGCGCCGTTTCGCCACCATCTGCGCCAGCATCGCGGGCATGGTCATGTTGTACAGCGCCTGCTTCTCGAACGAGGCGCGCGCCCCCAGTACGCCGGCCGAGGCCGCCGACAGCGCCTTCGACGCCGCGCTCACCGAGCCGACCCCGTTCAGCGCAAGCGCGATCCAGTCGGTTCCGACACCGAAGCCGACCCCTTCTTTGTAAAGATTGCGCTCATATTCGCCAAAACGCAGGTCGATCGCGCGCAGCCGGGCGTCGATGATATCGTTGCGGCACGCCTTCTTGGCCTGGCAGGAGTCATAGGCGGTGACCTTTGCTGCCAGCAGATACGGCGCAATTTCGGCATTGACTTGCGTAGTATCGAACGCCGAATTTGGAAATCCGCTCACGGTCGCGCACCCGGCAAGCGACATGGCAAATCCCCCGACGGCCACTCTTCGCAAAACATCACCCATCCCGCGCGCGATGATATTGATCGGAACTAATGGATCACCTGGCACCTCCACCCCCTCCCCATATCGTTTATTAGAAAGCAAACTCAAACTGACACAGTGTGCTGCTATTATCAATAAAATGATGTTTTCTACAGTCGAGTTATATTTCAGATATTTATGTGCCATCTCGTGTCAGGCACGCTGCAACCATGCCTGCGGAGTCTTTGGATCGGCATGGCAGGTACAAAGAAACGGCACCGCACTCGCACATTTTGTGACGGGTGGTCGTTTTCACACAATAATCGCGTTTTTTCTTTTCATCCCCCTTGTCAGCGCGCGCGTCGGCAATAAAGCTCGGCTGCATCCTGGGGGAGGAAAATCACCGTGATACTATACCGTTACTGGCAGGCGCTGGCGATCATGACTGCGGTATCCGCCGGTGTCGTCCACGCGCAGGGGCCCGCGCCGGTTGCCGCCCCCACCGCCGCCACCGCGCCGCTCCCCGCCGAAGCCTTTGCCAGGCTCCCCTTTCTGCAAAACCCCGAACTCTCGCCCGATGGCACGCGCGTCGCGGTCAAGATGGCGATCAAGGGCGAGCAACGCTTCGCCATCGTCCCGCTCGACGACACCAGCAAGCTGGTGATGATCAGCCCCGGCCCCAACGATCTCAACAGCTGGGCCTGGGTCAATAATGACTGGCTCGTCGCCACGATCGGTGCCACCGCCCCGGTCGAGGGGGATAGCTGGTATCTGCGCCGCACGATCGGCATCAGCGCCGATGGCAAGAAGATCAACGTGCTCGGCAAGGATCTCGCCGCGCAAGGGGCCGACGACATCCTGTGGATCGCGCGCGATGGCAGCCCGCACATCCGCCTCGCCCTGCAAACCTCGATCTATCGCGATACCGCAGGGTTCTGGCCCGAAGTGCGCGATTTCGATGTCACCAACGGCCACAGCGTGCAGGTGCAGCCGCCGCGCGAAACCGTCATGGACTGGTATGCCGATGGCACCGGCACGGTGCGCTCGGGACTTGCCTATGACGATGACACGCGCTCCTACCGCTTGCTCTACCGCGACAGCGCCGCCCAGCCCTTCCGCACGCTCGTCAAGGCGAAGGGCAAGGATGCCGATCTCGGCAACACCCCCGCCATGTTCCTGCCCGAACCCGGCAAGGCGCTGTCGATCAGCGATGCCGATGACGTGACCGCGCTCTATCCGCTCGATCTGGCAACGCTCAAGACCGGGGCGAAACTGTTCGGCGTGCCCGGTTATGATATTGACAGCATCATCAGCGACGAGAGCGGCACGCGCCTCGTTGGCGTGCAATATACCGACACGCGCCCGCGCGTGCACTGGATCGATCCCGCGCTCGCCGACATCCAGACCAAGCTCGATGCGGCCGTCGGCACCCGCACCGCGCGGATCGTGTCGTGGAGCAAGGATTTCCAGGTGCTGATCGTCCATGTCGGCGGCCCCGATCGCCCCGGTGCCTATTACATCTTCCGCCAGGCCGAAGGCGTGATGCACATGATGGGGACGGTCAACGAAGCGCTCGGGCTGAAGGCCTATGCCCCGGTGCGCACGATCAAATACAAGGCGCGCGACGGGCTCGAAATCTCCGCCGTGCTCACTTTGCCGCCCGGCAAGGAAGCAAAGAACCTGCCGCTGATCCTGCTGCCGCATGGCGGCCCGTTCGCGCGCGATGACGAAAGCTGGGACTGGTGGACGCAATTCCTCGCCAGCCGCGGCTATGCCGTGCTGCAACCCAATTATCGCGGGTCCTCGGGCTTCGGCACCGCCTTCACCAAAAAGGGGCGCGGACAATGGGGCCTCGCCATGCAGGACGATTTGACCGACGCCGTCAAATGGGCGGCGGATAGCGGCCTCGCCGATGCCAAGCGCGTTTGCATCGTCGGCGGCTCCTATGGCGGCTATGCCGCGTTTCGCGGGGCGCAGCGCGATGGCGCGGTGTATCGCTGCGCGGTGTCCTTTGCCGGGGTGTCGGATATGCCCGCCATGCTGCGCTATGACGGGGCCTTCCTCAATGGCGGGCGCAACAAGGATTATCTGCGCGACCAGGCCCCCGATCTGAAGGCGGTTTCCCCGCTTTACGGCGCGGCGCAATTCTCGATGCCGATCCTGATCATGCACGGCAAGAAGGACACCGTCGTCCCCGTCAAGCAATCGCGCGACATGGCGGCGAAGCTGAAGGCGGCGGGCAAGCCCTATCTCTATATCGAGCAACCGCTGGGCGACCACCATTTCACGCGCGAGGCCGACCGGCTGGAGTTTCTGAAGGCGTTGGAGGCGTTTTTGAAGGAGCATAATCCGGCGTAGCGCCCAAGGCTAACGGCGCAGCCGTTAGCCGCGGATCCGCGCAAGCCCGGCCGGCGAACGGGCGGGCTCCCCGCCCGATCCGACCGACGACGCGGCTTTGCCGCGGCGCTGGCCACCACCCCGCCACCTGCCGCCAAAGCGCTTGCGTTTCTCGGGCCTAATCCGCCACATGCGTATCCACGGGGAGTACATGATGCGGCTGGGCTGGGACGAGATCAAACGCCGCGCACGCGCGTTCAGCGAAGACTGGGCGGATGCGCATTACGAAAAAGGCGAAACCCAGTCCTTCTACAATGATTTCTTCGACATCTTCGGCGTCAAGCGCCGCCGTGTCGCCACCTATGAGCAGCGCGTAAAGCTGCTCAGCAACAAGCACGGCTTCATGGACCTGTTCTGGCCGCGCACGCTGCTGATCGAACAGAAAAGCGCCAAGCTCGATCTCGACAAAGCAGGCACCCAGGCGCTCGATTATATCGACGGCATCGCACCTGCCGAACAGCCGCGCTACGTGCTGACGTGCGATTTCCAGACGTGGCGGCTGCTCGATCTCGATAGCGGCTCCGAAACCCGCTTCAAGCTCGCCGACCTGCACAAACATGTCGAGGCCTTCGCCTTCGTCCTTGGCCGCCAACGCACCTTCGAGACGCAGGCTGGCGTGACGATCAAGGCCGCCGAACTGATGGGCCGCCTGCACGACGCGCTGGAGGCGGCCAATTACAAGGGCCATGATCTCGAACAATTGCTGGTCCGCTTGCTGTTCTGCATGTTTGCCGACGATACGGGCATCTTCCAGCCCAAGGACCTGTTCCTGGAACTGCTGCAGAACGACACGCGCGAGGATGGCAGCGACACCGGGCGCGTGCTGATGGAATTGTTCGACGTGCTCGATACGCCCGAAAGCGATCGCCAGACCGGCCTGTCGGGCGAACTCAACGCCTTCCCCTATATCAACGGCCAGCTCTTCACCGGGCGGCTCCGCACGCCCGTGTTCGACAAGGCGATGCGCCAGCATTTGATCGATGCGTGTCGGCATGATTGGACCGGGGTCAGCCCCGCCATTTTCGGCTCGCTGTTCCAATCGGTGATGGACGCCCGGGAACGCCGCGCAAAGGGCGCGCATTACACGTCCGAAGCCAATATCATGAAGGTGATTGGCCCGCTCTTCCTCGATGATCTGCGCGCCGAGCTAGACCGGCTGGTCGCGCGCCGCACCGGGCGCGATGCCGCCTTGCTCGAATTTCAGGCCAAGCTCTCGCGCCTCACCTTTCTCGATCCGGCGTGCGGCTGCGGCAATTTCCTCGTCATCGCCTATCGCGAAATCCGCCGCCTCGAACTCGCTTGCCTGCAAGCGCTCTACCCCACCCAGCAAATCGATGCGGTGCTGCTCAGCCGCGTGACGGTCGCGCAATTTTACGGCATCGAGATTGAGGAATTTCCCGCGCGCATCGCCGAAGTCGCGATGTGGATGGCCGATCACTTGGCCAACAACGAATATAATGAAGCGTTTCAGGGCAATAGCGCGCGCATCCCGCTCAAGGATTCGCCGCACATCCTCAACGCCGACGCGCTCGACACCGATTGGTCGAGCCTGATCGCGCCGGAAAAGCTGCACTACATCATGGGCAACCCGCCCTTCATCGGCGCGAAATTCCAGACGCCCGAACAACGCGCGCAAGTCCGCGCAATCGCCGGGCTCGGCGGCAGCGGCGGCACGCTCGATTTCGTCGCCGCGTGGTTCATCAAGGCCGGAGCATATCTGAACGGTGCCACCACGATCCTCCCCGGCACGGGGAGGGGGACCGCCAGCGAAGCTGGTGGTGGAGGGGGGCCTCCGCACGCGACACCCACGATGGCGAGCCCCCTCCACCAGCCTGCGGCTGGTCCCCCTCCCCGTGCCGGGGAGGATCAGGTCGGCAATCGCCGCATCCGCATCGCCTTCGTCTCGACCAATTCGATCAGCCAGGGCGAACAGGTGGCGCAGCTCTGGCCGATCCTGTTCGATCGCTTCCATCTCGAAATCGCCTTCGCCCATCGCACCTTCAGTTGGGGCAGCGAAGCGCGCGGCGCAGCGCACGTCCATGTCGTCGTGATCGGGTTGACCCACCGCGATAATCAGCCGAGCGAGAAGCGGTTGTTCAGCTATCCCGACATTCGACGCGAGCCGATTGAAAGTCGGCATGATGCGCTGACGGCGTACCTGTTCGATGCACGGGGTGTGATGAACCGGCATTTGGTGGTGTCAGAATCCACCAGCCCGACTTCTCCCCGCCCAGCAATCTCATTTGGTAATATGCCTAACGACGACGGAAATCTAATCTTATCCACCGCCGAACGCGCTGCTCTATTATCCTCCTACCCGGACGCCGAATCATTCATAAAGATTCTTGCGGGCGCAAAAGACTATATTGAAGGAAGCCACAGATTTTGCTTTTGGCTCGTGAAAGTTGATCCATCAATAATCCGAAGCATACCACCCATCTTGGAACGATTGCGTCGCAATCGAATTTATAGAGAATCAAGCACAAGGCTTACGACAAGAAAACTTGCCGGCGCACCCGGATTGTTCGGAGAAATCCGTCAAAGCGATCAGCCTTATGTACTCATTCCGCGCCACTCATCGGAACGCAGAGAATATGTTCCTTTTGGCTTCTTTGGTCCTGAGACGATTGCACATGATAGCTGCTTATTCATGCCAAACGCCGATCTCTTTGATTTCGGCGTCATGACGAGTCGAGCACATATGGCGTGGCTCGCTCAAATGGGCGGCCGCCTTAAGAGCGATTTCCGCTATTCAATCGGCCTCGTCTACAACACCTTCCCCTGGCCCGACGCCACGCCCGCACAGCGCGCGAAAATCGAGCAGCTTGCGCAAGCGGTGCTCGATGCGCGCCTCGCGCACCCGACCGCCAGCCTCGCCGATCTTTATGATCCCGATACCATGCCGGGCGATCTGCGCCGCGCGCACCATGCGCTCGATCTGGCGGTGGACCGGCTCTACCGCAGCGCGCCGTTTGCCTCGGACCGTGACCGGGTCGAGCATTTGTTCGGCCGCTACGAAGCGCTGGTAAACCCGCTCGCCACCACCGGCGTAAAAGCCAATCGCCGCGTCGCCCGCAGAAGCGCCGCCCAGCAGGAACCGGATGCATGAAGCCCGCCCACGTCGCCACGATCCGCAAGGACGATTTCTACGTCCCCACGCTGCAAGTGCTGCGCGATCTGGGTGGCTCCGCCTCGATCGAGGAGATTGAGGAAAAGCTGATCGATCGCTTCGGCTTCACCCAGGCCGATCTCGACGCGACCTACCCCACCAGCGGCGACAACATCATCACCGACAAAATGTCCTGGGCGCGCAGTTATCTGAAATTCCCCGGCTTCGTCGCCAACGATTCGCGCGGCGTGTGGGTGTTGACCGAGGCCGGTCGGCTGGTGGTGGATCAGCCGCTCGAAACGCTGCGCCAGCGCATCCGTTCGGCCAAGGCGGCGCGGCGTGCGGAGCAGCTCAAGGCCAAGGCGTCCAGCCTCGTGCTCGACCCGGCCGAGGAGGAGGCCGACGAAGCCGTCGCCGGCTGGTCCGATCTGTTGCTCGCCAAGCTCCAGTCGATCGAGCCCGCCGCGTTCGAGCGGCTGTGCCAGCGCTTGCTGCGCGAACATGGCTTCACCCGGGTCGAGGTGACGGGCAAATCGGGCGATGGCGGCATTGACGGGCAAGGCGTGCTGCGCGTCAATCTCGTCTCCTTCCACGTGTTGTTCCAGTGCAAGCGCTACAAGGGCTCGGTCGGGGCCTCCACCATCCGCGATTTTCGCGGGGCCATGCAGGGCCGCGCCGACAAGGGGCTCGTCATCACCACCGGCACCTTCACCCCCGATGCCAGGCGGGAGGCGACGCGCGACGGCGCGCCCGCGATCGATTTGATCGATGGCGAGGCGCTGTGCGATTTGCTGCGCGAGGTCGGGCTCGGCGTGGTGGTGCGCCCTGTGACGACCTATGAGGTCAGCGTCGACCAGGCCTTTTTCGACGAGGTGTGAGGCCCTGTCCTACACGCCCCCGCTCTGGCATTCTCCCCCGGCATCGCCCGCCGCGCGCGGGCGCGCCGCTCTTTCGCATCGCTGCACCGCTTTTCCCAACGGGCACCCCGCCCGCGTGCTTTTTCGCATTTTCTTATGGCGCATATGGGCGAACTTCCTGAAATTTCGCCCGCCGCGCCGCCCGCTCCGCCGCCGCCTGCGCGCGGCTTTCCTTTTGGCGCATCATCGGCTAAGGCGCGCCCTTCAAGAATTCCCCAAAATCACCAGAGGTTTGTTTGGCAAAAGAAGAACTGCTCGAAATGCGCGGCCAGGTGGTGGAGCTTCTGCCCAACGCCATGTTCCGCGTGAAGCTTGAGAACGATCATGAAATTCTCGGTCACACCGCCGGCAAGATGCGCAAGAACCGCATCCGCGTGCTCGTCGGCGACGAAGTGCTGGTCGAACTGACGCCCTATGATCTCACCAAGGGGCGGATCACCTATCGTTTCAAGTGATTCGGACGCGGTGGTGCGCCAGAGCCCGCCGCTCGTCCTCGCCTCCACCTCCCCGCGCCGCGCCGATCTGCTCGCGCGGCTGGGGGTAACGCCCGCCCGCATCGCCGCACCCGACGTCGACGAGACGCCGCTCAAGGCCGAGCCGCCGCGCGCCTATGTCGAGCGCGTCGCCCGCGCCAAGGCGCTGGCCGTCGCGCGCGCGCCCGGCGAAGTCGTACTGGCGGGCGACACCACCATCGCGCTTGGCCGCCGCATCCTCGGCAAGGCAGAGGATGACGCCACCGTCCGCGCGATGCTCGGCTTGCTCTCGGGCCGCCGCCACCATTGCCTGAGCGCGGTGTGCGTCATCGCCGCCGATGGCACGCTGCGCCAGCGCCTGTCGGACACGATCCTCGCCTTCAAGCCGCTGTCGGCCGCCGAGATCGACGCCTATGTCGCCAGCGGCGAGGGGCTGGGCAAGGCCGGGGGCTATGCCATTCAGGGCCGCGCCGAGGCGTTCGTGCGCTTCCTGTCGGGCTCGCATTCGGGCGTGATCGGCCTGCCCTTATTCGAAACGCGCGCGCTGTTGCTGGCGGCAGGTATAGCGCTTGGCTGAATGGCTGTATGAGGCCGGGATCGGCGAAGCGCGCGCCGCTTTGGTCGAGCATGGCACCATCTTGGAAGCGCGACTCGCCCCCGATCGCCCCGGCCCGGCGCTGGGCGCGGTGCTCGCGGCCCGGCTGGTCGAGATCACCGTCAAGGGCCGCGAGGGCCGCGTCAGCTTCGCAGGCGGCGAGGCGCTGCTCTCGCCTTTGCCCCCCGGCATCACCCAAGGCGCCGCGCTAACGGTCGAGCTGGTGCGCGAGGCGATCCCCGAGCCCGGCCGCACCAAGCTCCCGCGCTGCGCCCCCGCCGAGGGGCCCGAACGCGCCGGGCCGACGCTGCTCGAGCGCATTACCGCGACCGGCGTGCCGGTGCGGATCTGCCACGCGCATGAGCCCGATCATCTCGAAGCGGCGGGCTGGTCGGAGGTGCTCGAGGAAGCGCTGACCGGCGACATCGTCTTCAGCGGCCCGGTCGGCGGCGCGCTCCGCATGAGCCCGACGCCCGCGATGACGCTGTTCGACGTCGATGGCTATCCCCCGCTCGATCCGCTCGCGCTCGCCGCCGCGCGCGCAGTCGCCGCCGCGATCGTGCGACTCGACATTGGCGGCTCGATCGGGGTCGATTTCCCGACGCTGCAAGGCAAGGCCGCGCGCGCCGCGGTCGATGCCGCGCTCGACGCCGGGCTCCCGCAACCGTTCGAGCGCACCGCGATGAACGGCTTCGGCTTCGTCCAGATCATCCGCCGCCGCAGCCGCGCCTCGCTGCCCGAACTGCTCCGCGCCGATCCTGCCGCCGCGCAGGCGCGCGCGCTGCTCCGGCGAATCGAGCGCACCCCGCCGCCCGTTCCGGCACACAACCGCGTGCCCGCGGCGGTGCAAAAAGCGCTGGCGGCCAATCCGCACTGGATCGCCGAGCTCGCCCGGCGTACCGGCGTGGCCCCGATCTTCGAGGTGGCATGATGGCGCGTTCCAAACCCTGTCCGCTGTGCGGAAAGCCCCCGGTGGCCGCGCATGCGCCGTTCTGCAGCCAGGGCTGCCGCGACCGCGACCTGCTGCAATGGCTGGGCGAGGGCTACGCGCTTCCCGTGTCGACCCCGCCGGGAGAAGAACAAGACGGGCTAGACAGCACGCCAGAGCGCGATTAAGAGGCCGCTTCCCCGAGCAACTTCGGGTGTGCCCGAGTAGCTCAGTTGGTAGAGCATGCGACTGAAAATCGCAGTGTCGGTGGTTCGAATCCGCCCTCGGGCACCATTTTCTCAGACAGCGTTGGAGAGATGGTGATGCGCACGGCCTTCATCACGGGTGGAACCGCCGGCATCGGTGAGGCCGCCGTTCGGGCGTTTGTCGGGGCCGGGTGGCGCGTCGTCACCACCGGCCGCCGCGCCGACCGCCTTGCCGCCTTGGCCGAATCGCTGGGCGAAGCCGTCCACACGCTCGCCTTCGACATTCGCGATGCCGCCGCCCTCGACGCCGCCCTCGCCAGCCTGCCCGCCGATTTCGCCGACATCGACCTGCTGATCAACAATGCCGGCCTCGCGCTCGGCACTGCACCCGCGCAGGAGGCCAGCCTCGACGATTGGCAGACGATGATCGACACCAACGTCTCGGCGCTGGTCGCGGTCACGCGCAAGCTGCTGCCAGGTCTCGTCGCGCGCAAGGGCGCGATCATCAACCTGTCCTCGGTCGCCGCGACCTACCCCTATTCCGGCGGCAATGTGTATGCCGCAACCAAGGCCTTCGTCCGCCAGTTCAGCCTGGGCCTGCGCGCCGATCTGCACGGCAAGGGCGTGCGCGTCACCTCGATCGAACCCGGCATGGTCGAAACCGAATTCACCGTCGTTCGCACCGGCGGCAATCAGGCGGCGTCCGACGCGCTCTATGGCGGCGTCAATCCGATGACCGGCGACGATATCGCCGAAACGATGCTGTGGGTCGCGCAATTGCCGCCGCACCTCAACATCAACCGGCTCGAACTGATGCCCGTCAACCAGTCCTTTGCCGGCTTTGCGGTGGCGCGCGAAGGCTGATCGCGGCGCGCACCGCACCGATATCGTCAAGCGCGCGGTAAGCGTAACGAGATTTTAGGGGGCTTTGGACCACAAGCCACGGGTCGCACACCATTCAGGTCCGCCCGCATGCGCTATCCCTTGATTGCCCCCAACCCGCCCCGGCTCAGCGCCCATGTCGAAGCGCTCCGCCGCGTCGAGGCCTCTGGCGTGTTCAGCAATAACGGTCCGGAAGTGCGCGCCTTCGAGGCGGAGGCGACCGAGACCCTGTTCGGCGGCCGGGGCGCGAGCCTTGCGGTCGGCAATGCCACGCTCGGCCTGATGATCGCGCTGCGCGAAGCCGCCGGGGATCGGCCCGCGGGTCGCTACGCCCTGATGCCCGCCCTCACCTTCGCCGCGACCGCGCAGGCTGCGTTGTGGGCGGGCCTGACGCCGCTCATTTGCGACATCGATCCGAAGGACTGGGGTGCCAGTGCCGAGGCAGAGGAACAACTGCTGCGCGACTATGGCGACCGTATCGCCGTCCTGCTGCCCTATGCGACCTTCGGCAATGCGATCGATCTCGATCGCTATGCCTGGCTCCAGCGCCAGCACGGCGTCGGTGTGGTGATCGACGCCGCCGCCTCGCTCGGCACCCGCGACGCTGGCGGCGCAGGCTTCGGTGCGGACGCGCCGTTCGCCGTGGTCCATTCGATGCACGCGACCAAGACCTTCGCGGTTGCCGAGGGTGGCCTGATCCATTCGGGCGACGCGCGGCTGATCGACCGGCTGCGCGCGATGACCAATTTCGGATTCGAAGCGGGGCGTAACGCGACGCTGCCCGGCCTCAACGCCAAATTGCCCGAAGTGATCGCGGTGATGGCGCGCGCGAAACTGGCCGAAATCGATACCGTTTGCGACCACCGCGCGGCGCTGGAGGCGGCCTATCGCACCCAGTTGGTCGGCGTCGATTTTCAGGAGGTCGAGGGACAGCGCCGCGCCAGCCAGTTCATGCCGATCCTGCTGCCGGAAGGCATGGGCTCGCGCCGCGACGCGATCAGCGCCGCGCTCGAAGCCGAAGGGATTGGCTGTGGCCGCTATTTCAGCCCGCATCTGGGCGAACAACCGCTGTTCCAGCGCGAGGCGATGATCCTGCCGACCCCAATTGCCGATTCGATCGCTGGGCGGATGCTGTCGCTCCCCGTCAGCGACACGCTGAGTGTTGCCGACGTCGGCACCATCTCGGCGACGTTCAACCGCATTCTTGCCAAGGAAGCGCGTGTTCCCGCCACGCCGCGCGCGCGCCCGATCGCCTCATTGCTGCTGGTCGGTGGTGGTCCTGCGGGCACTGCCTTGCTCACCGCCGCCGCCAAGCGCGGGCGTTTGCCCGAACTCGCCGCGTCGGGGCTGGTCATCGCCGAACGCGATGACGGGCTCGGCGAGGGCACGCTCGGGCGTTATGCGATCACCTCGGACAGCACCGCCGAAACGTTTCTGAGCGCAGTGAAGGACAGCCCACACCCCGAACTCGCCACGATGATCGATCATCCGAGCGCGCGCGTCGTCGCACGCTATGTCGGCGCACTCGGCGTGCCGTTGGTCGATGCCGGGCGGTTCGTCCGCGCGACGGGCGAACGGCTTCATGGGCTGGTCAACGACCATGGCGGCACCGTGCTGACCGGCCATGAGGTTCTCTCGACGAGCGCCACCGCCGGTGGCCTATGGTCAAGCCGCCTGCGCCGCCGCAGCGACGGGGTGGAATTCGAGCAACTGTCAAAGGCGGTCGCGATCGCCACCGGCGGACATCAACCGCTCGACCGGCTTGTGACGCAACGCGTCGGCGGGGTCGCGCTGGTCAGCGAAGTCGGCGATCGCCTGATGCAATCGGACGAAGCATTGTCGCTGGGTGGCCCGGCCAAGATTGCCGATTTGCTTTCGACCCGGCGCAATCCGAAAATCGTCGTCATTGGTGGTTCCACCAGCGCGATTGCCACGATCGTCTTGCTGCTCAAGACCGCCAGCATCCCCTTCGGCGCAGGCGCGATCACGCTGCTCCACCGCGAGCCGCTCCGTCCCTTCTACCCGACCCCCGAGGCGGCACGCGCGGAAGGCTTCACCGATTTCGGCCCGGAGGACATCTGCCCGGTCAGCGGCTTTGTCTACCGTTTGGCCGGATTCCGGCTGGAAGCGCGCGAACTGGTGTTGCGGATGCTGCGGATCGATGGACGTACCCCCGATCCCCGCCTGACCGTGCATCAGGTGACGGGCGACGACGATCCCGTCACCCGCGCTCATCTCGCCGAGGCCGACATCGTCATCGCAGCGCTCGGTTATCGTCCGCGCGCACTGCCAATCCAGGATACGAACGGGGGGCGCATCGCGCTTGCCGCCGATCATGGCGCGGCAATGGTCGATCGGCACTGCCGTATCGTCGATGCGAACGGCGCGCCGATCCCCGGACTCTATGGCATCGGGCTTGCTGCGGGCTTCGTGCCATGGGGCAAGCTTGGCGGCGAGGCGAGTTTCTCGGGCCAGGCCAATGGCCTGTGGCAGTGGCAGAACGACGTCGGCGCGATGATCGTCGATCAGGTGCTGGACGACGCGGTGCGGGCGGTCGCATGACACTAGGCCTGCCAGCGCCGACGGTCAGCGTCGTGATGCCGACCTACAATGGCGCGGGCCTGATCGGCGAGACGATTGCGTCGCTGCAGGCGCAGAGCCTCCGCGATTTCGAACTCATCATCGTCGACGATTGCTCCACCGACGACACCGTCGCGGTGATCCGCGGCTTCGACGATCCGCGTATCCGGCTGATCCAGTCGCAGAAAAACCGCCGCGTCGTGCTGAGCCGCAACGCCGCCTTTGCCGAGGCACGCGGGCGCTATATCGCCGCGCTCGACCATGATGACCTGTGCCACCCCGACCGCTTCCAGCGCCAGGTCGCGTATCTCGATGCGAACCCCGGGATCGTATTGGTCGGCAGTGCCGCAAATGTCCTGGAAGACGGGGCGATTGTGCCGTCATCGCTCGCGCCACTCTCCACGCCCCCGGTCATCGCGTGGTTGCTGCAGATTGAAAACCCGCTGGTTTGGTCGTCCGTAATGCTGCGCACCGATGCGGCGCGGCAGCTTGATCCGTTCATGCGGCCGGAAATGGTCTATGCCGAGGACTTCGATCTCTACCACCGCATCGCGGCCTTTGGCGGCGTCGCGCGGCTGGACGACGAACTGCTGACCTATCGTCGCCACAGCGGCGGGGCGTCGCAAACGCAAGCGCAGGCCATGCGCCAGGCCGCAATCCGCGTTTTGACCGGAGTGTATGTCGAGGCGTTTGGCGACGCGGCGGCGGAGACGGCCGATTTGATCGTCACGCATGTCATGGGCCAGCAACCCGTGCCGGATCGGTCGACCTTGGAACGCGTGGGATCGGCGCTGGTCGCCTTGCAGGACCGGTTCCTGGCCCAGCATCGTCCAGATCGCGAGAGCCGCAGCCTCATCCGCTGGGAAACCGCGCGTCGCTGGGCCCGAATCGGTCGAGCGGGGCTTCGGACCGGTACGCTGCGGCTGGGCGACGCGGCGGCGGTGCGCCCGCCGCATCTAGGCTTGGGCTATGCCGGGATCGAGGAGCTCATCCTATCGCGGATCGTCGGGTCGGTACGGGCAGCACAGCGGCGGGTGCGCAAAGACGCGGCCGCCTAGGCGCATAAAACCGCCTGGGGAAATTAATTCAAACTGCGACTTTTACGCAACGCCCACCAAATGGGTCGCCTATCATGCGATTTCGCCACGCCAATCCCGATATGTGAATTTTATGTGACATTTCAGCGCCATTTCAATGACGTTGACTGTAACAATCTTGACCCAAACCCTGTGTAGCCGCCCGGAACACCAGGACGCCTAGGTCCAAAGGTTCAGGGGATTCAAAATGACTGTTCGATCGGGCTTCCGCCTGCAACTCCTCTTGGGTGGCGCTGCTCTCGCCATCAGCGCGACGCCAGCGTTCGCGCAGACCGCGCCGACCGCTGACGCGGCCGCACCAGCGGCGACCGCCACTCCGGAAGATCAGGGCCTCGGCGACATCGTTGTCACCGCGACCAAGCGCGAAACCAACCTCCAGAAGACGCCGATCTCGATTTCGGTGCTCAACACGCAGGGTCTGACCGACCGCCACGTGCTCAGCTTGTTCAACCTCGCCGACGGCACGATCCCGTCGCTGCGCGTTGCAACCTTCGAAGCACGCCAGTCGGCGCTGACGATCGGCATTCGCGGTATCGTCCCTTACGATCAGAACCAGACCGCTCGCGACGGCGGCGTCGGCGTCTATATCGACGGTGTCGCGCTGGGTAAGACGCAGGGTCTGAACGCTGCGCTGTTCGACATTGAGCGCATCGAAGTGCTGAAAGGTCCGCAGGGCACGCTGTTCGGTCGCAACACCGAAGGCGGCGCGCTGTCGTTGGTCTCCAAGGCCCCGACCGGCGTGTTCGATGGCCGCATCACCGGCGGCGTCGGCAATTATGGCAGCCACAATGTCGACGCGCATCTCGACCTGCCGTCCTTCTACAATATCGCGCTGAAGTTCGACGGCGTGTACCAGCATCAGGATCCGACCGTGAAGGATCCGCTCACGGGTTCGACCGGCTGGAACTATTATGATCGCAAGGGCGGTCGCGCCGCTGCACGCTGGCAGCCGGTTGACGGCTTCACTGCCGACTTCGCTTATGATTATGCGAAGGACGAAAATACGCCGCAGTACAGCCAGCTGATCAACTACAACCCGAACAACTATGCAGTCGGCACCTACAACGCGGCTGGTGCGCTGACGCTCAACGGCGTCGCGTGCGGCGGCACCATCGCAGCAGGCAGCACCAAGCCTGTCTGCGTCGCGCCCCGGGGCCCGCTGGTCGGCGTGCATCCTGGTCGCCAGACCGTCGCCGATGTTGGCGTGCCGCAGCAGCCGAGCGTCGATCTCACGCACGGTTTCTCGGCCAATCTGAAGTACAAGCTGGCCCCGTGGATCGAGCTGCGCTCGATCACCGCATGGCGCGGCGTCAGCACTGACCAGTGGGACAATTCGGGCGGCCCAGAGCGCAGCTCGTTCGCGCCGTTCGTGCCCAACACCGCCAACCCGACGGCGATCAACACGACCGGCACGTTCAGCCGTTACAGCCTTTCGTTCCTGCGCCAGCATCAGTTCAGCCAGGAATTCCAGGCCGTTGGTAGCATCCCTGAGTTCGATTACGTCGTCGGTGCCTATTACTATACCGAACACGCGACCGAATATGCGGCGACCCCGCTTTCCAACCAGTGGAATAGCGACGGCACGGCCTACACCATCCGCAGCCCGATCCCCGGCAACTCCTCGGCGATCACTGGCGCGAACTCGGGCTACCAGCAGTACGATCCGTCGTGCAACAACACACTGGGTGCCACCGTTGCGCAGTTTGCCAACAGCTGCCAGTTCATCACGCGCGCCAGCCAGGCTGCCGACCACAACTACTCGGTGTTCGGCAACCTGACCTACACGCCCGAATTCCTGGGCAATGTCCTCCACATCACCGCCGGTGGCCGTTGGACCAAGGACGATCGCCACGGCACGCTGTACGTCGTCAACAACCGGTCCGATCTGGTGACTGCGGGTACGGTGTCGCCGTTCTCGTTCAAGAACAGCATCAGCCGCTTCGACCCGATGTTCAACATCGCCTTTGATGCCAGCCGCGACGTTCACTTCTACGCCAAATATTCGACCGGCTTCCGTGCCGGTGGCGCAAACGACCGTTCGCTCCAGTTCAACGCGTTCGGGCCTGAAGCCGTCAAGTCGTACGAAATCGGTGCAAAGATGGACTTCTGGAACCATCGTGCGCGCCTGAACATCGCCAACTACATCATGGATCGCACCAACACGCAGTTCGACTTCGATTATTTCGATACGGACGGCAAGAGCGTGACCAACGGGACCCACATCGAGCAGACCACGAACGCTGGCAACAGCAAGATCCGTGGTGTTGAAGTCGATCTGACGGTGAAGCCGATCCCGGAACTGACGCTGACCGGTTCGTATGCCTATACCTACTGGCGTGCACCGTCGGCGGTGAACCCGCTGGCACCGGGTGCTCCGGCGCAGCAGCTCTACATCGTGTACACGCCTAAGAATGCGGCGTCGGGCGCAATCGACTATGTCGTGCCGATCAACGTTGGCGACGCGAGCGTTCGCCTGCACCTCGACGGCAACTATTCGAGCAGCCAGTACAGCTTCCAGCTCGAGCCGACCAAGACCGACGCAAGCTTCGTCATGAACGGTCGCCTCGCACTGGCCGACATCGCGGTGAACGATCATAACAAGGTCACCGTTTCGGTCTGGGCGCGCAACCTGCTCGACACCACCTACATCTACCGTCGCTCGGCTGCGAACTCGTCGCCGGTCGTCAACTACAATCCGAACGGCACGGTTGCCTCGACCAACTATGGCGGCATCCTCGGCGACTATGCCAACTTCAACGCACCCCGCACTTGGGGCCTGGAGCTTTCGGCTAAGTTCTGATCTGCTCTAACGACGGATAAAACCCGGCCCGAGCATTGCTCGGGCCGGGTTTTTCTTTGTCAAACGCCCTTGCAGCACCTCATCGCGCGCAGCGGAATCGGCGCGAAATCGGGTGTGTCGCCGACGTAACGCCGTCTCCCCGGTAGAATTTAGAAAAGTGCGGCGACCACCGCTGCGACCTCGGCCGCGTCGCGGCCGTCGATCGGGACCTCGCGTGCGGGATTGACGCTGTAGCCGCCGAGCACGCCATCTCGATCGATCGTGACGGCCACGACCCGCCAGGCCGAACCTTCTCGAACTGCGGCCAATCCCCCTGCGACCGGATAGCGACCGGGATCGACCACCACGACCGCATGCCCCGGCAACCCCCCGCCCAACGTCGCGCGCCCTACGCGGAGCGCGAACGCCGCATCGCTGACGTCGCGCGGCGCGTCGATCGTGCCGCCAGTCTTGACGAAATCGATCAACCCGTCGGGCAAAGGCGCGCCATAGACGGTCAGCGCGCGCGCATGTGTCGAAGACGACGGGCGGAGCACGACAGGCTCCTCATCCGGGCTCTGCTCGACCGGAAGCGACGGTGCCGGAATTGAAGGGTGCGCCGCCGACAGCTTGCTCAACTCCTGGGCGAGGCTTGCGATCCGATTCCGGCTCCGCGACCATCGATGCTCGGGGTCGACAATGTGTTCGAGAAAGGGAGCCAAGCTGCCGTCATGATACGCCGTCAGGACAGCCTGCCGGAGCGCTGCATCGTCAGCCACGCCAAACATCCGCAAAAGCGCCGACCGTACCGCAGCGTTCCAGCGTGGCCACGGTTTTGCTGCGTTTTCGACCCGTGACAAATTCACTTGGGCCAGCCCGAAACGCTCCTCGACATCGGCGATCGTGAGATCCGCATCCAGCGCTCGTCGCGCCCGTACCGCTGCGGCCAGCAGCAAGGCGAAGCGCTCCTCGTCGCTGTCGAGCGGCTTCCCATCGGCAAAGGGTTGCGCCCATTCGGCGATATTGAAGCCGGGATCATCAATGTCCACGAGCAGGTCGATCGGGGCGATACCAAGAGCAGTGGCAATACGGACAAGTTCATCCGTCCGCGCGACCACTTCGCCGCGTTCTATCTTGGACAGTCGAATGTAGGGAATTTCGGGCAGAACCGCCGCGAAGCGCAGCAGTTTCAAAAAACCGGCCGCGCGGCGCTTCTCCCGCAGTCGGTTGGGAAACACGATATTGCGAAATGGATCGATCCGTATCTCGGCCAGATCGCGCCGACCGGCTTTTGCTTTGTTGTGGGTTGATCCGCCGATCGTCGATTCCATTGCCCGCTCCGCCGGAATCCACTGCCCTGGCTATCCCTAGGCGCGCTTGTAGGCAGGGTGGGCGGAGCGGTCAACGCGGTCGCGAAATCCGGGGCAGGTCTCAATGCAGACGGTGGTCGCCCAAAGTGGCTTGGCCGAAAAGGCTCCCGTCGGCAAAAGGCAAAATCGTGACCGCGGCGGCGCGGCCACTGCCGTGCAGTTCCAGCCAGCCCGGGGTGCACGGCGCGGGATAATTTGGCGAAAACGCCACCCCGATGCCATCCGTCACCACCCCGAGACAGGGTGGACTCGCACCATCGGGCCAACGCCCCGCGAAATAGCCTAGCAACGCCGCACCGGCGCGCTGCAGTGCACCTTCCAAAGACGACGCCGGGGCGAATGCAGGAGCACCGGCGGTCAGTTCCGCCCATACGTCCATGCGATGGTTCCAGCATGTCAGACGAAGGGTGCCCCGCTCTGCCGTCACGCCGATAAGGGCGGTCTGGTTACCGACCTGCATCAATGCGCCGGCACAGCGGGCGAGCCGCGTTGCAAGGGCAGTGAGACGGCGATTGGGCCGCGGAAGCGGACGCTGCAACCATTCAACGCGGATGTTTTGAAGGTCGATGTGCATGGTTCTGCCAATCGTTTTGGATCAAGGGACCACCCGGGCGACCGCTCGTGGAGGGTCGCCGGGCGAGATCACGGTCAGTGTGTCGTCCGCGACCCGTGCACCGGCACTTCCTCTGCCAAGAGATGAATGGAAAACGGTTCGGGCAACGATGTCCGGCCTGCTTGCGCGATCCGTCCGCTTGCCGCATCGGCCGCGTGCACCGTGTCGAACGCCGTAACCTGTACCAGGCGGTTGTGCGGTGCCGAGGGATCGGGCAGCAATGACACCGGCGCGGTGCGCAGCGGCGGCGGTGACTTTGGCTTACGCGGCGCTGGAGCGGCGTTACGCTGGCGCAGTCCCTCGGTCATCAGTGCAAAGCGCGGGTCGCGTGCGGTGAGTTCGACGATCGTGCGCGCTGCCGACTTGGTGATCTGGCGAACCCGTTCTTTGGTGACCCCGGTTTCATTCGCGAGATCGTCAAGCGTTGCGGTTTCGAAGATCCGTCGGGCGACAATTTCGCGATCGCGTGCCAGCTTCTCTTCCAGTTTGTCGAGCTGCTCGGGATCGATTCCGTGGGTGGCGGTCTTGAAACGCGGCGCGCCCTCGATGCGGACGGGTGCCGCCCGCTTGGCGCGAGGCCGCCGCCGCAACTGGTCAAGCGACACCTGCCGCAGATGGTCGACATACGCATCGATCAGCGCGTTCATCGCGGATTCGGCGAGGTAGGTCGACGCACAGGCTTCGGTCTGTTCCAGCGCCAGTTCGTCCTCGATGGTCACCTCGACCGCGCCGTCTTCGGTCTCGGAACGGGCCGTTAGCGCATCGAGCGAAACAGTCATCGCGCCAACCTTGCGCGCCGACGGACGCTGATCCGCCATCATCCGGAACCGCAGGCTCTGCAATTCGCCGCGGATCTGCCAGTTCACGAAAGTGGTGAACTGCGCCTTGGTTGGATCATAGGCTTCGATCGCGCGGTGCACAGCAATGGCGCAGCACTGCTCGGCATCATCCCAATGTGCGGCCAGGCCGTACTGGCGAATGAAATGGCGGATACGCGGCGCAATCAGTTTCAAAATATTCGCAAACGCACGATCGACGGCAACGCGCTGCCGTGCGGTCTGTTTGGTGTCGCGCGGTGTATTTTCGATGATGGTGGCGACTGCGGCTTCGAGTGCTGCTGTGGTCTTCGACATCGATCTTCCCCAATAAGTGGGCAGCCCCTACTGCCCTTCGCTCTGGAGACCGGTGTCGCGGAAAAATCCTAACAACGTGGAAACGATCCTATACGTAAAACTACAAGGACGCCGCGCCAGCACCGTTACGTCTTCAATATCTTGTTTTATTCCAATCTATTATCCCGCACCCCGGTCGAGCTTACATATATTGGATGATATTGGATATAATAGCATCTTCGCCCCAAAATAGCGCGATGCGAGGGCTTAAATCGCGAAGTTGGCGGGCTGAATCCGGCGATCTATGTAAGCGAGAAGCCATTGCTGGTGAGCGCGAGTTGGGTCGCCGGCCTGTGCGATACGCTTCTCCGCATCTGCCGCGCCGACTTGCGCGCGCAGCAATACATGCGCGCGCGCAGGCAAAATCCCACCTTTGAGAAATCGCACCGCATCCCCCAGGCCGAGATGATGAGCGAGGTACGCCGCGCGGGCCGTCGTCTTCACGCTGTCGTCGGTGGTAATCCCCCGCCGTTGCAACTGGGAAAGGTTTTGCCGCGCATAATCGGCGATACCGTCGATCGCGCTCGTCGGATCATACCGCAGCGCGAGTAAGGCTCCGCGCGCGGCACCGCTGACTTTGCCATCCGGGTTAAGCCATCCTTTTGCCTGTGCCGTAGCGTTCAGCGCCGTACCGGGCGTTTCGGCAAGACCTTCCCATGTCGCGTTGAGGAACTGACCGAGCCCCGCAGCGCTTGAGCGTGGATTGCGCGAGTGGCAGTTCCAACTGCCGTCACGGCCCTTGGCCGCCTCGGCGTCGACAATGGTCGCCAGCGCGGTCGCGGGAATGCCGGTACGCTGCGCCGCTTCGCACAGCACTGCGCGGAAACGGGCATTGGGGCCAAGCCCACCATCGCCCCCCGCCACCGCCGTGGACACGACCGCTTCCGACGGCGACGAGGGCGCAGCGGATGACGAAGACTCCGTCACCGCCGCCGGATCGTCGCACGGACACGGCACGGTTTTTACAGACCCGTCGTCGGCCGCATTGCCCTGTGGGGCCAGCATTTTCAGCAGCGCGTCCATATCGCTGCGCGTTAACCCCGGATCTGCAGCGGTGCGGTCTGGCGCACCACCATCGCCGAGCGCAGCACGCCACAACGTATTGGCCAGTTCGGTTTGCGCGGTACTGTAAATTACATGGGCGCGCTGAGTGGGCGTCATCGCCGCCAGGGCGGTTCGATCGATCATCGCCCGGCCACCCTGCTGCGCGCCAGCCGAGCCGCCGCAATATCGTCCAGCCGCCCTTGCTCGCTAGCCTCTTGCGCTCGCGCCATCTCGTCGCGGTGCCGATCCACGGCCCCGTCAATGACACGCATCGAGCCATAGGCTTCGGCAGCTTGCGCCCGAAGGGTTGCAAGCCGCGTTTCGACACTGCGGGCTTCGTGCTGCAATCGCTCGCGCTCGGCGCGCATCCGGGCCAACCACGCGTCGGTCGTAAGCCAGCCGACGGCATGCCCGACCGCGCGCTCGCGCGCGACCGACTGGGTCAAGGAGTCGGATTCCCGCTCGATCAGGCTGTGGCGTTCCACCTCCACACTGATCGCCACGCGTACGGTCTCGACCGCGCGTTGCTGTACGCGCTGTGCGGTATCGAACGGGGTTCTCACGCGGCTTGCTCCAGCATGGCGGCGAGCATGGCGAAGCCGGCAGCGCAATCGCCCTGGTCGTCCTTGCCCTGCCGCAGCATCGTCTCGATTTGCGGCGCGATCGCCACGGCGCGATCGATCTCGGCGCTCGACCCTGCTTTATACGCCCCAAGCCGAACCAGCTCTTCCATGTCGGCATAAGTAGACAGCAACGCGCGCGCGCCGAGGCGCGTCGCGTTTTCGGCGTCGCTCAGGCAATGCGGCAAGGTGCGCGACACCGATTTTAGGACGTCAATCGCGGGATAGCGTCCGCGTTCGGCAATCTTGCGGCTCATCACCACATGGCCGTCGAGAATACCGCGCACCGCGTCTGCGACCGGTTCGTTATGATCGTCGCCATCGACCAGCACGGTGAACAGACCGGTGATCGAGCCTTGGCCGGGCAACCCCGGCCCCGCCCGCTCCAACAAACGCGGCAGTTCGGCAAAAACAGTGGGGGTATACCCCTTGGTCGCGGGGGGTTCGCCGGACGCCAGCCCGATCTCGCGCTGCGCCATCGCAAAGCGCGTGACCGAATCCATCAGGCACAGGACGTTCAGCCCCTGATCGCGAAAATGCTCGGCAATCGCGAGCGTCGTCCACGCCGCCTGCCGCCGCATCAACGCGGGAGCGTCGGAGGTCGCGACAACGACGACGCTGCGCGCCAGGCCTTCCACCCCTAGATCGTCTTCGACAAATTCCTGTACTTCGCGGCCGCGTTCGCCAACCAGACCGATCACCGCGACATCGCACTCGGTCCAGCGCGCCAGCATCGACAGCAAAACGGATTTGCCGACGCCGGAGCCTGCGAACAAGCCAAGGCGCTGGCCCTCGCACAATGGAGCGAACAGATCGAGCACGCGCACCCCGGTCTCGACCCGCTTGCCAACCCGTGCGCGATCGGCAGCGGGCGGAGGCGTGGCCTTGATCGGGCGCGGATCGGGCCCGAGCGGAAGCGGGCCAAGCCCATCGATCGGGCGACCGAGCCCATCGACCATTCGTCCCAGCCACCCGGCACTCGGCCGGATCGACACCTCACCCGCCGTCAAGTCGGCGCGCATGCCAAGGCCGACGCCCTGCGGATCGGTAAAAGGAAGACACAGCGCAATGCCGCGGTCGAGCGCCGTTACCTCGGCCTCGATCTCGCCCCCGGCGATCCGGACACGGCTGCCGATATGAGCCGCGCCAACCAGCCCTTCGACCTCGATCAACGCACCACGTACCGCGACCACCCGCCCGAAACGGGTATCAGGCGATAGCGCGCGGATCGCGCGGGCAGCGCCAGCCAGCGTAGGCATGGCCCGCTCAGGCCTCCGCGTTTTCGAAGGATGGAACCGGCGTCTCCAGCGCGATCAAATCCCGCGCCGGGGCCAGCGCACGATAAAATTCACCGCGGGCGATGTCGTTAGCGAAGCGCACGCACGCCTCCTTGGTCGCGTCCTGAGCGCCGGGATTGAGCAGCTCGCGCAGCGCAACCAGCGTCGCTTCCTGGTGCTTTTCGCGACCGTCCGGGTCGATATAGGCCAGCATGCAGGAAAAATAGAGCTGGCGTGCGGGGGTGGTGGCCTCCTCCGGCCGCATGACTTCGCGACCGCGCAAAATCGACACCGTGTTTTCGATGCGCAACTGCGTACGACCGACGGCGCTGATCACGGCACCGTTCAGAATGGCCTTCTCGCCATCTCGCAATGTGATCCTCAACATAATCGTTGCGTCCTCTCAATCTCCCATTGTTATAGGACCATTCCTGCCTGGTCGGCCGAACAGGGCGGCAAAAATTGCCGACCTTAGGATTTCTCTACAAATAGTTGCCTGGCATCCGAGCCTCGCGGCGATCCTATCCTATAAAATAAGCGAGCGAGCCGCGTGCTGCGCACTGCAAGGAGATCCGCATTGAGCCTCTATTCCGCCCTGTACGCCGGCGTTTCCGGCCTGAATGCGCAGTCCAGCGCCATGGCCACGGTTGCTGACAACATTACCAATATCAACACGGTCGGCTATAAGGGGACTGAAGCGCAGTTCCGCACGATGGTCACCGATGGCCGTGCCCAGGCCAACTATTCGGCAGGCGGCGTCGCCGCAGTCTCGGTCGCGCAAGTTTCAAAGCAGGGTCTGATCCAGTCCTCCAGCAGCAATACCGACCTGGCGATCGACGGCGGCGGCTTTTTCGTCACGCGCACGTCGACAGGCAGCACCGCCGACCCGGCCTTTACCCGCGCAGGATCGTTCCGCCCCGATGCCGAGGGCTTTCTGCGCAACGCGAGCGGCCTTTATTTGCAAGGCTGGCGTCTCGATGCCACGGGCAGCTATACCAATACCGGCGGCCTGAATGGGCTTGAATCCGTCCGCGTCAGCGACCTCGTAGGGACGGCTGTGCCGACCACGCGCATTCAAGTTCGCGCCAATCTACAATCCACCACGGCCGTGCATGTTGGGGCCTATACTGCGGGGAACCTCGCCAGCGGAACGGTGACCCCCGATTTCAAGCGCTCCTTCGACGTCTACGATTCGCAGGGCGGGTCGCACCGTCTGACCATGGCCTTTCTCAAGACAGGCGCGAACCAATGGGCATCGGAAACCTATGCCGAGCCGGCCAGCGACGTGACGGCGGCAGGCGGCGTGTTGTCCAGCGGCACCGTGGCGTTCAATCCCGATGGCAGCCTTAACAAGACCGGTTCGACCGCAACGCTGTTCAATCCGCTCAGCATTTCCTGGACCAATGCGGCCGCGTCGGCCCCGGTGACACTCGCAATCGGCAGCGATGCCGGCCTAGATGGCATTACCCAGTTTGGCAGCGAATCCGCATTGATCTCCTCGAACGTCGACGGCGGCCAGCTTGGCCAATTGTCCTCGATCGACATCACCAAGACAGGCCAAGTCAACGCCGTGTTTTCTGACGGCAAGACCCGCTCCGTATTCCAGCTCCCAATCGCCAATTTCCAAAATCCCGACGGCCTGACCCGCCTGCCCGGCAACGCGTATGCGAGCAGCAAGAATTCGGGTACTTTCACGCTGAACAAGCCCGGCTCGCTCGCAGCCGGCACGGTCGCTGCAAGCTCGCTCGAGGCGTCAACGGTCGACCTCGCCGGTGAGTTCACCAACATGATCCGCTTTCAGCGGGCGTATAGCGCAGCATCCAAGATCATCACCACCGCCGATGAAATGCTGCGTGAAGTCAGTGACCTGAAGCGCTGATCGGATGACGATGGGGGCCGGTCATGTCGCTTAGCGAAATTCTGGGGTCGGCGACGTCGGGGCTTGCGGCGGCGCAGGCCGGCCTGCGCACGGTATCCAACAACATCGCCAATGTCGGCGTGGCGGGCTATGCGCGCGAAAAGGTCTCGCTGGCGACCCGCGTCCATTCGGGCGGGGTCAGCGGCGTCGTCATCGGCGAGCCGCAACGCATCGCGGATCGCTTTCTCGAAGCCTCCGTCTATCAGCGTGGCGGAGACTTCGGTCGCGCCGATGTGACGTCGTCCTACCTCGATCGGCTCCAGTCCTTGCTGGGACAGCCAGGCGATGCGTCCAGCTTGCCTGCAAAGCTCGATTCAATTTCGGCGTCCGCCATCGCGCTCACCGGATCACCCGGATCGGCCCAGACGGTCGCGTCGTTTACCGGCAATGTGCAGGACGCGATTTCGTCGATGCAACAGCTCAATGGCGACGTCACGAACCTGCGCGGCGATGTCGAATCCGAAGTCGGCACAACGGTCGACCGGATCAACGGGCTTTTATCCCAAATCAATGATTTGAATGGAACCGTATCGCAGCAGGTCGGCCAAGGTCGCAGCACCTCGGGAGCGGCCGATCAACGTACGACGGCGCTTACCGAACTTAGCAGCTTGGTCGCGATCACGGTACGCGATCAGCCGGATGGCCGGGTTTCTATCGAAACCGCCTCGGGTGCGACACTCCTTGACCGGCGTTTGCGACAATTATCGTATGCTGGAACCGGGAGTGGCGATGGGGCACAGGCCGCGTATCCGCCGATCGACATCCGCTTTGCCGATCCTGGCGGTGCCTCCCCGGCAACGGGCGAACGAATCGAAACCGCCGCAGCTGGCGGGAAGCTTGGTGGCCTGCTGGATCTGCGAGACCGCGCGCTGCCGCACTTTCAAGAGCAACTCGGCACAGTGTTCAGCGGGATGGCGGAAGCGCTCAATTCGGTGTCGAATGCGGGAACGACGGTTCCCGCACCGACCGAACTGGACGGACGGCAGACCGGACTCGTCGGCGGCGACCGTCTGGGCTTCACTGGTTCGGCAACGTTCGCAGTGCTCGGCACAAGCGGCAAGCTGGTAGCCAGCACCACGATCGATTTCTCCAGCCTGGGTGCGGGCGCGACCGTCAATGACGCCGTCACGGCAATCAACGCCGGCCTCGGTGGCGCAGCCACCGCGAGCTTCACCGGCGGCGT
This sequence comes from Sphingomonas sp. PSPC2-2, assembly GCF_049897725.1. Classification (NCBI taxonomy): domain Bacteria; kingdom Pseudomonadati; phylum Pseudomonadota; class Alphaproteobacteria; order Sphingomonadales; family Sphingomonadaceae; genus Sphingomonas; species Sphingomonas sp. PSPC2-2. The sequence goes on along the minus strand of NZ_JAFCWU010000006.1, from coordinate 178,845 downwards.
GCTGACCCTGAAGGCGGCGGGCGGCGGCAACGGCGTTGCCATCGCGCAAACGCCCGGCACTCCCAGCGATCGCGCCGGAATCGGCTTTTCGCAGTTTTTCGGCATGAACGACCTCGTCCGCAGCGACACCAGCATGCTGACGCCGACCGGCTTCACCGCGAGCGACCCGCACGGGTTTGGAGCCGGAGAAACCGCCAACATTGTGCTGCGCGACGTGTCAGGGCGTGCGCTGACCAGCTATACGCTCACGGGCTCGGTCGGCCCGACCATTGGCGATCTGGTTACCGAGTTGAACGCCTCGCCCTTGTCCAAATACGGCAGCTTCGCACTCGACCAGCGCGGCCGGGTGGAGTTTAGCCCCCTCACAGGCTTGTCCGGGGCCGTCTTGTCGGTCCCATCGGACTCGACCAACCGGTTCGGCAGCGGCGTCTCCTTCAGCTCTTTGTCCGGGCTGACGGGTGCGACAAGCGGCCTGGGACAGGCGAAGGTGCGCGGCGACATCAACGTCAACCCCAACAAATTGCCGCTCGCAATGCTTGATACAACGGCGGCAGTCGGTACCAAGGCGGTCGGCGCGGGCGATATTCGCGGTGCCACGGGATTTGTCGATCGGCTGGCCAAGACCATCGACCTGGGCAAGGACGGGGTCGTTACCCTCGATCACGTGTCGAGCGCATTGCTTGGCGGTGCCGGATTGCAGGCCAGCCAGGCCAAGACCAATCTGGACAACGCAACATCGCGCCGCGACGATGCGATCAATCGTCGAGACAGTTTTTCGGGCGTCAATATCGACGAGGAATTGTCGCAGATGGTCGTGCTGCAAAGCAGCTATTCGGCCTCGGCCCGTGTCATCAGCACCGCCAGCAGCATGTACGACACGCTGCTCGCGATGATCCGATAGGAGCCGCCTTATGACCCGCATCGCCACCGTCCCGCTCCAACAAGTCATGTCGAACGCCATTCAGCGGGCGCAGGCCAGACTCGCGACATCGCAGCAAAATCTCGCGACCACCAAGAAAGCCAATACTTTCGCTGACCTTGGCAGTGAATCGGTCCGCAACCTTTCGGCGCATAGCATGCTCGCGCGCCAGAGCGCGGAGACGACTGTGGCAAAGCGCGTGCAGACGACGCTGAGCCTTTATGATGCGCAGCTATCCAGTATCGATACGTCTACCGAGAACCTCCGCCAAAGCATCCTGACGGCGCTGGGCAACGGCCAGACGAGCGGTCTGCAATCGACGATCGACGGCGCATTCGAACAATATCGCAACGCGCTGAACAGTAGCGAGGGCGGCGTGGCCATGTTCGGTGGATCCCAAACCGACACCCCGCCGTTCAAGCCCAAGGCACTTAGCGATCTCGTCGGATTGGCGCAGACCGATGCGTTCGCCAATGACAATGTCGTGGCATCGGCACGTATCGCGGACGGGGTTGATGTCCCTTATGGTGTCGGTGCAAGTGCCGCAGGCGGCGGTCTTTACACCGCATTCCAGTCTCTTGCCCTGGCAGGGCCGATCGGCGCGACGCTGACCGCAGCCCAAAAGACCGCCCTGACGTCCGTAGTCGATCAATTGCAGACCGGCCTTGGATCGCTGCGCGCGGTGAACGCTGAAAATGGCCGCCGGACCACGCAAGTTGAATCGATGATCAATAGCGGCGACCAGCGGACGACGTTGCTCACCGGGGTGATCGGCGCGAATGAGGACGCCGATCTGGGCCAGGTTGCGACCGATATCTCGCAGCAAAAGACGATCCTGGAGGCGAGCTATTCAGTGTTTTCGCAGCTCGCCGGTCTGAGCCTTGTGCAATATCTGAAATAACCGCGACAGACCCGCGGTCTTCGCCGATATATCCATCGGCGAAGGCCGCGATGCTCGCTAACCCGGGGTGGAGGCGAGCAAGTCCGCGTAGACGCCCGCCGGGCTGGCCGACGGGATCGCCGCCATTGCCGCACTGATCTGTGCAGAATCGATCTTCCCGACCGGGCTGGTCAGCACATCGAACACCCCCGCACTGGGCAATGTCGCAAAAGCCGCCTGATAGCGCGCCCGCAGCGCTTGCAGCTTGTCTTCCCGACCGATCATCGCCAGCGCGATTGCATGGCGAAGGATGGTGGCCTGCGCCACCTCGCTCAATCCCACTTTGGTCGGTAGCGACGCCGCCGTCACGGTGGCCAATGCATTCCAGTCACGCCGCCGCCACAGGATTTCCGCACGGATCGCGGCACCGTCGGGCACTTCAGCAAGCGCCGCAAAAGCCGCGTCGGTCTTGCCCAGCAATGCCAGCGCCACCGCCTCGACACGCTGGCGATCCCAAACCATCGCGGGGGAATAGGTTGGCCCGCTACTGTTCCGCAAAGCCTCGATCGCCTTTGCGGGGTCGCCCGCCAGAATGCGCAACGTGGCGACGCGCACCGACAACGGCCCTTTGGCGACATCGCTGGCCCGCGCGGTAAGTTGATATTGGAGCAGTTCGGCCGCCCGCGCATACAGGCCCGCTGCCTGAAGCCGATCGGCCAGATGCACTGCCAGCAGGTCTCCGTCAGCGCCCGCCGGAGTAAGCTCGCGATAGTCCCAGAACAGGCCCGCCACGTCGGGCAAGGCCATCTTCGAATCCGGAGCGAGCATCGCGGTGAGCGATTGTTGAAGCTGCGAGAGGATTGGTCCCGCCCCTGCGCCGAGATTGCAGTAGCGCAGCAAGGTCGATCCTGTGCGCAACATCGCAACCGGATCATGCGCTGCTTGCGCTTGGGCAAATTCGACTTTCAGAATGCGACGTTCGAGATCGTCACCGCGCCAGCCGAAACGCATCGCACTAAGCTGTCGAACGGCTGCGGCTGGCGCGATCCGACGCTGTGCGATACCAACCGTCGCCAGGCCCAATGCTGCCTCAACGCGTTGCCCGCGATCTGCCGCAGCACCCACCTTCTCGAACTGGCGACGGGCATGTCCAAAATCGGCCTTCCCCAAATAGGCACGGCCACGCAGGATGCTGGCCTCGGCGCCCGCATCCTGTCGTTTCAACCAGTGCAGCGCCTGCGACCAACGACCGTCGTCGAGCGCGGCCCGGATTGCTGCCAGGGCAAAGGGGCGTCGCTCAAGGGATGGACGATGGTTGATCGTCGGCAACGCGCAATGCACCTCTGCCAAAGCGCCGCCCGGATTGCCCGCATTCTCTTGAGCCCGTAATCGCCAAGCGCAGGCTTCGGCATTGCCCAACAAGGCCGGGCCGGAAAGAGCGGACAGTGCTTCGCCAGTCCGACCGAGCCCCGCCAACGTCGCGCCGCGCGCCAGTTGGAAGGCGGGTACCAACAGCAGATCGGGATCATCGGTGGCCATCACCTGCAGTATGCCGAGCGCTTCGGGATAGCGCATTTTGCCGATCAGGCTGCGCACCTGGACCCAGCGCGCCGCTTGCCGCGTAGCCGGCGTTGCGCGCGCCAAGGACGCCCACACGTCCGCTTCGGGCTGCACGGCCCATGCAGCGCCATCGGCGAATGCGGGCTGTGCGGCCAGGATCGGGGCAAACCCTCGAAAGCGCGGGGGGCGCGGCAACTGCGTCGTCGCATTCGCCGCAGATGCCGCTGCGGAAGGCGCGGCGGTCGCCACCGGCCCGGGCGACGCCGGTGCAGTGGCAGGCGTTGCGGCAAGGGGCGTGGCGGTCGCCGAAGCGAGCGCGAGCAGCGAGACCAGTCGCATCAACGCGCCAGCAACACGGCACCGAGGCCGGCACCGCCCAGGGCGCAGCCCATACAAAAAATCAGCGACGGTACCATCATCCCGCGCTTGACCGGCCCAGATCCGGTTTGGAGGTTCGGCGTGGCGACCACGTCGCCGGCGCGCAAGGGTGCCCCGGTCGACGCTGTGGCTGCCGCTGCCGCCGTTGCGTCGCGGCTGGCAACCACGCGGACGCGACTTGGTCGCTGATCATGACTCATGGTGATACGCCTCTTCCTTTATTGTTCTATTATAGAGGGAGCGTGTCGCCCGCAGTCGTCGCGGTGACACGCTCCGGAGACATCATGCGCCAACGTTTCGCCCGAGCCATTGCCGCACTGCCAATCGTGATCGCCAGCACCGGCGCGTCCGGCGGCGCGAGCGAGCCCGCCCACGCGGCACCGCAATATGTCGCACTCGACCCCTTCGTCGTACCGATCGTGGACTCGGATCGCTTGACCGGCAATTTGCGGCTCAAGCTCGTCCTCGACGCCGGAGATGCAGCCACTGCCGAGAAGATGAAGCTGCGCCTGCCGATATTGCGCCAGGCCGCGATGGGCGGCGCGATCGACTTTGCGCGCTTGCATGCGTCGCCTTTCTTGCCGGTCAATGCGGAACTGTTGGAAGGGAATTTGACAGCCGCCATGGCTGGCCCCGATCTCGGCCACGCGCGGGTGCTGATCACGGAGGTGTCGGCGACGAACGGCTGACCGGTTGCGCGGCGCGCACCGGCCCCTTTGTAACACCGGCAGCCGGCTTCTTCCCCGCATTTGCATTGCGGCGCGCCAAGGCCATGCTCAAATTGGCGGCCCCTTGCGGCGTCATGCTCGCCAAGATCAGCGCGGTCGAACGATCCCGCATTTTTTGTGCCACCTGCATCTGCACATCCATTTCGAGTTGTTCGAAAACAACTGCGGCACGGGCAGGCTTCATCGCCTGATAGATCCGCGCCAGATTGTCATATTGCGGTGCGCTCGGCGCGGCCGCGTCAGCGACGGCGGGCTTTGCGGCGGTCGCCGCCTCCTGTCGCGCGGCCATATCAGCTTTCAACCGCGCCTCCGCCGCGCGCGCGGCCTGTTCGCGCATGTCCAGCGCGCGGTTGCGCTTCTTGGTCGCGGCGTCGCGCGCGCCAAGATCGCCCTGGATGGCGCTGCCCAAACGCGTCGGTTGCGGCTGATCCGCCAATGCTGGCAGCGCGGCGGTAACACCGTTGGCAAAGATCGACAGCCCGGCGGCCATGGCGGTCATCACGAGCAATGAGGGGCGACCCATCAGGCGTCCGCCCCAATATAGGCCGCCAGAGTACGTTCGGCATGGGCGCGCTGGTTGGCGGCAGACGTTGCCTCTACGATCCTGTCGGCGGCAGCGTCGGCGATCTCGATGATGATCCGCAATTCATCGCTCAGCTTGCGGGCATCTTCCGAGCAGCGTCCATTGGCGGCAATGCCATGCGACAGCATCGTCTTCATTTCCGACAGCACGGTCTTCGCGCGCTCGGTCGAAGCGTCCAGTGCCGCCACAACGTCGGACAGCGGCGCATTGCGCATCGCCTTCAGGCTGCGCATCATCCGCACGCTCTGGATCAGGACCGCCGCACAGAACAGCGCGGTGGCGATATTGGTACAGGCGACGAAATTCATCATGCGCACTCCTGATACGGGCTTCGGGATATAGCGGTGATAAGGCGGACGGCCATCTTGCCGCTGCGCTGCCCGATCTGGGCGCGCCCGAGCGGAACGCCACCGCATCGCAGTTCCAGCGGCGTGTCCGGGCTCTGCGACAGATTGACGACATCCCCTACCGCAAGGCCACGCAATTTATCGAGGGACATCGCCGCTTCGCCGAGCACGACATCGAGCGAGATGTCGGTCTTGCTGATTTCGGAGACCATATGCTCTTCCCAAATATGGTCGCGCCCGCTCTTCTCGCCCATAAAGCGCTGCAACAACTTTTCGCGCACCGGCTCGAGCGTGGCATAGGGGAGCAGCATCGAGAATTTGCCGCCACGACCGTCCATGTCGACCCGGAAGGTCGCCACCGCGCAGATATTACTGTTTCCTGCGATGGCCGCGAAGCGCGGGTTGGTCTCGATCCGCTCCAAACCCATGGTGATTGGCTCGATCGGTGCGAAGGCTTCCGAAAAGTCGGCAAGCGCCAGATCCAGCATACGCGACACCAGCTTGGTCTCGATCGTGGTGAAGGCGCGGCCGTCGATCAATACCGGCGCACTGCCCCCGCGACCGCCGAGCAGGGCATCGACGACGGCGTAGATCAGGCCGGACTCGACCGTGACGAGCCCGTAATTCTCCCATTCGTGAATGTGGAAGACACCAATCATGGCAGGCAATGCAACGCGCCCTACGAACTCGCCAAAGCGCGTCGAAGTAACCTCCTCCAGACTGACCTCGATCGCGTCAGAGGTCAGATTGCGCATCGAGCTGGAAAAGGCGCGCACCACACGGTCGCACACCACCTCCAGCATCGGCAGCCGTTCATGCGCGATAACCCGCGATTCCAGTACCGCGCGCAGGCCCTTCTTGGCCTCTTGCGGGACACCGATATCGCCGAACATCGCATCGATGGCGGCTTGATCGAAAGTGCCGTCGCCCAATACCGCCCCACCCATGGGGACATCGGGAAGGTCGAATTCCTCGAAATCGTCGCTCATTGCTGCACCAGGTCTTCGATCAGCACGTCCTTGACCGATCCTTCCCCAAGCGCGCCGGTCGTGCGCACCAGCAGTTCCTCCTTCACGCGAAACACCGCTGCCGAACCGGCAAGGTCCTCCGGGCGCAATTCCCGCAGGAACGGCTGATACGCGTCGAGCACCAGCGGCAGGCCTGCCTTGATCGCGTCATCCTTCATCGTGCCGGGCACGAGCATGACGTGCACCTTCAGAAAGCGGGCCGCGCCGTCCGGCGAGCGGATGTTGACGACCATTGCCGGAATATCGACAAACTTTACGCCTTCTTCTCCACCGCCGTGCTTGGCCGCCTCGGCTTTGGCCGCCTCAGCTTTGGCTGCCTCCGCTTTCGGGTCGCTCTTGCCCCCCAACAGGAAGAAGGCCGCACCACCGCCTGCCAGCAGCAGCAAGACGATTGCCGCAACGATGATCAGCAGCTTCTTCTTGCCCGCCTTGGGCGCTGCGGGGGCCGCCCCCTCCTCGCCTTCTTCGCTCGTTGTGACGTTCGGTTCCGACAAGGCCCTAATCCCCATGATTGTTTCGCCGCGCGGTCAACCCGCTGGGCAATTCCATCCTATTATAGGATCAATGGGCGGCAATTTCTGCCTAGTGGTCCAGATCGACAAAGATTTTGAAAGCAACCGCTGATGGATGTCTCTTCCTATGTGCTGCTAAGCCACGAGCAGGCGTTGCGACGTCGGCTCGACGTTGCGGCGAACAACATGGCCAACATCTCGACCGTGGGCTTCAAGCGCGAACAGCCGGTATTCCACGATTATGTCGAGCATGCCGACCAGGCGGTGACCGAAGACGCGAAAACAACCGCATTCGTGCTGGATTACGGCGCAACGCACGACACTACGGCAGGTGCGTTTCAGGCCACGGGCAATCCGCTCGACGTAATGATCGACGGCCCAGGATATCTTGCGGTCGAAGCCCCGGGTGGGGCGACCGCTTACACCCGCGCGGGGCTAATCCATGTGCTGCCGTCGGGCGATTTGGGCACGATCAGCGGGCAGCGACTGCTCGGCGAAGGCGGCAAGCCGATCAATATTCCCCTAGAAGATGCCGGCAACCTTTCGGTTGCGGCCGATGGCACCGTGTCGGGAAAGACCGGCCAGCTTGGACGCATCGCGGTTACCGTCTTCCCCAGCGAAGCCGGCGTAACCCCGCGCGGGGACGGGCTGATGACCGCGACCGGCGGGCGCGAACTTCCGGCAGCCGAAACCAAGTTGCGCAGCGGTGGCGTCGAAGGATCGAATGTCCAACCGATCAGCGAAACCGCCGACATGGTCGAGATTTTGCGCGCGTACCAATCCAGCCAGCAAATGTCCCAGAGCATGACCGACATGCGCCGCAAGGCGATCGATCAACTCGGCAAGATCGGCTGATCCCCCACCCCACTTCCTTGAGTGAAAGGCCCATATCATGCGCTCTCTTTCGATCGCCGCGACTGGCATGCTCGCGCAACAGACCAACGTCGACGTGATTTCAAACAACATCGCCAACATGAACACGGCCGCTTTCAAACGGCAGCGCGCAGAGTTTCAGGACTTGCTGTATCAGGAGGTTTCGCGTCCGGGCTCGGCCTCCGGCGGCGCAGATGCGAAGATCCCGTCCGGCATTCAGATCGGCGCGGGTGTCAAAACAGGCGGCGTCTACCGGATCCTCGAACAGGGCGCGTTGACGCAGACCAGCAATCCGCAGGACGTGGCGATCCAGGGCAAGGGCTATTTCCAAGTCACGCTTCCCTCGGGCGAAACGGGTTATACGCGCGATGGCAGCTTCCAGATTTCCGACCAGGGCGAGCTGGTGACGCAGGATGGCTATGCCGTTCAGCCCGGCATCACGCTCCCGCAGGGTGCCGTGGATTTCAATATTTCCAAGACCGGCGAGGTTCAGGTCACCCTGTCGGGCAACCCCACCCCGCAAACGATCGGCCAAATTCAGCTTGCGTCCTTCATCAACGAATCCGGACTGGAGGCGAAGGGCGGCAACCTGTTCCTGGAAACCAATGCGTCCGGCAAGCCCACCGCCGCCAACCCTGGTGAGCCGGGTTTTGGTACGCTGAGCCAGGGTTTCATCGAAGCCTCGAACGTCAATCCCGTCTCGGAAATCACCGCGCTCATCAGTGCCCAGCGTGCCTATGAGATGAACAGTCGCGTGGTGAAGACGGCTGATGAAATGCTCTCCACTACGGCGCAGATGCGATGAGCACGCCCCTCGGTCGCGCGGCACTCTTTGCGCTGCTGGCGTCTGCGCCGGCCATCGCCTGGGCGCAGCCGCCCGAGGCGGTCCGGGTCGCAGTGCTCGACCATCCGATCGCGCGCGGCGACGTGCTGGCCCTGGCCGACTTTACCGAGGATCAGCGTCCTGCGGCACAGGCACGCATGGCGCTGCCGCCGCGCGATTGTGCCGGGCTCGAAGCGCGTCGCGCGCTTCCTTCGGGATCCATCGTCATGGCGTCCGACCTGATGCCGCAGCAGCTCGTTCGTCGCGGGGAGCCCGTGATGATCCGCGTGGTCAGCGGTGGCCTGACGATTTCCGCCAGCGGGCGTGCGCTTGCCAGCGGGGCGAAGGGCGAGATGGTGCGTGTCGTCACCAACACCACCAGCCGAACCCTCGACGGCATCGTCGACGGCACCGGTTCGGTCCGCATCGTCGCACCTTGAAGAACGACCCGATCCGCCTTCCACCTTCGGCCGAACCGAAAGAACCGCTATGAAAAAGACTCTTGCGCTGCTTCTCCTCGCCAGCACCCTCGCCGGATGCGGCATACCCGGTCGCCTGGCCAGTGTTGGCAAGGCACCGAAGCTCAGCCCCGCCGGTGCCGACGATGGCCCGGCGCTGGAGCCCTCGCTCTCGGCCCCGTCCGATCGGCGCGGCCAGGCCCGCGCGGCCACGACCCCGCCGCCGGCACCCAATGCGTCGCTCTTTCGCACTGGCGCGGGTGCGTTCTTCCACGACCAGCGCGCCTCGCAAAAGGGCGACATCCTGACCATCCGCATCAACATCGCGGACAAAGCGGACTTGGGCAACGCAACGACCCGCACCCGCGGCGGTACCGAAACCAGCGGCATCAGCGCCTTGTTGGGGCTACAGAACCCGCTGACCAAAATTCTGCCCGGGCAAGTCGACCCGTCGAAGCTGGTCGATACCAAATCCACCTCAGGCTATAACGGTGCCGGCACGGTTGCGCGATCCGAAACGATCAACATGACGATGGCGGCGATCGTCACCGATGTGATGCCCAACGGCAACCTGATGATCCGCGGGCGCCAGGAAGTGCGGGTCAATTTCGAAATGCGCGAGTTGATCGTAACCGGCATCGTCCGGCCGCAAGACATTGGTCGCGACAACAGCATTCCGCACACCCAGATCGCCGAAGCGCGCATCATCTATGGCGGCAAGGGTCAGTTGACCGACGCGCAACAGGCACGTTGGGGCCAGCAGATTTATGACGCGCTGTTCCCTTTCTGATATCCCTAATATTTTGTTTTATTTCTGATGCTTCCATCGCCGATTGGCTCGTTTTCCCGCGCGCGGGAAGGCGGGCCAATTGCGTCGCGATGACCATGGCCGCGCCTTCATCTTTTGGTAACCTTCAATAAATTGCCATTCGATTTTGGTAATCCAATAACTTTCCCAAAATGGAGAGGTGAGCGGCATTTCTCGCCGAACATCGCCGGGGTGGCGTCTAGCCCCAGGCCGCAGAATGCGGCTCTCAATCCTAGAAGGAAATTGCAATGAGCTTTTCGGTAAACACCAACGTCGGCGCAATGACGGCTCTCCAGAGCCTGAGTGCGACCGGCAAGTCCCTCGCGACGACCCAAACCCGCATCACGACCGGCCTGTCGGTTTCTTCGACCAAGGACGATTCGGCTTCGTACACGATCGCCCAGGGCCTTCGTGGTGACGTGGGTAGCCTGAAGTCGGTCAGCTCCTCGCTCAGCCGCGCCAAGAGCGTTGTTGACGTGGCAACTGCCGGCGCCGAGCAGATCTCGGATCTGGTCAACCAGATGAAGGCAAAGGCAACGACCGCCAGCGACACCGGCCTTGATGCCGCCAGCCTGTCCGCCAACGCGAAGGATTTCACCGCGTTGAAGGATCAGATTGCCACGGTTATCTCGTCCTCGTCGTTCAACGGTACGAACCTCCTGTCGAGCGTTTCGGCGGGCACCGTCAAGGCACTGCAGTCGACCGATACGACCGCAGCCACCCTCGACGTCGCCAACCAGGACTTCGAAACAGGCGTCACGACGGCGATTGGTGCCACCTTCACGACCGCTGCGGGCGCGAAGACCATGGTAACGACGCTCAACACCGTGTCCGACACGATCAACGCAAGCCTCAGCACGCTGGGTTCGGCTTCGCGCAAGATCGACAGCCAGATGACCTTCGTCAGCAAGCTGTCGGACACGATCACGACGGGCATCGGCAATCTCGTCGATGCGGATCTGGCCAAGGAGTCTGCAAATCTGCAGGCACTGCAGGTCAAGCAGCAGCTCGGTGTGCAGGCGCTTTCGATCGCCAACCAGGCACCGCAGGCGATTACGTCGCTGTTCCGTTAAGAGAGATCAGCGGCCGCGTATCTGGTCGCTGCACTGGGGTCGACGCGGGAAACCACGTCGGCCCCTTTTCTTTTTTACCCTGCGTTTCATCGGTCGCGGCGACCGAATGCGGGCGCGATCCCCGCTATAATGGAACAAGGATAACAGGAGTTTGAGCATTGTCGCTGCGCATTAGAGAGATAGCCGACGGGCTGGGCAGCAGGCTCCGTGTCACGGCCGAAGATCGCCATTCCGGCAGCCTGGTCATTCTGGAACGGGGCGACCTGAGCAACGGCACGCGTGCGCTGCTCGATCGCTATGGTGCCGAAGTGTTGCGCGCCTTTTTGATGGCCGCACGCCTGTCCCTGTCGGGTGGGCTTCCCGACGAAATCGTCGGCGGCCCGTTTGCGACGCAATTCCGGCTGGTGGTCGACCCCGTCGTCAATCTGGCCCTGACTCAGGACGGGGGTCTCGTCGCCCTCGATATCCCGGCGTCCTTGTGGGACCGGCTGTATGCCGAGCTTTGCCTGATTTCGGCCCATACCAGCGAAGGGCTGCGCGCGCCCGCGCGATCGCCGCGCTACAATTAGCGTCGCGCGGCGGTTAGGCGGCACGCTGGTTTCGTATTTCACGATCGATCGCTAAGACTGCGGCCATGCTCCGCGCGTTCCTCCTCGCGATTGGCCAGCTTGGCGACCGCGCCTTTGCCGCCGTCTTCCTGAAATCCCTCGCGGTGACCCTGGCGCTGCTCACGGCGGCGGGAGGCGGGCTGTGGTATGGTGCAACCCGGCTGGCCGCATGGCTCGGCTGGGAGACGCATATGGGGGGGCTGCTCGGCGCACTTGCATTGCTCGCCGCGTTCGGGCTTGGCTGGCTGCTGTTTCGTGTGATCGCAATTGGCGTGATGGGCGTGTTTGCCGACGACATCGTGATTGCGGTGGAGGCCAAACACTATCCCAGCGCCCTTGCCACCGCGCGCACCGTGCCGCTAATGCGCGGTATCGCGCTTGGCGTGCGGTCGGCGCTGCGGGCGATCCTGATCAACATCGCGCTGGCCCCGATCTATCTCGCATTGCTCGCCACCGGACTGGGCACCTGGCTGCTGTTCTTCCTGGTCAATGGGTGGCTGCTTGGTCAGGATCTCGGCACCATGGTCGCCGCGCGCCACATTCCCGATGCGATGATGCGAGACTGGCGCAAGACCGGCGCGGTCGATCGTTTCGCGTTGGGGGTTGCGGGCACCGCCCTGTTCATGGTTCCCGTGCTCAACCTGTTCGCGCCGATCCTTGGCGCGGCGATGGCCACCCATCTGTTCCATGCGGGGCGAAACACATGAAGCTTCTTGGCGCTTTGACGGCGGGGCTGCTTGTCGCAGGCTGCGCGACCACTGGGGCACCAGCGCCCAGCACGGTGCGCCCGCCGCTCATCCCGATCCCGACTGGAACGGCCGGGCTTGACCATGTGCTGGGGACCAACGCCGCCAATCTGACGCGGATGTTCGGGGCCCCGGTCGCCGATACCCGCGAAGGCACCGCGCGCAAGCTGCAATTCGGCAATGCGACCTGCGTGCTCGACACCTATCTCTATCCCAAGGGCACTGCCGAGCCTGTCGTCACCTATCTCGACGCGCGCCAGAACGACGGATCGCCGATCGACCGCGCGAGCTGCGTCGGGGCGTTGCAGGCGGGACGACGGAAGTAGCGCGCGCCTAAGCCAGCCGCGCCAGCGCCCATCCCGCAGCTTCCGCCACCACGGCATTGGGATCATCAAGCAGCCGCGCGACCGGCGCGCGTAGCGTAGCATCGCCGCTATTGCCCGCCGCGATCAGGCAATTGCGCATCATCCGGTCGCGGCCGATGCGCTTGATCGGCGAGCCGGAAAACACCTGGCGGAACGCCGCGTCGTCAAGCGCAAGCAGATCCGCCAGCGCCGGTGCCGCCAGTTCGGCACGCGGCCGAAAGGCGCGGTTGGCATGCGCGGCCTCGGCAAACTTGTTCCACGGGCACACCGCGAGACAATCATCGCAGCCATAGATGCGGTTGCCGATGCTCTCGCGAAATTCGTGCGGGATCGGCCCGGCATGTTCGATCGTGAGGTAGGAAATGCAGCGGCGCGCGTCGAGCCGGTACGGTGCGGGAAAGGCATCGGTCGGGCAGGCGCGCTGGCACGCGTCGCACGAGCCGCAGCGGTCGCGCTCCTGCGCCTCCTCCGCACCGAATTCCGCCACCTCCAACGTCGTGTAGATCGCCCCCAGAAACAGCCAGCTTCCCTCGTGGCGGCTCACCAGATTGGTGTGCTTGCCCTGCCAACCGAGCCCTGCCGCCGCCGCCAGCGGTTTTTCCATGACCGGCGCGGTATCGACGAACACCTTGACGTCGATGCCCGGCACCTCCCCCACCAGCCAGCGTGCGAGCGCTTTCAGCGCGCGTTTGACGACGTCGTGATAATCGCCGCCCTGCGCATAGGTCGAAATCCGCCCGATGCCACCTTGCCCGGCCAGCGCCAGCGGATCGCGCGCGGGGGCGTAGCTCATCCCCAGCGCAATGACGCTGCGCACCTCGGGCCACAGGCCAGCGGGGGATTCGCGGTGATCGGCACGCGCCTCCATCCAGATCATCTCGCCGTGCCGCCCCTCGGCCAGCCACTGCCGCAGCCGCGCCGCCGTCTCGGGCGCGGCATCGGCGGAGGCGACACCGCAAGCGGCGAACCCACATTCGGACGCCTTCGCCACCAGGCGGGCATGGAGTGACTTGTCGAACTGCACCACCACCCGCTACCACGGGCACTGCCCAACAGGGAATTGGGCTGGAACAGGGAATTGGTGTTGGGGCAGGAATTCGCGGTCCGCGCATCGGGCCTGGTCAAGCGCTTCGGCGACCGGCGCGTCGTCGACGGGGTCGATATCGCGGTGCCAACGGGTACGATCTACGGCGTGCTCGGCCCCAATGGTGCGGGCAAAACCACCACGCTGCGGATGCTGCTCGGCATTATCGAGCCAGATGGCGGGACGCGCACGCTGCTCGGCCATGATCGCCCGCGCGACGCCAGCGACCGCGTCGGCTATCTGCCCGAGGAACGCGGCCTGTATCCCGCGATGCGCGCCAAGGATGCGATCGCCTTCATGGGCGCGTTGCGCGGGCTCGATCTCAAGACCGGGCGCAAGCGCGCGGTGGCGCTGCTCGAAGCCAACGGACTTGGCCATGCGGTCGACACCAAAATCCGCAAATTGTCGAAGGGCATGGCGCAGCTCGTGCAATTGCTGGGTGCTGTCGTGCACCAGCCCGATCTGCTGGTGCTCGACGAACCCTTTTCCGGGCTCGACCCGGTCAACCAGGAACGGCTGGAGGCGCTGATCCTCGCCGAGCGCGATCGCGGGGCAACAGTGCTGTTTTCCACGCATGTGATGGCCCATGCCGAGCGGCTATGCGACCGGCTCGCGATCATCGCGGGCGGCAAGCGCCGCTTCGAGGGCACCGTTGCCGAAGCGCGCGGACTGCTGCCAATGCGTGCGCATTACGTGCCCGAACGCGACGATGCCGCCATCGCCGCGCATCTGCCGCAAGACGCCATGCATGATGGGCAAGGATGGCATTTCGAAGTGCCAGATGGCGGGGTCGAGCAAGCGCTCAGTCGGCTGATCGGCGCGGGCCACGGCATTGCCGGGCTCTCGATCGAACGCCCCGGCCTGCATGATGCGTTCGTCCGCATTGTCGGCAAAGCCGCCCTGGAGCAAGGCCAATGAGCAAGCTGCCGCGCATCATCCGCCAGACCTTCACCATCGCCCGGCGGGACTTTGTGGCGACGGTGTTCACCCCCACCTTCCTGCTGTTCCTGCTCTCGCCCTTGTTCACGATCGGCTTCGGCCTGGTCGGCGGGATGGGCGCGTCGAGCGTGGCCAGCGGATCGACCGACAAGACCCGCATCGTCGCGATCGTCGCCCCCGCACAGCAGGCGGCGATGCGCGCCGCCGACGCACGGCTGCGCGCGATGTTCCCGCGCGGGGATCGTCCCGCCACGCTGACGCTGGAAAATCCGACGGCCGACCCGCAGGCACAGGCGCGCGCGGCCTTCACCGTGCGCAAGGGGGCGGATGTCTCCGCCGCCTTGTTCGGCGATCTTGCCCACCCGACGATCCTCTACGATGGCCAGGGGCGCGGCGATGCGCGCTATATGGCGGCGCTGGCCGAGGCGACGCTGCGCACCAATCCTGCGCAGACCGCGCCGCTCAGCACCGCGACGCTGACCTCGATCGCGCGCATCGCGCCGACCGAGGGCGGGCACAAGCAGGCGGCGTTCATCGCCGTTATCGGCATCTTTTTCCTGACGCTGCTGCTCGCGGGCCAGGCAGTCGGCACGATGATGGAGGAACGCAGCAACAAGGTGATCGAGGTGCTCGCCGCTGCCGTGCCGCTGGAAGCGGTGTTCTTCGGCAAGCTGCTCGGCATGTTCGGGTCGGCGCTGCTGTTCGTCGCCTTCTGGGCGACTTTGGTCAGCCAGGTCGGTGGCATCCTGCCCGCGCAATATGCCGGCGCGATCGGCCAGATCGGCCCGGCGGTGGGCGTGCCGATGTTCTTCCTGCTGTTCTTCGCCTATTTTGCAATGGCCTATCTGCTGCTCGGTGCGGTGTTCCTCGGCGCGGGCGCGCAAGCCTCGACCCCGCGCGAATTGCAGATGCTGTCGCTGCCGATCACCATCATCCAGGTCGCGATGTTCGGGCTCGCGCTAAAGGCAATCGGCGCACCCGAGGCTGCAACGACGCGCTTTATCGAGCTGTTTCCGCTGAGCTCGCCTTACGCAATGGCGGCGCGCGCGGCCGACAAGCCCGACCTGTGGCCACACGCCGCCGCGCTTGGCTGGCAGGCTTTGTGGGTGGCGATCGCGATCACGATCGGCGCGCGTGCATTCCGGCGCGGCGTCCTCAAATCGGGTAGCGGAGGACCGCTGTTCCGACGGCGAAACCCTGTTGACATGAGTGTCAGTTAGGGCTTTTCTCTCTCCATAAAAAGACAGGAGAGTGATGATGGCGACTCTGGCACCCGAAGCACCCGTGCGCGCGGTCGATCCGCTCGATGTCAGCCGTCCCGAACTCTATCGCGACGACGTTTGGCAAGCACCGTTCCGCGAGTTGCGCGCGACATCGCCGGTCCACCGCGTCGAGCATTCGGACTTCGGCCCCTATTGGTCGGTTTCCACCTACAAGCCGATCATCACGGTCGAATCGCTGCCCGATCTGTATTCGTCGCAGGCCGGCGGCATTACGCTCGCCGACTTCATCGAAAATAACCCGACCGACGTGCGGATGCCGATGTTCATTGCGATGGACCGTCCGAAACATACCGGGCAGCGCCGCACCGTCGCCCCTGCCTTCACGCCTTCCGAAATGGTGCGGATGAGCGACAATATCCGCACGCGCACGTCCGAAATTCTCGACTCGCTCGACTGGAATACGCCGTTCGACTGGGTCGATACCGTTTCGGTGGAGCTGACCACGCAGATGCTGGCGATCCTGTTCGATTTTCCGTGGGAGGAACGCCGCAAGCTGACCTTCTGGTCGGACTGGGCGGGCGACATCGAGCTCGCCAAGAATGACGAACTGCGCCTCGAACGGCTGAAGCACATGTATGAATGCGGTGCCTATTTTCAGAATTTGTGGAACGCCAAGGTCGGCAAGGATCCGACCCCCGATCTCATTTCGATGATGATCCATTCCGACGCGATGGCCGAGATGGATCAGATGGAGTTTCTCGGAAACCTGATCCTGCTGATCGTTGGCGGCAACGACACCACCCGCAACACCATGAGCGCGGTCGCCTACGGTCTCGACCAATTCCCCGACCAGCGCGCGAAGCTCGAGGCCGACCCATCGCTGATCCACAATGCCGTGCAGGAAGTGATCCGCTGGCAAACGCCGCTCGCGCATATGCGCCGCACCGCCACCGCCGATACCGAATTGGAGGGGCAACAGATCAAGGCCGGCGACAAATTGGCCTTGTGGTATCTGTCGGCCAATCGTGACGAGAGCGTGTTCGAGAATGCCGACCAAATCATCGTCGATCGTGCGAATGCGCGTCGGCACTTGGCGTTCGGGCACGGCATCCATCGCTGCGTTGGCGCACGCCTCGCCGAATTGCAGGTTTCGGTGTTGCTGGAAGAGATGGCCAAGCGGCGGATGCGCGTAAACGTGCTCGGCGAGCCCGAGCGCGTTGCCGCCTGTTTCGTCCATGGCTATCGCAAGTTGCCGGTCGAGATCAGCCGGTACTGACCGCGCGGACGCGTGGACGTTGCCCCGCGGCCCAGCCGAACCAGGCGACCGCAGCGCCCGCGACCAGGCCGGTGAGCAGTAACGGTGCCACCGGCAACAGCGCGAGCGAGCGATAGGCCGCGTCCCAGCCATAAGTCGCGCCGAGCGTGTCGAACACTATCGTCTGTACCAGCAGCACCGCACCAGCGACCGCAAAGGGTTTGCCGTGGCGCGGCGCGCTGACATAGAGCCATGCGGTCAGGGCGAGCGCCACCACGCTCGACAGGCGCACCGACCAGGCGAACAGCGCGAAATCGTGCGGGCCGTGAATGACCAACCCCGGCACGAACCCAGCGAATACCCGGCCGACAATCGGCATGATCAGCGGCAGAGGCGTCGCGAGCAGATACCGCGCGTGCAACTGCACTCGGCCGCGTTCGGCCAGCGCGTGGTAATAGAGATAGCCCAGCAGCAGCGTCGAAATGAGATCCATCGTCGCGAGCCGTGCGCCATAAATCTGGTAGAAGGGGTCACCTGCGGCGGTTGCGGCGGCCATGCTCCAGATCACCCCCGCGCTGCCGGCGAAAAACACCGGAAAGAGCACGAGGCTCGCCATCCCTCCACGGCGATGCAGCGCCATCTGCCGCGCATGCGCCGACCAGCTTTGCACGCCGAGCAGGATCAGCCACAAGGTCGCGCTGATGCCGTGGAGATGAAAGCCCCAGGGTGCCTTTGCCAATATCGAAAAATAGCCCGGCCAAAAGCCGAGTACGGTCAACGCGAGCAGGGCGGCGAGCCAATACGGCGCGTAGCGGAACGGCATCGGTTTTCCCCCGCATGCCCCCGCATGCCGACCGGAGGATGCAGATCGGCATCTGCCGAGTCAAACCATCATTGCTCAGTTCGGCTTGGCGATCGCTTCCGCTACCACCGGCTCGCCCGCGCCTGAGCAATCGCCATTTTCTCGCGCGATTGCCGCTGGCTTCTTGCGGCCCATCGTCCAGTTGGCCTGCATCCGCACGCGTGGATTGGGCGCGCACCAGATTTCACCGGTCTCGTTGATCGCGGTGACCCAGATGAGGTTATGCTCCTGGCCGTAATCGATCACGGCGAAGGCGTAGCCTGCGCCCTTGTCGAGGACATGCACCGGAAGCGGCGGATCGAGTTGCTGCATCGTCATATGCCAAAAGCGCGCGAGATTGCAGGCGGTTCCGGGCGCAGTGCATCCATCGGGGGAAAGCTGCGTAACTATTGTGTCGCCGCGCACGTATAGCCACATGACGCCCGAAAAGAGGACCCTATCGATGCCCGCCCTGATGCCCCACCGCCGCCAATTCCTCAGCCTCGCAGGTACCGGTGCTGCCGCGATTGCTCTATTCGGTTGCAAGGGAGCCACGGCGAGCGCGCCCGAGCAGTTCGAAGTGGTGCTGAGCGATGCCGCGTGGCGGAAGAAGCTCTCGCCCGCCGCTTATGTCGTGCTGCGCCACGAAAGCACCGAGACGCCCTTTACCAGCCCGCTCAACAGCGAACATCGTGCGGGGGTGTTCTCTTGCGCGGGATGTGCCCTCCCCGCTTTCTCGTCGAAAACCAAGTTTGATAGCGGCACGGGCTGGCCGAGCTTCTGGGCACCGCTGCCCAATGCCGTGCGCACCCGCGCCGACGGTTCGCTCGGTTTCACGCGGACGGAGGTGCATTGCCGACGCTGCGGCGGCCATCTTGGCCATGTGTTCGATGATGGCCCGCAACCGACGGGCAAGCGCTATTGCATGAACGGCGTGGCGCTGAGCTTTACCCTCGGCAAAGCGTAACGCCGGGCCGCAGCGCGGCGGGTTGGCGGCTTAGAAGCGCGCCGCCCCCTGGCTGAGCGAGGCCAGGATGATCGGGGCCTTGGCGGTGCTGTCGATTGCGTCGTCGCCCTGGTCGTTCAGGGGCGCATGTTCGGCATAGATGAAGCCCTTGGTCGGATAGGCCGAGGTGCCAAGGCCACCCTGCGGGCCGTACCAGACCTTAACCCGCGTCCAGTCGCCCTTTTCCGAAATGTCGATCGCGCGGACATCGCGCTCGACACCGCCGCGACGCGACCAATTGGCGTGGGTCAACAGGACTTCGCGATCGCTGACCACTTCGCTGACCATAGCAACATGGCCGAGGCGCATGTGGCTGGTCGAGGCAAAAGCGAGCACGGCACCGACCTTGGGGGCATGGCCGCGCGCATAGCGACCGGCGGCCTGGCCCCACCAGGTGTTGGCATTGCCGCGGATCTCGATGCCAGAAATCATCCGTGCATAAGGCGCGCACTGCCAGAACTGGGCCATCGCTGGGGTCGCCGTCATCAGGGCGCAAGATACCACCAGCGCAAAACGCGCTGTCAAAGTCCGGATTGTCATGTGACCCCCTCAGGTCGCGATGAATTCGTTGAGTGTCTCAAAGCAGTTCATAGCGGGGTTGGAAACCCCGCCACGCGGCGAACGGAACCATTTCCGACGAAGTGAGTTTGTCGCACGATGGGTGGCTTTTCGCCGCTGCCGAAACAGTGCTTTTGGATGATGCCCGCTCGCCAACGGACCAGCACTCGGCTAAGAATCGGCCATGAACCGCAGCATCCTGGTGATCGCCCTGCTCTTGACCGCTTGCTCGCGGGAAGGCGCGTTCAGCAACGATCCGTCGCTTTATCAGAGCAATACCACGACCCTCACCCCAGGCGTGCAGGCCGTGCGTGTCGGTGACGGCGGCCCGGCCTATCCGGCCTGCGCCAGTTCCGGCGTGGTCGTGAACGTGTCGCCCGAAGGCGAGGCCTATCTGCCGCTCCGCGCCGCCCCCTTTGCCGAGGCGCAGGAAGTCGCCCGGCTTGGCGAGGGCGCGAAGCTGTTCCTGTGTCAGCGCTCGCTCGACCAACGCTGGCAGGGCGTGGTGGTCGCGCCGACCGATTCCCCGCAACTGGATTGCGGGGTAGCGGCCACGCTGGCCAATGCGCGCCCCTATGCGGGGCCATGCAAATCGGGCTGGGTGTTGAGCAGCTTCGTCCGACCCGTAGCGGGTTAACCCCGCGCCGCCGAAACCAGCCGCGCATCATGGTCCGCGCGCCCGAACGGAAAACGCGCATAGCAAAGCCCCGCCATCCCGTAAAAGGCGAGCTCCAGTGCGATAAACACGATTGTCAGCCGGTCGAGCGTCTCAGCCGGCACCATCCCGGGGCGCGCGCCTTGCGGAAACTGCGCAAACGCGAGGATTGCGCCGGCCAGGAAGATGCCGAGCCCGCCGACCAGCTTTTGCACGAAAAACCCACCGGCAAAGAACACGCCTTCGGATCGTTTGCCGGTGCGCACTTCGGATTCCTCGACCACGTCCGACAGCATTGCCGCGCCCAGGATAAAAGCTGAAACACCGCACGCGGTGTTGGCCGCAAAGATCGTCAGCAACACCGGCAGCAGCAGTGGTGAGCCCGGCTCTGGAAACCAGCCCGCCAGCCGCAGCACATAAGGGGTCACCAGCAGCACGGCGGCACCAAATGACGCGATCATGCCGATGCGCGGCTTGTCGCCGCCCCTGGTCAGCGCGGGGGCCAGGAAGAACGCCCCTACTGCCCCGATCATCAGCGCGAGCGACAGCCAATTGAAATCGCGGCCCGCAAATTGCCAGACGAACTGATACATATACGTTGATAGCGCGAACGACACGCCTTGCGCGGTATAGGCGAACACCCCCGCCGCCATCAGGATCAGAAAGCCGCGATTGCGGACGGTCCGGAGAAAATCGGCAAAATGCTCGGCCAGCGTTTCCTGCGATTTCGGGATTTGCGGTAGCAGCGGAATTTCATGGTGTAGCCCGATCGACGACACCACGATCGATACTGCCATCACCACCGCCGCCAGCGTCGCCATGCCGGCATAGCCATTGCGGTTGAGAATCCCCACCGGATGCGTCGCGTCGGGCACCAGGAACACGCCATAGGCCAGCGCCAGCATCGCCAACCCGCCTCCCCAGCCGAACAGATAGCGATAAGAGAACATCCGGGTGCGCTCGTCATAGTCCGAACTGAGTTCGGGCCCGAGTGCCGAGGACGGAATCTCGAACGCCGACAAGGCGATCCGCACCAACAGCGCACTGCCAAATACATAGAAGCCAAGCGCCGCGTGCGACCAATGCGGCGGGTTCCACAATAACAGCCAGCCAATCGCCACCGGCAGTGCCGAGGCATACATCCACGGATGCCGCCGCCCCCAGCGCCCTCGCGTATGATCCGACAGATAGCCGACCAGCGGATCGACAAACGCCTCGACCACCAACGCCGCCATGATCGCCACGCCCACCAGTCCGGCGGGCAAGCCGATCACCTGATTGTAGAACAGCAGCAGGAAGGTCGCGAAGCCACTGTCCTTCACCCCATAAGCGATCGAACCGAGCCCGAACGACCAACGGCTACGCGCGCCGAGGCGTCGCGCCGCCGGGATCGCGAGCGGCGGGGTCACGCGGTAAACGCCTCAAGGCTGGAAAAGAGCGACGGCGTCTTCGGGTCCCAACTGTGACGCGGGCCGATCGTCATGCCGCCATCGACGACGATATGCGTACCGGTCACGAAAGCTGCGTCCGCGCTGGCCAGATAGGCGACGGCGGCGGCGATGTCGTCGGCGGTGCCCGCGCGCTGCAAGGGCTGCGCGTGCGCTGCGACCTGTTCGATCATGCCATTGGCCATCACGCGCTTTTCGCCCGAAATGCCGAGTGCCGAGGTGAAGATGTTGGTGGTGATGAAGCCCGGGCACACCGCGTTGACGCGGATGTTATGCTGCGACAGGTCGGCGGCGGCAAGCGTCGTCAAATGCAACACGCCAGCTTTTGCGACCGAATACGCGGTCGGTGCTGCGCCGGTCTGGAGTGCTGCGATCGACGACGTGTTGACGATCGCCCCGCCCTTGCCGCGCGCGATCATCAGCGGGGCGGCATAGCGGATGCCCATCGCGACCGAGCGCAGCAACAGGCTTTGCGTGCGATCCCAATCCTCGGGCGAAATCGCGTCGATCGTCTCGCGCGCGCCGCCCGCCCCGGCATTGTTGAACAGCACATCGATGCCCCCGGCATCGTCCGCCGCCTGTAGCAGGGCGGCGATATCGGCGACCTCGGTCACGTCGGTGCGGAGAAAATGGATGCGCCCGTTGGAGGTTTCGGCAAGGTCCTGCCCGCCGGCGACATCGACATCGCCGATCCACACTTCCGCCCCTTCGCGCACCAGCCGCAGCGCGGTAGCACGTCCAATTCCTGAGGCTCCGCCGGTGACGACGGCGCGCTTGCCCGCAAAACGCATCTCACTCTCCTGTGTTTTTGTCACCTTAGTACGGGTCATGGGCCGGTCAATCCGTGCTGTCGTGGTATTTTTGGAATTTCGGGTTTGGTGCGGCCTTGCGACGATCCCGGCATTTCCCTACCACTGCCGCCAAGCCCCGTTTCGCAATGATGGCGCAGAGAAGAGAGATCATGGCACTCGACCCCGAAACTTTCGACGCGCTGATCGAAACCGTGCGGCGCTTCGTCGCGGAGCGGCTCCGGCCGCTGGAGGGCGCGGTCGAGGACGCCGACGCGATCCCCGCCGACATCGTCCGCGAAATGCGCGACATGGGCCTGTTCGGGCTGTCGATCGCCGAAGACTATGGTGGCCTTGGCCTGACCATGCTGGAAGAAGCCAAGGTCGCGATCGAGCTTGGCCGCACCACCCCCGCCTTCCGCTCGACCTTCGGCACCAATGTCGGGATCGGCTCGCAAGGGTTGGTGATGGCGGGCAATGCCGCGCAAAAGGATACGTGGCTGCCGCGCATCGCAAGCGGCGAGATCATCACCAGCTTTGCGCTGACCGAACCCGATGTCGGCTCCGATTCGGGTGCGGTGAAGACGCGGGCGACCTTCGACGGCCAGTCCTATCGGCTGAGCGGCACCAAGCGCTACATCACCAATGCCGACAAGGCCGATCTGTTCACGGTAATGGCGCGGACTGGCGACGATCCCGGCGCGCGTGGCGTGTCGGCGTTTCTGGTGCCGCGCGCGCTGGCTGGCGTCAGCGTCGGCGAGCCTGAAAAGAAGATGGGGCAAAAGGGCGCGAAGGTCGCCGACGTGCATTTCGACGACGTCGTGGTGCCGGTGGAGAACCGGCTCGGGGCCGAGGGCGAAGGCTTCAAGATCGCGATGCGCGTGCTCGATCGCGGGCGGCTGCACATTTCGGCGGTGTGCGTCGGGGTGGCCGAGCGGCTGATCGCGGATTGCGTGGCCTATGCAACCGAGCGCAAGCAGTTCGGCAAGCCGATTGCCGAGCATCAACTCATCCAGGCCATGATCGCCGACAGCAAGACCGAAGCGCTCGCCGCGCGCGCGCTGGTGCTGGAGACGGCGGCGGGCAAGGATGCGGGCAAGGACGTCGTCATGGAATCGGCGGCGGCCAAATATTATGCGAGCGAGATGGTCGGGCGTGTAGCGGACCGCGCGGTGCAGATCTTTGGCGGGGCGGGCTATATCGCCGATTACGGGATCGAACGGCTGTACCGCGACGTGCGGCTGTTCCGTATTTACGAAGGCACCAGCCAGATCCAGCAACTCATCATCGCACGCGAAACGATCAAGCGCGGGGGGTAACCACTCTCCCTCTCCCCGCAGGCGGGGAGAGGGCAAGCGAGCGAAGCGACGCGCGGGAGAGGGGCAGTGCGGCGCGCTCTCATGACGGCCCCTCTCCCCGACCCTCTCCCCGCAAGCGGGGAGAGGGAGAAGAAGGAAGAAACATGGACACCAATACCCTATTCCGGCTCGACGGCCGTATCGCCCTCGTCACCGGCGGCTCGCGCGGCATCGGCAAGATGATCGCGACCGGCTTCATCGCACAAGGCGCGACCGTCTATATCTCGTCGCGCAAGGCCGATGCCTGTTTCGAAACTGCGGCGGAACTGGGCGAGAAATGCATCGCGCTGCCGCAGGACGTGTCGACGGTGGCCGGGTGCAAGGCGCTCGCCGCACAACTGGCGGAACATACCGATCGGCTCGACATCCTGGTCAACAATGCGGGGGCGGCCTGGGGCGAACCGTTCGAGATCTTCCCGGAAAAAGGCTGGGACAAGGTGATGGACCTCAACGTCAAATCGCCCTTCTTCCTGACCCAGGCGCTGCACGCCCCGCTGAAAACCGCCGCGAGCGCCGGGCGACCCGCCAAGGTCATCAACATCACCTCGATCGACGGCCAGCGGTTGAACCCGTGGGAGACGTACAGCTATCAGGCGTCGAAAGCGGCGCTGATCTACCTCACCAAGCGGATGGCGGCGCGGCTCATCACCGATCATATCAACGTTACTTCGATCGCGCCCGGTGCCTTTGCCAGCGAGATGAACAAGGCCGCACGCGACCACGGTTCAGCGATCGCACAGAGCATCCCCGCCAAGCGTATCGGCGTCGATGAGGATATGGCGGGTGCCGCGATCTACCTCGCCAGTCGCGCGGGCGATTATGTGGTGGGCGATACGATCACCGTCGATGGCGGGCTGGTCCATGCGGCGCTGGGCACGAGCATCGACGCCTAATCCGGGCCCCTTCCCTTCCCCGACCCAAGGGGGAGGGAAATCAGGCCGTTTGGGGGTGATGCGGTTGCAGGATCATCACCCCATCCTCCACCCGCCAGGATTTGAGGCGCGACAGGAAGTTCATCCCCACCACGTTCATGTCGCCAAAGGCGGGCGACACTACCACCGGCAAATCGCGCGCGACGACATTGCCGATGCGCAGTTCCGGCACTGTCGCGGTTTGCGCCGCCACCGTGCCATTGGCGGTCTGCATCATTACCGGCATCAGCGAATCGCTCGGCTCGATCCCCGCTGCGGCGGCGGTATCGGCCGAAATCGCGGTGACCGTGGCACCACTATCGACCAGCATCCGCCGTTCGATCCCGCCCAGCTTCACCCGCACCCAGAAATGCCCGTCCGCCGCCATCGGCACGCGCATCTCCTTGCCCACCACGCGCTGCCCGCCCAGCTCGAACCGCTGCGCCACGCGGGCGAAGGTCGGGTCGAGCGGCGCGCGCTCCATCACCAGCAACGCGACCAGCACCATACATCCGGCGGTCACCGCAAAAGCGAGGAACCGCCCGATCACCGGCACGCGCCGCGCCAGAACCATCACCGCCACGACAGCGATGACCAGCAGATAGAGCGAGCCCTGGGGCCCAAGATCAGGAAGCGTGTTCACCACCCGAATATAATAACGGGCGCGGCTTTATGAAGGCTGACTAGGCCATCGCCGCGAGCAATTGGTCGACCGTGGTCGTGGCGAACGCCGTGAAATTGTCGGCCACGCCATACGGGATCAGCAGATCGCGCCCTTTCGCCAGCACGCCACAGCTATACACCACATTGGGCACATAGCCGTCGCGCTCGAGCGGGCTTGGCGTAAGGATCGGCGCGGGCGTGCGCGCCAGCAGGCGCGACGGATCGACCTTGTCGAGCAGGCAAGCGCCGACACAGTAATTGCGCACCATCCCGACGCCGTGGGTGAACACCAGCCAGCCCTCGTCGATTTCGATCGGCGAGCCGCAATTGCCCATCTGCACAAACTCCCACGGGTAACGCGGCGAGACGATCTTGCCGCCGCCCGCCCAATGCAGAATGTCGTCGGAGGCATGCAGCCAGATGCTTTCGCTATCCTGCCGCCCGAGCATCATGAACCGCCCGCCGACGCGGCGCGGAAACAGCGCCATGCCTTTAGCCCCCGCCGCATCGCCCGTTAGCGCCCGCATCGTGAAACTGCGAAAGTCATCGCTCGACAGCAATTCCGGGCGCGCCGCCGCACCGCTGAAGGCGGTGTAGGTCCCGTAATAGGTGGTGCTGCCATCTTCCTCGGTGAAGTGGACGAGCCGCAAATCCTCGATTCCCTGGCGTTGGCTCGGCAGCACCGGAAACAGCACGGTCTCGGAAATATCCCGGCTGCCACCGCAGCGGAGCATCACCACCGCCCCGGCATCGACATCCGTACCCTCGATAATCGGCGGCACCGCGACCAAGCTTGGCAAATCGATCTTGAGCGCACCGCCCGGCACCCAGTTGCCCGTGCGGAATGCGACCGAAGAAACATGCCCTTCCCCAATTCCGCGTAGCGAAAGGACGAAGCGCACCGCGCCATCTTCGAGGCCACTCTGGTCGGGCGCGACGACTGCACTCGGGTTGAACAAGGCCGCAGCTTCGTATGAAAATTCTTCGCTGAAATACGCGCCGATCAAGCGGCGTTGGCCTTCCGAGGCCACCGGCGGCACCGGCAAAGCGGCAGCAACCTCATCGTAGCGCCGCAGCAACATCGCATCGACGTCGCGGTGGCGCTCATCCAGCGAATCCACGATCAACGCTAGCTCCGCCGTCAATGCGTCGCCCGTCAGGGTCAGGACGCGGTCGACGATGGCCTGTGCGCGGCTATGCCCTTCCCGCTGAAATTGCGCCGGATATTCGAGAGAAAACGGTCGCACCACCGTTCGCGATGGGTCAGGCCGCAAAATGATGCTGCTATGGTCAAGTCTGAGCTGAACATCCGCCATCGCAATCCTTCCTATCCGCCCGCCGCGATACCGCAGCGGAGCCGCCTGAACGTGCGGGCGTGGCCGACGATCCAATGCCGGTCGTCGCCATATGCCATTGGGACGGCGGCCACAAATCCGGAACGCGAACGCTACTCGATTGGCTCGCACACGAATTGGTGCTGGGAATCGGGGCGCGCGTGATACACGGCTATACCGGTTGATTGTGGCCGCGCCCGACTTGCTTTCACACGGAAAGTCCGGGACCGAAAGGGTTCCGATGCCGTCTGCCGTTTCACCCGATGCCGAACTCGGCCTAAAACTCGCGCTGGCGGTGGTCGGCTCCTCGCACGCCCCGGTGCTGCTGCTGGATGGAAACCGCGCTGTCATTATCGCCAGCGACGCCTTTTGCGAAGCCTTCGACATCGATCCCGCAACGATCGTCGGCAAGACCTTTGCCGATCTGGGCGACGGCGAATGGGCCATCCCGCAACTTCAGTCGCTCCTCAAGGCAACCGCGTCGGGACTCGCCGAAGTCAAAAATTACGAATTCGACTTGAAGCGCTCCGGCCTTGCCACGCGGTGTCTGGTCCTGAACGCGCATAAGCTGAGTTACGGTGCCGGGGCCGAACCCCGACTGTTGCTCGCCATCTCCGACGTTACCGCAGCCCGCATCGCGGAAAAGGTGAATGACGGCCTGGTTCATGACAAGAGCGTGTTGCTGCAGGAGTTGCAGCACCGCGTCGCCAATAGTTTGCAGATCATCGCCAGTGTGCTCCTGCAGAGCGCGCGCAAGGTTCAGTCGGAAGAGGTCCGCGGCCATTTGCGGGATGCCCACAGCCGCGTGATGTCGGTCGCTGCGGTCCAGCGGCAACTGGCGGTCGCATCGCTCGACAAGGTCGATGTCGGTCCGTACCTTCACCAATTGTGCGAGAGCATCGGGGCATCGATGATCCACGATCACGAGCAGATTTCGATCGAAGTGACGAGTGCCCGCGAACAGGTCCAGGCCAATATTTCGGTCAGCCTTGGTCTGGTGGTGACAGAGCTGGTGATCAACGCGCTCAAGCATGCGTTTCCTGATGGACGACACGGCAAGATCGCGGTCGATTATATGCGTAGCGGCGCGGACTGGTCGCTCTCGGTAAGCGACGACGGGATCGGCATTACAAAGCAGCCAGGCCCTTCCAAGGCCGGGTTGGGCACGAATATCGTGCAGGCGCTTGCCAAACAGATGGATGCCAGCGTCACCGTGTCGGACGCGGACCCGGGCACCCGGGTAACCTTGGCGCACCATTTGTCGGCGGACACCCCGCCGAAGCGGGCACCCGCCATTTAAGGCTTGGCGTTGGCCCCTGCTGCCGACGGTGGCGGGGGCGGCAACGGTACGACGTGGTACTTGCCATGCAGAGCGTCGATCTCGGCTTGACGCCGCTGCAGATAGAAGGTCCGCGTCGCCACATACGGGTCGGTCGGTCCGTTATGAAGCTGGTGGAACAGTTCGTCATTCTCAGCGCGCCGGTCAAGCACCCCGAGGACGCTGACCGGCAGAGTAAAGGCGGCCCTGTTAAAGGGCTTTCCAACCCCCAGCGGCAGCACCAGCCGATCGACCGCATCCCCCACCAAATCGCGCAGCGTGGTGGGCCCTATCAGCGGCAAGAACAGGAAAGGCCCAGGCTTCACGCCGTAAAAACCGAGCGTGTCGGCAAAGCCATTCGGGCGCCGCGGCAAATGGATCGGGCGACGCTTGGCCATATCGAAAAGGCCGCCGACCCCGACGGTGGAATTGACGACGAAGCGCCCCAGCGTCTCGGCGGCCTTGCCCGCTTTATGCTGGAGCAGAAAATTCACGAACACGATCGGCTCGCGCAGATTGTACAGGAAATTGCGGATGCCGCTGCGGACCGGCACTGGCACGCTGTGCTTATAAGCCAGCGCCAGCGGCCCGACAAAGGCACGGTCGACCTCCTGCGTCGCCTTGAAGGATTCGGTGTTGATCGCAGCGATAGGGTCGTTTGCGGTATTTCGCGAACGGGCCGTAACGACGATGTCTTGCGGCTCTTCCATCGGCGGCGGCGCGGCCGACACCACTGCCGCTTCGTCGGTTGCGACAAGGCTTGCGGTCTGCGGATCGGCGAGCGGCACCGTCGGCGACGCCAGCATGCTGGCCGCCACAACCTGTTCGGGCTGAGTGACCTGCAGGTCGCGATCGTCCACCGGCGTGCTGGTCGCCAGCATCGCTGTGACCCAGATCGGAATGCTCACAAATCCGCTCCTGCCGGGCACGCGTAAGAGGCTTCAAGACACGCAAAACCGGCGATCGGGTTCCCCTGCCGTACTCTTTGGGAAGACGCCAATTGTCGTTTCCTAATGTCGTGCCGACGGGTCAGTATGGAATACGCCAATCCCCCGTTATGTGTGTGACGACACCAAAAGCAAAAATCCTCAATTCTATTTTAGGGCTTTCCGAAATCTCTCGTCGAGCGCGCCCGTGGCGAGCGCGCGCAGCAGGAAGCGGCGGCCTTCCCATAAGAAAAGCCCCGCGTCCGGCATCGCTATCGCTGCATTATCGGGCGATACCGCCCGCCGCCAGCACCGCCAGAGTGACGAGTTCGCTCGCGGTCGAGGTCATCGGCGCGATCTGCACCGATTTCTCCATCCCGACGAGCATCGGCCCGATCACTGCATCGCCGCCCAATTCGCGGAGCAACTTGGCCGAAATATTGGCCGATTGCAGCCCCGGCATGATCAGCACATTGGCTGGCCCCGAGAGGCGCGCGAACGGATAATTGGCAAGCTGTTTGGGGTTGAGCGCGACATCGGGTGCCATTTCGCCTTCATATTCGAAACTGACCTGCCGCTTGTCGAGTACCTTCACCGCCGCGCGGATATCGTCGAGCCAATTGCCTTCGGGGTTGCCAAAGGTCGAATAGCTGAGGAAGGCGACGCGCGGCTCATGCCCCATGCGCTTGGCGACGAGCGCCGTCTGCTCGGCAATATCCGCCAGTTCCTCGGCATTGGGGCGCTCGTTCACGGTGGTGTCGGCCATGAAGACCGTGTGGCTTTGCCCGACCATCAAATGAATGCCGAACGGGGTGCGCCCCGCCTCGGGATCGATCACACGGCGGATTTCGCGCATTGTATGCGCATAGGTGCGCGTGATGCCGGTGATCATCGCGTCGGCTTCGCCCAGTTGCAGCATCACCGCGCCGAAGATGTTGCGATCCTGGTTGATCATCCGCTCGCAGTCGCGCCGCAGATAGCCGCGCCGCTGCAGTCGTTCGTAGAGGAAGTCGACCATGCGCGGCACCAGCGGCGAATTGCGGCTGTTGTGCAATTCATAGCTGTCGGGATCATTGACGCCGAGCGCGCGCAACCGTTCGGGCACATCATCGCGGCCGACCAGCACCGGCGTGCCGTAACCGCCGTCCTTGAACGCGATCGCCGCGCGCAGCACGACTTCTTCCTCGCCTTCCGCGAACAACACCCGCTTGGGATGTGCCTTGGCACCTTCATACGCGAGCGTCAGCACCGAAGTGGTCGGGTTGAGCCGTGCCTTCAGCGTCTGGCGATAGGCCTCCAGATCGAGGATCGGCTTGGTCGCAACGCCCGAATCCATCGCCGCCTTGGCCACCGCGACCGGCACGATTTCCATCAGCCGCGGGTCGAACGGTGCCGGGATGATGTAATCGGGGCCGAAGGTGTGGCGCACACCGTAAGCAACCGCCACTTCCTCGGCCACTTGTTGCCGCGCCAACGCCGCCAGCGCGCGCGCGGCCGCCAGCTTCATTTCATCGTTGATCGTCGTCGCGCGCACGTCGAGCGCGCCGCGGAAGATGAACGGGAAGCCAAGCACGTTATTGACCTGGTTCGGATAGTCCGACCGCCCCGTGGCGATGATCGCATCGGGCCGAGCCGCCTTCGCCTCGGGCGGGGTGATCTCCGGATCGGGATTGGCCATCGCGAAGATGATCGGCTTGGGGGCCATCTTGAGCAGGTCCGACGCCGGCAGCGCCCCGGCGGCTGAAAGACCGACGAACACATCCGCACCATCGAGCGCCTCGGTCAGCGTGCGCTTCTCGGTGGCCACGGCATGCGCCGACTGCCACTGATTGATATCGGCCCGCCCCTGGTAGATCACCCCACCAAGATCGACCATCGTCAACTGGTCGCTCGGCAGGCCCATCGCTTTGATCAGCTCGGCGCACGCGATCGCCGCCGCGCCCGCGCCGTTCATCACCACCTTGGTGTCCTTGATGTCACGGCCGGTCAGGAACAACGCGTTGATAAGCCCCGCCGCGCAAATGATCGCGGTGCCGTGCTGGTCGTCATGGAACACCGGGATGTTCATGCGTTGACGCAAGGTCTGTTCGATGATGAAGCATTCCGGCGACTTGATGTCCTCCAGATTGATCCCGCCAAAGCTCGGCTCCATCAGCTCGATCGCATCGATCAGCCGGTCGGCATCCTCGGTCTTCAGCTCGATATCGATCGCGTCGACATCGGCGAAGCGCTTGAACAGCACCGCTTTGCCTTCCATCACCGGCTTGGACGCGAGCGCGCCGAGATTGCCGAGCCCGAGAATGGCGGTGCCGTTCGAGATGACCGCAACGAGATTGCCCTTCGCGGTGTAATCATACGCCAGGCTCGGATCGGCCGCGATCGCCAGCACCGGCACCGCGACGCCCGGCGAATAGGCCAGCGCCAGATCGCGCTGAGTCGCCATCGGCTTGGACGCGACGATCTCGATCTTGCCCGGTCGCCCTTCCGAGTGGAACAGCAGCGCCTCGCGCTCGGAAAATTGGACGTTCGAGTCTGCAGTCATGGGGGCGGCCTCCTGGATCGGCGTCGTCTTAGAAACAGTTTGGGAGAATGGGAACGGCTCTAGTTGCCGTTACGACTATCGAAGGACCGACGCGCCTCGGCGATGCGGTCGACATTGTCCGCCGCCCACACCCACACGCCGCAAAACGCCTCGGCCAGCGTGAAACCGAGTTCGGTCAGCCGATATTCGACTTTTGGCGGGATCACCGGATGGATCGTCCGGATCACCAGGCCGTCGCGCTCCATCTGACGCAACGTCTGTGTCAACATCTTCTGGCTGATGCCCTCGGCAAGCTGCGCCAGACGCGAGAAGCGCAGTTCGCCATGTTCGGTCAGCACCTCCAGCACGATCATCGTCCATTTGTCGGCGACGCGACCGATCACTTCCGTGACCAGAGCCTCGACGCGCGGATCGAGATTTTCGGGATATTGGTGCGAAACGGCCATTGGTTTCCTGTCGGTAAGTACCGCACTTTTGCGTGCCTACTTTCCAATCGAACGCGCAGCTTTTACGCGCCGTGTCAACAATCGAACGGGAAGAGCAACCATGAATATCAGCGGCAACACCCTCCTCATCACCGGCGGCGGCACCGGCATCGGCCGTGCGCTCGCCGAGCAATTTCACGCGCGCGGCAACCACGTCATCGTCGCCGGCCGTCGTGCCGAGCCGCTCGACGCGCTGGCGCGCGACCTGCCGGGAATCAGCACCGCCTTGCTCGACGTCGCCGACGCGGCCGACATTGCGCGCTTCGCCGACACGATCGCCAGCGAGCACCCGGCCCTCAACGTCGTGATCCACAATGCGGGGATCATGCGCGCCGAAGATATGACCGCGCAGCCCTATGACCTGAGCGATGCCGAAGCGATGATCGCGACCAACCTGCTGGGGCCGATCCGGCTGACCGCGGCCTTGCTGCCGCACCTGCGCAAGCAGCCCAACGCCGCGATCCTCACCGTATCGTCGGGTCTCGCCTTCGTACCGCTGGTGGCGACGCCGACTTATAGTGCGACCAAGGCAGCAATCCACAGTTGGTCGCAATCCTTGCGGGCGCAGTTCGCCGACACGGGCATCGACGTGATCGAAATCGCCCCGCCTGCCGTCGCGACCGATCTGATGCCGGGGCATGCCGAAAACCCCAATTCGATGCCGCTCGACGCCTATATCGCCGAGACGATGGCGCTGCTGGAGACCAATCCGCACGGTCCTGAAAATGCCGTCGAGCGCGTCAAATTCCTGCGCGATGCCGAGCGCGAGGGGCGGTATGACGCGGTGTTCGCCGCGCTCAACCAGCGACACTGACGCGGCGGTTTCCTTTCGGGAGGGCGGGCGGTATCAGACGGCGATGGCGCCAGCACCGACCCCCGCTCCCACCCCGATGATGGCGCAATATTTCGCGCTGAAGGCCGAGGCGGCGGATTGCCTGCTGTTCTACCGCATGGGCGATTTCTTCGAATTGTTCTTCGACGATGCGAAGGTCGCCGCCGCCTGCCTCGACATCGCGCTGACCACGCGCGGCGAGCATCACGGCGCGCCGATCCCGATGTGCGGCGTGCCAGTCCATGCCGCCGATGCCTATCTCGCACGGCTGATCAAGGCCGGGCACCGCGTCGCCATCGCCGAGCAGACCGAGAGCCCGGCAGAAGCCAAGAAGCGCGCGGGCAAGACGTTGGTCTCGCGCGCGATCGTCCGCGTGGTAACGGCGGGGACGCTGACCGAGGAGGCGCTGCTCGATGCGCGCGCCGCCAATTGGTGCGTGGCGATCGGCGAGGTTGGCGGTGCGGTCGCGATTGCCGCTGCCGACATTTCGACCGGGCGGTTCGAGCTGATCGCGTGCGATGCCGCCGGATTGGGTGCCGAACTCGCCCGGCTCGCCCCGGCGGAGACCATCGCGTCGGAAGCGAGCGGCTTTGCCGAGCTCGCGACGATGCTGCGCCCGCGCGGCGAGTTCGACAGCGCGCGCGGCGAGGCGCGGCTGAAGGACCTGTATGCCGTCGCGACGCTCGACGGCTTCGGCCAGTTCGACCGTGCCGCCTTGTCGGCGGCGGGTGGGCTCGTCGCCTATCTCGATCACACCGCCAAGGGCGCGATGCCCTTCCTGCGCCCGCCGCGCCTCGGGCAAAGCGCCCAGCACATGGCGATCGACGCTGCCACGCGCGAAAGCCTGGAACTGACCCAGACGACGAGCGGCGCGCGCAAGGGCAGCTTGCTCGACGCGATCGACCGCACGGTGACGGCGGCGGGCGCGCGCCTGCTCGCCGCCGATCTCGGCGCCCCGCTGATGGAACGGAGCCGGATCGAGGCGCGCTACGATCTGGTCACGCTGCTTACCGAGGATTCGGGGCTGCGCGAGTCGCTGCGGGGGACTTTGCGCAGCATGGCCGATATCGGCCGCGCACTCGGGCGGCTGGCGGCGGGGCGGGGCTCCCCACGCGATCTCGGGCAATTGCGCGACGGGCTCGATGGCGCGTGGCGGCTGGGCGAGCGGCTCGACCGGATCGACCAACCGCCTGCGCTGCTGAAGGATCTTGCCCCGCGCTTGCGCGGGCATGGCGCGCTGATCGACTTGCTGTCGCGCGCGCTCGTGCCGTCACCCCCGATCGATGCCTCGGACGGCGGCTATATCGCGGCGGGCTATGACGCCGCGCTCGATGATCTGCGCGATGCGGGCGCGGGCGGCCGGCGCGCGATCGCCGCGCTCGAGGCCGACTATCGCACGCGGACCGGCGTCGCCCAGCTCAAGATCCGTCACAATGGCGTGCTCGGCTATCATATCGAAGTCCCCGCGCGCGCAGCCGATGGTCTGATGAAGCCCGAAAGCGGCTTCATCCATCGCCAGACGATGGCGGGCGCGGTGCGCTTCAACGCGCCCGAACTGCACGAAGTCGCGGCCAAGGTAACGCAAGCCGGTGCCCATGCATTGGCGGCCGAGGCAGCGCATCTCGAGGATCTGATCGCCGCCGCGCTCGACCGGCGCGAGGCGGTGGCGGCGACCGCGGATGCGCTGGCGCGGCTCGATGTCGCCGCCAGCCATGCCGAGCGCGCGGCGGAAGGCGGCTGGGCGCGGCCCGAGCTTGCCGACCATGCCTGTTTCGACATTGTCGGCGGGCGGCACCCGGTGGTCGAGGATGCGCTGGCCAAGCGGGGCGAACGCTTCGTCGCCAATGACTGTCGCCTGTCGGAAGATTCGCGGCTGTGGCTCGTCACCGGGCCCAATATGGGCGGTAAATCGACCTTCCTGCGCCAGAACGCCGCCATTGCCGTGCTGGCGCAAGCGGGCAGCTACGTTCCCGCGACATCGGCGACGCTAGGGCTAGTCGACCGGCTATTCAGCCGGGTCGGGGCCTCCGACAATCTCGCGCGCGGGCGTTCGACCTTCATGGTCGAGATGGTCGAGACCGCCGCGATCCTGGCACAAGCGACCCCGCGCAGCTTCGTCATCCTCGACGAGGTCGGGCGCGGCACCTCGACCTATGACGGGCTCGCCATTGCCTGGGCGGTGGTCGAGGCGATCCATGACGACAATCGCTGCCGCTGCCTGTTCGCCACCCATTATCACGAACTGACGCGGCTCGCCGAACGCTGCGACGCGCTCACCCTCCACCATGTCCGCGCGCGCGAATGGAAGGGCGAGCTGGTGTTGCTGCACGAAGTGTCCGAAGGCCCGGCCGATCGCAGCTATGGATTGGCGGTCGCGCGATTGGCGGGCTTGCCGCCTGCCACCATCGCCCGCGCCAAGGCGGTGCTGGCAAAGCTGGAGGCAGGCCGCGCCAAGACCGGGGGACTGGCGGCGGGCCTGGACGATCTGCCGCTCTTCGCCGCCGCGATGGAGGTGGAGGAAGAGCAAGCCGACGCGATCCGCGCCGAGGTGGAGGCGCTCGACGTCGACGCGCTCACCCCGCGCGAGGCGCTGGAAACGCTCTACCGGCTGAAGGCGCTGGCGCGGCAGGGATAGGTCAGCGCAGCAGCAACGCCGTGATCGCACCGCCCGGCACGGTCGGTATCAGGATCATCAACATCGCCAGCACCGCCAATGGCCGCCACCACTGCGCCAACGCGCGGATGCCGGGCGTTGCAGCCAGCGCGATGCCGGGCCACAGCACGGCATAATAACGCGACTGCGCGATCGACTGGTCGCCGATGCGCTGGAACGCGCTCCATCCGAACCAGAAGTGGATCACCAGCGTCACCCCAAACGCGGCGAGAAAAGGCCAGCCGATCGCACCGATACGCCGGTCTGCTCGACTCCCCAGCGCCGCCAGCGCAACCGGTGCCAGCGCCAGTATCGCGGAAAAGACGACGGGCAGCTGAAATTCCGCAGC
Source organism: Sphingomonas sp. PSPC2-2 (assembly GCF_049897725.1). Taxonomy (NCBI): domain Bacteria; kingdom Pseudomonadati; phylum Pseudomonadota; class Alphaproteobacteria; order Sphingomonadales; family Sphingomonadaceae; genus Sphingomonas; species Sphingomonas sp. PSPC2-2. The sequence goes on along the minus strand of NZ_JAFCWU010000006.1, from coordinate 142,988 downwards.
CGGCCATTTGTCGGCGAGCGTGGCAAAGAAGAACACCGCATAATCCTGGATGTAGATTTGCGGCCGGTCGGCCAACGGAACGCCATACAGCGCCTCGTTGACGTAAAGCAGATGGCCGGTGCGCGCATAATTGGCCAGGTATGGCAGCGCTCCAACGCCCCCCCCCAGCGCGATCGGCCAGAGGTCCGCGAAGCGCCACGCGCGCCGCCCGCGCATCAGCGGCCATCCGCGCGCAATGATCACTGCCGTGCCGAGCGAGACGAGCGCGGTCAGCTTCGTCCACCCGGCCAATGCCAGCCCGATGCCGAGCAGCCACGCGCCGCCACCCGCCCCGGTCAGGCCGACAAAGACGATCACGGCGGCGATATTCGCCAGATTGTCGTTGTTGACGATCCCGCCGATCAACGGTGCCTTTGGGAAACAGGCGATCAGTATGACGAACACCGTCCGGTCGCCCCCCGCCCCCAGATAGCGTACACCCGCCCAGAGACCGATCGCCAGCGCCACTAGCGCCAGCACGACATTGGCAAGCCGCAAGGCATACACATCGGACGTAACGCGCAGCATCTGCCCGATCATCATGTAATATAGCGGCGGGTGGTTGATGTAATTGCTGGCCGTCGTCCACCGCGCCAAATCGTCGCGGCTGACCATGCGATAGGTGCTGGCATCGGCAAACGGCGCTGGATGTTCATATTGCGCCCGCACGACCGACACATGCGGGAGTTCGTCGAAGGTGGACGGATAGGGCATCCGCAGCGCGACCATTGTCGTCAAAGCGGCAAATACCACCAGGACGACCATCGCGCAGCTCCGCCAGCCGGGCTGTGGGCGTTTCATCCAGGTCGGCGGCATCTGCATCGCCGCCTTCTGGCATGACTTGGTTTACCGGCCCGTTACCGTGGCGGCGACAGTCGCGAAGGCCGCGCGCCCTCTCGGCAAGCGGCCGAAAACGCCCTATGCCCGCGCGATCACCGTATAGGTCATCTCCCGCCGCGTCTCGAAACCGAGCGCGCGGTACAGCGCCACTGCCGGGTTGTCGGCATAGCTGTGCAGAAACACGCCCTCCCCACCCGCGATCAGCGGCGCAATCACCGCTTCCATCAACGCGCGGGCGAAACCCTGCCCGCGAAAATCGGGATGCGTGCACACCGCGCTGACCTCGCTGAAACCCGGCACCTTCATCCGCTCGCCAGCCATCGCGACCAGCCGCCCGGCGCGGCGCACGCCGATATAGCCGCCTTGCAGATGCGTCGCCGCGAAGAACGGTCCCGGCGCGGTCAGCGTTGCGAGCGCCAGCATCTCGGGCGCGTCCTCGTCGCCCAAGCGCACGATGTCCACGGCGCGCGCCGCGCGGTGGAGCCGCCTCGCCACCATCTGGTCGAGCCGCCGCTCCGACACGATCGTCGTCCCCGACGGCAGCACCGCCGGGCCGACACCGATCAGGCCAAGCGTGCCCCCTTCCGTTATGAGCGCCGCCAATGCCGCCAGCGCCTCAGGTGATCCGTCGGCAGCCTCCCCGAACAGATTGACGTCAGGACGGAAGCGCACAGCGCGGGTATCGCCTGTCGCCAGCGCACTTTGGCGGCCGGTGAGACTGTGCCAGATTGGTCGATCGAGCGGCGTGAACGGCATATTGGTCATCGGCCCCTTACACACTGGAAGCGACGTTTGGCGCATCCCGTGAATTGCCATCAAACCCCGCGGCTACGCGACACTGTGCATCATCGCGCAGTTGCACGACAAGGCGTACCGCGAGGCCCCGCGCGCATCGCGCGTGGACGCGGATCGCCCGACCCCCTATCTGGAACGCATGCCGCCGCGCTTTGAAACCCTCCCGCAACGCCGTTCGATCATCGATCGGCGCACCGTCGCCGATGCGCTTGCCGCGCTCGAGGGGGATCGCAACACTTTGCGGAACGCAGCAACCGCCTTGCTCAAGCAAGCGCTCGACGCAGGGCGTGCCGAGATCGGGCGGCGGTTGATCGAGCATCCTTCGCGCGGGTTGGAGGCAGCGGCGGGCCAGGCCTTCCTGATCGACCAGTTGCTCCGCTTGCTATACGATTTCACCGTCCAGCGCCTGTATCCGATGAGCAATCCGACCGCGGCCGAGCGTATCACGATCATCGCGGTCGGCGGCTATGGGCGCGGCGAAATGGCCCCCTATTCCGACGTTGATGTCGGCTTCCTGACTCCCGGCAAACAACCGCCCTGGGCCGAGCAAGTAATCGAGACAATGCTCTATGCGCTGTGGGATCTCGGCCTGAAAGTCGGCCATAGCAGCCGCTCGCTCGACGAGATGGTGCGCCAGGCCAAAAGCGACGTGACGATCCGCACCGCCTTGCTCGAGGCACGCTACGTGTGGGGCGATCAGGCGCTATATGACGAGGCCGCGCGCCGCTTCAAGGTCGAGGTGCAGGCCGACACCGCACGCCAGTTCATCGCCGACAAGCTCGCCGAGCGCGACGTGCGGCACCACAAGATGGGCGACACGCGCTATGTCGTCGAACCCAACGTAAAAGAAGCGAAGGGCGGCCTGCGCGATCTGCACACGCTCTTCTGGATCGGCAAATACGCCTATAATGTCACCGAGCCCGCCGAGCTGGTCGAGGCCGGGCTGCTCAGCCGCGCCGAATATCGCCAGTTCCACCGTGCCGAGAATTTCCTGTGGGCCGTGCGCTGCCACCTGCACGCCATTTCCGGTCGGGCCGAGGATCGGCTGACCTTCGACCTGCAGCGCGAGATCGCCGAGCGGATGCGCTTTGCCGACCGGCCCGGCAAATCCAAGGTCGAGCGTTTCATGCAATATTACTTCCTGCAGGCGCGCACGGCAGGCGACCTGACCGGCGTGTTTCTGGCGCATCTCGACGAGAAGTTCGCCGCGCGCGGACGGCGGTTCGGCTTGTCGGTGCTGCGGCGATCCCCGCGCAAGCTGAACGGCTTCACCGTCATTCGTGGTCGACTGGCGATCCCCAATGACGGTTTTCTCGCCGAAAAGCCGGTGCGGCTGATCGAATTGTTCGCGCTGGCCGACAAACACGGTCTGGAAATCCACCCGCTGGCCATGCGCGCCGCCGCACGCGACGCGAAACTTGCCGATGATATCCGCCAGGACCCGACCGCCAACGCGCTCTTCCTCGACGTGCTGACCTCGCCGCGCGACCCCGAAACGGTGCTGCGCTGGATGAACGAGGCGGGGGTGTTCGGTCGCTTCGTGCCCGATTTCGGCCGCGTCGTGGCGCAAATGCAGTTCGACATGTACCATCACTACACCGTCGACGAACACACCATCCGCGCGATTGGCCTGCTCAGCCGGATCGAACATGGCGAGCTGGAGACCGACCATCCGCTGTGTACGGTGTTGCTGAAACAGATCGTCTCGCGCCGCGCGCTCTATGTCGCGGTGTTGCTGCATGACATCGCCAAGGGGCGCGGCGGCGACCATTCGGTGCTGGGTGCCGAGGTCGCGCACCGGCTCTGCCCGCGCCTGGGACTGAGCCCGGCCGAGACCGAAACCGTCGCCTGGCTGGTGCGCTATCACCTGCTGATGTCGGCGACCGCGTTCAAACGCGACCTGTCGGACTTCAAGACCATCCTCGATTTCGCAGAAGCCGTGCAAAGCCCCGAGCGTTTGCGGCTGTTGCTGCTGCTGACGGTCGTCGACATTCGCGCGGTCGGCCCCGGTGTGTGGAACGGGTGGAAGCGGCAATTGCTGTCCGACCTGTACGAATCGGCCGAAGAAGTGCTGCGGCTGGGCCACAAGCAAAAGGGGCGCGGCGAGCGGATCGCCGCCAAGCAGGAGGCGCTGCAGGCGCTGCTGGGCTGGGATGCGGCGCAGTTTGACCATCTCGTGCGCCGCTTGCCCGAACCTTATTGGGTGGCCGAGCCCGAGGACGTAATCGCCCGCAATGCCGGGCTGATCGCCGAAGCGGGCTCGGCGCAGCTCTCGATCAGCGCGCAGGTCTATCCCGAGCGCGGCGCGACGCTCGTCACCGTCTACGCCGCCGATCACCCGGGGCTGTTCTACCGCATCGCCGGCGCGATCAGCGTGGCTGGCGGCAATATCATCGATGCGCGCATCCACACCACACGCGACGGCATGGCGCTCGACAACTTCCTGGTGCAGGATCCGTTCGGTCGCCCGTTCGACGAGACGGCACAGCTTTCCCGGCTGAAACAGGCAATCGAGGACGCACTCGCCAATCGCGGCAAGATGATCGACCGGCTGATGGCAAAGCCGCCATCGCGTCCGCGTGCCGAGGCGTTTGCAATCGCTCCGAACGTGCTGATCGACAACAAGGCGTCGAACCGCTTCACCGTGATCGAGATCAACGCGCGCGACCGGCCCGCCTTATTGCATCAGCTGGCGCACGCGCTGTTCCAGTCGAAGGTGACGATCCATTCGGCGCATGTCGCAACCTATGGCGAACGCGCGGTCGACACGTTCTACCTGACCGACCTGACCGGCGAAAAGATCTCAGCAGCGAGCCGATTGAAGACGATCGAGCGGCGCCTGCTGGGTGCCGCGGCAGGAGAGCGGATCACCGACGCGGCGTAAACCCGGCCGTGAAGGCGGGTTGCCCCCGCCACGACGGGATCGCTGCGCCCCACGCGTCTTGCGATCCGCGTCGCGACTGTCACCCGTCACAGCGGCGCGTGCGTCTGAAATCCGCCCGATGGCATCCCCTTCGACCGCCGCTCGGGATTTCCACCCGAATAGCCCCGATGGTCGCGGACCTTGGCGATCACCCGCTGCCCTTCGTCATTGCCGGTCTTGAACCGGCTGGCGTTGCGATTGAGGCCGTCGACTTCGCTCGCCAGGTTGCGTGCGGCGGCGGACGTTTGCTCCACCATCGCGGCATTTTGCTGCGTCGCACGGTCGACCTCGTTCACGGCCCCGACAATCTCCTTGATGGTGGTGGCTTGCGTGCGGTTCTCGGCGGCCATGCGGGACACCAGCGACAACACTTGCTCCACGCTGCCGGAAATATTGGAAAGCGCCCCATCGACATCCTGCACCGCACCAACGGCGGTGCCGATATCCTCCTGGGTCGCGGTCAACTGCCCGCGCGCGCGTTTCGCCTCCTCTTCGGACCGCATTGCCAGCGCCGAGACAAGGTCGGCGACGACGGCAAACCCGCGTCCGGCGTCCCCGGCGCGCCCCGCCTCGACTGCGGCATTCATCGCCAGAACGCGCGTCTGGAAGGCGATCTTGTCGAGGCCTTCGATGACACTGTCGATCCCTTTCGCGCCATCGAGCACGCGGCTCATCGCCGACACGGCATGTTCGGCGGTGTTGCGACCGGCGACCACATTCGACACCGCCTGCTCGGTCTGATCGACCGTCTGGCCCGCCGATCGCGCCGTCTGCACCAGCACGCCCTCCATTTGCGACAGCGAAGCAGAGGCCTTTTCGAGACTGGCGGCATTGCCCTCGGAGCGCCGGGCCAGGTCATCTGCCGCCAACGCGATCTCGTTGGAGCCGGTGCGAATGCCGTGACACGCATCGGTGACCGATGCCATCAGCTCGCGCAAGTCGCCAACCGCACCGTTATAATTTTGTTTAAGTTCCTGATAATTATTCGGAAACTCTTCGTGAATCTGCGCGGTCAGATCTCCATCCGACATCGCCTTCAAGTGGCGCGAAAGCGTATCGACCACAGCATGCTGCGCGATATCCTCCGCCGCCTTGGCGTGGTCGGCGGCAGCCTTGGCCACCGCCACGTCGCGGAAGGTGCCGAGTGCACGTGCCATGTCGCCCAATTCGTCGGACCGGGCGAGGCCGGGAATGTCCGACGCGGTGTCCCCCGCCTGAAGTGCCCCCATGCGCGCGGTCAGCGCATTCAGCGGTTGCGTGATCGAGCGAGCGAGCAACCATCCAAGGCCCGCCATCGCCAGAATCCCGAGCAGTGCGAGACCAACCAGCAAGGACGCTTCGCCCCAAATCGCCGCCCAGGCGTCGGTCTGATAGGCACCGGTGCCGATCACCCAGCCCCACGACGCGAACTTCTTCACGAACGAAATTTTGGGTTGCGGTGCCTCGGAGCCTGGCTTGGGCCAGCGATAGGCGACAAAGTCCCCGTCCGGATTGCGCTCGGCCGCCTTGACGAACTCCACGAACGGAAAACGCCCATCCGGGTCGGTGGTCTGGCGAAGGTCCTTGCCCTCCAGTTCCGGCTTGACCGGATGCATGATCATCCGGGGTAACAGATCGTTGACCCAGAAATACTCTTTGCCGCTGTAGCGCATCCTGCGAAGGGTGGAGAGCGCACCGGCCTGCGCCTGTTCACGGGTTAGGCGACCATCGGCCTCCTGCGCCTGATACTGCTCGACCACGCCATATGCGGTTTCCAGGGTTGCGCGGGTTTGCATCGCCTCGTCGTGCAGCATGACACCGCCCAACCGCAGCAATGCAACGCCAAGACCAAGCGTCATCGCACAGAGCGCCGCCAATGTAAGAAGGTGAAGTCGACGGCCGATATTCAAACGCATCTCATAATCCTCGGTACCCTGAGTGCATTATAGACGGGAGCCGAAGAGGGCGCGGAAGCGCGACAACATTGATTTCGAAAGTCGATTTGCCGAATGCAGCGGCGTTCCCGGTGAGCGGATATGCTGCGCGAAACATGCCTTTTATAGGGGATCGGCTGGCTGCATTCCTGCTTTCGCGAGGCGTATTCCGTGATATCGTGCCCGTCGCCCCGCTGCCGTCGGCGAAGCTCGGGGCAAAGGACATCACAAGGAGGATTGCATGCCCGTACTCGGCATTGGCGGCCTATTCTTGCGCAGTAAGGATCCCGATGCGCTGTCCGCCTGGTATCGCGATCATCTCGGAGTCGGTGCGGGTTGCGTTTCGGTCGAGGGAGCGACGGCGGACCCGTGGTCCTGGCTGGCACAGGGCGGGCCCGTTATATTCGCGCCATTCGCCGCCGATTCCGATTATTTTCCGGCAGACCGACAGTTCATGCTCAACCTGCGTGTGGCGGATCTGGACGGCTTGATCGCCAATCTGACCAGCGCGGGAATCGACGTTCTGACCAAGCCCGAATGGGACGACCCGGCGACCGGACGCTTTGCCCGAGTCCACGATCCGGAGGGACGCCCAATCGAGCTGTGGGAAGCACCCGCAGACTGACGCGGGGCGGGCAGGGTGCCCGCCCGACCTATTATTTCGGCGCGAGCACCATCAGCATCTGGCGGCCTTCCATGCGCGGATAGGCTTCGACCTTGGCGGTTTCCGCCACGTCGGCCTGGACGCGCTGCAGCAGGATCATGCCGAGCTGGCCGTGGCTCAATTCACGACCGCGGAAGCGCAGCGTGATCTTGACCTTGTCGCCTTCGTCGATGAACTCGAGCACCTTCTTCATCTTGGTGTCGTAATCATGGTCATCGATGTTGGGACGCATCTTGATCTCTTTGATCTCCTGCGTCTTTTGCGACTTGCGTGCGAGGTTCGCTTTCTTCTGCGCCTCGTACTTGAACTTGCCGACATCGAGGAACTTGGCGACGGGCGGATCAGCGTTGGGCGACACCTCGACCAGGTCCAAACCGACCTCGCGCGCCTGCTCCATCGCCTCGCGCGTGTACATCATGCCAAGATTTTCGCCGTCCTGATCGATCACGCGGACCTTGGACGACACAATGAATTCGTTGAAGCGAGGGCCGTTCATTGGCGGCGCCTGCCGGGTCATGGGAGGACGGATAGGTGTAGCTCCTGTCGTTGTTGATGGACTGATATAGGGGATTTTCGGGCAAAACGAAAGGTGGACTCGTTCGATCCTCATACCACCCCGGCGAAGGCCGGGGCCCAGCCGGACAGGCTCATGCTGAAAGCGCTCCGCTCCCTTGCAAAAACCTTCGCAACTGGGCCCCGGCCTTCGCCGGGGTGGTCGTCATTTTACAGGTCCGGGGCCTTGGCCGCCTCGGTCAGCATCGCGATCGCCTCGTCCAGCGTCAGGAATTGCTGCCGGTCGCTGCCCAATTGCCGCAAGGCGACCTTGCCCTCTTCGGCCTCGCGCTTGCCGACGACGAGCAGGTTCGGGACCTTCGCCAGCGAGTGCTCGCGCACCTTATAGTTGATCTTCTCGTTGCGCAGATCGGTCTCGACCCGGATCCCCGCCGCCGCCAGTTTCGCGGCCACTTCGGTGGCATAGCCATCCGCATCGGACACGATCGTCGCGACCACCGCTTGCACCGGTGCCAGCCACAGCGGGAAGCGCCCGGCATGGTGCTCGATCAGGATGCCGATGAAGCGCTCGAACGTGCCCAGAATCGCGCGGTGCAGCATCACCGGGCGGTGGCGCTCGCCATCCGCGCCGACATAGCTGGCGTCGAGTCGTTCGGGCAGCACGCGGTCCGACTGGATCGTGCCGACTTGCCACGTCCGCCCGATCGCATCGGTCAGGTGGAATTCGAGCTTGGGCGCATAGAACGCCCCCTCGCCCGGCAGTTCCTCGAAATTGGCCTTGATCGTCTCGCTGAGGTTGGAGCCGAGCACCGCCTGGCGCAATTCGTCCTCGGCCTTGTCCCACATCTCGTCCGAGCCGAAGCGCTTTTCGGGGCGCAGCGCGAGTTTCACCGCGTAGTCCGAGAAGCCGAGATGCTGGTACACACTGTCGAGCAGTTCGCAGAATTGCTGTACCTCGGCGACCAATTGATCCTCGCGCACGAAGATATGCGCGTCGTCCTGCGTGAATTGGCGCACGCGCATGATGCCGTGCAGCGCGCCATGCGGCTCGTTGCGGTGGCAGCAGCCGAATTCGGCCATGCGCATCGGCAGGTCGCGGTAGCTCTTGATGCCCTGGCGGAAAATCAACACGTGCGCCGGGCAGTTCATCGGCTTCAGCGCCATCAGATCGGCTGTGCCGCTGAAGATCGCCGCGTCATCCTCGGTATTCGGGATTTCGTCGGGCACGACGAACATGTTCTCGCGATATTTGCCCCAATGGCCGGACTGCTCCCACTGGCGCGCGTCCATCAATTGCGGGGTCTTCACCTCGACATAGCCCGCTGCGTCGAGCCGGCGGCGCATATAGGCCTCCAACTGACGCCACAGCATATAGCCCTTGGGGTGCCAGAACACGCTGCCTTGCGCTTCGGACTGGAGATGGAACAGGTCCATTTCCTGGCCGATCTTGCGATGGTCGCGCTTGGCGGCTTCCTCCAGCATCGTCAGATGCGCATCGAGCTGCTTCTTGTTCAGCCAGCCGGTGCCGTAAATGCGGCTGAGCATCGCGTTCTTCTGGTCGCCGCGCCAATAAGCGCCCGACACACGCGTCAGCTTGAACGCCTGCGGATCAAGCTTGCCGGTCGAGGCCAGATGCGGCCCGCGGCACATGTCGAGCCACGCGTCGTCACCCTTGCCGGCCTTGTAGACCGTCAGTTCCTCGCCCTCGGGCAGTTCGGCGGCCCATTCGGCCTTGAAGCTCTCGCCCTGCGCGGTCCAGCGCGCGATCAGATCGGCACGGCTCCACACTTCGCGGATCAGCGGCTCGTCCTTGCCGATGATGCGGCGCATCTCGGCTTCGATCGCGGGCAGATCCTCGTCGGTGAACGGACGATCCTTCGGCGCGAAGTCGTAATAAAAGCCGTCGTCGGTCGAGGGACCGAAGGTGATCTGCGTCCCCGGAAACAGGTTCTGCACCGCTTCGGCCAGCACATGCGCAAAATCGTGGCGGGCGAGTTCGAGCGCATCGGCCTCGTCCTTCGCGGTCACCAGCGCCAGCGCGCTGTCGCCCTCAAACGGGCGCATGATGTCGCGCAATTCGCCATCGACGCGCGCGGCGATCGCCGCTTTCGCCAGGCCCGGCCCGATCGCTGCGGCCACATCTGCGGGGGTAGTCCCCGGGGCTACCTCACGGACGGAACCGTCGGGCAGCGAGATGCGGAACAGGGCGGACATCGGGATGGGATCTTTCTTGGCTTATAGGAGCCCCGGCGCTTAAGCCGGGCTGGTCGATATAAGCAAGCGCGGGCGATCCGTCACCCTCCGCCAATTACCGCCGCCTGCAGGCCGGAGGGTCGCACCGCCCGGCCCGCGTGGGTACGTGCATGCGTGCGCTCAGCAATGACCGCCGACCCTCGTTTCCAACAGCGCCGTCGGCGGGGGCATCCGTCGGCCCTGCTCAACCTGGAAGCGATCGGCCTGGGCGGACAACTGCCCCACTTCGCCGGTCAGATTGCGGGCGGCAGCCGAGGTTTCCTCGACCATCGCGGCATTTTCCTGCGTCGACCGGTCGATCGCGTGGACGGCCAGGCTTACTTCGGTGATCGCGCCGGCCTGTGCTTCATTATCCTTGGCGATCTGCTTGGCCAGAACGGTGACACGGTCCCCCGAGGTGAGGATGACGCCGAATGCCTCGTCCACCTGCTGTACCGCATCGACCGCAGCGCCGATGTCGACCCGCGTGACGCCCAGTTGGTCGCGCGCGCGCTTGGCCTCTTCCTCGGCGCGCATCGCCAGCGCAGAGACCAGATCGGCCACCACCGCAAAGCCGCGACCGGCATCGCCCGCGCGCCCGGCCTCGACCGCCGCGTTCATGGCGAGAACGCGTGTCTGGAACGCGATCTTGTCGAGCCCGCCAATCACGTCATCAATGCCCTTGGCGCTGTCGAGCACGCGCGTCATCGCCTGCACAGCGGCATCGGTGCGCCCGCGCCCTTCGAGCACCGCCGCATTGGCTTGCTCCGAGGTTTCGACCGATTGCGACGCGGCAAGGGCGGTCGCCTTGAGCCGCGTATCGACCTGCTGGATCGCGGCGGTGGTCTGCTCCAGGCTTGCCGCCGTGCTTTCGGTGCGGCGCGCGATGTCATTTGCTGCCTGGGCGATTTCGTTCGAGCCGCCCTGAATGTTGCTGGCGCTGGATTTGACCGAAGCAAGCAAGGTCCGCAAATTTCCAAGCGCCTCGTTGTAACTATTCTTCATCGGCCCATAAGCCGCCGGGAAATTTTCCGTAATATCTGCGGTGAGGTCGCCATTAGAAAGCCGCCCCAGCTTGTCGACCATCGTCCTGGTGACCGTCGCATTGAGTTCCGAATTCCGCTCCAGTTCTTCGTTCATGACGACCTGCTTCTGGGCGTTATCGCGAAACGCGAACATCGCCTTGGTCATGCGTCCGACGCAATCGGTGAATTCGGTGAATTCGATCGGCGACTGGAGATCGCCGGAGGCGAGCCCCTCCATCCGCACGACCGTCGCGACATAGGGGCCGGCGATCGCCTCGCGGAAAAAGTGCGCCATCCCGAGGCCGACCGTGGTGGCAATCACGCCGACCAGTAACGCGCCCTTGGGATTCACCCACATTGCGCAGGTGGTTACGGCCAATAAAGCAACGAAAAACCCGAAGGCTACAAGGAGTTTCAACCGGACGGGCGCTGAGGCTTTAAACCAATACACGTAGGATCTCCTGAAATCATGCTTTAGAACTAGAGAGATCGTCTGCGCAAAAGTTGCGAGGACGCCCACCCGGTTATTGTAGGGGAATTATCGGGAAGCGTTGCGCGCACACGAAAATCTTGCCTCCCTCCGCCATTGCCGATTGTCGACGCGACCCATTATGGTGCGCGCCGAAACCCACAGAGATTGCTCGCCTGTCAGCCAAGGAATAGGATGATGCTAACCGGATTGCTGGTGTACACGATCATCGTGATGCAGTTTTTCCCCGAAACGGCGGTCGCACGGTGGTTGGATCGCACGGTGGCGATCACACGCGATGTGTTTGGCAGGATCGAGCGTCGACACCTCATCTTTTTGATGCTGACGGCCGTCATCCTCATCGCCGGTGCGGAGTTGCTGGCGATCGCCGGGCCGTTCGACATGGCGCTGGTCGTGCTGTGGGACGTGTCGACCTATATCGACATTGTTCTGACGACCGCGGTGATCGCGACCGCCACGCGCGGCGGCGCGGGCTGGCGCACGCTCATCGCACGGTTCCTGCCCCGCCGTGCGCCGCGCGCGCGGCGTCGGCGCGGCGTCCAGGCCACCCCGCCCTCCGCCAATGACGACGACCGACCGGCCTTTGCGCGAGCCGCTTAGGCTACCCCGAACGGCACCACGCGATTGCTGCGAACATGGCCGATCTCGGCGCGCCCGAGATAGGGCACGCGCATCTCGCCGCACCAGCGCGCGATCATCGTTTCAAGGCTTTCACCCCAGGGCGGATCATTGTTCACCACCTCGCTGACTTGACCCAACCGCACCCCCGCCAGTCCCTTCAACTGCGTGGCGTGCGCCATCGTGAACAACATCCGGTCGACGCGGTAGAGCGGCTCGGACACTTCCTCGACGATAAGCACATGATCGGTGAGATCGGGCAGCCACGGCGTGCCGATCAGCGCGGTCAGGATCGCGAGATTGAACGCCGCCGCCGGTCGCCCGTCCAGGCCGGGATCGAGCACGCTGCGATCCTTCTTCGTCAGCCACAGCAACGACCGCGCAAACGCCGCACCGCCGTCTCCACTGCCCGCAACCGACGCCATCGGCCCATGCACCGGATGTCCGACCTTGGCGGCATACAGCGCGCCGAGCAGGAAGCCCATGTCGGAAAACCCCAAATAGGTCTTGCGCCGCGCCGCCGCGCCCAGCTGCGGCATCACGCTGTGCAGGATGCGGTTGGAGCCATAGCCGCCGCGCGCGAACCAGATCGCATCGAACGCGGGGTCATTAGCGACCTCCAGGAACGCCGCCGCGCGCACCGCGTCCGACCCGGCGAAATGCCCTTCGCTGAGGAAGCATTGCGGGTGAAACACCAGATCGACCTCGGGCATCGCCACCGCCGCCAGCCCGAGCGCACGCGCCGCCAGCGCTTCATCGATCCCGCGTGCGGGTGCCACCACCCCAATCTTCATGCCATCACCGTTCGTTTCGAGCCCATCTCTGTCGAGCACAATCGAGAAACCTGCCCCCCGCCCCGTCGCCCGGTTTCTCGACTGCGCTCGAAACGAACGGGAGGGGTGGTGCTTTCCGACGACCCGCGATAGCCCGCTGTTATGAGCAACGGCAAATCATACTTCTTCGTCGGCATTGGCGGCAGCGGCATGATGCCCCTGGCGATGATCCTGGCCGGGCGCGGGGCCAGCGTCGCGGGGTCGGACCGCACGCTCGATGCCGGGCGCTTGCCCGCCAAATTCGCCGATCTCGCCGCCAAGGGCGTGGCGCTATTCCCGCAGGACGGCTCCGGCGTCACCTCGGCCGAACAGATCGTGGTCGCCTCGGCGGCGGTCGAAGCGAGCGTCGCCGATATCGTCGCCGCCGATCGCGTCGGCGCGCAGCGGCTGAGCCGCCCGCAATTGCTCGCCTCGCTGTTCAACGCGAGCGACCTGCCGATCGGCGTGGCCGGCACCAGCGGCAAATCGACCGTGACGGGGATGATCGGCTGGATTCTCCATGCCTGCGGGCGCGATCCGACGGTTATGAACGGCGCGGTGATGAAGAATTTCGCGTCGCCCGACGCGCCGTTTGCCAGCGCGCTCGTCGGCGATGGTGCCGCGTTCGTCAGCGAAGTCGACGAGAGCGACGGCTCGATCGCGCTCTACACGCCCAAAATCGCCGTGCTCAACAATGTCAGCCTCGACCATAAGTCTCTGGAGGAATTGCGCGCGCTGTTCGCCGATTTCGCAGCGAAAGCGGAGACGACCATCCTCAATGTCGGCGATGCCGAGGCGGCGGCGCTGGCGGCGGCGCTCGGTTCTGCGCGACTGGTCACCTTCGCGGTCGAAGCCGACGCCGATCTCAGCGCGCACAACCTCCAGCCCGAACCCTTCGCGATCACCTTCGATCTGCACGTCGATGGCGCGGCGCATCCGGTGCGGTTGTCAGTGCCGGGGCGGCACAATGTCGCCAATGCATTGGCGGCGCTGGGCGCGGCGCGCGCGGCGGGCGTGCCGCTGTCCGAGGCGATCCCAGCGATTGCAGGTTTCACCGGTCTCAAGCGCCGCTTCGAACTGGTCGGGACCAGCGCCGATGTCACCGTGATCGACGATTTCGGGCACAACCCCGACAAGATCGCGGCGACGCTGGCGACGCTGCACGCCTTTCCGGGGCGCTTGCTCGTGCTGTTCCAGCCGCATGGCTATGGCCCGCTGAAAGTGATGCGCGCCGAACTGGTCGCGATGTTCCAGCGGATGCTCGGGGACGATGACCTGCTGGTATTGCCCGATCCGGTCTATCAGGGCGGGACGGTGGCGCGGGAGGTGACCAGCGCCGACATCGCCCGCGACATCGGCGCGCAAGCCCACAACATCGCCGATCGCGCACAGGCCGCTGTCTGGCTCGTCGAGCAAGCGCGACCCGGCGACCGAATTGTGGTAATGGGGGCACGAGACGATACGCTGAGCCAACTGGCCGCCGACATGTTGCCGCAGATTGCGCCCAGATTCGCCTGAGTTACCAAGGAGCCGCCTTATGTTTCGCCGTCTGTTCCTCGATCACCCCGCCTCGGTCGGCGAAAGCTATGCCGAGCATTTCGGTGTTGCTTCCCGCTTCGGCGTGACTTTGATCGGCGGCGGCCTCGCTTGCCTCGTCCATGCCGTCGTCCCCGCCGCATTCAAGACCACCGGCAGCCAGACCGTGCTGCGCCTGAACAAGCGCATCGTCGAAAAGCGCGCAGCGGTGATGGCGGACGAACTGCAGCGCCGCACGGTCGAATATGTGATCTGACGGTATCCTCCCCGGAACGGGGAGGATACAGAGGCCCAGTTCCCGAAACCGCGCTTCCCGGCTATGGCGGCGCGATGCTGCGCATCACCGATCTCAAGCTCCCGCTCCACCATGCCGAGGAAGAACTCGCCGCAGCGATCCGCCAGCGGCTGCGCATCACCCCGCGCGATCTGGTGCGCTACACCATCGCCCGCCGCGCGCATGACGCGCGCGACAAGACCGACATCCAATTGGTCTATTCGGTCGATGTGAACGTCCGCGACGAAGCGCCGGTGCTGGCGCGCTTCAAGAAGGACAAACATGTCCAGCCGACCCCCAACACCGCCTACAAATTCGTCGCCAAGGCGCCCGAGGGCTGGAGCGGCCCGCGCCCGGTGATCGTGGGCGCCGGCCCGTGCGGGCTGTTTGCCGGGCTGATCCTCGCGCAAATGGGCTTCCGCCCGATCATCCTCGATCGCGGCAAGGTGGTGCGCGAACGCACCAAAGACACCTGGGGCCTGTGGCGGCGCAGCGTGCTCAACCCCGAAAGCAATGTGCAGTTCGGCGAAGGCGGCGCCGGCACCTTTTCCGACGGCAAGCTCTACAGCCGGATCAAAGACCCGCGCCACCTCGACCGCAAGGTGCTGACCGAATTCGTAAAAGCCGGTGCCCCGCCCGAAATTCTGACCGAGGCGCACCCACATATCGGCACCTTCCGCCTGGTCACTATGGTCGAGAGCATGCGCGCGACGATCGAGGCGTTGGGCGGCGAATATCGCTTTCAGACCCGCGTCGACGGCATCGATGTCGCCACCGACGAGCACGGCACACGGCGCGTGCGCGGGCTGCATTTGCACACCGGCGATTATCTCGCCGCCGAACAGGTGGTGCTCGCGGTCGGCCATAGCGCACGCGATACCTTCCACATGCTCCATGCAGGCGGTGTGCATGTCGAGGCCAAGCCCTTCTCGATCGGCGTGCGCATCGAGCATCCGCAATCGTGGATCGACCAGGCGCGTTTCGGCCCCAATGCCGGGCACCCGATTTTGGGCGCGGCCGAATATCACATCTCGCACCATGCCAAGAACGGGCGCACCGCCTATAGCTTCTGCATGTGCCCCGGCGGCACGGTGGTGGCGGCCACCTCCGAGGAAGGCCGCGTCGCCACCAACGGCATGAGCCAATATTCGCGCAACGAACGCAACGCCAATTCGGGAATGGTGGTCGGCATCGACCCGGAGCGCGACTATCCCGAGCATCCGCTGGCGGGAATCGCGCTGCAACGCCAGATCGAGGAACGCGCCTTCGTCGCGGGCGGCTCCAATTATCACGCGCCCGCGCAATTGCTCGGCGACTTCCTCGCCGGGCGGCCCTCGACCAAGCTTGGCAGCGTCACCCCCTCTTATCGCCCCGGCGTGACGATGACCGACCTGTCGCTATGCCTGCCCGAATTCGTGATCACCGCGATGCGCGAAGCGCTGGTCCAGTTCGGGCGTGAGATCCCCGGCTATGACCATCCCGACGCGGTGCTGACCGGCGTCGAGACGCGCACCTCGGCCCCGGTGCGCATCACGCGCGGCGACGATTTCCAGAGCCTCAATACCGCAGGCCTGTTCCCGGCGGGCGAAGGCGCTGGATATGCCGGGGGGATTTTGTCGGCGGCGGTGGACGGAATCAAGGTGGCGGAGGCGGTGGCGGCTAAGATCAAAGTCTGAGCGAACTCGCTACCGGCCCTATCAAGGCTCCTTGACAGACAAGGAACCTTGACTGTAAAGCTCCCTTCACAAGAGTGAAAGGATGCTTTCCATGCAGAAGCGCAATCCGGCGCAGCAGCGCTACGTCGTGCGGTTTATTCCGACGATGTTCAGCTATGTCCTTGTGCTGTTCGCCGCGACCTATCTGATCCGTTTCTGGCACCCGACCGGGATCGCGCTGGCCGCGCTTGCGGTTGCCCCGTCCCTGCCCTTGCTCGGCGTGATTGCGATCATGGGTTTGTACCTTGTCGAGGAGCGCGACGAGTTTCTGCGTCAACGCCTGGTAAAGGCAATGCTTGGGGGGTTGGCGGTATTGCTGGCCGTGCTGACGGTCTGGGGCTTTCTCGCCAATGGCGGGCTTACCGACCAGCCACCCGCGTTCCTCGCCTTCCCATTGTGGTGCGGTGCCTTCGGATTGGTTCAGTGCGGGATGAGTCTGCGCGACCGCCTGACGTCGAGCACTGCGACATGATCAACCGCCTCAAGGTGCTGCGCGCGGAGCGAGGCTGGAGCCAGGGCGACCTGGCCGAGCGGCTGGAGGTGTCGCGCCAGAGCGTCAACGCGATCGAGACCGGGCGCTACGATCCGTCGCTCCCGCTCGCCTTCCGCATCGCTGAATTGTTCGCGCTTCCGATCGAAGCGATTTTCGTCAGTCCCTCCAAAGGAGACGCGTCATGATGTCTGCCCGCAAAACCGCTTTGATCGCCGCGCTGGCGCTGCTGCTGCCCGCCACGCCGACGCAGGCCGCCCCGACGGGGGCACAGGTGGCGACGACGGCCGAGCTACGCCTGCCGCACATTTCGATCGTCACCATGGGCAAGGGCAGTCCGGTGATCCTGATCCCCGGCCTCGCCTCCCCGCGCGCGGTGTGGGACGATGTTGCACCCGAACTGGCCAAGACCCACCGCGTCATCCTGGTGCAGGTCAACGGTTTTGGCGGGGATGATCCCGGGGCCAATTTGCAGCCGGGCGTACTCGACGGCATCGTCGCCGATCTCGACGGCTATATTACGCGTGAGAAGCTGCACGGCACGCTGGTGATCGGCCATTCGATGGGCGGGCTGGTCGGCCTGATGCTGGCCAAGGCGCATCCAGCGGACCTCGCGCGGTTGATGATCGTCGACTCGCTCCCCTATTTCGCGGTGCTGATGGCTCCGCCAGGGATCGACCCCACCCCTGCAATGGTCGCGCCGCAAGCCGCCAAAATGCGCGACGCTATCGCCGCCAGTTATGGAACGGTGCCGAGCGATGCGGCGGTGGCGGCGCAGACGCGCGGCCTGGCGATCAAGCCCGCCAGTATCGCCCGCATGACCACCTGGGCCAAGGCTGCCGATCCGCGCGTAACGGCGCAAGCGATGTATGAGGATCTGACCACCGATCTGCGCCCGGCACTGGCGTCGATCACGACGCCGATGACCTTGCTGTATCCGTGGAACGCGGGCGGGCCGACCAAGGCGATGGCCGATCCATTCTATCGCAAGCATTATGCTACGGCACCGCACATCACCTATGTCGATATCGGCGACAGTGCTCATATGGTGATGCTCGACCAGCCCGAGGCGTTCAAGGCGGCAGTGGTCGCGTTTGTAGCTGGGAAATAGCGTCTCCCCGCCCCCCGGCGTCCTTGCTGCGGCGGGGACGCCAGGAGGTGGCGAACAAACCCCGATTTCCCCCACCCCGATCTTCGGCTAAGCCCGCCGCCATGACCGACACATCGACCCCCGTCCGCCCCGCCCTCGCATATCATCTGACCGAGGGCACCGGCCCCACCGTCGTGTTCCTGCCCGGTTATGGTTCGGACATGGAAGGCACCAAGGCGCTGGCGCTCGAAGCCTGGGCGAAGCGCAGCGGGCGCGCTTATCTGCGCTTCGATTATGGCGGGTGCGGACAAAGCGCGGGGGCGTTTGAGGAACAGACGCTCGCCGGCTGGCGCGACGATGTGCTGGCGATGCTCGATCAGCTAGAAGGCCCCGCCGTGCTGGTGGGATCATCGATGGGCGGCTGGCTGATGCTGCTGGTCGCGCGCGACCATCCGCACAAGGTCGCGGCGCTGGTCGGCATCGCGCCCGCGCCCGATTTCACCGACTGGGGCTTCACCGTCGACGAGAAACTGCAGATCCTGTCCGAAGGCCGGCTGGAGAAGGTCGGGCGCTATGCCGATCTGCCGATGGTCTATACCCGCGCTTTCTGGCAATCGGGCGAGGCCAATCGCGTGCTGTTCTCAGGCCTCCCGATCGACGTGCCGGTGCGGCTGCTGCACGGCATGGCCGATGCCGAGGTGCCCGCCAACCGGACGATCCGCCTGGCCGAGGTGATCCGTTCAGCCAAGGTGCAGGTGACGCTGATCAAGGACGGGGATCACCGGCTGTCGCGCGAGGCGGACCTCGCCTTGCTGATCGCCGCGGTCGAGGATGTGACGCGCGCCTTATGATCCTGCTGTCTTTGCTTGCCACCGCAGCGCTTGCGCAAAGCACCGCCACCGGGCCGACCGGCCCCGCTGCCCCCAGTGGCGACCGCTATGACCGCTGCCTGGCGCTGTCGACCACCAACCCCGCCGCCGCCGAGGCCGAAGCGGGGCAATGGGCGTTGGCGGGCGGCGACTTTCTCGCCAGCCAGTGCCTGGGCATGGCCTATAGCCGCGAACAACGCTGGTCCGCTGCTGCTGCCGCCTTCGAGAAAGCGGCGACCGGCGCGGAACGGGCCAAGGACAAGCAAGCCGTCAATTACTGGGCGCAGGCGGGCAATGCCTGGCTGGCGGCAGGCGATGCCTCCAAGGCGCGCAGCGCGCTCGATGCCGCGCTCGCCACCGGCACGCTGACTGGCCTGTCGCTGGGCGAGGCGCATCTCGACCGCGCGCGCGCGATGGTGGCGGGCGACGACATGGAAAATGCGCGCGACGATATCGACCATGCGCTGAGCGAAGTGCCGACCGATCCGCTGGCCTGGCTGCTGTCAGCAACGCTCGCGCGGCGGATGCAGGAAGTGCCGCGCGCCAAGAAGGACATTGCCGAAGCCTTGCGGCTGGGCGGCGACGACCCTGCGGTGCAACTGGAGGCGGGCAACATCGCCGCACTGGCCGGGGATGAAGCCGGGGCCAAAGCGGCCTGGCATCAGGCGGTGACGCTGCGGCCCGACAGCGCGCCCGGAAAGGCCGCGGCGGCCGCCTTGACGCAATTCGACGCCAAACCGTAGCTGGCGCTTGCCGCCGTGCATGCCTATTTGGGCGGCAAAGCCTGTAGGAGTGCGCCGATGAAATATCTCCACACGATGATTCGCGTGACCGACCCGGTCGCGACGATCGACTTTTTCAAACTTCTCGGGCTGGAGGAAGTGCGCCGCTTCGACAATGAGAAGGGCCGCTTCACGCTGATCTTTCTGGCCGCGCCCGGCGACCATGACGCGCAAGTCGAGCTGACGCACAATTGGGACCCGGAGCCCTATACGGGCGGGCGCAATTTCGGCCACCTCGCCTACCAGGTCGAGAATATCTATGAGACGTGCCAGCGCCTGATGGATGGCGGCGTGACGATCAACCGCCCACCGCGCGACGGCCACATGGCGTTCGTGCGCACGCCCGACAATATCTCGATCGAATTGCTGCAGAACGGCGTGCTGCCCCCCGCCGAACCCTGGGCGTCGATGCCCAACACCGGAGAATGGTAATGGCGACCACGCTCGACATCGTCCGCGTGCCCGCGCTCGACGATAATTATGTGTGGCTGCTGCACGACGCCGTTGCCAATGAAACCGTCGTGGTGGATCCGAGCGAGGCCGCCCCGGTGCTGGCGGCGGCGAATGCGCGCGGCTGGACCATCTCGCAGATCTGGAACACCCACTGGCACCCCGATCACACCAATGGCAATGCAGAGATCAAGGCGCTTGGCGCGACGGTCAGCGGCCCCGCTGCCGAAGCCGACAAGATCCCCACACTCGATTACGGCCTGCGTGAGGGCGACAGCGTCAAGATCGGCAACCATGTCGCGCGCGTGATCGAAACGCCGGGGCATACCGCGGGGCATATCGTGTTCCACATGGCCGACGATGCGTTGCTGTTCAGCGGCGATACGCTGTTCGCAATGGGGTGCGGACGCCTGTTCGAAGGGGGCCCGGCGCAAATGTACGCCAATATGCAGCGCCTCGCCGTTTTGCCGCCCGAGACGATCGTGTTCTGCGCGCACGAATATACCCAGTCGAACGGCCGCTATGCCGCCGCTGCCGAGCCCGACAATGCGGCGGTCACCGAACGCATGAAGGACGTCGACGCCAAGCGTGCTGCGGGCGAGCCAACCGTGCCGACGACGATCGCCCTGGAACTGGCCACCAACCCGTTCCTGCGCGCTTCCTCCGCCGAGCAATTGGCCGAGCGTCGCGCGGCAAAGGATGTTTTTTGACCGCGAAATGGCGTAAACAAACGACGGGGGCAGATGCTGTGAAAAGGACCGTTGCCATGTACCGATTCCTCCTGCCCGCCGCGCTGCTGATCGGCGGGACCGCCGCACTTTCCGCCGATACCAAGGGCTATGAGACGCGCCAGGCCGCGCAGGACAAAGCCGAACTCGACAAGCAGCTCGCCGGGCTGGTGCCGGGCAAGCCGCAGACCTGCATCGACCCGATCCGCTACCGCGACACTACCCGCGTCGGCGACACGATCCTGTACAAGAACGGCCGTAACGACATCATGCGCACCGATACCGGCGGCGGCTGCTTCGGGCTGCGGCGGGGCGACGCGATCGTGACCAAGACCTTCGGCAGCCAGCTCTGTCGCGGCGATATCGTCCGCACGGTCGATCTGACCAGCCATATCCCGAGCGGCAGCTGCAGCTTTGGCGATTTCATCCCTTACCGCAAACCATGATCCGCAGCGCGCTGCTCGTGTCCGCGCTGGCCACGATGGTGGCGTCGGACAGCAAGGATCTCGATAAGGCCCTGGCCGGGCGCGTCGCGGGAAAGCCCGAGACGTGCCTGTCGACCAGCCGGATCGGCAGCCCGCAGGTGATCGACGATCACACGCTGCTATACCGCGACGGCGGACGCATCTGGCGCAACGACCTGCCCGATGCGTGCCCGGGGCTCGACGACGACGTGATCGTAGTGACCGAGGTGTTTGGCGGACAATTGTGTCGCGGCGACCTGTTCTACACGCTCGAGCGCTCCGGCCTCGGCATCCCCGGCCCGCGCTGCCGCCTCGGCGCGTTCGTGCCGTGGGACAAGGGGAAGAGCGGGGTTAAGAGCGAGTAAAGCGGGGAGGGTCGGGACACCCTCCCCTCTCTTACAGCACGAACCGACTTAGATCGGTGTTGCGCGCGATGCTCGCCAGATGCGTTTCGACATAAGCCGCATCGACCACCACCGTCTCGCCACCGCGATCCTCGGCGTTGAAGCTGACGTCTTCCAGCAGCTTTTCCATCACCGTCTGCAAGCGGCGCGCACCGATATTCTCGATCTCGCCATTCACTTCCGCCGCAATGCGCGCGACCGCGCGAATGCCGTCTTCGGTGAATTTCACGCCGACATTTTCGGTCGCTATCAGCGCGACATATTGCTGCGTCAGCGATGCCTTGGTGTCGCTGAGGATCGCGACGAAATCGTCCTCGGTCAGCGCCTTCAACTCGACGCGGATCGGCAAGCGGCCCTGTAGCTCGGGCAGCAAGTCGCTCGGCTTGGCGACGTGGAACGCGCCGCTGGCGATGAACAGGATATGGTCGGTCTTCATCGGCCCATATTTGGTCGCGACCGTGGTGCCCTCGATCAGCGGCAGCAAATCGCGCTGCACGCCCTCGCGCGAGACGGAACCGCCGCGCACGTCGGACA
Organism: Sphingomonas sp. PSPC2-2; assembly: GCF_049897725.1. NCBI lineage: Bacteria > Pseudomonadati > Pseudomonadota > Alphaproteobacteria > Sphingomonadales > Sphingomonadaceae > Sphingomonas > Sphingomonas sp. PSPC2-2. The sequence continues at coordinate 120,788 of NZ_JAFCWU010000006.1, read as the reverse complement.
CCGCGATCTTGTCGATTTCATCGAGGAACACGATCCCGTTCGCCTCGGCATCGGCCAAGGCGGCGCGGCTGACCTCATCCTGGTCGAGGCGCTTGTCGGCCTCTTCCTCGACGAGCTTGTCCCAGGCGGCGGGCACGGTCAGTTTGCGGCGTTTGAGTTGCTGGTTGCCGAACGCCTTGCCCATCATTTCGGACAGGTTGATCATCTGCGCGCCGCCGCCGGGCAGTTCGAACGGCATGTTGGGCTGCGCTTCCAGCTCGATCTCGATCTCGGTGTCGCGCAAATGGCCGTCGTGCAACCGCTGGCGGAACGCCTCGCGCGTCGCCTCGCTCGCGCCCTTGCCGGTCAGCGCGTCGAGCAGCCGCGCCATCGCGGCTTCCTCGGCCTTGTCCTTCACCGCCGCGCGGCGGCGTTCCTTTTCGAGCCGGATCGCTTCCTCGACCAGATCGCGCGCAATCTGCTCGACGTCGCGACCGACATAGCCCACCTCGGTGAATTTGGTCGCCTCGACCTTGATGAACGGCGCATCGGCCAGCTTGGCGAGACGGCGGCTGATCTCGGTCTTGCCGCAGCCGGTCGGCCCGATCATCAGGATGTTCTTCGGAGAGACCTCGTCGCGCAATTCGGGCGCGAGCTGCTGGCGGCGCCAGCGGTTGCGCATCGCGACCGCGACCGCACGCTTGGCGTCGGCCTGGCCGATGATGTGCGCATCGAGGGCTGCGACAATGGCTTTGGGAGTCAGGGCTTCGTTCATTGGAAAGGTTCCGTCGCCCCGGCGGAGGCCGGGGCCGCTATGATATTAGGGCGCGTGCTATTTGCCAGCGGCCCCGGCCTCCGCCGGGGCGACGCGCATCAGGCAGATGCCGCGAGGCTCTCCACGGTCAGCCGGTCGTTGGTGTAGACGCACACCTCCGCCGCGATCGCCATCGCCTTGCGGCAGATCGTCTCGGCATCGGCTTCGTAATCGACCAGCGCGCGTGCGGCGGACAGCGCATAATTGCCGCCCGATCCGATCGCCGCGACGGTGCCATTGGGGCTCGCCTCGGGCTCCAGCACGTCGCCATTGCCGGTCAGGATCAGCGTTACATCCTTGTCGGCGACGATCATCATCGCCTCCAGATTGCGGAGGTATTTGTCGGTGCGCCAGTCCTTGGCCAGTTCGACCGCACTGCGCAGCAATTGTCCGTGATGCTGCTCGAGCTTGCGCTCAAGCCGCTCGAACAGCGTGAAGGCATCGGCGGTCGCGCCGGCAAAGCCGCCGATCACCGATCCGTCACCGAGGCGGCGGACCTTCTTGGCATTGGGTTTCATGACGGTCTGGCCCTGCGTCACCTGGCCGTCTCCGGCGACGACGACGCGGCCATTCTTGCGCACGGACAGGATCGTGGTGCCGTGCCACACCATTGGGTTCTCGCTCATGCGCAGCGATATGGGATGCGGATTACGGCTGCGCAATCCAGCCGCACAAGTTTGCGCGAGCCGGACGAGGGAACCCCCTCGCCCGGCCCAATCGCGTCAGCGGCAGCGCACGTCGCGATTATCGCTCTTGTCGATCGCCTGCCCCGCGAGCGCCCCGCCAATGCCGCCGAGCAGCGCACCGAGCACGCCCGAGCCGCCCGGCGCGATCGCCGCGCCCAAAGCGCCACCGGCGACGCCACCGACGATCAGACCGGTCGTGCCGTCATTGCGGCGGCAATAATAGCGCCCGTCGCTGCCGCGATAGACGCGGTCGTTCGAGCTGAGGCGGCGCTCCTGATAGCGGCGCGGATCGTCGCGGTAATAACGCGACGCGTCATACCCGTTATACGCGGGATCGGGCCGATCGTAATCGTAGCGCGAATAGCCGCCATCCCCATAACCGCGACGCGGCCCGTCGCCATATTCGGTGCAGCCGGCCACCAACGTCGAGGCGGCGATCAAACCCAGAGTGAATGCGCGCATGTCGAGATCCTCCTGTATCGTAGAACGGGTAATGCGCCGCGCACGAAAAGGTTGCGATCCGGCCCTTTCACAGGGCTTATCTGCGTAGTTTCCGAGGCTGATCGTGCGCGCGGGACCGCTGGTAAACGGCGGCCCGGCAGCACAAAGGATCGCATTCCCATGAGCACATACACTTTCGTCGGCAGCGGCATCGCCTCCCTCGCCGGTGCGGTTTTCCTCATCCGCGACGGCCAGGTTGTCGGCAAGGATATCGTGATCCTGGAGGAAAGCCACCAGTTCGGCGGGGCGTTCGATGCGCATGGCGATGCCGAAAACGGCTATTTCATGAGCGGCAGCCGCATGTTCGAGGCGATGTATCAATGCACCTTCGACTTGCTCGATTCGATCCCCTCGGCGAGCGACTCGAGCATCTCGGTGCGCGAGGAGACCGACCGCGCCAATGCTGAGTGGCCGTGGCACAACAAGGTGCGGCTGGTGAATCGCGACGGCAGCATCCCCGATTTCCACACCATGGGCTTTACCGAGCGCGACCGCATCGACCTGGTCAAGATCATGGCCGAGCCCGAGCAACTGCTCGACGGCAAGCGCATCATCGATTGCTTCCAGCCGCACTTCTTCCAGAGTAATTTCTGGTTCGAATGGTGTACTTTGTTCGCCTTCGAACCGTGGCACAGCGCGATCGAGTTCAAGCGCTACCTCCAGCGCTTCGTCCACCATTTCTCGACGATCGACACGCAGGAGGGCATCTATCGCAGCCTGCTCAACCAATATGACAGCTTCGCCGTGCCGATCGTCAACTGGCTGAAGGAACGCGGCGTGCAGTTCCGCTTCGGCGTGCGGGTCGAGGATCTGGGCTTTGCGAGCGGCGAGGCGATCACCGTCACCAGCATCGCCACCCTTACCGACCACGGCCCCGAGGCGATCCCGGTCGCGCCCGGCGACTGCGTGTTCGTCACCAATGGATCGATGACCGCCGACAAGGCATTCGGATCGATGACCAAGGCCCCCGGCCTCGACGCCAGCAACCATTCGGGCGCGTGGAAACTCTGGGAGAAGCTCGCGCAAGGCCGCCCCGCCTTCGGCAACCCCGCCGCGTTCAACGGCAACATCGCCGAAAGCTCGTGGATTTCCTACACCGTCACGGTCAAGGACCCGCTGTTCCTGCAACTGATGGAGCGCTTCAGCGGCAGCGCCCCCGGTACGGGCGGGCTGATCACCTTCAAGGATTCGAGCTGGCTGATCACGCTGTCCATCTATCACCAGCCCTTCTTCGCCGATCAGCCCGAGGGCGTGTCGGTATGGTGGGGCTACGGCCTGTTCCACGATCGCATCGGCGATTACGTCAAGAAGCGCATGGTCGATTGCACGGGCGCGGAGATTCTGGAGGAAGTGCTCGGCCATCTGCACTTCAGCGCGGCCGACCAGGCGGCGGTGATGGCGGCCTCGACCTGCATCCCCTGCGCCATGCCCTATATCACCAGCCAGTTCATGGTACGCACGGGCAAGGACCGGCCCAAGGTAGTGCCCGCGGGATCGACCAATCTCGCCTTTCTCGGCCAATATGCCGAGCAACCCGACGACGTGGTGTTCACCGTGGAATATTCGGTGCGCTGCGCGATGACGGCGGTGTACACGCTGCTCAAGCTCGATCGCACCCCGCCGCCGGTCTATAAGGGCCTGCACAGCCCGCAAGTGATTGTGGATGCGATCAGGACGCTGCACCGGTAGGGCGCGCGCACAATGCCCCTCCCCTTCACCCGGCGCTGGGTTGGGGTGGGGCCGTTCCGCGAGCGCGCGTGCTGCGCTGCGGAAGGTTAGGGGAAAGTTAGGCGAAATCACTTCGCACAGCACCCGGTGGCTCGGGCGAAACTGGGGGGTGCGGTGCTGTCAAAGAACGTGGCGGAGCATAGCGTTTCGGGGGTGTGTAGGACAGGCGCGAAGGACTGGTCGCATGGCGCGGCCGATGCGAAGGGTCGTGGCGAGCGGCAGCATGGGTTCATGGATATTTCTGGCGGGCGTGGAGGACGGTGATCACCTCGACGGTGTCCGCCAGAACCCGATAGATCAGAATGTAATTGGGGTGGACCACCGCCTCGCGCGTGCCGGGCACCCGGCCAGGGCGGTGGACGTACGGATGTTCCGGCAGGCGTTCCGCCGCATCGCGGATCAAGGCGGCCAGGCGTTGCGCTGCGACCGGATTGCGCTGGCGGATGAAGGCGGCGATGTCGAGCAGGTCACGGCGCGCCTTTGGACGCCAGACCAGCCGCAGCATCAGCGGGGCGCGTGTCCGTCGAGAACGGCTTGGAGGTCGGCCATCACCTGATCGTGCGGGATACTGGGTGCTGGGTCGGCAAGCGCCTGCGCCACCTTCTCGCGTACCCAGCGATCATGCGCTTCGGCCGCTTCGGCCGACTCGAACTCGGACTCAATGGGCGAGAGCTTGGCCATGTGGGGAATATAGCGCAGAAGCGGAGCGGGAAGAAGGGGATTGCGGGGAGGTAGGCTTGCAGCGCCGGCGCTGCGGCTCCACCTCGACGTGATCGAGCGCTTTCGCGCCGATGGGGCGGGCTGGCAGGGGCGGATGAATGCCGCGTTACGCAAGGCGGTGGGGTTGTAGGCGATTTTGACCGTCAGCACGGATCGTCGCATCTTTTGCGCATGACGCTGTCGGCGCTGGGTTGAGCCGGGGGGGTCGGCTTCCGCTGGCCGGAGCCGGACGTGCGCGTACTGGACGACAGCTCGCCCTTTTATGGCGCGATCCCGGATTGGCTGTTCTTGCGGGTGCCCGCGAGTGTTGGAACTTGGGCTGGGCGGGGGATGCGGGTTGTTGGGCGGACGGAGCAAAGGGTTTGGGAATTTAGAAAACTGTCACCGTAATTTCTAGGATGCTAAGCACTAATCAATGCTCGCACGCCATCACGAAGCTTTTTAAAGCTGGGCGATGTATTACGTTCTACATCCATATGCGGCGGTATATTTTCGGCCCACTCTGCCTTTAAAATTCCCGACGCCGGCCATCCTTGAGAAATAACCCGTGAAGATCCGCCAGGAGTTATCGCATCCGCCATGCGTTCCCAAGTACCACAAATAGAGTCTTGCGTATACGAGCGAACAACCGCTGTATTCACGTTATTGTAAGCAGCTCGGACGGCCTCAATATCTCCGAAGTACCACGCTTCCATTTCTTCTATGGCCAAACGAAATAACACGCGGAGCATTGGCGCAGCGTGTCGGGCCAATCGATTTAGCTCTGCGAGAAATGCAGTACAATCTCTATTGTCGTTATCAATTATAACTACGACAGCATCAATATATGGCGTCTTCCCATAACCTGCTAAAATTCTAGGAAGCTGATCCAATATTATTCTTTTTGATGGATCTATCCTGCTTGCCAGACCCGGAGGAATTCGCCCAATGCCACGATATCCGTGAATTCTATAGGTTACATCATTATTACCTATAATTAATGGAATTATGCGTTCAAGAAACGCCTTTCCCGAGGCGTCTTCAATTAAGAATTCTACGTGCATCAACGAACATCCAGGTAATCGCTATACCAAAGACCGCCAAGCGGCAGTCCTTCATTTATCATATTTTGAACCAGGGGGTCATCGGACGCGCGCCTTATAGTCGAGAATCCATCACCGCCTTTTTCCATTACCCAAACTTCATCTGGTCCTAGAGAGTCCACAAGATAGGGCTGATGAGTAGTCAAAAATATCTGTGAACCTCGCCCTTTTGATCTTGCATGAGTTCGAAATTCGTGGGCTAGAGCATCAAGCAGCTTATGGTATAAACCGTTCTCTGGTTCTTCTATGCACAAAAACGGAGGAGGCGAAGGATCTTCAAGTAACAGCAAATAGGCGAATACCTTAAGAGTCCCGTCTGACATCTGTTGTGCAAAAAATGGATCTTCGAAGCTTGCGTCGTTGAAACGCAACAATAGACGCCCATCCTCGGTACGATGCGTATCGATCGCATCTATACCGGGAATTTTGCTTGCTATCGCGGATAGTACCTCTCTAAATTTTCGAGGATGCTCACGCTCCATAAATTGAACGACATTACCAAGGTTATCGCCGTGGACGTTTAGATGTCGCTGCGGACCCGCGAGAGGCAGGCTTCGGGCAGCATCCGGGGTGAAATAGCTTAGATGCCAACCCTCAATAAACCGTCTAAAGGCAGATATTCTAGGATGCTGCCTTAACGAGCCGAGAGTGGCGATACCTAGCCGGCGAATATCGTCCATTTCGACCACTTCAGTATCCGGAGACTCCTCATCGGATTTGGCCAACAATTGCTCGAGTGTTAGCTCGTTCTCATCTTGAAGGCTAATTCCAAAGGAGTCACCACGCCATGCAACTCCTTTGCCATCATTCAAAATCAAAAATGAGAATGGCCAGCCGCGCGATTGATTGGCACGTCGCTGACGCAGTCGTTCCGATTTTACGAACGGCCGTCCGACATTATCGGTATCGAATGAGACTTCATAAGTAATTGGTCGCGAACGCTCATCTTCTCTGTAGTATATCGCAAACTCAATCGGATCTGAACTCCCCTGTGACCTGATGCGGTCGAAGCCGCCTCTATTATGTTGGTCACACGCTTCCTCCACGCCGAGCCTGAGGCAATCGGAAAGAAATCCAAAGGCGTCGAAGAGCGTGCTCTTACCAACGCCATTTTTCCCGATGACGGCTGTTAACGGAGTGAGTGGATCTGACTTTTCCCGCGCGTTCCATAACTGACCGAAAGTTATGTCCTTTAAGGCTCGGAAATTTCGAACCCTAAAGCCCAGAATGCTCGCCATGCCATGTCCCGACTGAAGCCTGCGCCCGCCTAATTGTTGCAGACGGCTATTGTCTGATATTGGTGCAAAAGATACGCTGCGGCAACCCGTTCGTCATCAACGCTTCCCCAACAACGGCGCTAGATACCGCCCCGTAAAGCTCCCCTCAGCCTTCGCCACAACCTCAGGCGTCCCCTGCGCCACAATCTCCCCGCCCTTCACGCCGCCCTCCGGCCCCAGATCCAGCACCCAATCCGCGGTCTTGATCACATCGAGGTTGTGCTCGATCACCACGACCGTATTTCCCTGCTCGACCAGTTGGTGCAGCACCTCCAGCAGCTTGCGCACGTCCTCGAAATGCAGCCCGGTGGTCGGCTCGTCCAAGATGTACAGCGTCTGCCCCGTAGCGCGGCGTGACAGTTCCTTGGCGAGCTTGACGCGCTGTGCCTCGCCGCCCGACAGCGTCGTCGCTTGCTGGCCGACCTTGACATAGCCCAGGCCGACTTCGGCGAGCATCGCCATCTTGTCGCGGATCGGCGGGACGGCCTTGAAGAATTCGACCGCATCCTCGACCGTCATGTCGAGCACGTCGGCGATCGACTTACCCTTGAACTTCACCTCCAGCGTCTCGCGATTGTAGCGCGCGCCGTGGCACACGTCGCACGTCACATAGACATCGGGCAGGAAGTGCATTTCGATCTTGAGCAGCCCGTCGCCCTGGCACGCCTCGCAGCGCCCGCCCTTGACGTTGAAGCTGAAGCGGCCGGGCTTGTAGCCGCGCGCCTGCGCCTCGGGCAGGCCTGCGAACCAGTCGCGGATCTGGGTGAAGGCGCCGGTATAGGTGGCGGGGTTGCTGCGCGGGGTGCGGCCGATCGGCGACTGGTCGATGTCGATGACCTTGTCGAGATATTGCAGGCCAGTGATCTTGTCATGCTTGCCCGCCAGCACCCGCGCGCCGTTGAGCGCGCGCGCGGCGGAGGCATAGAGCGTGTCGATCGTGAAGCTCGATTTGCCGCTGCCGCTGACCCCGGTGATGCAGGTGAAGGTGCCGAGCGGCAGGCTGGCCGTCACGCCCTTCAGATTGTTGGCGGTGGCGTTGTGGACGGTCAGTTTCTTGCCATTGCCCTTGCGCCGGGTGGTGGGCACCGCGACCTCGCGCCTGCCCGACAGATAATCGGCGGTGATGCTGTTGGGGTTGGCGAGCACTTCCTCGAACGTGCCCTGCGCGACGATCGCGCCGCCATGGACGCCCGCGCCCGGCCCCATGTCGATGACATAATCGGCGGTGCGGATCGCATCCTCATCATGCTCGACCACCAGCACGGTGTTGCCGAGGTCGCGCAGGCGCCGCAGCGTTTTCAGCAGCATGTCATTGTCGCGCTGGTGCAGGCCGATGCTGGGCTCGTCGAGCACATAGAGCACGCCCGACAGCCCGCTGCCGATCTGGCTGGCGAGGCGGATGCGCTGCGATTCCCCGCCCGACAGCGTGCCGCTGGTGCGATCCAAGTTGAGATAATCGAGCCCGACATTGTTGAGGAAGCCGAGGCGTTCGAGGATTTCCTTGAGGATGCGCTCGGCGATGGCGCGTTGCTGGTCGGTGAGATCGGCGGGGACGGATTCGAACCAGGCGAGCGCGTCGACCACCGACAGGCGCGTGACGCTGGAAATGTCGCGCATACCGATCTTGACCGCGAGCGCCTCGGGCTTGAGGCGCGCGCCGCCGCACACTTCGCACGGCGCGCTGCTTTGATATTTGGCGAGTTCCTCGCGCATCCACGCGCTTTCGGTCGAGAGCATGCGGCGGTTGAGATTGCCGATCACGCCCTCGAACGGCTTCTTCACGTCATAGGACTTCTTGCCGTCGATGAAGGTTAGCGTCACCGGCTTGCCGCCCGTGCCGTGCAGGATGATGAGCTTCACCTCGCCCGGCAGATCCTCCCACGGCGTATCCAGGCTGAAGCCGAATTCGCGCGCGAGGCTGCCCAGCACTTGCATGTAATAGGGGCTTGGGGGGTTGGACTTCGCCCACGGCACGACCGCGCCCTTCTTGATGCTGAGCGCGTGGTTGGGGACGACGAGGTCCTCGTCGAACAGCAGCTTTTCGCCCAGGCCGTCGCACGCCGGGCACGCGCCTTGCGGGGCGTTGAAGGAGAAGAGGCGCGGTTCGATCTCGGCGATGGTGAAGCCCGAGACGGGGCACGCGAATTTCTCGCTGAACACGATGCGGTTGGCGGGGATGCCGGTATTTTTCATTCCCTTCTTCTCCCTCTCCCCGCTTGCGGGGAGAGGGTCGGGGAGAGGGGCAGTATCGGAGGACGGCGCTTGCGACTGCCCCTCTCCCCGGCCCTCTCCCCCAGGGGGGAGAGGGAGAGCCAGCGCCGCCACGGTTGTGTCCACCAGATCGACATAAGCCAGCCCCTCGGCCAGCTTCAGCGCCGCCTCGAAGCTCTCCGCCAGGCGCGTCGCCATGTCGGGGCCGACGACCAAGCGGTCGACCACCACTTCGATGTCGTGCTTCAGTTTCTTGTCGAGCGCGGGGGCCTCGTCGATCTCGTAAATCTCGCCATCGATGCGCACGCGCGTAAAGCCCGCTTTCTGCCATTCGAGCAGTTCCTTGCGATACTCGCCCTTGCGCCCGCGCACGACCGGCGCGAGCAGATACAGCCGCGTGCCCTCGGGCAGCGCCATCACCCGGTCGACCATCTGGCTGACGGTCTGCGCCGCAATCGGCAGGCCGGTGGCGGGCGAATAGGGGATGCCGACACGCGCCCACAGCAGGCGCATATAATCGTAAATCTCGGTGACGGTCGCCACGGTCGAGCGCGGGTTGCGGCTGGTGGTCTTCTGCTCGATGCTGATCGCGGGGCTGAGGCCCTCGATATGGTCGACATCGGGCTTTTGCATCAGTTCGAGGAACTGGCGCGCATAGGCGCTCAGGCTCTCGACATAGCGCCGCTGCCCCTCGGCATAGATGGTGTCGAAGGCGAGGCTCGATTTGCCCGATCCCGACAGGCCGGTGATGACCGTCAACGTATCGCGCGGAATATCGACCGACACGTCCTTGAGGTTGTGCTCGCGCGCGCCGCGCACCGAAATATGAGTCAGCATGAAGGACGTGTTCCAGATTTGTTCTTGAAAGGCAAATGGCAATCGGGCAAAAACCAACATGGCGTCGCCAGTCGGCATCGACAAGCAGGGGGCTTGCACCGGGCAAGCGATCGGGCATGGTGAATCGATGAACGAACGGCCCGGCTTTTACGAATTTTTCGCAGGCGGCGGAATGGCCCGCGCGGGGCTGGGCGGGGCGTGGCAATGCCTGTTCGCCAATGATTTCGATCCCAAAAAGGCCAAAGCCTATGCCGACAATTGGGGCACGGACGAGCTGTTGCTTGGCGATGTCGGCGAGGTAACACCCCGCCAACTGCCCGGCCAAGCGGATTTGGTGTGGGCGTCCTTCCCCTGCCAGGACCTCTCGCTCGCCGGGGCCGGTGCCGGGCTTACGGGCACGCGATCGGGCGCATTCTGGCCGTTTTGGAACCTGATTCAGGAGGTGAGCACGCAAGGCCGAAAGCCGCGCGCGATCGTGCTGGAAAACGTCTGCGGGCTGCTGACATCGCGGAACGGCGCGGACTTTGCCGCGCTGTGCCAGACGGTTGGGGATGCCGGCTATTGGCTGGGCGCGATGGTGATCGACGCGCAGCATTTCGTGCCGCAGTCGCGCCCACGTCTGTTTGTCATCGCGCTGGATCGCGCGACAGAGGTGCCCGCCCGCGTCTTCAGCCCCTGGGCGGTCGATCGCTGGCACCCCGAGCGGTTGCGGCAGGCACAAGCCGCGCTACCGGAAAAGCTGCGCGCGCAATGGCTGTGGTTCACCGCCCCTGCCCCGGCAACGCGCCAAGCCCGGCTTATCGATATCATCGAGGATCATCCCCGGGACGTCGCATGGCATAGCGCCGCCGAGACGCGGAAGCTGCTGACGATGATGAGCAACGGCAACCGCGCGAAGGTCGATCTGGTCGCTGGCAATGCGCGCAGGGCGGTCGGCGCGGTGTACAAGCGCACCCGGATCGAGAACGGCAAGAAGGTGCAGCGCGCCGAAGTGCGGTTCGATCTGGCGGGCTGCCTGCGCACGCCAGGGGGCGGGTCCAGCCGGCAGACGATCCTGGCAGTTGAGAAGGGCAAGGTGCGCACGCGGCTCATCTCCGCTCGCGAGACCGCCCGGCTGATGGGGCTGCCCGAAGCCTATCGCCTGCCCGAGCGCTATAACGATGCCTATCATTTGACGGGCGATGGCGTGGTCGTTCCGGTCGTGCGCCACATTGCGGAATGGGTGCTGGAACCCGCGCTGACGCAATCGGGGATCGCCCTTGCCTCTGCTTAAGGAGCCACGATCGCCGACCCGGCGTCGGGTCGCCGACATCGACACCAAAAACGCCCCCGATGAGACGATCGAGCTGCGCCGCGCACTCGAGCAGTTCAAGCGCCAGAAACTCTCCGATTTCTTCGACCAGGCCCCGGTAACCAAAGCCGGGGTCTCGATTTCGGTCGGGGCGGTGAAATGGGGCGTCTACGCCTTTTTCGATTATGACGGCGAGCCGATCTATGTCGGCCAAACGCGCGAAACCGTGGGCGGGCGGATCGGGCGGCATTTGACCAACCAGCGCACCGACGCGGTGGCGATGTCGGTGCTCGATCCATTTGAAGTGCGCACGATCAAGGTCTGGCTTTTGCCTGAATATCAGGACGTAAAGGGCGATCCGAAACGCGTGCCCGCTGCGCGCGCCGCCGCCGACCACCTCAACGCGCTGGAACGCAGCGTGTTTATGAAGCTTGTCAGCGAAAGCGATTTCGGGCGCATCCTCAACGAAAAGGATCCGCCCGACGTCCCGTTATGCGCGCTGCCACCGGCGATCGAAGGCGAGATCGTCAGCCCCGACGTGCTCAAACTCCGCCAACACCCCGATGTGCGGATCGCCCGGCGGGCGCTAACCATCGCCCGACTGGCACAGATTATCGCCGGACGCGACGTGCAGGCCGGGCTGCGTCGGGCGCTGGCAACGCAGGCGGATCGGTTGGCATGGCTGGCGAACGAACGCTTCGCGGCGCTAGGCGGCGAAGCGGCGGTCGAGGAACGCGACGCGGACGAGCCGACGGACCATGACATGGATGGCGGTGAGGCGTCCTAATCCGACACCGACCGGATGCGGTTCCAGGTCAGGGCATTGGTGGTCGCAGATCAACCCTATGGTCGTGCGGCCCGCTGCAATCGCTGCACTCCGCAGTCCCAAGCAATACCACGAATGGAACGGAAAACGATCCGTTGCAGAGCAGCGATGAACCGCTAAAGTCCTGAAAACACTATGCTGGGGGGCAAGCAATGAGGACGATCGCGATCGCGGCGCTGCTGATGCAAGTTACGACGGCACCCAACGACGCTCCGTTGGTCCCAAGCGGTAAGTGGACCGTGGACTATGCCAATGCCGGCTGCATCCTGTCGCGTGATTATGGAACGGCACCCGCAGTCACGTCGATCGGGTTCAATCCATTCCCGCTCGGCGACACGCTTGAAGTCATCACGGTATCGCCGGGCATGCCCGCAAAACGCTACGAGAAATTGAAGGGTACGCTGACCCTGCAGCCGTCGGGTGAAACGTTCCAGAGCGACGTTGCCGTTTATGGCATAGCCGCCAGGAACAACACCCTCACCACCTTGAACGCCGAAGGCGATATCGCGGCGAAGTTATTGCGCTCGACCAGCGTATCGATCGCTTTGGCCGACGGAACCCACAAAAGCTTCGCAGTCCCCGGCATGCAGGGCGCGGCGGCGGCGCTGAGGGCCTGTCAGGACGATCTGCTTAAAGGCTGGGGCATTGATCCCAACGAACGCGACCGCGTTCCGACGCCCAAACCGCGCACTGAGATTGCGACGTGGCTCAGCACCGACGACTATCCATCCGAAGCTATGGCATCGAATTCGGAGGGCACCTCCGTGATCGTATGGACGATCCAAACCAACGGCCTGATAGGGGATTGTCGCGTCGTCCAATCCAGTGGCTCAAAACCTCTGGACGACGCCGCCTGTCGCGCTTTCAAAAAGAGGGGACGCTACCCCCCGGTCATCGATCGTGACGGAAAACCTGCAACAGCGCACGCGATGCACAAAGTCGTATGGCGTCTTCCCTAACGGTAGCTATTTCGCCCCATAAGCCGGCAGCCCCAACCGCCACCGGATCGCCGCCGCGCGCAGGGCGAAGCCGCAGCTTGCCGCCACGCCCGCCGCGAGCGTCGGCGATACGCCCAGTTCGACCAGCGCGACGTGCAGCCCCGCCGCTAGCGCGGCTGCCGTGACATAGAGTTCGGGCCGCATCAGGATCGACGGTTCGCCCGCCAGCACGTCTCGGATGATGCCGCCGACGCACGCCGTTACCACCCCCATCAAGGCTGCGGGCACGGGCGGGATGCCGAAGGCCAGCGCCTTGGCCGCGCCGAACACGGCATAGGCAGCCAATCCGACGCCATCGAGCCAGTCGAGCGCCGAGGTCGGCGCGTGCGCGCCCTGCCACCAACCGCGCGGTGTCGTCCACACCAAGACCGCCACCGCGAGGCAAATGGCGGCGACCAGCGGATCATGCACCCAGAACACCGGCGCACCGATCAACAAATCGCGCACCGATCCGCCGCCAACCCCGGTGATCAGCGCGAAAAAGGCGGCGGTGACGAAGGTCTGCCCGCGCCCCGCCGCCGCCAGCGCCCCGGTAATGGCGAACACCGCGATCCCGAACAGATCGAGCCACGGCAGAATCGAGCCGAATTGCCAGGGAGCGAGGGGGAGCATCCGCACTCCTGTAGCGCGCCTGCGCGAGGAAATGAATGCTGGGGCGGGCTTATCACGGACGCGGCCCAAACTGGCATGGGCAAAGCCCATGCCGTCGGTCGGCGCCGTAGCGCCGCCGGCCGGTCTGATCGCGGCAAGCCTCGGCCGTAGCTTTCGCTACGGCCTCGGGCGATCAAACGTGGATCGCTTTCCCGCGTACCGCCATCGCCGCTTCCTTGATCGCTTCGCTATGCGTCGGGTGAGCGTGGCAGGTGTAGGCGATGTCCTCGCTGGTCGCGCCCATTTCCATGCCCAAAGCGGCCTCTGCGATCATGGTGCCCGCTGGGACGGCAATCGCCCACACACCGAGCACGCGGTCCGACTTAGCGTCGGCGATGATCTTCACGAAACCGTCGGGCTCGTGATTGGTCTTGGCGCGGCTGTTGCCTGCCATCGGGAACTTGCCGACCTTGATCTCGCCTTTGGCCTTGGCCGCTTCCTCAGTCAGGCCGACACCCGCGATTTCGGGCCAGGTGTAGACCACGCTCGGGATGACATCGTGGTTCACGATGCCGGTCAGCCCGGCGATATTCTCGGCAACGGCAATGCCTTCGTCCTCTGCCTTGTGCGCGAGCATAGGGCCGGGGATGACGTCGCCAATCGCCCAGATGCCGGGAACCGCGGTCTGGAAGCGGTGGTCGGTGTCGATCTGGCCGCGCGCATTGGTGGCAAGGCCTGCCTTTTCGAGCGCCAGACCATCGGTGTTGGGACGACGACCGATCGCGACCAGTACGCAATCCGCCGTGATCGTCTCGGCGGCACCACCTGCCGCGGGTTCGACCGTGATGCTGGCGGTGTCGCCGCTCACAGAAACGCCAGTGACCTTGGTCGAGAGCTTGAATTCGATACCTTGCTTGCGGAAAATCTTGTTGGCTTCCTTGCGGATGTCGCCATCGAAGCCCGGCAGGATCTGGTCGAGATATTCGATGCAGGTGACTTTGGCCCCCAGCCGACGCCACACGCTGCCCAGCTCAAGCCCGATCACGCCGCCGCCGATGACCACCAGATGCTCGGGCACCTTGGCCAGTTCAAGCGCGCCGGTGGAATCGACCACGACCTTCTGGTCGACCGTCACACCCGGCAGCGGGGTGACCGAGGACCCGGTCGCGATCACAATATCCTTGGCGGTGACGGTCTGCTCGCCGACCTGCACGGTATGCGCATCGACGAACGCGCCGCGGCCCTTCAGCCAGGTCACTTTGTTTTTCTTGAACAGGAAGGCGATGCCACCGGTCAGCTGCGTCACCGCATCGATGCGCTGTGCATGCATCGCGGGGAGATCGAGCTCGGGCGTGACCTTGATGCCCATCTTGGCCATCGTGCCATTGGCGGCGGCATCGAAATATTCGGACGCATGCAGCATCGCCTTGGACGGGATACAGCCGACGTTGAGGCAGGTGCCGCCGAGCGTCTCGCGGCTCTCGACGCATGCGGTGCGGAGACCCAGCTGCGCCGCGCGGATCGCGGCGACATAGCCGCCGGGGCCCGAACCGATGATGAGGACGTCGTAATCGTAGTCAGCCATGTGTCACTCCGTTCGCCCTGAGCTTGTCGAAGGGCTGCGTTCTCTTCCGTCCGATGAAAAAGGACAGTGCTTCGACAAGCTCAGCACGAACGGAATATGGGTAATCTCAGTTCGCGATTACAGGTCGATCAAAATCCGGGTCGGGTCTTCGATCGCGTTCTTCAGTGCGACGAGGAACGTCACCGCTTCGCGCCCGTCGATCAGGCGGTGATCGTAGCTCAGCGCCAGATACATCATCGGGCGGATCACGATCTCGCCGTTCACCACCACCGGGCGGTCCTCGATGCGGTGCAGGCCGAGCACAGCCGCCTGGGGCGGGTTGATGATCGGGGTCGACATCAGCGAACCGAACACGCCGCCGTTCGAGATGGTGAAGGTGCCGCCCTTCATCTCTTCCATCTTCAGCGTGCCGTCCTTGGCGCGCTTGCCGAAATCGCCGATCGTCTTTTCGACTTCGGCGACCGACATCTGATCGGCATCGCGCACCACCGGCACGACGAGCCCACCCGGCGACGACACCGCGACCGAGATATCGGCATAATCGTGATAGACGATCTCGTCGCCCTCGATCGAGGCGTTGACGCTGGGGATGTCCTTCAGCGCAAGGCATGCCGCCTTCACGAAGAAGCCCATAAAGCCCAGGCGAACGCCATGCTTCTTCTCGAAGAGATCTTTGTACTTGGCGCGCGCCGCAATCACCGCGCTCATGTCGACGTCGTTGAACGTCGTCAGCAGGGCGGCGGTGTTCTGCGCTTCCTTCAGGCGCTTGGCGATGGTCTGGCGCAGGCGCGTCATGCGCACGCGCTCTTCCTTGCGGCCAGTGGCGGCAGCGACCGAGGGGGTTACCGGGAGCGGTTCGCTCGGCGCGGCGACGGGCGCTGGCGTCGCGGCGGCGGCGAGGACATCGTCCTTGGTCAGGCGACCGTCCTTGCCGGTGCCCTTGACCGTCGCCGGATCGACGCCGTGTTCGAGCACCGCGCGGCGCACCGACGGGCTGAGCGCGGCGGGTGTGTCCGCCGCCGGGGCCACGGGCGATTCGAGCACCGCCGGCTGCGGTGCAGCGGCGACCGCAGGCGCCCCGTCACCCGCCTCGATCGTCGCGATCATCGCGCCGACGAGGACGGTGTCACCAACCTGCACTGCATGCTGGCCCATCACGCCCGCCACTGGCGAAGGTACTTCGACCGAGACCTTGTCGGTTTCGAGGCTCGCGATCGGCTCGTCGACCGCGACCTTATCGCCCGGCTGCTTGAGCCATTCGCCGAGCGTCGCTTCGGTGATCGATTCGCCGAGTACCGGTACTGTGACTTCGGTTGCCATATCTTGCTTCTTCCAACTGTGCTCCTGCGGAAGCAGGAGCCTAGGGTTGCTCTGCGGGAGCCTGGGTTCCTGCCTGCGCAGGAACACAAGCGCCGTCGTTAAACCTTGCGCGT
Source organism: Sphingomonas sp. PSPC2-2 (assembly GCF_049897725.1). Taxonomy (NCBI): domain Bacteria; kingdom Pseudomonadati; phylum Pseudomonadota; class Alphaproteobacteria; order Sphingomonadales; family Sphingomonadaceae; genus Sphingomonas; species Sphingomonas sp. PSPC2-2. Next base: position 104,229 of record NZ_JAFCWU010000006.1, on the reverse strand, counting down.
CCGCCGAATTTCCTCGCGGACGCTATGCCCCAGCGCATCGGCAACCAGCGCTGCCTGCTCCATCTGGTGCCGCTTCATCAGCCCGGTGGCGGGCGATGCCGAAGCCGCCCGCCCGGCATAGCGCGCGCGTGTCGAGCGCACGCCCGCTTCGACCAGACACTCCTCGATGAACGGATCGACGAAGCTCCACGCGCCGTTATTCTTTGGCTCTTCCTGCGCCCAGACGACCGTCTCGAGATTGGGCATCTTCTTCAGACGCTCGACCAGCGGCTCGCCGGGGAAGGGATAAAGCTGTTCGAGGCGGACAATCGCGGTGTTGGTATCGCCAGCCGCATCGCGCGCTTCGATCAGGTCATAAGCGACCTTGCCGGTGCACAGGACGAGGCGTTTCACATCGACATCCGCCGGAGCGGAAGGGTCACTAAGGATGCGCATGAAATGGCTGTCGCCGAGGAAATCCTCGGTCTGCGACACCGCTAGCTTATGGCGCAGCAGCGACTTGGGCGTGAAGATCACCAGCGGCTTGCGGAACGAACGGTGCATTTGCCGCCGCAGCAAGTGGAAATAATTGGCGGGCGTGGTGCAGTTGGCGACCTGCATGTTATCCTGCGCGCACAATTGCAGGAAGCGCTCGACGCGCGCCGAGCTATGCTCGGGCCCCTGCCCTTCATACCCATGCGGCAGCAACATCACCAGGCCGTTGGCGCGCAGCCACTTGGCCTCGCCGCTGGCGATGAACTGATCGATCATGATCTGCGCGCCGTTCATGAAGTCGCCGAACTGCGCCTCCCACATCACCAGCGTCTTGGGGTCGGCCAGCGCATAGCCATATTCGAAGCCGAGCACGCCATATTCGCTAAGCGGGGAGTCGAGCACTTCGAAGCGGCCATGCGGGATCGTCTCGAGCGGGCGGTACTTATGCTCGTCGGTCTGGTCGACCCACACTGCATGGCGCTGCGAGAAGGTGCCGCGGCCCGAATCCTGGCCCGACAGGCGCACGCCATAGCCTTCCGACAGCAGCGACCCGAAGGCCAGCGCCTCGCCCGTCGCCCAGTCGAAATTCTTGCCCGACTTGAACATCTCGCGCTTGGCGTCGAGCACGCGGTTGAGCGTCTTGTGGACGGTCAGCCCCTCGGGGATCGTGGTCAGCGTGCGACCAAGCGAATCGAACAATTTCTGCTCGATGCCGGTGTTGACGTTGCGGCGTGCGGTCTCGGCGTCTGCGGGTGCGTGCAGCCCCGACCAGCGCCCGGCAAACCAGTCGGCCTTGTTGGGCTTGTAGCTCGCCCCTGCCTCGAACTCGCCCTCGAGCAGCGTGGTGAACTGTTGGATATTGTCGTCGATCCAGGCGCGGTCGATCACCTTCTGCGCGATCAGCTTCTGGCCGTAGATTTCGCTGACCGGGGGATGATCCTTGATCGCCTTGTACATCAGCGGCTGGGTGAAGCCGGGCTCGTCACCTTCGTTATGCCCGAAGCGGCGATAGCACCACATGTCGATCACGATGTCGCGGTGGAAGCGCTGACGGAACTCGATCGCCATCTTGGTGGCGAAGGTCACCGCCTCGGGATCATCACCGTTGACGTGGAAGATCGGGGCCTGCACGCCCTTGGCGACATCGCTCGGATAGGGCGAGCTGCGCGCATATTGCGGGCTGGTGGTAAAGCCGATCTGATTGTTGATGACGAAGTGGATGCAACCGCCGGTATTGTACCCGCGGATTCCGGAGAAACCGAGGCACTCCCACACGATGCCTTGCCCGGCAAACGCCGCGTCGCCGTGAATCAGCACGGGGAGCGACGCCTTGTGCTCGGTCAGATCGTTGGCGATCGTCTGGATCGCGCGGGTCTTGCCCAGTACGACCGGGTCTTCCGCCTCGAGGTGCGAGGGGTTGGCGACCAGCGACATATGCACGCTGATCCCGTCAAATTCACGATCGGTCGAGGTGCCGAGGTGGTATTTCACGTCGCCAGACCCGGCGACGTCATCGGGATTGTCCGACCCGCCGCCAAATTCGTGGAAGATGATGCGGAACGGCTTGGCCATCACGTTGGTGAGCACGTTCAGGCGACCGCGATGCGCCATGCCGAACACGATTTCGCGCACGCCGAACTGGCCGCCATATTTGATGACCGATTCGAGTGCCGGGATCATGCTCTCGCCACCGTCGAGGCCGAAGCGCTTGGTCCCCACGTACTTCTTACCGCAGAAGCGTTCCCACTGCTCGGCCTCGATCACCTTGTTGAGGATCGCCTTCTTGCCGAGATCGGAGAACTCGATCGCTTTATCCTTGCCCTCCATGCGCTCCTGCAGGAAGCGGCGCTCCTCGACATCGGCGATGTGCATATATTCGAGGCCGACATTGCCACAGTAATTGGCGCGCAGGATGTCGACGAGTTCGCGCACCGTCGTCCATTGCAGCCCCATCGTGCCGCCGAGATAGACAGGCCGATCGATATCGGCGTCGGAAAAGCCGTGATATTCGGTCTTCAGGTCATCGGGCATCTCGCGCTTGGACAGGCCAAGCGGATCGAGGTTGGCCGCCAGATGGCCGCGCACGCGGTAGGTGCGGATGAGGAGCATCGCGCGGATCGAATCGCTCGCCGCGCGCAGGATGGCGTCCTGCGACGGGGCGGCGGGTGCTGCGGCAGCGGCAGGCTTGCCCTTGGACGGCTTGGGCGCGGGCTCCATCTGGGTTGGATCGAGCGCGGAGGTCAGGTCGTCGGTGGACGAGAGCGGCCAATTGGCCTGCTGCCACGACGCGCTGCCCGAAGCGCCTTCCAGCCCTTCGAACCACGATCGCCAGGACGGCTCGACACTGTCGGGCGACGCCTTGAAGCGCGCATACAGCGATTCGATAAAAGCGGGGCTTACGCTGCCCGCCACATCCGCGAAATCCTGGCCTTCGAAGCCCATAATCTTCACCTCTGCTTTCCCTCTCCCACCGGGAGAGGGAGGGGCCCGCCCGCGAAAGCGGGTGGGAGGGTGAGGGTGACATCGGGCACTGTGCCCGTCACCCTCATCCGGCCCTGACGGGCCACCTTCTCCCACCGGGAGAAGGTTCTTGTTTAACCGTTCAACACCGCCAACAAGGTGGTGCCGAGCTCGCTGGGCGAGTCCGCGACACGGATCCCGGCGGCTTCCATCGCCGCGATCTTGTCTTCGGCACCACCCTGCCCGCCACTTACTATAGCACCGGCATGGCCCATGCGACGGCCCGGAGGTGCCGTGCGGCCCGCGATGAAACCTGCCATCGGCTTTTTGCGGCCGCGCTTGGCCTCGTCGATCAGGAACTGCGCCGCCTCTTCTTCAGCCGAGCCGCCGATTTCGCCGATCATGATGATCGACTTGGTCGCCTCATCGGCGAGGAACAGCTCGAGCACGTCGATGAAGTTGGTGCCGTTGACCGGATCGCCACCGATGCCGACCGCGGTCGTCTGACCGAGACCTGCATTCGACGTCTGGAACACCGCTTCATAGGTAAGCGTGCCCGAACGGCTGACAACCCCGACCGAACCCTGCCGGAAAATGCTGCCGGGCATGATGCCGATCTTGCACTCGCCAGGCGTCAGCACGCCCGGGCAGTTCGGGCCGATCAACCGCGACTTGGAGCCCGACAGCGCGCGCTTGACCTTGACCATGTCGAGCACGGGAATGCCCTCGGTGATCGTCACGATCAGCGGCACCTGCGCATCGATCGCTTCGAGGATCGAGTCGGCTGCGAAGGGCGGTGGAACGTAGATTACCGATGCGGTCGCGCCGGTCTTGGCGACCGCCTCGGCCACGGTGTCATACACCGGCAGATCGAGGTGCGTCGTGCCGCCCTTACCCGGGGTAACGCCGCCCACCATCTGCGTGCCATATTCCAGCGCCGCCTTGGTGTGGAAGCTGCCGGTCTCCCCGGTCATGCCCTGGGTGATGACCTTGGTATTCTTGTCGACGAGGATGCTCATAAGGGTCCTGCTCTTCGTTCAATTCCACCCCGGCGAACGCCGGGGCCCAGTTGCGATTCGGCTCATGGCTGCGCGATCCGGTCGTAGAGATCTTCCCAATCCGGGTTGAGCCCTTCGATCTCATCGACTTTCCAGCGCCGCCTCCATTCCTTCATCTGCAGCTCGCGCTGCCTTGCATCTTCCCAGTCGGCTCGGGCTTCGTACCAAACCAGCAGCTTGCACCCGTATCGCTTCGTGAACCCTTCAACGAGTCCGTTGCGATGCTCCCAGGCGCGCTTGGCCAGATTTACCGTCGAACCCAGATAAATCGTGCCGTTGCGCTGACTGGCCATGATGTAGACATAAGCGTGTCCGTTCATCGCCAGCGTTCCACAACTGGGCCCCGGCGTTCGCCGGGGTGGTACTTACTCCCTTAGTTCAAGCTCGAATCGATCGCCTTGCAGGCAACCAGCAGCTCCTTGACCGCATCGACCGACACGGCAAGGTTCGCCTTGGCTTCGTCGTCGAGTTCGATCTCGACCACCTGCTCGACGCCGCCTGCACCGATCACCACCGGCACGCCGACATAGAGATTGTCGATGCCATATTGGCCGGTCAGGTGCGCCGCTGCCGGCAGCACGCGCTTCTGGTCATAGAGATAGGCTTCCGCCATCGCGATGCCGCTGGTGGCAGGCGCATAATAAGCCGAACCGGTCTTGAGCAGCGCAACGATCTCGCCGCCGCCGCCCCGCGTACGCTTGACGATCGCGTCGATCTTTTCCTGAGTCGAACGGCCCATCTTGATGAGGTCGGGAACCGGGATACCCGACACCGCCGAATATTGGATCACGGGGACCATGGTGTCGCCGTGGCCGCCGAGCACGAAGCTGGTCACGTCCTTGACCGAAACATCGAACTCCTCGGCGAGGAAGTGGCTGAAGCGCGCCGAATCGAGCACGCCGGCCATGCCGACGACCTTGTTGTGCGGCAGACCCGAAAATTCGCGCAGCGCCCACACCATCGCATCGAGCGGGTTGGTGATGCAGATGACGAACGCGTCAGGCGCGTTGGCGGCGATGCCCTCGCCGACGGCCTTCATCACCTTGAGGTTGATGCCGAGCAGATCGTCGCGGCTCATGCCGGGCTTACGCGCGACACCGGCGGTGACGATGATGACGTCCGCGCCCGCGATGTCCTTGTAATCATTGGTGCCGGTGATCTTGGCATCGAAGCCCTCGACCGGCGAGCACTGGCTGAGATCGAGCGCCTTGCCCTGCGGTACGCCTTCGACCACGTCGAACAGAACGACATCGCCCAGGCCCTTCAGTGCTGCGAGATGGGCGAGCGTGCCGCCGATGTTGCCGGCGCCGATCAGCGCGATCTTCTTGCGAGCCATCGAATGTCCTTCTTCGCTGTGGCCGCGTGCGGCCGACCTGTCTCGGCCGCGTTCGGCCTGAACGCGCGCGGCTTAGGCCGGTTTTCCCTGCGGGGCAACCCGAAAGAGAACGCCTTTGTCAAGGCTTATTGCACATGGTTCGCAAGTGCAATTATTTGACATCCGGGTGCTCCATTGCCACGTACCGCCGCTCGCCAGTCTTCGCATCAAACCATACCGACACCGGCTTGCCCGACGCATCGTCGATGAAACGCTCCGACGTCTCGCGCCAGTCAGGCCCCTGGGGCGCGCGCTGCACCGCGCCGTAGCGCACGCGCTCAAACGCAATGCCACCCGCCAGCAGCCCGGCCGCGACGACCGTCGGCCACGTTCCCGGATCCAGCACCACGCCAATCAGCGCGGCCGTCAAAAACAGCGCGGCGGCGACCAGCACGAAGGTACGCAGCATCATCGCCGGGGCTTCATTCGGGCGCGGGATCGAGCAGCACGGCGGTGCCGTACGCGACCACCTCGTTCATCGCCTGCGCGATCTCGCCCGAGTCGAAGCGCATCATCACCACCGCGTTCGCCCCCATCAGCGTGGCGTTGGCCACCATCCGGTCGATCGCGTGCCGCCGCGTATCCTCGACCAGCCTGGTATATTCGGGAATCTCGCCACCAACGATCGAGCGCAGGCTGGCGGTGATGTTGCCGCCAATCCCGCGACTGCGCACGACAACGCCAAACACCTGACCCAGCGTCGCGCGCACGGTGTGGCCGGGGACATTCTCGGTAGTGGTCACGAGCATGGCATGGCTCCCAAGGGCAGCAACTCCCTTAACGCGCCAACACGCCGCTGTTAAGCGGGTTCAGTCCGCGCCATGCCCCTGCGCCAGATAGGTTTCCGAACGCATCTCTTCCAGGCGGCTGATCGTACGGTCGAACTCGAAGCGGCCATCGCCCTTTTCGTAGAGCTGCGCCGGTTCGGCATCTGCGGCCGCCAGCAATTTGACCTTATGCTCATACAAAGCGTCGATCAGCGCCACGAACCGCGCCGCTTCATTGCGGTTTTCCGGCCCTAATTTGGGAATGCCGACCAGAATCACCGTATGAAAGCGCCGGGCGATCGCGATGTAATCGGCGGGCCCGCGCGCTTCCGCGCACAGTCGCTTGAAGCTGAACACCGCGACGCCTTTCAGCGCCTTGGGCACATGCAGCGTGCGGCCCTGCACGGTCAAATCCTCGGACGGCACGTGCGCGCGATCCTCGACCGGGAAATCGGTGAGGCGGAAAAAATCGCCCGAAAGGATGCGCGTCGCCTCCGGGCCGTTGGGCACCAGCCAGGTATCGACCTGACCCAAACGGTCGCGCCGATAATCGGTCGGGCCGTTGAGCGCGATCACGTCCAGCCGCGATTCGATCAAGGCGATGAAGGGCAGGAAATGCTCGCGGTTGAGGCCGTTCTTGTAGAGATCGATCGGCGGGCGGTTGGAAGTGGTCACCACCGTCACGCCTTCCTCGAGCAAGTGCGTGAACAGCCGCGACAGGATCATCGCATCGGGGCTGTTGGTCACCATCATCTCGTCAAAGGCGAGCAGCCGCGCTTCCTCGGCCAGCGCACGGGCAAGGCCCGGGATCGGATCGCCCTGCTCCTTGGCGCGTTCGATGGCGAGGCGCTGGTGCACCTCCAGCATGAATTCGGCAAAATGCACGCGCCGTTTCCGGCGGATATCGAGGCTGGTGTAGAACAAGTCCATCAGCATCGATTTGCCGCGCCCGACCCCGCCCCACAGATAAAGGCCACGGGGTGGCGCGGGCTTGCGGCCCAGCGCTCGCCACAAGGTGGAACCACGCTTGGGTGTTGCCTGCAGCGCCGTGGCGAGATCCGCCAGCCGCCGCGCCGCCGCCGCCTGTTCCGGATCGGGCTTGAGCTCGCCCGACGCGAGCAGCGCATCATAGCGCTTGAGGATGTCGGTCATCTGTCGCCGCTCGGCGCTTGAACGAAGCGGACGGACGCTCTGCGGCTCACTGATTGGCCCCCGGCGGCGTCGATTTGCGGAGCGTGCCCGTGAAACTGGCGATCGTCGGCGTGGCGTCCTGGACAATCAGCCCGCGCAGAAACAGCATGTTGCGCGTTTCCCGCAGCAATTCGACATGCGCCTCCAGCGGAACGCCGATCGCGCCGCCCCCGATGAGCTGCGCCGACAGATCGAGCGTCACCGCCCCGCCCGCCTGCAAGACACCGAAGCCGCGCGCCGCCGCGAACAGCGCGACATCCATGAAACCGAGCAAGGCCCCGCCATGCACATCGCCGCGCATATTGGAATGTTCGTGCCGCGGCAGCATCCGCACCCGCGCGATCGGGCCTTCGACCTTGACCAGCAACGGCTCGATAAAGCTGTTGAAGCGCGTCGGATCGCGAAACTGCCAGCGCTTCCATCCCGGCAGATCGGGATCGTCGTCATACGAAAAAGGAGCTTCAGTCAAAACGCGACGATCCCCGATAGCCTGCTCCCCGCGGGAGACGACAGCCCCCGCAGCGCGGATTAGGGTGACGCAGGCGACCGTCGGCCTCACCCCAACCCTTCCCTCCAGGAGAGGGCGTTATACGATCCGTTCGACTTCCAGCTTCTTGATCTCGGCAATCGCCTTGGCCGGATTCAGACCTTTGGGACAGACGTTCGCGCAATTCATGATCGTGTGGCAGCGATACAGGCGGAACGGATCCTCCAGATCGTCAAGCCGCTCGCCGGTCATCTCGTCGCGGCTGTCGGCGAGCCAGCGATAGGCCTGCAACAGGATCGCCGGGCCGAGGAACTTGTCCGAATTCCACCAATAGCTCGGGCACGACGTCGAACAGCACGCGCACAGGATGCACTCGTACAGGCCATCGAGCTTTTCGCGATCTTCCGGCGACTGCAGCCGCTCCTTGCCCGAGGGCGGCGGCGTGACGGTCTGCAGCCACGGCTTGATCGAGCTGTACTGCGCATAGAAATGCGTGAAATCGGGGACCAGGTCCTTGATCACTTCCATATGCGGCAACGGCGTGATGCGCACGTCGCCCTTCACGTCTTCGATCGCCTTGGTGCAGGCGAGCGTGTTGGTGCCGTCGATGTTCATCGCGCACGATCCGCAAATCCCCTCGCGGCACGAGCGGCGGAAGGTGAGCGAGCTGTCCTGCTCGGACTTCATCTTGATCAGCGCGTCGAGCACCATCGGCCCGCACGAATCGAGATCGACCTCGAACGTGTCGTAATGCGGGTTTTCGCCGGCATCGGGATCGTAGCGGTAGATTTTGAAATTCTTGGTCCGCGACGCCTCGGCAGCGGCTTTATGCACCTTGCCGGTCTTCTTGATCTTAGAATTGGCGGGAAGAGAGAATTCGGCCATCGCTTGCTCGCGCTTTCCATCCGTGGGGAGCGGTACACCGCCCTAGAGTCTTATAGGCCGTACACAAGCAGGGGCCCGCTCGCAAACCCCTATGGCGACGAATTGCTGCAACTGCGATTGTCCATGCCGGTGCCCCGACGCATCAATCTTTGACGATGCAAAGAATAAGTAGCGGCACGGCGCGTTGAACGCGCAGGGCGCAACGCCATTTGCGAGGCAGCGCCGAAGACCCTCCAGCGGGCGGGCCGCGCCAGGGAATTCGCATCATGACCAGCAGACTCGAGGGCAAGAAAGCAATCGTGACCGGCGGATCGCGCGGGATTGGCGCGGCGATCGCCCGTCGGCTCGCCGCCGATGGCGCCGACGTCGTCATCACCTTTGCCGGCAATCAGGACGCCGCCAACCAGACCGTCGGTGCGATCACCGCCGCCGGCCGGAAGGGCTATGCAATCCAGGCCGACAGTGCCGATCCCGTCGCCCAGCGCGCCGCCATCAAGGAGGCGATCGAAAAGCTCGGCGGGCTCGACATCCTTGTCCACAATGCCGGAATCGCCGACTTCGCCTCGATCGAAACCGATCCGGCCGACTCGTTCCGGCTCCAGTTCGGTGTCAATGTCGACGGCGTGTTCGCCGGCACCGCAGCGGCAGTGCCGCTGATCGCCGATGGTGGACGGATCATCGTGATCGGCAGCATCAACGCGCACACCATGCCGATCGCAGGCGGCGCCATTTACGGCGCGACCAAGGCGGCGGTGGCCGGGCTGGTGCGCGGCTGGGCGCGTGACCTGGGATCACGCGGCATTCTGGTCAACGTCATCCAGCCGGGCCCGATCGACACCGACCTCAATCCCGCCGATGGCGAAATCGCCAAGCTGCTCACCCCCGGCATCGCGCTCGGCCGCTATGGCAAAGCGGACGAGGTGGCAGCGCTTGCCGCTTTCCTCGCCAGCGACGAAGCGTCGTACATCACCGGCGCGGCGATCGACATCGACGGCGGCTTCTCGCTGTAAGCGAAGGGCGGTGCCGGAAATTCCGGCACCGCCCGCCAGCGCCGCCGCGATACGCGGTTAAATCACGTCGAGCACCAGCCCCAGCGCGCGGGCTTCCTCGGCCTCAATGTACCAGTTGGACGGAGCCTTTTCGCGCAGTTCCTCGAAATCGACTCGGCTGCCCATCACGATGTCGCGAAAGCCTTCCTCCTCGATCAGGATCGAATGCTCGACTTCGTGCAAAGCCGCCTTGATTGAGGCGACGACCATGCGCAGCGGGCCGTTGAGGTTGAGCGTCTTGGTGATCGTGCGCTCATGGATCATCAGCCGCGTGTGCCGCGTGAGGAAGCGGCGATCGACCGGGAAGGCCGCCATGAACGTGGCACCTGCCGAATAGACCGCGACCTTGCCCAGGAACAGAATCTCGCGCCCGTCATGATCCTCGAGCAAACGGATATCGTCGGCCATCGTCCGCGCGACCTCGGGGTCGCCACCCAGCGTCGTTAGGGCGATGACGAGCGTGCCCTCGCCCGGGCATTGCTCGAGCTGCTGGCGGAAGCTTGAATACATCATCTGGTCGACCGGCCCCGACAAGCGAATGTGCGGGTTGGCGAGCAGGGGATAGCGGGGCTGGGACATGAGCGCGCAAACCTCCGACGCGCGCGAGAGTTCCGGCGCGATTGGCAAGATCCCGGCCCTCCCTTGCAGAGGGAGGGCCGGGACGCGCGATCAGTATACGCGCTTCTTGGGCTTGATGTATTCGACGTCGTCGGTGAGCGTGTAGTCGTGCACCGGGCGGAAGCCGAGATCGACCGTGCCGTCCTTGCCGCCCCAACCGGTGAAGGTCGCGGTGGTGTGCTTCATCCAATTGACGTCGTCGCGATCGGGATGATCCTCGTTGACGTGCGCGCCGCGGCTTTCCTTGCGGTTGGCCGCCGAGTTCATCGTCACCACCGCTTGCGCCAGCAGATTGTCGAGTTCGAGCGTCTCGACGAGATCGGTGTTCCAGATCAGCGAGCGATCCTGCACATCGACATCGGCCAGGCGGCTATAGGTCGCACCAATCTTCTCGACGCCTTCGCTGAGCAGCGCATTGTCGCGGAATACCGCGCAATTCTTCTGCATCGTGCGCTGCATCTCCAGCCGGATCGCCGCGGTCGGCGAGCCGCCCTTAGCATTGCGGAAATGGTCGAGACGGCCGAGCGCCAGCTCTTCCGAGCCCTTTGGCAGCGGCCCGTGCGGCGTGTTGGGCTTGAGCGTCTCCTTCAGGCGCAGCCCGGTCGCGCGGCCGAACACCACGAGATCGATCAGGCTGTTGGAGCCAAGACGGTTCGCGCCATGCACCGAGACGCACGCCGCCTCGCCCACGGCGAACAGGCCCGGCACGACGCTGTCGGGGTTGCCGTCCTTCAACTGCACGACTTCGCCGTGGAAGTTACACGGGATGCCGCCCATATTGTAATGCACCGTCGGCGTGACCGGCAGCGGCTGGCGCGTCAGATCGACACCGGCGAAGATCTTGCCGGTCTCGGTGATGCCGGGCAGCCGCTCGTGCAGCACCTTGGGGTCGATATGGTCGAGGTGAAGGAAGATATGATCCTTCTCCTTGCCGACGCCGCGCCCCTCGCGCATTTCCATCGCCATCGAGCGCGACACGACGTCGCGGCTGGCGAGATCCTTGGCACTCGGCGCGTAGCGCTCCATGAAGCGCTCGCCCTCGGAGTTGGTCAGGTAACCACCCTCGCCGCGCGCGCCTTCGGTGATGAGCACGCCCGCGCCGTAAATGCCGGTCGGGTGGAACTGGACGAATTCCATGTCCTGCAACGGCAGCCCGGCGCGCAGCACCATCCCGCCGCCGTCGCCGGTGCAGGTATGGGCGGACGTCGCCGAGAAATAGGTACGGCCATAGCCGCCCGTCGCCAGCACGACCGCATGGCTGCGGAAACGGTGGATCGAGCCGTCATCCATGCACAACGCGATCACGCCACGGCACACGCCGTTTTCCATGATCAGGTCGAGCGCGAAATATTCGATGTAGAAGTCTGCGTCATACTTCAGGCTCTGCTGATACAGAGCGTGGAGCATCGCGTGGCCGGTACGGTCGGCCGCGGCGCAGGTGCGCTGCGCGGGTGGGCCTTCGCCCATATTCTGCATCATGCCGCCGAACGGACGCTGATAGATCTTGCCTTCGTTGGTGCGGCTGAACGGCACACCGGCATGTTCCAGCTCATACACCGCCTGCGGTGCCTCGCGGACCATATATTCGATCGCGTCCTGGTCGCCGAGCCAGTCGGACCCCTTGACGGTGTCGTACATGTGCCAGGTCCAGTGGTCCGGGCCCATATTGCCGAGGCTGGCGGCGATGCCGCCCTGTGCGGCCACGGTGTGGCTGCGCGTCGGGAACACCTTGGTGATGCACGCGGTCTTCAGCCCGGCTTCGGCGCTGCCCATCGTCGCGCGCAGGCCCGAGCCCCCGGCACCCACGACAACCGTGTCATAGGTATGGTCGATGATCTTATATGCCTCAGGCATGCGGCGCTCCGGTGGTGGCGGTGAAGGCGACCTTGAGGATCGCGAAAAGGGCGATGGCGGCGGTGCCGAAAGTGAAGAAGTTGAGGATCAGCAGCCACGCGACGCGTGCTGCGCCGTGGACATAATCCTCGATCAGCACCTGCAGGCCGAGTCGGAAATGGTAGAAGACCGACACGATCAGCAAGCCCATCGGGATCGCCGCCCAGGGCGATTGCAGCCAGCCGCGCGCGGTGTCGTAATCATAAGCAGGCATCCGCGCGATCGCGACGAAGAACCAGACCATCAGGAACAGGTTTGCCGCTGCGGTGACACGCTGCGCCCACCAGTGATGCGCGCCTTCCTTGGCGCTGCCGAGGCCGCGCACGCGGCCGAGTTCGGTTCCATTGCCCATCTTATTTCACCATCAGCAAATAGGCCCAGAAGGCCACGGTCGCGAGGACCGAAAATACCATCGTCGCGATCGACCCGACGCGATTGCCCTTCAGTTCATAACCGGCCCCGGTATCCAGCACGAAATGGCGGATGCCGGTGGCGAGATGCTGAAAAAAGCACAGCGTCAAGCCGATGCCAAACAGATAGCCGAGCGCCCCGCCCAGCCATTCGCCAAACACGAAGGTGAAGGTCGCATAGCTCTTGGCACCACCGGCCAGCGCCGCGAGCCACCACACCAGCACCACGGTGCCGACCGTCGCCATGCCATCGCCGGTGATGCGGTGAACGATCGAGACGATCATGTGCGGACCCGGTTTCCAGATCGACAGATGCGGGCTGAGCGGGCGGGCGCGGGGAGCAGAGCTGGCCAAGGCGGAACGTCCTCGTCGATTGATGGGTCGAAATGTGCGGTCTGATACAGGTGTGCTCTCTTAGACACCGAAGCGCGCGATGCAAGGTTTGTAGGCTGCTTGTGCGCATGCAATCGCTACATGCGCCCCCGGGCACTGGTGGCGAACATGCCGACATCGCCCGCAGCGCGGTTGGCCAGAGCGAATCGAAGGGGCGATCGTCGCAGGGCGGCAACCGCGCTTACCGCGCATTAACCAAATCGCGCTACGCCATGTGTCGGACCGTCCGCTTCATCGGTCATGCCAGACACGGAGTTTTCGCCTTGACCGTCAATGAATTGCCCAATCCCGGCACGGTTGCTGCGACGATCGACATCCGGGCGCGGCTGCGCGCGTTCGATTCCGACAATTCGCTGGAGAGTGCGGCACGCGACGTGTGGACGATCCTGGAGCCCGATGCCGCAGACATCGCGCTGGCGTTCTGGGCCCAGTGGCGGCGCGCGAGTCCCGGCGCGCAAAGCTGGCAACCGCATGAAGAAACCAAGATGGTCGAACTTGGCGTCACCTATCTGCGCCACCGTTTCTGCGACGTGTCCGGGCGCCTGTGGGTCGAGTCGATGGAGCGCTCGGTCGCCTCGGGCTACAAGGCGGGGGTCTCGACCATGGCTTTGCTGTCGATGACCTGCGCCAGCGATCGAGCCGCTCTGGAAATTCTGTTCAAGCGCGTGAAATCGGACGACCCGCGCTTGCCGACGTTCATTGATACGGTGATGCGCCTGACCGGCCTCGAAGCCGAGATCACCGTCGAAATCTACAACGCATTCCGCGCTCACACCGCGCGCGGCGAACGCGACCGGCTGGCGATCGACTTCCGCGAAGGAATCGCTGCCACAGTCGAACAGGCGACCCAGGAATCGGAAGTGCTGCGCGGCCAATCGGTCAAAACCTCCACCTCGGCGCGCGGAATGCTGGGCAAGACCAGCGAAGTCGCCGCAGCAGCCGAGCAATCGGCGATGGCGATGCGCGAAGCAGCGCAAACCGCCGCCGGGCTTATCCGCGCGATCGAGGACGCGCGCACCGAAGTCGAAGCCGCCGCCGAAATCGCGACGCGCGCCTCGTCCCAGGCTGGTGCTGCGGTCGGCATGTCGGAGACGCTCAGCGACCACGCCAAGTCGATCGAATCGATCCTCGGTCTCATCCGCGACATTGCCGGGCAGACCAATCTGCTCGCGCTCAACGCCACGATCGAGGCCGCCCGCGCGGGCGATGCCGGGCGCGGCTTTGCCGTGGTTGCGCAGGAAGTGAAGAGCCTCGCCAACCAGACCGCACGCGCGACCGACGACATCGCCGCCAAGATCGCCGCGATCCAGTCCGCCACGCGCTCGACGGTCGAGACCAACGCCTCGATCAAGGCGACCGTTTCGGAAGTGCAGGAAAGCGCCAACCGCATCCGCTATGCGATGGAAGCGCAGGCGCAGACCGTCACCGCGATCACCGCCGCCGTCGATGAAACCGCGCTGGCCGCGGATTCGATGTCCAACACCATCACCGCGATCCGCGAGGACACCGAAAGCGTTGCCTCCGAGATCGACCGCGTCGGGCGCGGTTTCGACTCGCTCGATACGAAACTTGGCATGCTCAAGAACAGCGCGAGCGAATTCGTCGCGAAAGTCGCTGCATGAGCCCTGGAGAGGATCTGACATGGCTGGAAGCGGGACGCCCGAGGGCGCGACCGCCGGCGGGTGGAGTGGCGTAAGCCGCACTGCCGCCGCGCGCGTCGCGGACTATGATTGGGATGGCAGTGTCGCCGCCGCCTCCGCCGAAATTGCGGACGCCATCGTCGGCCATGAAGGCGAAATCGCGCGCGCTTTCTGGGAGTATTATCTCTCGCTGCCGCAAACGGCGCATATCCGGGGGTTCTTCACGCCCGACTATCTGTCCGCGCGCGTGGCGCACAGCGCAAAATATACCCGCGCCAAATATGCCGCGCCGCTGGACGACGATTGGATGCGCATGGCGATCCGCCACGCCACCGATTCGCAAAAGGCCAATATTCCGTTGCCAGCGCTGCTGACCTCGTTGAGCTTCGCGCATAGCCGTACGCTCGAACGGATCGAGGCGAAGCTCGGGATGGGGTCCCCCCGGCTGCGGGTGCTGGCGGATTGCGTGCAGCGACTTGGGCTGGTTGAGGCCGACGTCATGGCATCGCATCTCGGCGCACGCGATGCCGAGCGGGCCCGCGACGAGCGCCGCACGCGGTCAAGCGCGTTCAGCGCGACCATCGCCGGATCGATCGAGGGCACCGCCGCGCTCGGCAATCGCATCCGCATTCAGGCGCAGGGCGCTGCGCGATCGGCGCGCGGGATGCTGGGCAAGACCAGCGAAGTCGCGGCTGCGGCCGAGCAATCGGCGATGGCGATGCGCGAAGCCGCACAGACCGCCGCCGGGCTGATCCGCGCGATCGAGGATGCGCGCACCGAGGTCGAAGCCGCCGCCGAAATCGCGACCCGCGCCTCGACTCAGGCGGGGGCTGCGGTCGGCATGTCGGAGACGCTCAGCGACCATGCCAAGTCGATCGAATCGATCCTCGGGCTCATTCGCGACATTGCCGGGCAGACCAACCTCCTCGCGCTCAACGCCACGATCGAGGCCGCGCGCGCTGGCGATGCCGGGCGCGGCTTTGCCGTCGTTGCGCAGGAAGTGAAGAGCCTCGCCAGCCAGACCGCCCGCGCCACCGACGACATCGCCGCCAAGATCGCCGCGATCCAGTCGGCCACGCGCTCGACCGTCGCGACCAACGCCTCGATCAAATCGACCGTGGCCGAGGTGCAGGAAAGCGCCAACCGCATCCGCTACGCGATGGAGGCACAGGCGCAGACCGTCACCGCGATCACCGCCGCCGTCGACGAAACCGCGCTCGCCGCCGATTCGATGTCTAACACGATCACCGCGATCCGCGAGGACACCGAAAGCGTTGCGGGGGAAATCGAAACGCTCGAACACGATTTCGGCGAGGTCGATGATCGTCTTGGGGGCCTGAAGCGCGCCGCTGATACCTTCTCGGCCAGCGTCGCGGCCTGACCGCGCGCCATCACGAGCGAGCGATATGGCGGCGACCGCGATCGCCCGCTACACCGGGCGCATGACCCATATTCTCCTCACCGGTTCCTCGCGCGGTATCGGTGCCGCGACGCTGACGGCGCTACAGGCGGCTGGTGCCACCGTCATCGGACAGGGGACCGCAAGCGGCATCCCGGCCGACTTTGCCGATCCGGCGGCACCGCGCGCGCTGTGGGACGCGGCGCTCGCCGCGCATGGCGGGCGGATCGACGTGCTGATCAACAATGCCGGGGTGTTCGAAGCCAATCCGATCACGCGCGACGATGCCGCCTGGGTTGCGGAATGGGAGCGCACAATGCGCATCAACCTGACCGCCGCCGCGGAATTGTGCCGCCTCGCGGTGCTGCACTGGCAGGACCGTGGGACCGGTGGGCGGATCGTCAACATCGCCAGCCGCGCCGCCTATCGCGGCGATTCGCCGCAGCATTGGCATTATGCCGCGTCCAAAGCGGGCATGGTCGCGATGACCAAGAGCATCGCGCGCGGCTATGCCAAGGACGGCATTCTTGCCTTTGCGGTCTGTCCCGGCTTCACCATGACCGGCATGGCCGAAGAGTATCTGGAGAGTCGCGGCGGGGACAAATTGCTCGCCGACATTCCGCTCGGCCGCGTGGCTAGCCCCGAGGAAGTCGCCGAGGTCGCCCGCTTCCTCGCACTCGATGCGCCGCCATCGATGACGGGCGCAGTGCTCGACGTGAACGGCGCGAGCTACGTGCGCTAAGTCAACGCAACGCGCGCAAGCGTTCGAGATCCTCGGGCCGGTCGATATCGAGCAATTCGGCCTCGGGCGCGATCACATGCCGCCCGGCCCGCACCATTGCGCGACCGCCTTCATCGCCGCTCAGCGTCATCAGCGCATCGAACTGATCGACCCCGAACAATGCGGGCGGGCTGCTGTGAACCCCGTTACTCGACGCGACCACCGCATCCGGGCCGCTCGCCGCCTCGAGCAAGCGGTGGATGTGCGTCGCGGTCACGCGCGGCATATCGGCCAGAGCGATCACCACCGCTGCGCAGCCAATCTCGCGCGCCGCCGCGACGCCGAGCTTGACCGATCCCGACATGCCGTCATCGGGATTGTGATTGTGGAGCACGGCATAGCCCCGGCTGGCGAAATCGAGCTCGGTGCCCGAACATACCACGAAGCGCGCCTTGAACGGCACGTCCTCCAGCGCAGTGACGACATGATAGGCCAGCGGCTTGCCGAGAAAGGGTTCCTGCAATTTGTCCGCGTCACCGAACCGGCGCGATCGCCCGGCCGCGAGCAGGATCAGCACGCACTCTTCGACCGCGATCATCGCTTCAGTCCTTCCGGTTGAACGCTCCTACCATGGCCGCCGCGATCGACAGCGCGATTTCGGCGGGGCCGATCGCGCCGATATCGAGCCCGACCGGCGCATCGATGCGATCGATGTCCGTGTCTGCAACGCCCGCCGCCGCCAAACGCTCCCGCCGTGCGGCATGGCTGCGGCGCGAACCGAGCGC
This sequence comes from Sphingomonas sp. PSPC2-2, assembly GCF_049897725.1. Taxonomy (NCBI): domain Bacteria; kingdom Pseudomonadati; phylum Pseudomonadota; class Alphaproteobacteria; order Sphingomonadales; family Sphingomonadaceae; genus Sphingomonas; species Sphingomonas sp. PSPC2-2. The sequence goes on along the minus strand of NZ_JAFCWU010000006.1, from coordinate 86,624 downwards.
GCCGACATAGGCGGTGGGCCGCGCAAGTGCTGCAACCAGCGCCGGATCGTCGATCTTGGTGTCGTGGCTGAGCGTGACCACCGCGCTTGCCGGACCCGGGTCGAGCGCTTCGATCGCCTCGTCGGGCCAGCGATCGTCGAGCGTGACGCCGGGGAAACGCTCCTCGGTCAGGAAGCGCGCACGCGGATCGATGATCGTCACCTGGATGCCCAATTGCCGCGCGAGACCAGCCAGCGCCTGCGCGATCTGCACCGCACCGACGATGAACAGCCGCCGCGGCGGATCATAGCGATTGACGAACGCCGCGCCCTCCAGCGGGCGCAGCGAACTTTGCCCGCTGGCAAGATCGGTCGACACCGCCAACGCCTCGCCGCTCGCCTGCGCCTCGGCAATGCGGTCGAACAGTTCGGGGTCGAAGCCTTCGGCCGATACCGGCTGCACCAGCACGGAAATCTCGCCGCCGCACGGCAGGCCGACTTCCCAGGCGGCGGCATCGGCCACGCCATAGTTTTTGAGCTGGAACGGCGCGCCCGCAATCACCTCGGCGGCGGTCGCCAAGATGTCGCTCTCGACACAGCCGCCCGACACCGAGCCTTCAAACCGCCCGTCGGCATGGACGATCATATGGCTGCCACGCGGGCGCGGGGCCGATCCCCAGGTCGATACCACCGTGGCGAGCGCGAGCGGCGCGCCCTTCCACTGCGCGGCGGCGTTCAGCACGGAATCGTTATCGGCCATCATCTTCTCCTGATCCTCCCCGTTCCGGGGAGGAGTCACATTTCCGGCAAACCGGACACTATCTTGTCGAGCGTCAGCGGAAAGTCGCGTACGCGCACGCCGCAGGCATTGTAGATCGCGTTGGTCACCGCCGCGCCCGCGCCGGAAATCGACAATTCGCCCAATCCCTTCACCCCGATCGGATTGGCATGGGTGTCGATCTCTTCGAGGAACAGCACGTCGAGCGGCGGCACGTCGGCATGGCTCGGCACATGATATTCGCCCAGGTCATGGTTGACGAACTGGCCGTGGCGCTGGTCGAGCACCGCTTCCTCCATCAGCGCATAGCCAATGCCCCAGATCATCCCGCCAATCGCCTGGCTGCGCGCCAGCTTCGCGTTGAGGATTCGCCCGGCCTCGAACACGCCAAGCATGCGCCGCACGCGCACTTCGCCCGTCACGGCATTCACCGCAACTTCGGCGAATTGCGCACCGTGCGCCGCCTGGCTGAAGGTGCGGGCATTGGAGCCTTGCGAAATCTTGCCCATCGCCACCAGCGGCGCGTCACCAACCAGTTCGGCGAGCGGCACGCGCCGGTTGCCGGCGACCGCATGACCGTCCTTCAACGTCATGTCCTGCGCCTTGGCCCCCATCCGCTCGGCCAGCGTCGCGACGATGTCCTCGCACGCCAGCGCGACCGAGGACCCCGCGCTCGCCGCACCGAACGACCCGCCCGAGCCCGCGCCCGGCGGCAAATCGGTATCGCCCAGGATCACGTCGATCTGCTCCATCGGCAGCCCCAGCGCCTCGCCCGCAATCTGCGCGAGGATCGTGTAGCTGCCAGTGCCGATATCGGTCATGTCGGTTTCGATCCGCGCGCGGCCATCGGGCGACAGCGTCACGCGCGCTTCCGAATCGACCAGCAGGTTGATCCGCACCGCTGCCGACACGCCCATGCCGATCAGCCATTCACCTTCGCGCACCTGCCCCGGTTGCGCCGAACGCTTGGCCCAGCCAAAGGCCTCCGCCCCGCGATCAAGACAAGCGACCAGCCCGCGCGTCGAAAAGGGCGCACCCGTCATCGGATCGACCTTCGGCTCGTTCAGCTTGCGAAAGTCGATCGGATCGCGGCCCAGCGCCTCGGCCATCTCGTCCATCGCGCTTTCCAGAGCGAGCGTGCCGACCGCCTCGCCCGGCGCGCGCACCGCGCCCGCCATCACCATGTCGAGCGTGACCACCTTGTGGCTGAAATGCCGGACCGGTGCCTCGTAAAGCGAGATCGACCCCAAAGCGACCGGCTCCATGAAACCGCCATCGGGACCTTGGCTAATGACACTGTCATGCCCGACCGCCAGCAGCTTGCCCTCTTCGGTCGCGGCGAGGCGGATGCGCTGATGGGTGTCGGTGCGGCGATACACGTTGTGGAACAATTGGCGGCGCGCCATCGCGATCTTGACCGGACGCCCGAGCTTCTGCGCGGCGATTGCCGCCAGCACCGCATCCGGCCCCAGCATCTTTCCGCCGAAGCCACCGCCAATATAGGGTGACAGGATTCGCACCTTTTCGTCGGCAACGCCCAGCGACTTGGCCAGCACTTGCCGCGCGACCTTGAGGATCTGCAGACTGGAATGCAGCGTCAGCGAATCGCCATTCCAGATCGCAACCGAGGCGTGCGGCTCCATCGCGGCATGGACGTGGTTGGGCGTGGTATAGATTTGGTCGATCGTCACCGCCGCCTGCGCCATGGCGGCTTCGATATCGCCCTTGGCAATGTCCTGCAGCCGCGAATCCTTGGGCGGGCCGCTCGCTTTGTCGATATCGGCCATCGTGTCGAAATGGCCGGGTTCGATGGCGACATGCACGCGCACCGCCTTCGCCGCCGCGCGCGCCGCCTCGAAACTGGTCGCCACCGCAACGCCGACGACCTGATCCCAATGGTCGATCTCGTCGTTCCCTGTATGAGCCGGGCCGAACGCCGCCGCCTGGCGCGGGATGCGCGGATCATCGACGATGATGTCGAGCACATCGGGTAGCGCGCGCGCGGCATCGGTATCGATGCCCGTCACCTTACCCTTGGCGGCGGGCGCTGTGATCAGATAGCCGTACGCCACCTCGCCTTCGACCAGATGCTCATAACCATAATGTGCCGCGCCGCTGACCTTGAGCGCGCCTTCGCTGCGGTCAAGCGCGGCACCGAGCACGCCTTGCACGCCGCGATCCATTGCGAGGCCGGGATGATCGGCATCCATCGTAAAGTCGCTCATGCACCTGCTCCTGTCAGCGTGCGCAGCGTCGCGATCAGCGTCCGGCGCGCGAGCGGTATCTTGAAATCGTTCGCGCCGTGGCCCCTGGCGTCGGCCAGCAGCGCATCCGCCGCAGCCGCAAACACGGCGTCACTCGGCGCTTGCCCGACCAGCGCGGCCTCGACCGCCGAGTCGCGCCACGGCATCGGCGCAAGCCCGCCAAACGCCAGCGCGGCGGAGGCGATCTTCCCGTCCACAACCGCAACCACCCCCGCCACCGACACCAAGGCAAAGGCATAAGACGCGCGGTCGCGCACCTTGCGATAGGCCTGCGCACCGGCAGGCGGCACGGGCAGTTCGACATGGGTGATGAGTTCGCCCGGCCGGAGCACCGTCTCGATTTCGGGCGTATCCCCCGGCAAGCGATAGAAATCGCCGATCGCGATCCGGCGCTTGTCACCGTCAGAGGTGAGCGTGACGATCGTCGCATCCAGCGCGCGCAAGGCCACCGCCATGTCGCTGGGGTTGGTGGCGATGCACTGCTCGCTGGTCCCGAGAATCGCGAGATTGCGGTTGAACCCGTCCATCGCCGAACAGCCCGCGCCGGGGTCGCGCTTGTTGCACGCCATCGCGGTATCATAGAAATACGGGCAACGCGTGCGCTGGAGCAGATTGCCGCCGGTCGTGGCCTTGTTGCGCAATTGCCCGGAGGCTCCAGCGAGCAAAGCGCGGCTCAGCACCGGATAATCGGCGATCACCTGCATGTTCGCAGCAAGGTCGCTATTGGGCACCAACGCCCCGATCGTCAGCCCGCCATCGCCGCGCCGCTCGACCCGTGCGAGATCGAGCCGGCTGATGTCGACCAGTTTCTCCGGCGTTTCGATCTGCAGCTTCATCAGATCGAGCAAATTGGTGCCGCCCGCAATGAAGCGGCCACCGGCGGCGACCGCAGCTTCGGGGCTCTCGGCGCGGCTGTAGGTGAAGGTCTTCATGCGCGCTCCGCCCCCGCGACTTCGGCAATGGCATCGACGATATTGGGATAGGCCGAACAGCGACACAGATTGCCGCTCATCCGCTCCGAAATCTCAGCCCCGTCGAGCGTGACCGTTTCCAGATCGGCACTGACATGGCTCGGCCAGCCCTTGGCCATCTCATCGAGCATCCCGACCGCCGAACAAATCTGCCCCGGCGTGCAATAGCCGCATTGATAACCGTCATGTTTGATGAAGGCGGCCTGCAGCGGATGCAGGTCCTCTGCGCTGCCAAGTCCTTCTATCGTCAGAATGTCATCATCCTGATGCATCACCGCCAAAGTGAGACATGCATTGATCCGTCGGCCGTTGACCAGCACCGTGCACGCACCGCACTGGCCATGGTCGCAGCCCTTCTTCGTTCCCGTCAGCCCGAGATGTTCGCGTAGCACATCGAGCAGTGAGGCACGGATATCGGGCTCGACCGTATGGGTCGCGCCATTGATGGTGAAATGCATTGAGGCTCGCCTCCCGTTGAGCTTGGGGTAACGATTATGAACGCTTTGGTTTCCGTATATCGGCGCACGCCCGCCCTTCTTAAAGGGATCGCGCGCACGCGAATAGCCGGTATGGCGGCGCTGCTGCTGGCATCGGGCGGCGCAATGGCGCAGACTGTGCCGGTGAAGCCGCTTTCCTCCCCTATCGTCATCGCGCATCGCGGCGCGAGCGGGCTGCGTCCCGAACATACCATCGCCTCCTATACGCTGGCGATCGAACAAGGTGCCGATTTCATCGAGCCCGATCTGGTGCTGACCAAGGACGACGTGTTCGTCGCGCGCCATGAAAACGACATTACCGGCACCACCGATGTCGCCAAGCATCCCGAATTCGCCGCACGCCGCACCACCAAGGTGATCGACGGCGAAACCCACATCGGCTGGTTTACCGAGGATTTCACGCTCGCCGAGTTGAAGACGCTGCGCGCGATCGAGCGGTTGCCCAAGGTTCGCCCCGACAACGCCAAATATGACGGCCAGTTCGACGTGCCGACGCTGGCGGAGGTGATCGCGCTCGCCAAGAAACATTCGGTCGGTGGCCGCGTCGTCGGCATCTATCCCGAGACCAAGCATCCGACCTATTTCGCCAGCATCGGCCATCCGATGGAGGCCCGCCTCGTCGCGCAGTTGAACGCGGCGGGCTGGTCCAAGCCGAGCGACCCGGTGTTCATCCAGTCGTTCGAGGTCAACAACCTCAAGCAATTGCACAGCATGACCGGCCTGCGCCTGATCCAGTTGATTGACGCCACCGGCGCCCCCGCCGACAACGCCGCACCGAGCTACGCCGCGATGGCGACACCCGAAGGGCTCAAGGCCGTCGCGGCTTATGCGTACGGGATCGGCCCCAATAAGGACATGATCCAGCGCGGCGATGCCGCCCCGTCCACGCTGGTGGCGGACGCCCATGCCGTCGGGCTGCGGCTCCATCCCTGGACCTTCCGCGCGGAAAACATGTTCCTGCCGCCATCGCTGCGTATCGGCACCGACCCCGTCGCGCGCGGTAAGCTGGCCGAGGAAATCACGCGCTTCCTCAATCTCGGCATCGATGGTTTCTTCACAGACTTCGCGTATATCGGCGTGGACGCGCGCAATGCTCGGCGTGCCAAGGCGAAAGGCCAGTAATGCGCAAATCCGTGATCGCTGTCGCCGCCCTGCTCCCGCTGCTTGGCGGCGGTTGCCTAGCCAAGACGGTGGTCAATGTCGCCACCCTGCCCGTGCGCGCGACCAGCAAGGCGGTCGACTGGACGACGACGAGTCAGTCCGAAGCCGATCGCAATTACGGCCGCAAGATGCGCAAGCAGGAAGCGCGCGAAGGACGGGATCTGAAACGGCAATATAAGGAATGTCGCGCGCAAAATCGCGACGATTGCGATCAATACCGGCCCCACGCCGAACGCTAAACCGGCACATGGCGGCGGGTGCGTTAGGTCGCCCCGCCGCCCAGCACGCGCGCCACCGCCAGCATCACCGCCGGGCGCACCTGCACCCCGACATGGCTGCTCCGTACTTCGATCGCGCGGCTGGCGGCATCATGGCAGATCATGCCGTTGACCAGCCCGTCGCTGCGGCTCCAGATCGCGGTGCTCGGCACCGGCAACGGCTCCGCCACCAGTGCGCTTTGCGCGCGGACATGCGGGGCATCGACGCGCTCCCCGGTCAACAACTCGAACGCGCGCCACACGTTGGTGGCACGCGGGTCGCCGGCGAAGGGCGAACTGATCGTCACCACCTCGCGCACCATGCCGGGCAGACGGTGTGCCGCGAAGCGCGCCATGATCCCGCCCAGGCTGACCCCGATCAGCGTCACCGGTGCGCCCGTTTCGTCATACATCGCACGGATCCGTGCCAACAGCCGCTCGCCCTCCGGCCCGATCGTGCGCGCGCCGAGATTGCGCCCGAGCCCCCAGCCTTCGGCGCGATAGCCAAGCCTACGCAGATAGCGCCGCAGGAACACCCCCGAAGCATCGCTGTTGAACAGCCCCGGCAGCAGCATCACCGCTCGCCCGTCACCACGCGGAGCCTGCGCCAGCATCGTGCGCGCGCCCGCAAGCGAGGCAAGGCCCCAGGCACCCCGCGGCACCTCCAGCGCCCATAACAGCTTCGATGGTGGCTTCATCGCCGATTCCGGTCGCACAGCGCGCTGAAAAGTCGTTTCATCTGCAACCCGTTTCCTGCCCTGCTATGGCTGTGCTACCCTGAAGTCATGACCGAAGAAACGCATGTTCTCGACCGCCCACCAGCCAACGCGGCGGATGATTGGACGATCCCGCAAGACTGGGCGCACTTCACCCAGGAGGAGCACCGCGTGTGGGATACGTTGTTCGCGCGCCAGGCCAAATTACTGCCGGGCCGCGCCTCCGACGCCTATTTACGAGGGCTGGATGTACTGAAGCTGTCCAAACCCGGCATTCCCGATTTCGAGGAGCTATCGGAGCGGCTGATGAAGCTCACCGGCTGGCAAGTCGTGGCGGTGCCGGGGCTGGTGCCCGACGACGTGTTTTTCGATCACATGGCCAATCGTCGCTTCGTCGCGGGCAATTTCATCCGCCGCCCCGACCAGCTCGATTATCTGCAGGAACCCGATGTGTTCCACGACGTGTTCGGCCATGTGCCGATGCTCGCCGACCCGGTCTTTGCCGATTATCTCGCGGCTTATGGGCGCGGCGGGCAGCGCGCGCAGGGCCTGGATGCGCTCAAATATCTCGGGCGGCTTTACTGGTATACGGTCGAATTCGGCCTGATCGCCGAGCCCGAGGGTTTGCGCATCTATGGCGCGGGCATCGTCTCCAGCTTTGCCGAAAGCCGCTTTGCGCTCGACGATGCCAGCCCCAACCGCATCGCCTTCGATCTCAAGCGCGTGATGCGCACCGACTACCGGATTGACGATTTCCAGCAGAATTATTTCGTGATCCCGAGCTTCGACGAACTGCTGCGCGTGACGGTCGAGACCGATTTCGCGCCGCTTTACGAGGCGCTGGCCGGTACACCGGACATACCCGTGGCCACGCTTTTGCCGGAGGATCGCGTCCTCACCCACGGAACCCAGGCCTATGCGCTCGCCAAGCGCTAATCGCGCGTGCGCACCTCGACCAGGACGCGGATTGCCTCGTGCCGCCAATATTCGTGGTCATATTCCACGATGCGATCCGCCGCATCGTAACTGCGGCGCACCACCAGCAGCCCCGGCGTGCCCGACGCGACGCCCAGCGCCTGCGCGATGTCCTTGATCAGCGCGCACGGTCGCATCTCGACATGGTTGCGCACCACCCGCACGCCATACCGCCCGGTCAGCACCGCCGTTAGCGACCCATCCAGATCGTGATCGATCAGGCCGGGCGCGATCGCAGGATCGACCAGGATCCGCTCGATCAGTACCGGCCGCCCGTCGATCGCGCGGCGGCGGGCGAGCGCGTACAGCGGCGCGCCAACCGCGCAGCCGAACACCGCCGCATCCACCGCCGCTGCCGCCACCGTATGCTTGTGCAGCGTTTCGGTCGTCGGCACGCGGCCTTGCTCGGCGACATAGGTCATGAAGCCCGCCCAGCGCGTCGGGTCATAGACCACAGGCGGCGGCGAGACATACCAGCCGCTGCGGTCGCGACGATAGATCAGCCCCTCCGCCTCCAGTTGGAACAGCGCTTCACGCACGGTGCCGCGCGCCGCGCCCGACCCAAGCTGAAGCCGCCGCTCGGACGGCAACCGCGCGCCCGCTCCCAGCGCGCCGCAGGCGATCTCCTCGACCAGACGATCGCGTAGCGCGAGATAATGCGGACCTGACCCCGCTTCTGCTGCCTTCTGCATAGGCCCGATCATGGCCGAAGCCGGAGGATCACGCCAGCGGACGCACCGCAAGCCGTTCGAGCAGCGGACGATAGCTGGCGAGATCGGGCACCTGCCAATCGGGCTGCTTGCCGATATCATCATAGCGGCGCAGCGCCACCGCATCGGCGAAATACGGTTCCTGTTCAAACGCCGCGATGCCCGCCGCATCGAACGCCCCGCCTTGCAAGCGCAGACTGAGTGCCGACGCAGCGCTCAAGCCCGCCTCATAGCTGGGCTCGACCGCGCAGAGATAGCGCTTGGCGGCGACGTGCAGGCGCACCGGCTCATACACTGCGGGCGGAAAGGCCGTGGCGAGCAGCGCCGCACCCAACTCCTCGTGCCGCGCGTCCGCGCCGTGCAGATCGGCAGCGAGCCCGGCCCCGTCAACGAACTGACCAATGTCATGGAGCAGCGCCGCCGCGATCAGCGTGTCCGACGCGCCATCCTCGCGCGCGGCCTGCGCCGCTTGCAGCACGTGCTGCAGCTGATCGACCTCCTCGCCATAGCGATCGTCGCCATACTCGGCGAACAGCGCGTAAATCTGGTCGATAAGGGCGGCGGGCATGGGCATTTTCCTTTGCAGAAGCGGCGATCCGAAGCGCGACTGTCGCACGATTGTCGTTTAACTGGACTATACCAGATTTATGACCTGGTGGCGACATTCGCCCCGGATCGACGGAGAATACCTGTGAACGATGCGACCAGACGGCGCTTTCTGCAGATGGCGGCGGGGGCCGGTGCGGGCGCAGCCGGGATGCTGCCGGGTCTGATCGAGCGCGCCGCCGCGATCGCTGCCAACAGCCCGACCGGCACGATCCGCGATGTCGAGCATGTCGTGATCTTCATGCAGGAAAATCGGTCGTTCGATCATTATTTTGGCAGCTATAATGGCGTGCGCGGGCTGGGCGATCCACGCCCGCTGCGCCTCCCCGGCGGGGGCAGCGTGTGGGCGCAACCGAGCGCGCAGCATCCCGATGGCTTCGTGCTGCCCTTCCACGGCGATTCGACCACGACGCAGTCGTTCCGCGTCGATGGCTCCGAACAGGGCCATCAGCACAATCTCACCATCTTCAACCGGGGTCGGTGCGATCGCTGGGGCGCGACGCGGCAATTGCACCAGCGGATGCTGCATTATGGCGCGGGCGACCTGCCCTTCTATTACGCGCTCGCCAACGCTTTCACGATTTGCGACGCCTATCACGCTTCGACGCTGACGCAGACCTATCCCAACCGGCTGCATTTGTTCACCGGCTGCAATGGCGGTGGCACGGTCGGCGGCGATCCCGAAATGGACAATTATGGCGAGGACGAAACGCCCAGCGCCGACATGGCGACCGACCAGCCGCTGCGCCCCGATGCCTATCGCTGGACCACTTATGCCGAGCGGCTGGAACAAGCGGGCGTAAGCTGGAAGGTCTATCAGGAATATGACAATTTCGGCGACAACACGCTGTCGGTGTTTCCCGCCTTCCGCCCCTGCGCGCGCGATTCCGCTTTGTATCGGCGCGGTCGATCGTGGGTGAGCGAGCACAAGACCGGGGCCGACCGCACCCGTTCGGACGGGGAGCAACTGGTCGAGGGCTTCCGGCGCGATCTGGCGGCGGGGACTTTGCCGCAGGTGTCGTGGATCGTCACCGCCGCCGACCTGTCCGAACATCCGACCGCCGTGCCCGCGCGCGGCGAACATCTCTGCGCCGAACTGATCGCCGCGTTGGTCGACCATCCGGAAGTCTTCGCCAAGACGGTGTTCATCGTCAATTATGACGAGAGCGGCGGCTTTTACGACCATATGCCGTCCCCCGTCCCGCCGGTGGGGGACTTGCCGGGCCACAGCACGGTGTCGATCGCCGGTGAAGCAAAACACTATGCCAGCGGCGACAATCAGGGCGCGCAGCCGATCGGCCTGGGCATTCGCGTGCCCGCACTCCTCGTCTCGCCGTGGAGCCGGGGCGGTTTCGTCTGCTCCGAACTGTTCGACCACACGTCGGTACTGCGCTTTCTGGAGGCGCGCTTCGGCGTGGCCGAGCCCAATATCGGTCCGTGGCGGCGCGCAGTGTGTGGCGATCTCATCTCCGCCTTCGATTTCGCACAACCCAATCGCGACTGGGCGAGCCTCGCCTTGCCCGGCACCGCCGATTTCGAACAGCGCATCGCGCGTTCGCAGGCCGGGCGCGCCACCGCGATTCCGGCGGTGCAAAGCGCATCCCGGCAAATGTCCGGGCAACGCCCTGCCCGCGCCCTGCCCTATCGGCTCGACATCCTCGCTCGGGTCGACGCGGATCGGCGCTTCCGCCTCGACCTGGTCAACCGCGGCACGACCGGTGCAGTGCTGACCGTCCACGACAATCACGATCGCGGCGGCCCCTGGCACTATACGATCGGCGCGGGCGACCACTATGCCAGCACGCAGTGGCATGACGACGGCACCGTCACCGACCGCTACGACCTGAGCGTGATCGGCCCCGACGGGTTGCTGCGCCGTTATGCCGGGACGCTGGCGGGCACGGCGGAGGTCGGCTTGCTCGCATTGCCCAGCCAGGATGCGGTCGAACTCTCGCTCGCCAACCCCGCTACTGTGCCACTACGCTATACGATCACGCTCGACCCGGCCTATCCAGCGTCGACCCTGCGAACCCGTGCCTTCACCGTGCCCGCCGGTGCAACGCTGCGCGACCGCTGGGATCTGGCGGCGAGCGACCGCTGGTATGATCTGACGATACGCTCGCCCGACGATCCCGCGTTTTTGCGTCGCTTCGCGGGCAAGGTCGAAAACGGGCGACCGGGCCGGACCGACCCCGCCATCGGGGAGATGCGGCTCGATGTCTAAGCGTCTTTTCCTCGCAGGCCTCGTCGCGGTTGCAGCAATGGGCAGCGCCGTCGCCGCGATCGGCGATCCCTGGATGCACCCCATGGACGGCGTGCGGATCCTGTCCGCCCCGCCCGCCGCCGGATCGGCGCGCGATATTGCCGACCGCGCGATCTTCCAGGCGACGCGCGCCCTGCAGGGCAGTCCGCGCTGGCGGATCGCGCAGCGCGATGTCGAGAATGGCCCGTTGTCGCGTTATGCCTGCGCGCTCGGCGTGACGTTGAAGGCCAGCGACGTGCCGATCCTGGCGAGTCTCTTCGACCGGGCGGGCGCGGGCTTCCTCGTCGAGCCCGTCAAAACCCATTACGCGCGGGCCCGGCCCTATGCCGACAATGATGCGCCCATGTGTCAGGCGCGCACCGCCGCGCTCGCCCGCAGCGGCGATTATCCCTCGGGCCATGCCGCCAATGGCTGGCTGGAGGCATTATTGCTCGCCGAACTCGCGCCCGACCGGGCGAACGAATTGCTCGCGCGGGGTCGTCAGGCGGGCGAAAGCCGCGTGATTTGCGGCGCGCATTCGGCCAGCGCGGTTGAGGGCGGCTGGCAAGCGGGGGCCGCCGCCTCGGCGGTGCTGCACGGCTCCGCATCGTTCCGCCAGCAGCTCGAGCTGGCGCGCGTCGAACTCGCCCGCGCCCGCGCCACCGCCCCCAAGGTCGATCCCGCCGCTTGCGCGATCGAGGCGGAGGTGCTGGCGCGCGCGTATTATTGAAGCCCCGGTCGCGTCACGCGGCCGGGTTGGGCGAGGCGATGACCAGCGGTGCCGCGCCATGCGCGACCGGATCGCTGAAGGATTCGCCGCCGTTCTCCTGATGACCGGCAAGGCGTACCTGCTCGGTCGCGCTGGTGACGAGCAGATCGTACCAGCCTTGGCTGCCCGACAGATCGATCGGCACCACGCTCTCGGCATGCGCAGCGACCTCCAGCGTGCGCGGCGGCTGGCCATAAGCGAGATCGCGCACCGTCAGCGTCAGTGCGGCGTGACCATGGTTGCGTACCCGCACTCCCTTCGCCTCGAGCATCGGCGCAAAGCCCGCGCTGCGCCCAGTGAAGCGCCGGTGAAACCCGGCCGGCCCGAGCAGAAACGCATCATAGGCCCCATCCGCGCCCACCGGCAGTTCGGCGGCAAGCGATTGCCCTGCGCCAACGGTATAGCGGCGCGGCCCGCCCGCAAGATCGGTCAGCGGATAGAGATGGAACACCGCCGCGCGCTCGCGCCCGGTGTTGGACAGCAGCAACCCCGGCACCTGCCCCGCCGCAGCCATCAGCGTCGCATCGAGCCGATAGGGCGTTGCGCGGCGGCGACGGATGCCTGCTTCCTGCACCGGCGCGGTCAGCGCGGCGGGTGGCAGCGGGCGCGTCTCCTTGAGCGTCGCCGCGCGTTCGGACAGCGCCCGCGTTGGCGGCAAGGCGCTGGCAAACGCCCGGTCGTCGGCGCGCGAGAAATCGAAACACGAGGTCAAATCGCCGCACACCGCGCGCCGCCAGGCGCTGATATTGGGTTCGGCCACGCCGAAGCGCGTTTCGAGGAAGCGAATGACGCTGGTGTGATCGAACACTTCGGACGCGACATAGCCGCCGCGGCTCCACGGCGACACGACATACATCGGCACGCGCGGCCCGAGCCCATAAGGGCGGCCGAGATACGCCGCATCGGCCTCGCCTTGCGAATGGCGGTGATATTCGTCCTCGGCGGCAACCGTCGTGCCGCCCAGCAAGCGCGCCGGATCGCGCGGATCGTGCGCGGGCGGTGCGGGCGGCGGGACATGGTCGAACAACCCGTCATTCTCATCGAAATTGAGCAGCAGCACTGTCTTGGCCCACACCTCGGGGTTCGCGGTCAGCGCATCGAGCACCTGCGCGGTATAATCCGCCCCCTGCAAGGGCGTTGAGACGCTGGGATGTTCCGATGCCGCCGTCGGCGCGATGATCCACGAGACCTGGGGAAGTTTGTCGGCCAGCACATCAGCCTTGAGCAGATCGAGCCCACGCGTGGTCAGCGTGCGCCGGATCAAATCGGCGTCCGGCCCCGACGTCGCGGTGCGCGCATCGCGATAGCGGCGGAAGCCGATCAGCGGGTTGTCGCTGAAATTGTCCTCCATCTGCTGATAGATTTGGAAGCTGATCCCCGCCGCCTGCAGCCGCTCGGGATAGGTCGTCCAGGCATAGCCGCCATGGCCGCGCGGATCTTCCAGCCCGTCATAACCGTTGTCGATCGCCGGGCCATGCCCGCGCGCCTGCGGATCGTGGGTGCCGGTCCACACATACAGCCGGTTGGGATTGGTGCTGAGATGCAGCGCGCAATGATAGGCGTCGCACAGCGTGAAGGACTCGGCCAGTGCATATTGGAACGGAATGTCCTCGCGCGTGAAATAGGCCATCGCATGGTCGTGCTTGGCCTTGGGCCAGCCGCCCATCCGGCCATTGTCCCACGCCGCCTGGCTGTCGGGAAAACCGTGCGGCGTGCCGAGCGGCCGCATCAGCCGGAAATCGCGCTTGGTATCGAGGTGGAAGGGCGCGATCCAGTCGGGCGGCCCGGCATGTTCGCTCGGCTGCACGAACACCGTCGCCCCGCGCCGTTCGCCCAGATCGGGCACCGGAATGGCAAAGCGATCGCCAAAACCGCGCACCCCCGGCATCGCGCCGAAATAATGGTCGAAGGCGCGGTTTTCCTGCGTGAGGATCACGACATGTTCGACATCCATCACCGTCCCCGTGCGGCGATTGGCGGGGATGGCGAGCGCGCGCGCGATCGACGGGAACATGCCTCCCGCCGCCGCGCCGCCACCGGCCATCAGCGTCTTCAGAAAGGCACGGCGATCGGCGGGAGGCAGCGACATGGGCGTTCGTCCATTCACAAAGAGACGGCGCGCCGACAAGCTCGACGCGCCGCCCGGAGGGGGTCGTCAGAACTTCAGCGTGAAACCGGCAAAGACGGTACGGCCACTCTGAGTCTCGTTATGCAAGCGGTGATAGATGCTGTTATACTGCACCTCAGTCGTGTTGGCGATGTTGATTGCGTCCACCGTCAGCCGCAGTTTGCTGGTAAGGTTCACGAACGCCGCTGCGTCGACATACACCGTGCCGTCGAAACCGTCCTCGCTCGCCGGATTGGAACCGTCATAGGCGCTGCGCAGATAGGACGACCGATAGTTCGCCGATCCGCGAATGCCCCAGCGCTTGGTCTCGTAATAGAGCGTGCCATTGGCGTTGGTCTTGGACAGGCCTGGGATCGGGGTCTTCACACCCTTCACCGGCGCGTTCGAATCGATCACCGTCACGTTCGCCGACATACCGAACTTGTCGAACGGGGCCGGAAGGAAAGTGAAGTTGGTTTGCGCCGCCGCTTCGAAGCCGGTGATATAGGCCTTGCTCAGGTTCACCGGCCGCGAAAATTCCGCGACGATGGTGGTCGGCGTTACGCCGGGTAGCGTCGAGACCGGCAGGCCCGTCGCGCTGAACGGCACATTGAACAGCGTTTCGCTCGAGATCAGGTTGCTGATGTCCTTGTGGAACACGCCCACCGAAATCAGGCCGATCTTGCCGAAATACCATTCGGCCGACAGGTCGTAGGCATTGTCCTTATATGGTTTCAGGTTCGGGTTGCCGACGCTTGCGGTGATCTGGCCGCTATCGGCATTGGCGCTGCCCGCCGCCGCCAGCGAACCGAGCGAGGGACGGTTGATGTTCTTGGCAGCCGCCACGCGGATCAGGAAGCTCGGCGTGACTTCCAAAATGGCGTTGAGTGCCGGGAGCACGCCCGAATAGCTCGATTTGGTAACGTTGCTGCCAATCGGCGTGTCATCGCTGTTGGTGATCAGGCCGTTGCTGTTGACGTCGGTGAAATACGCCCGAACGCCGACATTGCCGCGCAGCCGCATGCCCGCAACATGGCCGTCCCAGTCGAGCTGGCCATAGGTCGCCTTGGTCGTTTCGGTGACGGTGTAGGTGTTTTCGATGTCGGTTGCACCGGCGGTGGTGTGCGAGGCGTTATATTTGGCAAATGCGGCCGCATAATTGCCGGTGATCCAGCTTGCCGCCTCGTTCTGCGTGAAGACGTCGGCATAGGATGTCACGGGGCTGCCGGTGAACTGGTGGAACTGCCCGTCATTGTAGATTTCGGAGCCCGACGTGCTGTAGCGGCGATAGCTCGCCCCCGCGCGCAGCGTGAATATGTCACTCAGCTTTAGATGCCCGTTGCCGGTCGCTTCGCGCAGGCTGGTCTTGTTCCAGAATTCGCGGAAGTAGAATTCCTTGAACTCATATTTCGACGCATCGGTGGTGTTCCAACGATAGACGTTGGTCGCCGAGGTGCCGTCCGCCGCATAGGTGGTGGTCATGCCGCCATAAGCGCGCAGGTACAGCTTGTCGTCATACGGGGTAGTGTATTTCGAATCCTCATAGCCGACATGGCCGTCGAAGCCGAGGCTGTCATTCACATCCCATTTGCCGGTCAGCGCGAGCTGGTTGAAGCGGTTCTTGTTGAGCGAGCGGCGGTGTTCGCTGGCATAGGTGACGTTGTCGACGCTGATCGCATCGACAAAGTTGCTGCTGTCCCAATGGATCGAATTGATCTTCGAGGTCGTATCGAAGATCACCGAGCCCGACGTGTTGTTGGGCCGCGTCGCGAGGTGATATTCGTCGCGGTGCGTGGTGAATTCGCCATGCAGCGCATCGAGCGTCAACAGCACGTTGTCCGCCGGACGCCACTGCGTGGCGAGCGTCAGGCCAAGCCGCTCCTGCTGCGCATCCCACACCGACAGGCGGTTGCCCGAGGCGAACACCAGATCGCCCGACTTGAACTTGGTCTGCTGGTCGGCCGAGAGCCCTGAGATATCGAGGCCCTTGCCGAGGTAGCTGGAGATCTGGCTCGCGCTCAACTGGGTCGGCGAATAGGTGTTGTAGCCCTGCTCCTCGGTCTTGCGCTTCGAATACGCTACCGAGACCAGCACGCCGAAGGTATCGCCCCAATTCTGGCCGATCATCGCGGCGATGCGCGGCTGCGCGTCCTTGGTGTAGCTGTTGGTGCCGAGCTTGGCCGAGATCGCGCCGGTAATGCCCTGCTTATATTCCAGCGGCTTGGCGGTGAACAGGCCGACCGTACCGGCCATGCCCCCTTCATTCTGCGCCGCCTGATAGGTCTTTTCGACCTCGATGCGCGAGAACAGTTCGGAGGCGAAGATATTGAAGTCGAACGCGCGGTCGCGCGACCGCTGGCCGCGGCTGTCCATCGCCGAATCGACGTTGCCGAGCACTTCCATGCCGTTGAGCTGGACGCGGGTATAGTCCGGCCCAAGGCCGCGCAGCGTGATGCGGCGGCCTTCGCCTGCCTCGCGGTTGATCGCCACGCCCGGCAGGCGCTGGATCGATTCGGCCAGGTTGAGTTCGGGGAACTTCGCCATGTCTTCCGCGACGATCACGTCTTTGACGATGGTGGCATCGCGCTTCAACGCGCGCGCTTTGGCAAGCGACTGGATATAGCCGTTGACGACAATATCGGCTGGGGCCGCGTCCGTGGCGGCGGCAGGGTCGGTCACGGTTTGCGCCATCGCGCTGGTTGCAAAGACGCCGCTCGTCGCGGTTGCGATCGCCAGAATCGCCGTACTCATTTTACGCATTTGTGGTGCCCTCCCTGCGCGGCTGGGAAAAGCCCCAAGTCGCGCTGCCCGACCCGGCCGGTAGAGCGCGGACATGACGAGTATGTGACATTTTGTGGTTTTGTGGCGGTTTTTATGTGGATAAATGTGAGTTTCCATTGTGTGACAGCCGCGATATGATCGCGCCATGCAGACACCGTTCTCACCGCTCGACGATGCTCCGGGGCTGCGCGTCATCCAGAGTTCGCGGATCGCAGCGATCCTAAAATTGCTCGAGGCGCGCTCCAGCCTGTCGATCGCCGAGCTGGCCGCGCGCTTTGACTGTTCGGAAGAAACGATCCGCCGCGATATCCGCCAGTTGGAGCAAACCGGTCGCGTGCTGAAGGTGCATGGCGGCGTGCGCACACCGGATGCCGATTTCGAAGCGCCCTATCGCTTGCGCTTTCGCGAACAAGCCGAAGCCAAACAGCAGATCGGGCAGGCTGCGGCAGAACTGGTCGAACCCGGCATGACCCTCCTGGTCGATTCGGGCACTACCTGCTTCTGGCTGGTTCGCGCCTTGGCGCGGGTGCCGGACCTCACCATCATCACCAACAGTATCGACGTTGCGAGCGAAGTGCTCGGCCGTCCGAAACAGCGCCTGTTCGTCGCGGGCGGCGTCATCAATCACGATTATCGCGCCGCATTCGGGCCGGAGGCGATCGCTTATTGTGGCGGCTTCGTTCCCGATCTGACGATTTTTTCCATGGGCGCGATTGATGCGGAGCGCGGCTTCCTCGACTTCGAACCCGACGAGGCCACCTTCAAGCGCGCCTTGCTCGAGCGTGCGCGCCGGATCGTCGTTCTGGCGGATTCGACCAAATTCGGGCGCAAGGGGACGACGCGAGTGGCCGACTTTGCCGATGTTGCCGATCTGGTGACCGAGGCCCAGCCGCCCCACGCCTTTGTTGCAGCGGCCGCTGCCACCGGGATGGCGGTGCATGTGGCCCGCGCGGCCCCGGCTGCGGATTCACCGCCGCTATAAGGCCATCGCCTTACCCGCCATGGCCGATCGCCGTCTTCAGCATGGATAGCTGTTTGCGATAGATGTTGGTCATTGCCGCGAAATCGGCCTGGATCTGCCCCATCTTCAGCAATTGATCTTCCAGCGTGACGTTGTTGCCGTCGGGCTTGGTCTCGCTCACATCGGTATCGAGGATCGACGATGCGCCCATCGGCGCGCGTGCGCCGAGCGCCGCCATGCTCGGGGTCAATTGCACGGTGGGCACGGCGATACCCGGTGCACCGCCCGCGCCGCCGCCCTGCGCCGCCAGCAGCGCCGAAAAATTGGGTGCCGCGACATCGCGGGCCTTGAAGCCCGGCGTTTCGGAATTGGCGATATTTTGCGAAATGACCCGCTGGCGATCGGCCAGATGCTTCATTTCGGCGCGGATGCCCGACAGGATCGCGGGAACGGCCATGGCTTAGCCTCCGAACAGGGATACGAGGGAACCGCTATTGCTCGTGTCCGAAGTCGACGAGCTCAAACGCGCGAGGGCAGATTGGTAACCCGCCAGTTGCGCCTGTTGATAGGCACTCACCGTGCCACCGCCCGCCTTCTTCGTGTTGTCGACGATCGACGCCTTGGTATCGTCCCAATAGAGCGAACGATACGCGGTTTGCGTCATCGACAATGCCGACTTGATCTTGCCCAATGCCGCCTTGGCGTCTGCGGGGGTCGCCAAGGTCAGCGATGTACTGAGATCCAGTCCATAGGCACCGCCCGGCCGCACGGTCGGCGCATTCGCCGCCACGGGCACCGGCGTCTCGATCCGCTGCGGTGCGATCCCGAGCTTGGACAGGGCATCGCGATCCCCGGTGCCAGGAATGAGTTCGATCGAATGACCGGCGGCGGCATCGATGCGCAGGCTCTTCATGCCGCTGATCCGCGGGGTGCTGGTGCTGCCCTTGGTGCCGGTCAGCTTGCCGATCCGGTCCGACAGCGTCTGCATCGTGTCGTCGGCGGTGATGGTGATCTTCTTGGCCGTGCCGCCATCGATGCTGATCGAAAAACTGTCGCCTACGCGCAGCGCGGTCTGGGTCACCAATTTGGCCGAGACTTCGGGGTTGATCGTCCCCGTGCCGAAGCCGATCGCCCCCAGGCTATTGTCCCCGGTCGCCGCCACCGCCAGCCGCACCGGCTGCGTCGTCTGCCCACTTTGACCGAATTGGGTGGTGCTGGCGATCGCGCCGGTCGCACCGTCGATCCGGCTGACGAAACCATCCACCGTACCCGAGCGCGCCGCACCGATCGTGCCGGACGTCCGACCGCCGGCGTAGATCGCACCGTCGAGAAAGGCGACGCTGTCGACCTGGTCGTCCTGCGCGCTGCCGACATAAGTGACCGCCGCGCTGCTCAGCGCACCATCGATGCGCGCGACAAAGCCATCGCGCCCGCCCGACGTTCCATTCACCTGTGTGCCCGAAAGCGCCGCGCTCGCGGAACCACCGACCGCAATCGTGCCATCGCTGCCCACCGCCAGCGCGCGCGCATCGGCCGTGCCCAGATCAAGCGTCGCCAGATCGTTGGACAAGGCACCGGCGTCGAGTTTGCGCACTTGTGCGGTGCCATTGTTGTTCATCAGCGCCAGCACATTGCCGTCGCTGCCGATCGCCAGCGCCGTGATCGATTCGCTTCCACCCGAATCGATCGCGCGACGATCGGCAACGTGGCCCGTCGAGTCGATCCGCGCGACAAAGGCGTCGCCGCCCCCCGTCGCGCTCTTGCCCCCGACGAAGACCGAACCATCGTTCCCGATAGCGAGCGCTTTGGCGACATCATTGCCGGTGCCCGCCACGACCGTCGTAAACGCTTCATCGCCCAGCGTGCTGTAGCGCGCGACGAACATGTCGCCATCATGCGTCACCCCGTCGAGGCTGCCCGTGACGGTGCCCGCCACCACGACATCGCCATTGGCAGCAACGCTAACCGCCGCCCCGGTGGAGGCCCCGGCCGCGCCAAGCCCCCGTTCCCACACGACTTTGCCCGCGCCGTCGAGCTTGGTCAGGAACAGCGTGTCCGAACCGTTGGAGCGTTCCGACCCCAAATCGCCCCGCGTCGTGCCGACCACATAGGTATTGCCCTGCGCATCGGTCGCCATCGCTGCGGCATCGGTATTGGCCTGGACGGCGGTGGTCTTGGTGGTGGTCGCCACCGCCTTGCCATTGTAATCGGTCTTGAAGGTTGTCGTCGAACTGGTCGTCTTGCCGGCGATCTTTGCTTGTTCGGTGGCAACACGGTCCAGCGCGCTCAGCGTCGCCACCGACTTTTGCACCATCGCACCGGCAGGATCGGCGAAGCGGAAGATCTGCGTCGCGGTCGGTGTGGTGGCGGTCGGCTGACCGGCAACCGCCGTCTGCCCGGCGGCGAGCGGGACCGGCCCGCTCTCACCGGTCGCGACGAGCAGCGCGGGCTTGGCGTTGATCTGGTCGATCGTCACCCGGTCGGCCCCGTTGGGCGCGTTGAGCGTCAGGCCCCATTTTTCGGTCCCGCGTTCGGGCGTGAAGTGCGCCACCCACTTTGGCTGCTGCATCCCCTTTTCGTCCAGCTGCAGACTGCCATCGGAATTGAGGCGCGGCAGCGCGGAAATCGCGGCGTTGAGCGCATCCGAGACCGAATCCAGCGTCGGCGGTTGCGGCCCCTGCGACAAATCCACCGTCAGCGTGTCGCTCGCCCCAGGCTTGGACAGCGTGATCTTGAGTTGCTCCTGCCCGGTCATTCCCGGCAACGCGTCCGACCGGCTTGCCGCCACCTCCGGCCCCTTCACCGTGTACGCATCGGGGGACGGAATTCCGACGCTCGTCGCGCTGCGCGCAGGCTGAGCGAGCGAGAGGTCCAGGATCCCGTTGGGGGCGTGCGCCAAAAAGCTCTGCAAATCCGTCAGGCCTTTGGCGAAGGTCGTCTGCAACGTCGCGCGCTGCGCGGCGTTGCTGGTGGTCGCGGCCGCAGTTTCGGCGAGCAGACGCAAGCGATCGAGCGCCTTATAGGTCGTAAAGCTGGTTTGCACGTCGCTCGGCAGCGCAGACGGGCCCGTCGCGGGCTTGTCGATGATCGTCGTCATCGCCTTGATCGCGGACACTTGCGCCGACACCGGTAGCGTCGTCGGCGTTTCCTTCCACGGCGGCGTCGTTGGCGCAGTCGTAAACTGCGCCTTGGCGACGCGCACGGCTTTGGATTCGATCGTGGGGGCGCTGCTGTTGGAGGCGCTGAAATCCGCGAACGAATTGCTGCCCGTCATAAGGCTCAGCCCGATCAAGCTCCCCGATAAATCCGCCGACATCTCCGTCATCCCTATAAGACTCTTCCTATAATAGCAGGGAGAGACGCTCGAAGGCCGTGCTTTCGGCGAATTTTCTGGGGAAAATTGGTGAACATGATGGCGCAGATGGGCGAACCGCCTGAAATGAAGCGATTCACCGGTCAGCAGCGAGCTGCGGCCTTGATGCTCGCGCTCGGGAAAGAACACGGTGCGCCGATCTGGGAACAGCTTTCGGTCGACGAAATCAAGGAACTGTCGGCGACGATCGCGGGCCTCGGCCGCATCCCCGCCGTCGTGGTCGAATATCTGCTCGTGCATTTCAGCGGCGAGGTCGCCAGCATGGCCTCGCTGCACGGCTCCTACGAATCGACCGAGCGGCTGCTCTCGGGCATCCTGCCCGGCGAGCGCGTCAAGGACATCATGGAGGATATTCGCGGGCCCTCTGGCCGGACGATGTGGGACAAGCTGTCGAATGTCAGCGAAACCGTGCTCGCCCAGGGGCTACGACACGAATATCCGCAGACGGTCGCGGTGATCCTGTCGAAGCTGCGTTCCGAACATGCCGCGCGCGTGCTGTCCGAATTGCCCAGTGAATTCGCCGTCGATGTCATCATGCGCATGTTGCGGATGGAGACGGTGCAGAAGGAAGTCATCCTCGAAATCGAGCAGACGCTGCGCACCGAATTCATGGCCAATCTGTCGCGCTCCAACAAGCGCGATCCGCATGAGGCAATGGCCGACATGTTCAACGCGCTCGACCGCGCGACCGAAGAAAAGATGCTGGCGGCGCTCGACGAGCGCGTGCCCGAATCCGCCATCCGCATTCGCGCCCTGATGTTCACGTTCGAGGATCTGGGCAATCTGTTGCCCGCCGCGATCGGCGTGGTCGTGCGCAATGCCGACAAGCGCGAAATGGCACTGGCGCTGAAGGGTGCCCCGGAGGAAATGAAGAAGCTGTTCTTCAGCACCATGACCGAACGCGCCGCCAAGTTGCTGCGCGAGGACATGGCCGGCATGGGCCCGGTCCGCGCCCGCGATTGCGAGGAAGCCCAGTCGTCGCTCGTGCGGCTCGCAAAGACCCTGGCCGATGCCGGCGAAATCACGCTCGTCGATCCCAAGAGCGACGATATGATGATCGTGTGACGGAGACAGGCAAATGAGTTTTCAAACCGTCCAGCGCTTCGCCTTCGACCGCGTCTTTACCGAGATGGGCCCGACGCCGTTCGACATGCCCGATTCGATGCTCGATCAGGCGGCGCTGCGTGCCGAACTGGACGCGCGCAACGCCGATCACGAAAGCGCCTTGTCGATCGCGCGCGCGGATGCCTTCGAGGCGGGGCTTGCCCAGGCGCGCACCGAACGCGACGCTGCGTTGCTGTGCGCCATCGACGCGATGCACGGCGCGCTCGACGCGCTCGACGCGCGCTTTGCCGATACCACGCGCCGCATCGTTGCCGACGCGACCGAAGTTGCGCTGGCGGCTGCGGAGGCGATTGCGGGCCGCGCGCTCGCCTGCGATCCTGCGGGGCTGATCGACGAGGGAATCGGGCGCGTGCTGCAACAAGTCGCGCGCGGCACCGAGTTGCAGGTCCGCGTCCACCCCGATCTGGTCGAGGCGGTCGAGCAGCGCATCGCCCAGCGTCAGGCCGCCGACCGGCGCAAACTCCACGTCGGCGTCGTACCGGATGCCACGCTGGCACCCGGCGACGCCTTGATCGATTGGGAGCAAGGCGGCTTGCTGCTCGAAAAGGCCGCGCGACGGGCGGCCGTGGAGAGCGAACTCGCCCCGCTGCTGCCCCCACTACCCAGCGCCTGATCTCGCCACACGGCAATTTTTTCCGCCCGGCAGAAATTGCCGCCCGTCTCCATCCTATAAGATAGTCATGGGGGCTCGCCCCGACGGTCAGGATCGGGACACACTTTGGACGCAGCGCGCACTCTCTTTTCGCAATTGGGCGTAAGACGGCTTGCCGTAATGGCCGGTGTGGCGCTCGCGGTATTGGCGGCGCTCGCGTTCGTGGCGACACGAGGCGGGTCGACCTCCTCGATGGGCTTTTTGTTCACCGATCTCGATCCTGCCGCCGCGCAATCGATCACCGAGAAGCTGAAGGCAAAGGGCGTCGACTATCGGCTGTCTGCCGACGGCACCTCGATCCTCGCGCCGCAGGACAAGCTGGCGGAATTGCGTATGGCGATGGCGGGCGATCATCTTGGCGGCAAGATCGGCTATGACGTGCTCGACAACGAACAGAGCTTCGGCGTGTCCGCTTCGCGCGCGAAGCTGAACGAGACGCGCGCGATCGAAGGCGAATTGGGCAAATCGATCGAAAGCCTGGACGGCGTATCCAAGGCGCGCGTCCACATCGTCATGCCCGAGCGCGCGATGTTCGCGACCGAAAGCCGCAAATCGACCGCCGCCGTCACGGTCAAGACCAAGGGGCGGCTGTCCACCGAAGCGGTCGCCTCGATCCGCTATCTGGTCGCCTCCTCGGTGCCCGAGCTCGCGCCCGAAGCGGTGTCGGTGGTCGACCAGACGGGAGCCCTGCTGGCCCGCGCCGGTGACGCCGGGTCGGCGGGCGGAGCCGAAGCCGATGAGCGCCAGACCGCCACCGAAGCGAAATTGCGCGACGAAATCGAATCGCTGCTCGCCCCGATCGTCGGCATGGGCAAGGTCCGCGCCGAGGTTTCCGCGCTGATCGACCGCGACCAGACGCGCGAGGAGACCACCGCCTTCGACCCCGACAAGCAGGTCATCGGCCATCAGACCACGGTCGAATCCGGCGACCAGAATGCCGAGAATAACGCAACGACGCCGCAAGCTTCGGTTGCGGGGCAATTGCCCGATGCGCAGGCCAGCCCGGCTACGGGAAGCGGCACCTCGCGCAAGACGGCCAGCACGCAAAATTCCGAAGACACCACCTATGAAAATAGCAGCACGCACACGGTGACGGTGCGCGTCCCCGGCCAGATCAAGCGCTTGTCGATCGCGGTCATGGTCGATGGCGGCCCCAAGGGCCTGCCCGCCGCGCAGATCCAGCGGCTGACCCGCATCGTCGAGAATGCGGCGGGAATCGACACCAAGCGCGGTGACAGCGTCGTCGTCGAGAGCATGCCCTTCACCGCCGGCGACGCACTGGCCGAAAACAAGAGCGGGTTGCTGTCGCTGCTGCCGATGGACAAGGTCTTCTCGCTGATCGAACTGCTGGTGATCGCGGTGGTCGGCATCATCGTCCTGCGCATGCTGCTCCCCAAACCGGCACCTGAACCCGTCGCAATGGCCGAGCAGACGCCGCAACTCGGCAGCGATCCCGAGCGCCTGGCGCTCGCCGCGCGCGCCGCCGATGGCGACCCCGACGCGATGCAGCAAATCGCCGCGCTCGGCGGCGAGCAGCATCTGCTCGACCAGGAAATCGCGCTCGCCCAAGTCGATGGCCGCATCAAACTTTCGGCACTCAAGCGCATCGGCACGACGATCGCCGAAAGCCCGCCCGAATCCGCCTCCGTAATCCGGCAATGGATGAACTCATAAGATGGAACAGCCCATGGATTCCGAACCCTCGCTGGTTGCGATCGACTCGCCGGCGCAGACCGAACAACCTTTCATCGCCGATTTCGCCGACGAGCCCATTCGCCCTGCGGCTGGCGGCAGCCCCGCCGAAGGGCTGGAAGCGGTCTATGATGTGCCGGTCAAGGTGCAGGCCGTCCTCGGCCGGTCGCGCATGCCGGTGGGCAAATTGCTGCAACTCGTCGTCGGCACGGTGGTCGAACTGGACCGTCGCGTCGGGGAGCCGGTCGACATCTTCGTCAACAACCGCCTGATCGCGCGTGGCGAGGTCGTGCTGATCGACGGTTCGCTCGGCGTGACGCTGACCGAAATCGTGCGGGGCGAACGATGAAGGGTATGACACCGGCGGTACGATTGCTGCTCGTCGGGGCCCCCGGCTCGGAATTTCGCCTCGCCGCCGATCTGGCACGCGCGGCGGGGGCGGACGTGACGATGGCGGACGATGCCCCCCAGGCGATCGCGCTGTTGCGGATGAACGGCGGCGACCTGGTGATGATCGACGTCGATGCCGACGTTCGCGGTTTCTTGCAGCACCTGCGCGACGAACGCTTCGCCGTCCCCGTCATCGCGTGCGGCATTAATGCCTCGGCGCAGCAAGCGGTGGCGGCCATTCGCGCAGGCGCGCGCGACTATCTGCCTTTGCCGCCCGAACGCGCGCTGATCGCCGCGGCCATCGCCTCGGTCGTCACACGGGGGTCGATCGAAATCCTCGGCGACGCACCCGATCTTGCGCGGGCGCGCAACCTTGCGCTGGCGGTGGCGCGAAGCGCGTCGCCCGTACTGCTGGTCGGCGAAACCGGCACGGGCAAGGGCTTGATGGCCCGCGCCATCCATGAGGCATCGGGGCGGCTCGGCCCGATCCTGGTAGTGGAATGTGCAGGCGTCGCGCCCGAAATCGTCGATTCGGAACTGTTCGGGCATGAGGAAGGTGCCTTTGCCGGAGCGCTCGGGCTGCGCATCGGCCGCTTCGAAAAGGCCGGCAGCGGCACGATCCTGCTGCGCGAGGTTGGTGCCCTGTCGCCGGGAACGCAGGCGCGCTTGCTGTCGGCGCTGCAGGAACATCACATCCGGCGCGTCGGTGGCAACCACGCGGTGGCGGTGCAGGCGCGCGTTCTCGCGACCTCCACGATCGACCTGCAGCAACGCGTCGCGGCGGGGGCATTCCGCGCCGACCTGCTCGCGCGGCTCGGCCTCGCCCGGATCGAAATGCCGCCGCTGCGGGCGCGGCGTGGCGATATCGCGCTGCTCGCACGGCATTTTGCCCACCGCCTCGCGGACGCCGACGGCCTGTCCCCACGCCCGCTCAGCGAAGCGGCGGAAGGGGTATTGCAGGCCTATGGCTGGCCCGGCAATGTCAGCGAACTCGAAGACGCTATCCATCGCGCGGTCTTGATCGCGCGCGGGCCCAGGATCGAAGCGCGCGACATCGTCCTGGTCGATGGGTCGCAGCTCGCGCAGGACCATGCCGCCACCGAAGGCCGCCTCGAAATCGAAGGATTGGTCGGCCGCACGGTCGAAGAGGTCGAGCGCGAACTGATCCTGCAGACGCTGCAGCGCTGCCACGGCAACCGCACCTCGGCCTCGGGCATCCTCGGCATTTCGGTGCGGACGATGCGCAACAAGCTGAAGACCTTCATTGAGGCCGGTATCGCCGTGTCGCCCGCTCCGTGAACGCTGTGCTGCCGCTGCCCATTACCCGCCTGCTCGAACGGATCGGTGCCGGGCGCGATCTCGCGCTGGCATTCGGCGTCATCGCGATCATCGGCATGCTCATCCTGCCGATCCCGGCATGGCTGCTCGACATCGGTCTCGCTTTGTCGATCACCTTGTCGGTGATGATCCTGATGACGTCGCTGTTCATCGAAAAGCCGCTGCAACTCTCGGCTTTCCCGACGATCCTGCTGATCGCGACGATGCTGCGGCTCGGCCTCAACCTCGCCTCGACCCGATTGATCCTGGGGCACGGACATGAAGGGCCGCAGGCGGCGGGTGGCGTGATCGGCGCGTTCGGCGAATTCCTGATGGGCGGCGAAACGATCATCGGCCTGACCATCTTCGCGATCCTGATCGTCATCAATTTCGTCGTCATCACCAAGGGTGCGGGCCGCATCGCCGAAGTGGCGGCGCGCTTCAGCCTGGACGCCATGCCCGGCAAGCAGATGGCGATCGACGCCGATCTGTCGGCGGGCATGATTTCGGAAGAGCAAGCCAAGGAACGCCGCGCCGAAGTCGAAGCCGAAAGCGGCTTTTACGGCTCGATGGACGGTGCCTCGAAATTCGTGAAGGGCGATGCCGTCGCCAGCCTGCTGATCACCGGAATCAACATCATCGTCGGGCTCGGCATTGGCGTGTTCTCACACGGCGTGCCCGTTGCAGAGGCGTTCCGCACCTATACCGTGCTGACTGCGGGCGATGGCCTCGTCAGCCAGATTCCGGCGCTGATCGTGTCGGTTGCGGCGGGCATGCTGGTGTCCAAGGGCAGCGCGCGCGGCAAGACCGGCAATGCGCTGGGCGAACAGCTCGGCCGCTTCCCCAAGGCGTTTGGCATGGTCGCGTTCCTGATGGGCGCGCTGGCGCTGATGCCGGGCCTGCCCTTCGTGCCGTTCGCCGGTTTTGCCGGTCTGTCGGGCTGGCTTGCCTGGAGCATGAGCCGCAAGGCAATCGCCACCGCCAATGCCGAGCGACTGGCCGAAGCGACCGAGGCCGCGACGGTCAAGATCGCCGAAGAGCCGATCGCGCAAACGCTGGCGATCGATGCGCTGCGCATCGAAATCGGCTATGCGCTGCTGCCGATCATCAACGATGCGACGCGCGAACCGCGCCTCGACGACCAGGTGCGCGCGCTCCGCCGCCAGATGGCGACCGATTACGGCTTCGTGCTGCCCGCTGTGCGCATCATCGACAATATGGCGCTCGGGGCGAGCGAATATGTCATCTACATCAAGGAGAGCGAAGCCGCGCGTGGCGAGGTACGGCTCGACAAATTGCTGCTGATCAACCCCGGCGGCGGCGCGCCCGGCCTGCCCGGCGAGCCGACGCGCGAGCCGGTGTTCAACCTGCCTGCTTTGTGGATCGACCGCGAATTGCGCGAGGAAGCGGGCTTCCGCGGCCTGACGGTCGTCGATTGCGGCACCATCATCACCACGCACCTGACCGAACTGGTGAAGGACAATATCGCCGATCTGCTCTCTTATACCGAAACGCAGAAGCTGCTCGGCGACATCCACAAGGACGCGGCCAAGCTGGTCGCCGACATCGTGCCGTCCAAGGTCTCGGTGTCGAGCGTGCAGCGCATCCTGCAGAATTTGCTGTCGGAAGGGATTTCGATCCGCGACATCCCGACCATTCTGGAAGGCATTGCCGAGGCATCCCCTTCGACCAGCAACCTGACGATGCTGACCGAACATGTCCGCTCGCGCCTCGCCCGGCAGATTTCGGTGGCGCAAACCCGCGACAATGCCATTCCGGTGGTGACGCTGTCGCCCGAATGGGACACCGCCTTTGCCGACAGCATCGTCGGCACCGGCGACGACCGCCAGCTCGCTATGGCCCCCTCAACGCTGCAGGGTTTCGTATCGGCCGTGCGCGAAACCTATGATCGCCTGGCCGAGAGCGGCGAGATTCCGTGTCTGCTCACCAACCCGAGCGTGCGCCCCTTCGTCCGCTCGATCATCGAGCGGGTGCGACCCTCCACTGTGGTGCTGTCGCAGAACGAAATTCATGCCCGCGCCCGTATTCGTGCGCTTGGCACGGTCAGTTGAGCACGGTCCGGCTGCGACCCGCCTATAATGGTAGGACGGGCTCGCCGTGAAAGGGACTGCATGCAGATCGTTGGAAGCGGAATGGCCGGGTTACCCGGCGCGATCGGTCGCCCCAACGTCGTAGCGCAGGGTTTTGCCGCAACGCTGGGCGATGTCATTTCGCTCGCCACGCCACCTGTCGCATCCGCCGTCCCAGCGCTGCCGCTGGTCTCCATGACCGGCGATACCAACGCAATGGCGTTCGCTACGCTGGCCATGCTCGGTCGTGCTCCCGCAACGATACTGACCACTGGCGAGCCCACCGCAACTCAGGCGACTTCCGCGCTGTCGCTAACCGGCACGATCGGCAGCGCGCCAGCGCTAACCGCAGACGGTGCGCCAACCCCGGGCACCATCACCACCACCGCTCCGATCCTGCCGGTAGCAAAGGGGGAAGCGACCGTACCCCCCGCTCCTGCCGCGCTGGCTATCGGCGTGCCCACGCCCGACGCGGCACCGCCGGTGACGGCCGGTGTGTCTACAGCGCCCGCAGCGCCACCCTTCGGTGCGTCGGCATCCGATATTCTTGTCGCCGGGCCCGGACCCGACGCTTTGCCCGCTGTCCGGGCAGGGACGACGGCCGCGCTTCCCTCTTCGCCGGGGAGCGCTGCCGACGGCGTCGTGGCCACCGCGCCGCTACCAGAACCGCCCCTGTCCATCCCGGACGCGCCAGACATCACCGCGGCGGTGCCGGCAAACGCATCCCGTGATACGATCGCAGCGAATCCCGCTCCCTCGAACGTTGCGGCTGCCCCCGCCGCGACGAGCGTCGCCACATCCGCCGCGCCGGAAGTCAATCCGCCCGTCGTCACCGCTCCCGCCGGTCTTTCGGCCCCCGCAGCGGCTTCGCGCGCGCTGCGCACCGCCACGCCTGCACCGGCACCTGCCGTATCCGGCGGGGAAGTCCGTCTTCCCGACGCAACACCATGGTCGTCACCTGGGCCAACAATGGCCGAAGCGAGCCCCGCAATCGACCTCGCGCGCACCGCTGCCCCCATGCCCTCAGCCGCCCCGAGCATGGTTGCGCAGGCGACACTCGCATTACAACAGGCACCGACACCAGCGCCGGGCGACGCGCGGACACCTTCCGCACCAGCGACCAACGCAACCGCTGCGCCCCCACGGGCAAGCAAAGCCAAGGGCAGCGTGGCGGACGATGCGGCGCTGGACCGGGAGATGGCAACGGCTCCCGCACCGGTGCCCCTAGCAGCGACAATCGTGCCTGCCATGCCCGCTTTACCCGACCCAATGCCGGTGCCAGCGGCCCCCGTCGCAGGTGTGGAGGCATCCGCCGTACCGGTGGCACCCGTTGATGTGGCCACGCAAGGCTCAATCCCGGCCGCCACCGCACCGGCGATGCTTGCATCGTCGACGGCTGCCAGTGCCGCACCGACCGTAACTGCCCCTCCTGCCGCCTCGGCCGCGTCCAGCGGGCAGACCGACGGAGCGCAGCGCCGGTTCACGCAGGACACGGACCTGAAATCGGCCATCGCTGCATCAGCGACATTGCCGAAGACGCAGGACACCGCACCGCCGTCAGCGCAACGTCCGATTGCCCCCGTTCCGGTCGAGGCGTCGCCAGCAGCGCCCGCAGCGCCACCATCCGGGCCCGTTGCCGAGACATCGCCACAGCCTGTCGCTGCGGTCGAGCCGCCCGCAGGACCTGCCGCGACACCAGCGGACGGCCCGCCGGTGCACGCGCGACGCGATCCCGCCGACGTCAACGCGGAGACGCTGCCTGCACGCGACGGCACCCTACTGTCCCCGGTACATCCACAAGCGATGGCGGCGGATAGTCTCAGCGGGATTGCGCCCCCGACAGCGCCGCAAGCCACTGTACAAGCCACCGCAGTCCCCGCTCCGGCAGCTACCGCCACCGCGCAGGACGGGAGTAATTCCGCGATCGTTCAGCCGCAGGCAATCGCTGCGACCGGGCTACCCGCAAGACGCCCCGTCGCACCAGCGGACCGCCCGACGGTGCACGCGCGACGTGATCCTGCCGACGCCGACGGGGAGACGCCTCCTGCGCGCGACGGCACCCTACTGTCCTCGGTACATCCGCAAGCGATGGCGGCGGATAGTCTCAGCGGGCTTGCGCCCCCGGCAGCGCCGCAAGCCACCGTGCAAAACGCCACCGGGCCCGCTCCAACAGGGGTCGCCGCCGCCGCCGCGCCGGACGGGAACATTTCCGCGATCGTCCAGCCAAACGATGCCGGGCTCGGCGCGCCACAAAGCCCGGCGACCGCCAGCGCCCCGACCCCGACGCAGCCGACACCTCCGGCGCTCGCCCCCGATGCGCCGCAAACCGTGCGCAACGGCGACGCTCCGCAAGGCATGGCCCCCAGCGCGGCTGCGGCGGCGATGGTCACCGCTGCGCCCGGAGCCGCCCGCAACCCAATCGCCGCCACCGGCCCCCGCACCCTGATATCCGCCCAACCGGGCCGGATCGGTCGCGAGACCGGCGTCGCGATCGCGCATCGCATCGGCGCGGGTGGGGACGAGATGACGCTGCACCTCAGCCCCGCCAGCCTCGGCCGGATCGAGGTCAAGATCGCGTTTGAGGACGGCAGCCTGCGCGCCACGCTGCGCGCCGATAATCCCGCCGCGCTCGACCTGCTCCGCCGGGACAGCACCGATCTGTCGCGCGCGCTCGATCAGGCGGGGGTCCGCTCGGACTCGGGCAGCCTTACCTTTCAGGGGCGCGGGGCCGATGGCCAACCGGCGGGGTCGCGCCAACACTCGCCCTTCGCCGCGTTCTCGCAGCGCGGACAACCGACCGATTCCCCGACCACTCCGATCCCCGATTCCTATCAGCCGCTGCGCACCAGCGGACGTGTCGACTTTCTAGCATAAGGCACCACAGCGATGACCACGACGACCGCCACTGGCACCACCACCCCGAGCGCCGCTACGACGGCGAGCACCGCCGCGCCGACGACGGGAATCAAAGCCGACTTCAACATGTTCCTGAAGCTGCTCACCACGCAGATGCAGAATCAGGACCCGCTGAGCCCGATGGACACCTCGCAATATACCCAGCAGCTCGTGCAATATTCGCAGGTCGAGCAATCGGTGCAGCAGAACACGACGCTGAACTCGATTCTCAGCAACCTGAGCAACCAGGGCCTGACCCAGGCATCCGGCATGATCGGACGCAGTGTGACCCTCAATTCGGATGTCGCCGGCCTGGCCGCCGGAACGCCCGCGGCGTGGAGCTATTCTGCGGCCCGTCCCGTTTCCACGCTGACGTCTTCGATCACCGATGCGTCGGGAAAGGTCGTCATGACCAGTACGATGACGCCCAACGCGCAAGGCACAATGGCGTGGGATGGCACCCTCGCCGATGGATCGACCGCCCCCGCAGGCAGCTACACCCTGGCGCTCACGGCAAGCGACGCGGCGGGCAATTCCGTGCCGGTTACCATTCATGCGCAAGGCACTGTACAGGAAGTTAGCTCAGCAAACGGCGCGTTGACCCTCAAGGTAAACGGCGCAGCCTACACCACGGATAAATTGATCGGCGTTGCGGCGACAGCCAATTGAGTAAAATAAGCTGTAAATTATATTTGAAGAAGGTTGAATATATACTATATTAAAAGAGAGATCTGCCCGCGTCAGCCCCCAATGACTCCGGCAGATCTCACCCGTTTGGTACAGTTATCTGAAAAATTTTGTTGAAAATGAAAAACGTGCTTATGGCTGAGCGCGTTTTTTGCTGTGTGAGATCTAGCGGGCTGCGGACAGCCCTGTCCAAGGAAGCGATGATTCGATCACGCCGCGCGGCAAGGCAGGATCGATCGCGAAATCTTCGACCGAGCAGCCCTTCAAATCGGCCGGTAAGGCGAGCATCGCCAGACAATCGGCGATCGCGGGATCGTCACAGGGGCCAATCGTATCGACCACGTCTTCGAACGTCGCGCCCGGAGCCATCAGGCCTCGGCTCAAGGCCGCGTTCCACAAAGCCCGGGCATTGATCACATCGACGGCAATGCTGATGCGGTATCGATGCCCCTGGCTGACACCGGCATTGCTATAGGTTGACATGGCTTGATGGTCGCTCAGATCCACGCGTACTTCTCCCCCCGAACGCGATCGCCACGAACCCGCAGCGAACGATCACGATCTAGCAAGGGCGAGCGATCGACCGAATTGAGGGCAACCCCTTAGGTTGGAAACCCGGTATTTCCCTCGAAGCGATTCTGTTCTATTATAAGACGGTTCGCGTTCCGGGTAACGGAAGTGGCGCTTAAGAATGTCGGGGTGCTCCGGGCGACGCCCGGACCGGAGCTCAGGCCCGACCCGCCAGTTCCTTGTTCAACCACAAGGCCGCCAGCGTCGCGAGTGCGCCCGACAGCAGATAGCCACCGGCTGCTGCCAGCCCGAAGTGCGACGACAGGAACAGGCCGACCAGCGGCGCAAAACCGGCACCGACCAGCCACGCCAGATCCGACGTCAACGCAGCGCCAGTGTATCTGAAATCGCCCGAGAAATTGGCTGCCACTGCGCCCGACGATTGGCCAAACGACACGCCGAGCAAGACGAAGCCGAGCGCCATGAACAGCACTTCGCCAATCTCGCCCGCGCCCAGCAATTGCGGCGCGAACCCGGAGAACACCGCGATCGCCACCGCAGATGCCCCGAGCAGCGAGCGCCGCCCGAACCGATCCGCCAGATAGCCTGAGGCGACGATCGCAAGCACGCCGATCATGCCGCCCAGCACTTCGATTACCAGGAAGCGCTCGGGGCCGCCGCTGGTGTAGAGGAACACCCAGGACAACGGGAATACCGAGACCATGTGGAACAGCGCGAAGCTCGCCAGCGGCGCGAACGCGCCGATCACGATCGTGCGCCCCTGCCCGCGCACCGTTTCCAGCACCGGAGCCGGTTGCAGCGCGCGGCTTTCGAACATTTCCTGATAGGCAGCGGTGCTGACGATACGCAGCCGCGCGAACAGCGCCACGACGTTGATCGCGAACGCGACGAAGAACGGATAACGCCAGCCCCAGTCGAGGAAGTCCGCCGCCGACAGGCTGCTTGTCAGATAGGCAAACAGCGCCGCCGCCACCATAAGGCCCAGCGGCGCGCCAAGCTGCGGGATCATCGCATACCAGCCACGCCGATTCTCTGGCACGTTGAGCGCCAGCAGCGAGGGCAAACCGTCCCACGCGCCGCCGAGCGCAACGCCCTGGCCGATGCGGAACAGGCCGAGCAGGATCGCGGCATAAACGCCGACCTGCGCGTAGCCGGGCAGGAAGCCGATCGCCACGGTCGACCCGCCGAGCAGGAACAAGGCGATGGTCAGCTTCGTGCCGCGCCCAAAGGCGCGGTCGATCGCGAGGAACAGGAACGACCCGATCGGGCGTGCCACAAAGGCGAGCGCGAACAGCGCGAAGGAATAGAGCGTCCCCGTCAGACGGTCGACATAGGGGAAGACCAGCGTCGGAAACACCAGCACCGAGGCGATCGCATAGACGAAGAAGTCGAAAAACTCCGACGTGCGGCCAATGACGACGCCAATCGCAATCTCGCCCGAGGTGATTTCGCCGTGCTCGGCATTGATTCGGCCGGCATCGGCTTCGATCGCGCGCGAGGTTGGCGTGGTGGCTGCAGTCATCGGTGTTCGAACTCCCGGCATGATCGCCGAACGCCCCCTCTAAGCGTGCTGCACTGCAGCGGGGATTGGACAAAGTGTCCAATGGGAGGCCCCCTGTCCCCCGCGTATCTGCGCCCGCATGACCCGAACCCCCTTACTCCGCCCCTTGGCGCTGCTCGCGCCTGCCTTGCTCGGTGGGTGCAGCGCCGTCGTGCTGGACCCGGCGGGCGATCTTGCAGTGCAGCAAGGCAACCTCGTGATTTTCTCGACGGTGCTGATGTTGCTCATCATCGTTCCGGTGATGGCGCTGATCGCGTTGTTCGCCTGGCGCTATCGCGCAACCAATAAGGACGCGCCCTATTCGCCGGAGTGGCACCATTCCACCGCGCTGGAACTGGTGATCTGGGCGGCCCCACTGCTGATCATCATCTGCCTGGGCGCGGTGACCTGGACCAGCACGCATCTGCTCGATCCCTATCGTCCGATCGGTCGCCTCGATGCGGGTCGCGCCGTCGCTGCCACGGCCAAGCCGGTGCGGGTTCAGGTTGTCGCGCTCGATTGGAAGTGGCTGTTCATCTACCCCGATTACGGCATCGCCACCGTCAACGAGCTGGCCGCGCCGGTCGATCGGCCGCTCCAGTTCGATCTCACCGCCTCCAACGTGATGAACGCCTTCTATATTCCGGCGCTGGTCGGCCAGATCTACGCGATGCCCGGCATGACGACCAAGCTGAACGCGGTCATCAACCATCCCGGCAATTATGCGGGCTTCTCGTCCAATTTCAGCGGCGACGGCTTTTCGGGCATGCATTTCCGCTTCCATGCGGTGTCGGAAGGTGCGTTTGACCAATGGGTCGCGCGCGTCCGTGCAGGCGGCGGCAAGCTCGATCGACAGGGGTATCTCGGTCTGGCCAAGCCCAGCGCCAATACGCCGGTCATGCGCTTCGCCAGCGTCACCCCGGGCCTGTTCGACGCCGCCGCCAATCGCTGCGTCGCGCCGGGCGAGACCTGCATGAGCGCGATGATGCAGGCCGATGCCGGTGAACATCACGCCCATGTCGCCGCTGGCCGCCCCACCCAGACGATGGCGATGCCAATGGCGGCATCGGCTCCGATCCCCGCCACCACGCAACCTGGCGCACGCCTGACCGGTGCAGGGCTGCCAATGCCCGGCACCCGCGCAACAGACGTCCCGGCGACCGTCGGCGACCGAAGGACTTTCTGACATGACGTCCCCCCTTCCCCTTTCGTCGCCGTCGATCAGCCCGATCTTCGGCCGCCTGACGCTCGATGCGTTGCCGCTGCATGAAATTCCCGTGCTCGTCGCCTTTGCCGGGACCGCTGTCGGTGGCCTCGCGCTGCTCGCGGTCATCACCTATTACAAGGCATGGGGCATGTTGTGGCGCGACTGGTTCACCAGCGTCGACCACAAGAAGATCGGCATCATGTACATCATCCTCGGATTGGTGATGTTCGTGCGCGGCTTCTCCGACGCGCTGATGATGCGCGCGCAGCAGGCGATGGCCTTTAACGGCAACCCCGGCTACCTGCCGCCCGACCATTACAACCAGATCTTCACCGCGCACGGCGTGATCATGATCTTCTTCGTGGCGATGCCGCTGGTGGCGGGCCTGATGAACTTCGTCGTGCCGCTGCAGATCGGCGCGCGCGACGTGTCCTTCCCCTATCTCAACAATTTCAGCTTCTGGATGACGACGGCGGGCGCGGTGATCACCATGATCTCGCTGTTCGTCGGCAACTATGCCCGCACTGGCTGGCTCGCCATGCCGCCGCTGTCGGGCATCGCCGCCAGCCCGGACGTGGGGGTCGATTATTATATCTGGGGCTTGCAGATTGCCGGTGTCGGCACGCTGCTGTCGGGCGTCAACCTGATCGCGACCATCGTCAAGATGCGCGCGCCGGGCATGACGCTGATGAAGATGCCGGTGTTCGTGTGGACGTCGCTGTGCACCAACACCCTGATCGTCGCCGCTTTCCCGGTGCTGACCGCCGTGCTCGCACTGCTGTCGCTCGACCGCTATGTCGGCATGCAGTTCTTCACGAACGGCCTCGGCGGCAACCCGATGATGTACGTCAACCTCATCTGGATCTGGGGCCACCCGGAGGTGTACATCCTCATCCTGCCCGCTTTCGGCGTGTTCTCGGAAGTGGTCGCCACCTTCGCCAGCAAGCGCCTGTTCGGCTATACCTCGATGGTCTATGCGACGATCGTCATCACGATCCTCGCCTATCTCGTCTGGCTGCACCACTTCTTCACGATGGGCTCCGGTGCCAGCGTCAACTCATTCTTCGCGATCACCACGATGATCATCTCGATCCCGACGGGCGCGAAGATCTTCAACTGGCTGTTCACCATGTATCACGGCCGCATCCGCTATGAGCTGCCGATGATGTGGACGGTCGCGTTCATGCTCACCTTCGTCATCGGCGGCATGACCGGCGTTCTGCTCGCCGTGCCCCCGGCCGATTTCGTGCTGCACAACTCGCTGTTCCTCGTCGCCCACTTCCACAACGTCATCATCGGTGGCGTGGTGTTCGGGATGTTCGCGGGCATCAATTACTGGTGGCCCAAGGCGTTCGGTTTCAAGCTCGACCGCGTCTGGGGCAAGCGCCAGTTCTGGCTGTGGGTGCTGGGCTTCTGGTTCGCCTTCGCGCCAGTCTATGCGCTCGGCCTGATGGGCGTGACGCGTCGCCTCAGCCAGTTCGACGATGCCTCGCTGCAGCCTTACTTCCTGGTCGCGGGCTTCGGCGCGCTGCTGATCCTGGCTGGAACGGGCGCGATGTTCGTCCAGTTCTACGTCAGCTTCCGCAACCGCGAGGCACTGCGCGACGTGACCGGCGATCCCTGGGATGGCCGCACGCTCGAATGGTCGACCTCGTCGCCGCCGCCGGACTACAACTTCGCCTTCACGCCCGTCGTCTATGACAATGATGCGTGGTG
Source organism: Sphingomonas sp. PSPC2-2 (assembly GCF_049897725.1). Classification (NCBI taxonomy): domain Bacteria; kingdom Pseudomonadati; phylum Pseudomonadota; class Alphaproteobacteria; order Sphingomonadales; family Sphingomonadaceae; genus Sphingomonas; species Sphingomonas sp. PSPC2-2. The sequence goes on along the minus strand of NZ_JAFCWU010000006.1, from coordinate 49,636 downwards.
GGACATGAAGCGGCGCGGCTATGTCCGCCCGACCACCGGCTTCCGCAAGATCCACATGCCCAAGAACACCGGCACCGGTGTCATCCTGGCGGGCCTGAGCGTCGCCTTCGGCTTCGGCATGATCTGGTACATGTGGTGGCTGGCGGTGGTATCGCTGGTCGGCATCTTCGCCGTCGCGATCGGCCACTCGTTCAACTACAAGCGCGATTTCTACATCCCGGTCGAGGATGTGATCCGCACCGAGGATGAACGCACCCGCCTTCTCGCCAGCGAAGGAGTTTCGGCATGAGCGCGCAGACCTTCGAAGCGACCGCCAACGGCGAGACCCCGCTGTTCTACGAAGTGGAAGAGCATCATCATCCCGAGGGCAGCAGCACGATGCTGGGCTTCTGGATGTACCTGATGAGCGACTGCCTCATCTTCGCCATCCTGTTCGCCTGCTATGCCGTGCTCGGCCATAGCTATGGCGGCGGCGAAGGGCCCAAGCAGTTGTTCGAACTGCCGCTGGTCGCGCTCAACACCGCGATGCTGCTGTTCTCGTCGCTGACCTATGGCTTTGCCATGCTGACGATGGAACGCCCCGGTGCCAGCGTCCGCGCGGTGCAGGGCTGGCTGATCGTCACCGGCCTGTTCGGCCTCGCCTTCCTGTGCATCGAGCTCTACGAATTCTCGAACCTGATCCATGAAGGTGCGGGCCCGTGGCGCAGCGCGTTCCTGTCGTCCTTCTTCACGCTGGTCGGCACGCACGGTCTGCACGTCACCGTCGGCCTGATCTGGCTGGTCACGCTGGTCACGCAGATCGGCATGCACGGCCTCGGCCAGGCCAACCGCCGTCGCCTGATGTGCCTCAGCATGTTCTGGCATTTCCTCGACGTCATCTGGATCGGCGTCTTCACCATCGTCTATCTCATGGGAGTGCTCGGATGAGCGCCGATACGCTGCACAATTCGGCCCATGGCCACGATCATGGCCATGACGATCACGCACACGGCGAGGCCCCGCACGGTTCGCTGCGCGGCTATATGATCGGCTTCATCCTGTCGGTAATCCTGACCGCGATTCCCTTCGCGCTCGTCATGACCGGCACGCTCGATACCACCACCACGGCGGTCATCGTGCTGGCGATGGCGGCGATCCAGGTCGTCGTGCACATGGTGTTCTTCCTGCACATGACCACGACGGCAGAGGGCGGCTGGTCGTTCCTCGCCTTGCTGTTCACCGTCATCGTGATCGTCATCACGCTCGCCGGATCGATCTGGGTGATGTACCATATGAACGCCAACATGATGCCGGCCCCAGCCGCTGTTACCGAGACCATGAGCCAGCAATGAGACGTTCCCCTGCGACGATCGCGTTTCTGCTGATCGTCGCGGGGGCGCTCTGCGCTGCCCTGATCGCGCTCGGCATCTGGCAAATCGAGCGCCGCAGCTGGAAACTGGCGCTGATCGCGCGCGTCGAACAGCGCATCCATGCCCCCGCCGTCCCCGCCCCCGGCCCCAACCGCTGGCCCGGCATAACCGATGCGAGCGACGGCTACCGTCACGTCACCGTCACCGGCCGCTTCCGCGACGATCGCGCGACACTGGTGCAGGCCGTCACCGAACGCGGCCCCGGCTTCTGGGTGATGACCCCGCTCGTCACCGAGCGCGGCTTTACCGTTCTCGTCAATCGCGGCTTCGTGCCCTCGCGCGACCCGGTCCCGCCCGGCGGTGCCACCACCGTCACCGGGCTTTTGCGGCTGACGGAACCGAAGGGCGCGTTCCTGCGCTATAATGATGCTGCGACGAACCGCTGGTATTCGCGCGACGTTTCGGCCATTTCTGCGGCGCGCGGGCTCGACCATGTCGCGCCCTATTTCATCGATGCCGATGCCGGGCCGGCCGCCACAGCCCCGGTGGGAGGCCTGACGGTCGTGCATTTCACCAACAACCATCTGGTCTATGCGCTGACATGGTTCGCGCTCGCTGCGATGGTGGCGGGTGCGGCGGCGCTGCTGCTCCGTCCCGTCCGCCGCGGATGAGTATTCCCGCCCCTGTCGATACCACCGAACGCGACAATATGCGTCAGCTTGTCAACCTGCGCTGGCTCGCGGTGTGCGGGCAATGCGCCACGATCCTGATCGTGCGCTTTGGCATGGGCGTTCCGCTCCCGCTGCTTCCGATGCTGTCGGTGGTCGCGGCGCTGGTCGTGCTGAACCTGGTCAGCATGGCACAATTGTCGCGCCGCGTGACCAATTCCAACAGCGCGCTGTTCGCCAGCCTGCTGCTCGATGTCGCGGCCTTGACCGCGCTGCTGTACCAGAGCGGGGGTGCGACCAACCCGTTCATCTCGCTCTATCTGCTGCAGGTGGTGATGGGCGCGGTGCTGCTGGAGGCCTGGTCGAGCTGGGTACTGGTGGCGATCACCAGCGCCGCCTTTGTCCTGCTGGCCGAAGTGCATGTCCCGCTGGCGCTGCCGCCGCGCTTCATAACCGACTGGGGCGATCTGTATATGATCGGCACGCTGATCTGCTTCGGGCTGGTGGCGGTGCTGCTGGTTGCCTTCGTCACGCGCATCAACAGCAATTTGCGCGCGCGCGACGCCCGCCTCGCGACGATGCGCCAGCAGGCGGCGGAGGAGGACCATATCGTGCGCATGGGCCTGCTCGCGACCGGTGCCGCGCATGAACTCGGAACTCCGCTCGCCTCGCTCTCGGTGATCGTCAACGACTGGCGTCACGCCCCGGCACTGATGGCGCAGGAAAGCTTCGCCGAGGAAATCGGCGAGATGCAGGTTGCGCTGGCGCGGTGCAAGGCGATCGTCACCGGCATCCTGCTGGCGGCGGGCGAAGCGCGCGGCGAGAACCCGACGATCACCAGCGTGAAGCGCTTTTTCGACGAAGTGGTCGCCGAATGGCGCGTGCAGCATTCGCCGGAAGCGATCGTCTATGACAATCGCTTCGGCGCGGACATGGCGATCGTCGCCGATACTGCGGTGAAGCAGGTAATCTGGAACGTGCTCGACAATGCCGCCGAAGCGTCGGGCCAGCCCATCGCGCTCGACGTAAGCCGCGATGGAGCTTCGCTGGTGCTTTCGGTGCGCGATACCGGCCCCGGCTTCACCCCCGAAATGCTCGCCAATCTCGGCAAACCCTATCATTCCACGCGCGAACGGCTCGGCAGTGGACTCGGCCTGTTTCTCGTGGTCAACGCCATGCGCAAGCTCGGCGGCACGGTCGACGCCCGCAATCGGGCGGAGGGCGGTGCCACGGTGACGATCACGCTGCCGCTGTCGGCGCTGGAATGGGGCGAGCGATGACCGAGAAGCACCTGTTGATCGTCGAGGATGACGCGGCGCTCGCCAAGACGCTGGGACGCTCGTTCGAACGGCGTGGCTATACCGTTGAATTGGCCTCCGATCAGGCCGGTGTCGAAGCGGTGCTCGCCAAGCGCACCCCCGATTATGCGGTGGTGGATCTGAAACTCGGTGCCACGTCGGGTCTGGTCTGCGTTCAGGCGATCCACGCGCAGGATGCACGCACCCGGATCGTGGTGCTGACCGGCTATGCCAGCATCGCCACCGCAGTGGAGGCGATCAAGCTCGGGGCCAGCAATTACCTGCCCAAGCCGTCCGACACCGACGACATCGAAGCCGCCTTCGCCAAGGCCGAGGGCGGTGGCGGTGACGTTGCCACGCCGCTCGGCAACCGCCCGACCTCGATCAAGACGCTCGAATGGGAGCGGATCAACCAGACGCTGGCGGAGAACAACTTCAACATTTCCGAAACCGCACGGCAATTGGGGATGCACCGCCGCACGCTGGCGCGGAAACTGGAAAAACAGCCGATCAAATAGTGGGGACGGCGCAATCGCGCGTTACACGAAATCCTCTTCCTCATAGAGCGGGCGAATTTCGATCTCGCTTGGCCCCGGCATCGGATTGGGGCAGCGCTTTACCCACGCCACCGCCTCCGCCATGTCCTTGACGGTCCACAGCCAGAAACCGGCGACCAGTTCCTCCGGCTGCGCAAATGGCCCGTCAATGACCGTGCGGCTGGCCCCATCGAAGGCGATGCGTTTTCCCTGCGCCGACGGCTTCAGGCCATAGCCGCCGCCCGGCTGCAGGATTTCGGCCTCGACCAGAGCCTGGTTGAACCTGTCCATGTCCTCCATCGCCGCCCTGGTCGGCAGGAGGCCGGATTCGCTGTCTTCGGTCGCCTTGACCAACACCATCACGCGCATCGTCTCTCTCTCCTTGCCCGAGCCCCGCGCCCGGCTGCCCGGTGCAAGTGTCGCGCAACCGGGCGAACCGTTAAAGCCCCGGCGCGCGGACCGCTGTTCCATCGGCTGAAGCGCGCGATGGCGCGGCCCTGATCGACAGTTGCAAAAATTGCATGTGGGAGCCAATGCGAGGCGCTTGCGCTACCCCGACTTTACGCGTGTAGCCGACGGCGTAACAACAATCGTTGAAATGGGGATGGAATGACGACCAGCCGCATCGCCTGCGACGCCCTCCGCTCGCGCCTGATGAGCGCCGATCAGGCCGCCGCCTTCATCACCTCGGGCAGCACGGTCGGGATGAGCGGCTTTACCGGCTCGGGCTATCCCAAGGCGGTCCCGCTGGCGCTCGCCGCGCGGATCGAGGCAGAACATGCCGCCGGCAACGCATTCCGCGTGCGAATCTGGACCGGTGCCTCGACCGGCCCCGAACTCGACGGCGCACTGGCCAAGGCCGATGGCATCGAATTCCGCCTCCCCTATAATTCCGATCCCATCGCCCGGGAGAAGATCAATCGCGGCGAAATGGAATATTTCGACATGCATTTGAGCCAGGTCGCGCCAATGGCGTGGCAGGGCTTTCTCGGGCCGCTCGACACTGCGGTGATCGAAGTGTCGGGCATCCGCGCCGATGGATCGCTGATCCCCTCCTCCTCGATCGGCAACAACAAGACCTGGCTCGACCGCGCGAGCAAGGTCATCCTCGAGGTCAATAGCTGGCAGAACCCCGCTTTGGAGGGGATGCACGACATCTATTACGGCACCGCGCTGCCGCCGCACCGCGTGCCGATCCCGCTCGTCCGCGCCGACGATCGCATTGGCGAGCCTTATTTCCGCTGCGACCCCGACAAGATCGTCGCGATCGTCGAGACCGAAGCGCCCGACCGCAATTTGCCCTTCGCCGCGCCCGATGCAGCAGCACATGCGATTGCCGGGCATCTGATCGAATTCTTCACCCATGAAGTGGCGCGCGGACGCTTGCCCGCGTCGCTGCTGCCGCTGCAATCGGGCGTCGGCAACATCGCCAATGCGGTGCTGACCGGCCTGGTCAACGGCCCGTTCGAGGACATGACCTCGTACACCGAGGTGATCCAGGACGGGATGCTCGACCTGCTCGATTCGGGCAAATTGCGCATGGCCTCGGCCACCGCTTTCTCGCTCAGCCCGGAGGCGGCGGCGCGGCTCAATGCCGATATGGGCCGCTATCGAGATAAAATGATCCTGCGCCCGCAGGAGATCAGCAACCATCCCGAACTGATCCGCCGACTCGGCTGCCTCGCCATGAACGGGCTGATCGAGGCCGACATTTACGGCAATGTGAACTCCACGCACGTCATGGGCTCGCGCATCCAGAACGGCATTGGCGGATCGGGCGATTTCGCGCGCAACGCCTATGTCTCGATCTTCATGACGCCCTCAACCGCCAAGGGCGGCAAGATCTCGGCGATCGTACCGCAGGCAAGCCATGTCGACCATATCAGCCAGGACGTGCAGGTGATCGTCACCGAACAGGGCCTCGCCGATCTGCGGGGCTTGAGCCCCAAGCAACGCGCCGCGTTGATCATCGAGAAATGCGCGCATCCCGACTATCGCCCGATGCTGGCGGACTATTATGCGCGGGCGCGGGTGGGTTCCTACGGCCAGCAATCGCCGTCGCTGCCGGGCGAAGCGCTGTCCTGGCACCAGCGCTTCATGGACACAGGCTCGATGCGGCTCTGAGCCTGGGGTGACTCTCTTTTCCGTTCGTTTCGAGCGAAGTCGAGAAACAGCCGCAAGCGCTGTGCCTGGTTTCTCGACTTCGCTCGAAACGAACGGGAGGGGGGATTTCAGGAGAGATCGCCCGGCTCTGGCAAACCTCTCCTGCGCGTCCTCAGCTCACCCCCGCAACGCGGTGATGATCGCCGAGAAATCGAGCCCGCCATGCCCGGCCTCGGCAAAGCGCTGGTAGAGTTCCGCCGCCTTCGCCCCCATCGGCGTGTCGGCACCCGTGTCGCTCGCGGCGGCTGCGGCGAGCTTCAAATCCTTCAGCATCAGCGCTGTCGCAAAGCCGCCCTGATAGCCATGATCGGCGGGGGTATCCGGTCCGACCCCCGGCACCGGGCAATAGCTCGTCATCGACCAGCTCTGCCCTGACGACACGCTCGAAATGTCGAAAAAGGTCTGGGGCGCGAGCCCCAATTTCTCCGCCAGCAGAAACGCCTCGCACGTCGCCACCATCGTCGCGCCGAGCAGCATGTTGTTGGCGATCTTGGCGGCCTGCCCCGTCCCATTCGCCCCGGCATGGATCACCGCCTTGCCCATGCTGCTGAGGATCGGTTGCGCGCGCGCGAACGCATCGTCGCTGCCGCCGACCATGAAGGTCAGCGTGCCCGCATTGGCCGCACCGATCCCGCCCGACACCGGCGCATCGACCGCCGTGATGCCCTTGGCACGCGCCGCCTCAGCCACGCGCTTGGCGGTGGCGACGTCGATCGTCGAGCAATCGATCAGGATCGCGGCAGGCGACAGGCTGGCGGCGAACAGATCGCCATAGACCGCCTCGACATGCGTGCCTGCCGGCAGCATCGTCACCACCGCCTCTGCCCCATCAGCCGCTTCCGCGACGCTCGCCATCGGCAGGCACCCAGCCGCCTTGGCGCGATCGAGCGCATCTGCCGACAGATCGAACGCGCGGACATCATGCCCCGCTTTGGCGAGGTTCGCAGCCATCCCGCCGCCCATATTGCCAAGCCCGATAAAGGCGATCCGAGTCATCTCTCTCTCCTATTTTTTCTCACTCCCCTCCCGCACAGCGGGAGGGGCTGGGGGAGGGCAGTCACGCCGCTAGCCGAGTGCTTATCACCCGGACCCCCCTCCCCTAACCCCTCCCGTAAACGGGAGGGGAATTGGTGCTACTTCCCCGTCCACACCCCCTGCCGCTTCTCGACAAAGGCGGTCATGCCCTCGCTCTGGTCGTCGGTGCCGAACAGAGCATGGAACAGCCGCCGCTCGAACTGCACGCCCATCGCGAGCGTGGTGTCGAATGCGGCATTGACCATTTCCTTGTTCGCCTTGACCGCCAGCGGCGCCATCGAAGCGATCGTCGCGGCGGTCTTCACCGCTTCCTCGACCAGATCGGCGGCGGGCACCACGCGGCTGACAAGCCCGGCGCGCTCGGCCTCAGCCGCATCCATCATGCGGCCGGTCAGGCACATTTCCATCGCCTTGGCCTTGCCGACCGCGCGCGTCAGCCGCTGCGATCCGCCCATGCCGGGGGAAACCGCCAGCTTGATTTCGGGCTGGCCGAATTTGGCGGTATCAGCGGCGAGGATGAAGTCGCACATCATCGCCAGCTCACACCCGCCGCCCAGCGCATAGCCCGCCACCGCCGCGATGATCGGCTTGCGCGTGCGCGTGAAGCGGTCCCATCCCGCGAAGAAATCATGGGCATACATGTCGGCAAAGCCCTGTGCCTGCATCTCCTTGATGTCGGCACCCGCCGCGAACGCCTTCTCGCTGCCGGTGATGACCGCGCAGCCCTGCGACGGATCGGCATCGAACGCCGCCATCGCCGCTAGCATATCGGCAAGGATCTGGCTGTTGAGCGCGTTCAGCGCCTGCGGGCGGTTGAGCGTAACGAGCGTAACGCCGCCGCGCTGTTCGACGAGGATGGTTTCGTAGGTCATAGGCACCTTCTTTCAATCGTCACCCCGGCCCTGTGCCGGGGTCCACCGTGCCGCAAACCGCCGGCCCGGTGGAGGGGTGGACCCCGGCACAGGGCCGGGGTGACGGAAAACTCTAGGCGGGCGTCCACGCCTCCGCATCGGGCAGCGGCGCGAAAATCTGGTCGAGCACGTGATCCGTCACGCCCGCGGGCGTCGCCGGGTCCCAGCGCGGCGCATTGTCCTTGTCGACGATCACCGCGCGCACGCCTTCCAGGAAATCATGCCGCTGCACGACGCGCGCGCCGACCGCATATTCCTGGCGCATTTCATCCTCGAAGGTCGGCATCATCGCGCCTTCGTGCAGCAGCCGCAGCGACACCTTCATCGTCTGCGGCGATTTGGTGGCGAGCGTGGCAAGCGTCTGCGTCGCCCACTCCCCGCCATCGGCGGCGAGCGCGGCGAAAATGCCCTCCAACACGTCCGACGCGAACAAGCGGTCGATCGCCTCGCGCTGATCGAGCAGCCGCGCAGGCAGCGCTGCGACCGACAGATCGGCAAGGATCTCGGCAATCGCCTGCGGGTCCGCCGTGATCCGCGCCTTCGCTTCTTCCAGCGCGGCGCTCGGCAAATAGTGCGTCGCAAGCCCCAGCGCATGGCATTCCGCGCCATCGAGCCGGTGTCCGGTCAGCGCCAGATACTGCCCGATCCGCCCCGGCAGTCGCGACAGATACCAGCCACCGCCGACATCGGGGAACAGGCCGATCCCCGTCTCGGGCATGGCGAATTTGGTGTTCTCGGTCGCGATACGGAAATCGCAGGGGCAGGCCAGGCCCACCCCGCCGCCCATCGTGATGCCGTCCATGAACGCGACCGTCGGCTTGGCATAGGCGAACAGCCGGTGGTTGAGCCGATATTCGGTGTGGAAAAACGCCCGCGCCTCGACCCCGTCCTTCGCCCCGCTTTCGGCGAGCATCCGAATGTCGCCGCCCGCGCAAAACCCACGGCCTTCGGCGTGGTCAATCAAGACCGCTTCAACAGCCGGATCGGTCCGCCACGCATCGAGCGCCGCCAGCATGGCGACGCACATATCGGTGGTCAGCGCATGCAGCGCCTTGGGCCGGTTCAGCCGAATCCGGCCGACAGGCCCTTCCCTCTCAATCACAACATCATCGGTCATGCGTCGTGCTCCCGCGCAGGCAGGAGCCCAGGGTTACGGGTGCCCCACCTGTTGCTCGGGGTTTGCTAGGGCTCATTGCCGTGTCAGCTCCCGGCCGATGATCATCCGCATCACCTGGTTGGTCCCCTCCAGGATCGAATGCACGCGCAAGTCACGCCAGAAGCGTTCGATCGGGTAATCCATCAGATAGCCGTAGCCGCCATGCAGCTGCAGCGCGCGGTCGGCGACGGCCGATCCAGTGTCGGTCGCCAGCCGCTTCGCCATTGCGGCGAACTTGGTCTTGTCGGGCGCGTTGGCCGTCACCTTGGCCGCCGCCATGTAGAGCAGCGCGCGCGCCGCCTCGAGATCGGTCGCCATATCGGCCAGCATGAACTGCGTGTTCTGGAAATCGGCGATCGCGGTGCCGAACTGCTTGCGGTCGCGGGTGTAACCGATCGCTTCGTCGAGGCAGCGCTGCGCGCCCCCGAGCGAGCAGGCGCCGATGTTCAACCGCCCGCCATCGAGCCCCATCATCGCGATGCGGAAGCCCTCGCCCTCGCCGCCCACAAGGTTATCCACAGGGATACGCACATCCTCGAAGATCACTTGGCGCGTCGGCTGCGAATGCCAACCGAGCTTTCGCTCGTTCGCGCCGAAGCTGACGCCGGGCATATCCTTTTCGATCACCAGGCACGAAATGCCCTTGGGCCCCTCCGCCCCGGTGCGCACCATGGTGACATAGACCTCATTCTCGCCGCCGCCCGAGATGAACTGCTTGGTGCCGTTGACGATATAGTGATCGCCATCCCGCACCGCGCGCGTCTTCAGCGCCGCGGCATCCGAGCCCGAGCCCGGTTCGGTCAGGCAATAGCTGGCGATGCGGTCCATCGTGACGAGCGAGGGGAGATATCTGTCCTTCACCGCCTGCCCGCCGAAGCGATCGATCATCCAACTCGCCATATTGTGAATCGAGATGAACGCGCTGGTCGAGGGGCAGCCATAGGCCATCGCCTCCATGATCAGCGCCGCCTCCAGCCGCCCGAGGTTGATGCCGCCCGATTCCTCGCTGACATAGATCGACGCAAAGCCAAGCTCGGCCGCGGCCTTGATGGTGTCGCGCGGGAAGATGTGCTTCTCGTCCCATTCCGCCGCAAACGGCGTGATGCGGTCGGCGGTGAAGCGCCGGGCGAGTTCCTGAATCTCGCGCTGGTCGTCGGTAAGGTCGAACTGGTCGGTCATGCGGCAATCCCTAGGGGTAAAGGTCGGCGCGGCGCAAAGGCCGCCTGGGAACAGACGCGCCGCCACGGATGGCGTTTCACCTGGCAGCGCAGCGCGGCAACGGGCGTGCGGTGCAACACCCGCTCGGCGAACAAACGGTCGGCAACCGGCTTGTCGTTGCGCGCATAATAAAGCGGGCCGGGCAGGCGCTGCTGCCAGGCGATCGCCTCGGGCAAGGTGCCGTTGGCGCTGTCGAAATCGCCACTCTGGCGATAGACCGGGTCGGCATAGGCCGCATCCGCCGTCACGATCGTCCAGCCATCACGGCGGAGTGCAGCGACCAGATCGCCGATATAGCGCGCCGCGACATCGGTTTCGTGCAGCAACAGCATCTGCGGCGGGCTGCGTCCGGTCACGCGGCGCAACAGCGCGTCGGAGAAATCGGCCGATTGCACCATCGTCTCGACATAGAGATCCCGCAGAGCGGCCTCGTCGATCGCCTGGCCTGCCTTGCGCGCGGCGATCGTCTGCCCCTCGATATTCCAGTCGGAGCCGTCCGCCGTTACCCACGCGACGCTCAAACCCCGCGCGGCAAGCCCGTCCAGCACCGCGCGCCGTTTGGCATGATCGCGCCCACCTTGGTTGAGGCCGGGAAAGCGGAACCACGGCCGATAGCCTGGCTTGCCCTTCAGCCAGCCCTCGGCGCGGTCGACATCGGCGAGAAACGCCGCCGCCGAAACCGCGCGCAAATCGCGGTGCGCAAAGCTGTGGTCGCCCACCACATGCCCCGCCGCGGCATAGGCCGCCAGCCGCGCCGCGCCATCATTGGACGCGCCGATCCGCCCGGGATTGGCAAAGAACGCCGCCTGCTCCACCCCGCTCGCGCGCAGCGCGGCGATCAGCCGCGCGGTGCGCTCGGACGGGGTGTAGAAAGCGCCGGGCCCGCGCGGGACATCATCGAAACTCAAGGCAATGCGCTTGCCAACCGGTGCCACAACCGGCTGCGCCACCGCCCCCGGCACCGTGCCCCGTGGCAAAAACGCCCAGGCCAGCGGCAACGCGACCAGCACGATCCCGCCCACCAACATGGCTTGGCGCAAGAGGTTCATCGGGCAGCGCTCATTGTGCGGCCGTACTACACCAATTGCAGACGCACGTCCGCATTCCACGAGGTACGCCAAGCGGCGCGCAGGAATTCCGGTGCAAGGTCATTCCCCTGCTTTTCACTCCCAGGAAAACACGGTCCGAAGGTTGCATTTGCCAGGATCTTCTCCTTCCTGGAAAAGCGCAACGCGGTCGATTGCCGCCATTTGCGCCGCCGTAAAGGGCGTTGGCGAAGAGAAATAGGCAGCGCCCTGCCTGCCGTTCCAGATCGCCGCCTGATAGAGCCCGTCAACTAGGCGCGGACGAAAAACCGTCGCCCCCGTACGAGAAGGATGGCGCAGCCTCGGCCCCTTGGGGCGAGCGGCCCATCCAATTCCACGCACTTCAAGCGTCCCGAAGCTGCCCTCCCAGCGAAAGCTGCCGCCGTGAATGCCGCCTTCCAGAGGCGTGATTCGCTCACCCTTTTCAAGGTCGATGATCGGAGAATAGCCGCAGAAGCGGCCCGGCCCCACCAATTCACTCGCGGATGCAGCACCCACGCCGTAGCACAGGGCGATCGACAGGAAGGGCAAGGCCGCAAGCCGCACCCGCCTCACCCCATCGTCGGAATGACGAAGGCGTTCGCGCCATCGCCAACGCCGCCATCGGGCCAGCGCTGCGTCACGGTCTTGACCTTGGTCCAGAACTTCACGCCTTCCATGCCGTGCTGGTTGGTATCGCCAAAGGCCGAGCGCTTCCACCCGCCAAAGGTGTGATAGGCGACCGGCACCGGGATCGGCACGTTGATGCCGACCATGCCGACATTCACCCGCGCCGCGAATTCGCGCGCGGCATGGCCGTTGCGGGTGAAGATCGCGACGCCATTGCCGTACTGATGCTCGCTCGGCAGCCGCAGCGCATGTTCAAAATCGTCGGCGCGGACGATTTGCAGCACGGGGCCGAAAATCTCTTCCTTGTATGCCGACATGTCGGGCGTGACATGGTCGAACAGCGTTGGGCCAATGAAGAAGCCCTTCTCATGCCCCTGCAGCTCGAACCCGCGCCCGTCTACGACCAGCTCCGCGCCCTCGTCGACGCCGGTCTGGATCCAGTTTTCGATGCGCGTGCGGTGCGCGGCGTTCACCACCGGGCCGTAATGCGCCTCGGCATCGGTCGACACGCCGACGCGCAGGGCGGCGATCGCCGGGATCAGTTTCTCGCGCAGCGCAACCGCGGTCTTCTCGCCCACCGGCACTACCACCGGCAGCGCCATGCAACGCTCGCCCGCCGAACCGAATGCCGCGCCCGAGAGATCGGCGACGACCTGGTCGAGATCGGCATCGGGCATGACGATGCCGTGATTCTTGGCCCCACCCATCGCCTGCACGCGCTTGCCCGCCGCGACACCGCGCTTGTAGACATAGTGCGCAATGTCGGACGATCCGACGAAGCTGACCGCGCTGATCGCGGGATGATCGAGGATCGCGTCGACCATGTCCTTGTCGCCGTGGACGACTTGCAAAATGCCCTCGGGCAGCCCCGCCTCAAGGAACAATTCGGCCAGCCGCACCGGCACCGACGGATCGCGCTCGCTGGGCTTCAGGATGAAAGCATTGCCCGTGGCGATGGCGACGCCGCTCATCCACAAGGGGATCATCGCCGGGAAATTGAACGGCGTGATGCCAGCGCCAATGCCGAGCGGCTGGCGCATCGAATACACGTCGATCCCCGGCCCGGCTCCTTGCGTAAACTCACCCTTCAGCACATGCGGAATGCCGCAGCAAAATTCGATCACTTCCAGCCCGCGCTGAATGTCGCCCTTGGAATCGGCGATCACCTTGCCGTGTTCGGATGACAGCAAGTGTGCGAGTTCGTCGATATGCGCTTCGACCAGCGCCTTGAAATTGAACATCACGCGCGCCCGGCGCTGGGGGTTGGTTGCGGCCCAACCCGGCTGCGCTTTTTGCGCAGCGGCGACGGCGGCGTCGAGATCGGCCTGCGTGCCGAACTTGACCTGGGCCTGCACCGCACCGGTGTTGGGATCGAACACCTCGCCCGTCCGCGCGGCAGTGCCGCTCGCTAGACCCATGATATGGTGGTCGATGATCCGCATGGCGCTCTCCTAAAGCTTATACCCCCCTATCCCACCCAGCATTTTTGCATTCAACCCTCCATCTTTGCTGCTAGGCAGTGCATTTTTGCAGGAGTGGCCGTGGCAAACTGGGATGACCTGCGCATCTTCCTCGCCGTCGCGCGCGCGCAGCGCATGGCGGGTGCGGCGCGTGCGCTGGGCGTCGACGTCACCACCGTCGGCCGTCGCCTCGCCCGGCTGGAGCAGCGCCTTGGCACCGCGATCTTCGAGACGATCGGCGGCGAACGCCGCCTGACCGAGACCGGCCAGGCGCTGCTCATCCATAGCGAGACGATCGAAGCCGCCGTGCTCGCCGCGACCGAGGTCGATCCCAGCAGCGCCGCGCTGGCGGGCCAGGTGCGCCTCAGCATCGCCGAGGGCCTCGCCACGCATGTCGTCGCGCCCGCCCTACCCGCCTTCCGCCGCGACCAGCCCAATTTGCGGATCGACCTGATCACCGCCTCGGGCTTCCTCAACCCGTCCAGGCGCGAGGCCGATATGGCGGTGATGCTCGCGCGCCCGCGCAACCGCCAATTGCGCGCGACCAAACTCTCCGATTACCGGCTGCGGCTCTATGCCACGCCCGGCTTCCTCGCCGATCATGCGCGAGTCGCCAGCGCCGCCGATCTGCACGGCCACGCGCTGATCAGCTATGTCCCCGAACACGTCCACGCGCCCGAGCTCAATTATCTGTCGGAAATTCAGGACGGCCTCGTCGCGCGGGCGCGCAGCACCAGCATCACCGTGCAGCACGCCATGATCCGCGCCGGTGCCGGCATTGGCGTGCTGCCCGATTTCATCGCCGCGCGCGATGCAGCCCTTGTGCCCGTGCTCGGCGACAGCGTGCACCTGACCCGCACCTTCTGGCTGGTGACGCATCAGGACACCCACGCCACCCCCCGCATCCAGGCGGTCGGTGACTGGCTGCGCGGTTTGGCCGAAACGCTCGCTTAGAGTCTGATGACGTTTGACGGACTCCCCCTCCCCTTCGGGAGGGGCTGGGGGTGGGGCGTATCCGTCTCACCGAGACCGACGCACGTGGGGAGAGGCCCCACCCCAACCCAGCATCAGGTCGGTCAGGCCCCCGGCCTGACCTAGACCGCGCGGGGCGCGGTTTGCCTGATGCTCCTAAAGGGGAGGGGCTTGCCAGATCAACGTAACGTGATCCCGCTCTTAGTCGCCGGTGAACGCCGCGACCGCCTCATGCGCGTGCGCTGCATGGCGCGCCGCCGCCACCGCGCTGCAGATCTTGCGCGCCTGCGTTTCCACCTCGAGCAGGCATTCGGCGACGAAGCGCGGCTCCATATGCTCGACAATCGCGCCAAAATGAACGTGGCCCGCATCGCGCAACCCGAAAATGCCCATCAGATAGCGGTCGAACGCCTGGCGGATCGATTCCATCTGGCCCTGTTCGTCCAGCCAGATCCGCGTCGTTGCCGAGCTGGAAAAGGTCGCGAAGGATTTGCCGACCAGCACCGAATCCGGGCGATGGTCGCGGATCGAGGACGGCGTCTGCGCCACGCCCAGCACCCGGTCGACATAGCCCTTGATGATCGCGGGCGGCATCCCGAACCAGATCGGATAGACGAACACGATCACCTGCGCCTGCCGCAACAGGCCCAGCTCATGCGCGACATCGGCGGACATGCCGCTGGCATGGCCGGGCAGGCGGTCGGCGCGCAGGCACGGGTCGAAATCGAGCGCATAGAGATCGCGCACCACCGCTTCCTGCCCGTTTTCGTGGACCGTCGTGCAGTAACGCTGGACGACTTCGTGGTTGAAGCTGCCGGGCGACGGATGCCCGAGCACGACGACATGGCGGATCGGTTGGTTCGCAGGCATGATCGTTCTCCGGCTGACGATTTGGACACAAGGATACCATCCGTCGCCCGACCCCGGCAGAATCGGGAATTACCTACAAGCCACCGCTATCAACCACGCGCTCCCCCCGCAAAAAAAGCGGAGGCCCAGGGTTGCCGGCGCGCGCTGTGTCGCGCTGGGCTCCTGCTTCCGCAGGAGAAGCGGCGGCACATGCGGCCACCTCAGGCCAGCACCGCCTCCACCGGCCGCCGCGCCGAAAAGGGCAGCCCCGCGCCATAGCCAAAGCGCATCGCCAGATCGGGCCGCACGCCGGGCGTGCCGATCAGCCGTGCCAGTTCGGGCCGCAACCGCGCCACTTCGACCGGCTGGTTGATCATCGCATGGCGCAACCCCAGCGCCGTCGCCTGCAGCGCAAAACGCTGGCACGCCCGCCCGACGCGCACCCAATGCTCGGGATCGGCGCGGTCCCCGACAAACACCGCAACCCCCGCCGTCGATGCCATCTGCCGCGCATATTTGGCGTTTTCGGATTGGGCGGTGAAGAAACGGTCGAACAGCAAGGGGGCGATCCATTCGGGCAGCACCGGCGCGCCCGATGTCGCGCTGAACAGCCCGTCGCCGGTCGCCAGGGCCTGATGCGGGGTAAAGCGCATCCACTGCTTCAATTCGCGCACGAACGCGGCATCGGCCAGTTGCGCGCTGTTCCCCGCCACCACCAGATCGCGCATTTGGTTGAGGCGCGGGCGATCGGTCAGCAGCACCAGCGACACCCCCGGCTCCGCCGCCACCTCAGCCAATTGCCGCAGCAGCTCCGGCGCAACCGCGCGCCCATCGTACACGGCGCGCGTCGATTGGCGGTGCGGGATCGCGGCGAACAGCGGCGAGGCGACCGCCGCGCCACGCTGCTGCCGCAGCGACACCACGCCATTTGCGGGATCGAAGCCAACGTCGCACGGCAACCCCGCCGCCGCCGAGGCCAGCGCCAGATTTTCCGCCGCACAGCCAAGACTTACGAACAGATGATGGTCGTCGGGGTCCACCACCGGCGTCCGGCGCGATCGATCGGGCAGGATGTCGATGCGGTTCTCGCCAATGCGGAACAGCCACGGCTGGCTATTGTGCCCATTGGCGGCAAGCGTCGCAAACCGCACCAGATCGCGCGCCGCAGGCTGCGCCGCCAGCGCAGCGCGGCTCTCCGCCACGGCGGCATCATAGCCCTCCAGCGACGCGAGTTCGCGATAGCCGAGCCCGGCCGCCCCCACCCCGGCGAGCACCACCGCCCCGCCCCCGATCAAGGTGGCCCGGCGACTGAAGCGGCGTTCGACGGTCATCGGCTTGGCTCCCCGGTCTGCGCTTGCGGGGGATGCGACGGCGCGACGGCGGGGTCGAGGGGCGGGAAGTACGTAGGGGGTGTGTGTGGCGGCTATGCGCTCCAAATTTCGATCATAGGAACTGTGTTTCGTCTACCCGAAAGCGGACACCTAACGGGTTCGTAGGTGCCTATTCCCGCGCGCAATACCCCCCAACTGGTGATAACTAGAAAAGAAGACACTTGGCATTCGCGAAAGGGTGCAGGGATGAAGATTATCAAGGCGGATGATCTGGGCAATCTCAAAGAATGCCTCGCCGACTTCGGCGATAACGTTCTTTATCGCGGCCAAACAGAACATTTCGGCACGCCTGAACAGCCATCCGCAACGACATCGTTCGACCGTAATGGCTGCATCCCTCCTGAGATGCTCCGGTGGGGCCGCTATGCCGATGAGATACTCGGGGCCTTCACGGGCCAACATTCCAACCTGGCGCTGAACCAGGCAATCCTCCAGCACTACGGATTTCGGTCATTCTATGTCGACTGCTCGGACCACGCGGCCGTGTCGGCATGGTTCGCGGGTAACCAGTATTCTGACAAGCAAACCGTGGAACTCTGCGAGGACTGCGATGAAAGCCCCATGTTCCTGCGCAAGAAAATGGCGAGCTACGATGCCGCCGAGGGCGTCGGCCATCTCTACGTGCTCAACCGGACAGCCTGCGAGAAAGTAGGCATCACCGACCTGACTGCGATCGCAATCGAGGGGGCCCGAACGCGCGCCAGCGTGCAAAGCGCCCTCCTCCTCGGACCCCTTCGGAACACGCCGTTGCCCGCCGAGTGTTTCCTGGCGCATATTGAGGCGGATTGCGCCGTCTTCCGCGAACTCGCGGCTGAAGCTGGCCTAGTCTCGACGAACGATGTTTTTCCGTCGCCCCCCGAGGATCCGATCCTGGATGCTTTGCTCAGCCTGCCTTGGATTCCGATACCGGGTATAGCCAATCCTGTGGGCGACATCCCCGCTTTCCGCCGAGGGATCGAACTACCCGAGTATGATGATAGCTTCGTCAAAATCGCCTCCCCGACGGTTGCCTTCTACCGTGGCGGGAAGATCGAGGACCTCTTCGACGAGGTAGACGGATTCCCCGGCGGTATCGCGGTCCAAGTTCCGGAGATCACGATGTTCGGGTCGCCAGACCGCGGCTTTCCCGGAGTCTATCCTAAGGTCTTAGCCATGCTTAAAAAGCACGGTGGGGTCGTCTTCGAGGCACCTACGCTGGTTAAGTTTCCCCAACACATAGGCGGCCTTTTCTACCAGAAAGGCATCGCAGTCGACCTGGTCGAGCCGGACCTTGTCCACCTTGGCGCTCTGATGGTGAGGCACCCGGGCCAAGAGATCGATGCCGTTGGCGTAAATCGTGGCTGGTTCCACCGTATTAGCGAGGATGGAGTCTGGCGTCGCGAAACACGAGAGGACGATTGCCCATGTGGGGTCGATTGGCCGCACGAGCGGCATCTCGCGTCGCTATACATCGTCGAGCACTTTCTCGCCGACCCGACCGACTTCGGCGAATGAAAGGTCCGAGCGTCAAATAGTCCAAAAGATCACCAAGTGCATATTCACCTGATGGCGGCTTTAGCGATTTTCCGCCTAGAACCAGACTGACCACCCGCCCCCCCACCCCCGTATTTCCCGAAGCTGCCGCCGCACGCCCCCCGCAGGCATAACCGCCCCCAGACCGCGCGCAGCACAGGAATGCCCATGACCGATCCGCTCCCCGCCCCGCTTGGCTCCGGCGCGCCCATTCCCGGTGCCCCCATCTCCGGCCCGCTGTCGCCCGATCTGCTGCGGCGGATGCACGGCTATTGGCGCGCCGCCAATTATCTGTCGGTCGGGCAGATTTACCTGCGCGCCAACCCGTTGCTCGATCGCCCGCTGGCGCTGGCCGACGTCAAGACGCGGCTGCTCGGCCATTGGGGCACCACGCCGGGGCTCAACTTGCTCTACGTCCATCTCAACCGGCTGATCGTCGAACACGATCTCAACATGATCGCGGTGATCGGGCCGGGGCATGGCGGGCCGGGGCTGGTCGCCAACACCTATCTCGAAGGCTCCTATACCGAGCGCTATCCCGCGATCGAGCGCAGCTGCGGCGGCATGGACCGGCTGTTCCGCCAATTCTCCTGGCCGGGCGGCATCCCGAGCCATGTCGCGCCGGAGACGCCGGGGTCGATCCATGAAGGCGGCGAACTCGGCTATTCGCTGGCGCATGCGTATGGCGCAGTGTTCGACAATCCCGATCTGATCGTCGCCTGCGTCGTCGGCGATGGCGAGGCCGAAACCGGCGCGCTGGCGACGAGCTGGCATTCGAACAAGTTCCTCAACCCCGCGCGCGATGGCGCGGTGCTGCCGATCCTGCACCTTAACGGCTTCAAGATCGCCAACCCCACGCTGCTGGCGCGGATCGGTCGCGCGGAGCTGACCGAGCTGCTGCGCGGCTATGGCTATGATCCGCATTTCGTGGTGGGGGACGATCCCGAGGCGGTCCATCAGGCGCTGGCAGCAACGCTCGACGCGGTGCTGGCGCAAATCCAGGATATTCAGGCGCAGGCGCGGTACGGTGCGCCGGATGGCGAGCGCCCGCGCTGGCCGATGATTGTGCTGCAAACCCCCAAGGGCTGGACCGGGCCGAAATTCGTCGATGGCAAGCCGGTCGAGGGCACCTGGCGCGCGCATCAGGTGCCGATCGCCGATTTCAAGGACCCCGAGCATCTCCGCCAACTCGAAGAGTGGCTGCTGAGCTACCGCCCCGCCGAATTGTTCGACGAGACCGGCAAGTTTCTTGAGGACTATGCCTCGCTTGCGCCGACCGGGCACCGCCGCATGGGGGCCAACCCGCACGCGAATGGCGGGGAATTGCTCGTGCCGCTGATCCTCCCCGATTTCCGCGAACACGCCATCGCGCAAAGCGGGCATGGCACGGTCAAGGCGGCGGCGACTGCGGTGCTCGGCGGCTTCCTGCGCGATGTCATGGCGCTTAATTTGGACGCCGCCAATTTCCGCCTGTTCGGCCCGGACGAGACCGCCTCCAACCGGTTGCAGGCGGTGTATGACGTTACCGGCAAGGCATGGATGGGCGAGGTCGAGCCGGTCGACGAGCACCTCGCGCGCGACGGGCGCGTGATGGAAGTGCTGAGCGAGCATCTCTGCGAGGGCTGGCTCGAAGGCTATCTGCTCACCGGGCGGCACGGGCTGTTCTCATGCTACGAAGCCTTCATCCACATCGTGGATTCGATGTTCAACCAGCACGCCAAATGGCTGAAGGTCACGCGCGGCATCCCGTGGCGGCGGCCGATCGCCTCGCTCAATTACCTGCTGACCTCGCATGTCTGGCGGCAGGACCATAATGGCCTGTCGCACCAGGACCCCGGCTTCCTCGATCATGTCGCCAACAAACGCGCCGAGGTGGTCCGCATCTATCTGCCCGCCGATGCCAATTGCCTGTTGTCGGTCGCCGATCACTGCCTGCGCAGTCGCAATTATGTGAATGTCATCGTCGCGGGCAAGCAGCCCGAATGGCAATGGCTCGGCATAGAGGAGGCCGTGCGCCACTGCACCACGGGTGCGGGCGTGTGGGAATGGGCGAGCGATTCCGGCGAGCCCGATGTGGTGATGGCCTGCGCCGGCGACGTGCCGACGCTGGAGACGATGGCGGCGGTGCAGTTGCTCCGCCAATTCGTGCCCGACATCCGCATCCGCGTCGTCAACGTCGTCGATCTGATGGTGCTGCAACCGCAATCGGAGCACCCCCACGGCCTTGACGAGCGCGCCTTCGATGCGCTGTTCACCACCGACAAGCCGGTGATCTTCGCCTTTCACGGCTATCCGTCGCTGATCCACAAGCTCGCCTACCGCCGCACCAACCACCGCAATTTCCATGTGCGCGGCTATAAGGACGAAGGCACCACGACGACGCCGTTCGACATGGTCGTGCTCAACGATCTCGACCGCTATCGCCTGGCGCTCGACGCGATCGAGCGCATCCCGCGCCTGCGGGACCGCGTGGCCGCCGAGACCGAACGCTATTGGACGATGATCGAGCGCCACAAGCTCTACATCGCCGAACAGGGCGAGGATCTGCCCGAAGTGCGCGACTGGCAATGGGCGCGGTGAGCGGCAAGCGCGTCCTCACGCTCAACGGCGGCTCGTCCTCGGTCAAATACGGCCTTTATGCGGTCGGCGATGCGGTGGTCGAACTGTCCACGGGCGAGGTCGAACATGCCGATGTCGATGCGGGCGTGTTCGCGGACGTCGGCGGCGGCCAGCCCGATGCGATCGGCCACCGCATCGTGCATGGCGGCATCGACCTGTTCGCACCGGTGCGGATCGATGCAGACGTACTCGCGCGGTTGCAGGCGGCAACCGCCTTCGCGCCGCTGCACGGCCCGGCGTCGCTACGGATGATCGCGCTGGCGCAGGCGCGCTATCCCGGCGTGCCGCAGATCGCGTGCTTCGACACCGGCTTCCACGCGAGCTTGCCCGCCATCGCCGCCACGCTGCCGATCCCCAAGGCGCTGCGCGACGCAGGCGTGCGGCGCTACGGTTTCCACGGCCTGTCGTGCGAATCGATCCTCGCGCAACTGGGCGATGCGGTGCCGCACCGCCTCATCATCGCGCATCTCGGCAATGGCGCGAGCGTGACGGCAGTGCTGGGCGGGCAATCGGTCGATACCAGCATGGGGCTCACCCCCTCGGGCGGCGTGGTAATGGGCACGCGCGCCGGCGATATCGATCCCGGCCTGTTGCTCTATCTGATGCGCGAGCGCGGCCTGGATGCGGCGGAAATCGAAACGCTGATCGATCGCCAATCCGGCCTGCTCGGCCTGTCGGGGCGCTCGAGCGACCTGCGCGTGCTGCACGCAGCGGGCGATGCCGCCGCGACGCTCGCTCTTGCCATTTTCTGCCGCTCGGTCGCCAAGCAGATGGCGGGGATGCTGGTGGTGCTGGGCGGAGCCGACCTGATCGTGTTCACCGGCGGCATTGGCGAACATGATGCCGCGGTGCGCGCCGCCATCTCCGCCGATCTCGCTTTTGCCGGGCCGATCGCGCAGCGCGTGCTGCCCTCGCAGGAAAATGCGCAGATCGCGCGGCATGTCGGCCGGCTTCTGGGCTGACGTGCGCGGCGGTCGCAGGAACGTCGGCTTTCATTCGCCCGATGATGTGTGGAGCCGTGCGGCAAAGGCCAGCCGCAGCACGTCGGACATCGAGCGCACGCCGAGCTTATGCGTCAGGTTGGCGCGGTGAGCCTCCACGGTACGCGTCGAAATGCCGAGCTTGTAAGCAGTGATCTTATTGGGTTGCCCGTTGACCAGGCCATCCAGCACATCGCGCTCGCGCGGCGTCAGCGCGGCGAGGCGGACGCTCGCCTCGATCGCGCTCAATTGCTCGGCCTGCGTACTCGCCAGACGATCAAAAGCTTCGTCGATCGCGTGCAGCAACGCAGTCTTCTCGAACGGCTTTTCCAGAAAATCGACCGCACCCGCCTTGATCGCCCGCACTGCCAGCGAAATATCGCCATGCCCGGTCAGCACAATCACCGGAAAAGCGATCCCGCGCTCGTTGAGCAGGCGCTGGACCTCAAGCCCGTCTACCCCCGGCATACGCACGTCCAGCAACACGCACCCCGGCAGGGCATGGCCTACCGCGGCGAGGAAAGCTGTGCCCGACTCATAGGTTTGCACCTCGAATCCGGCTGTTCGCAGCAAAAACCCGGTGGAGCGCCGAATCGCGTCGTCATCGTCGACGAGGTGGATGATGCGCTTGTCCGGGAGCCTATCGGGCATGGGACACGCTCCGCATGAAGGTGGAATGAAACGCCGTACCGCCCCCCGCTAATGGATCCGTCTCACCAGGTTCGCCATGCGCCCCAACGATCGTCTGACAGATCGACCGACCCTGCCTCATACCATCCTGCTTGATCGAGGCGAAAGCCTTGAAGAGCCGACACATCCTTTCTGGGGAAAGCTCTACACCCGTATCGGCGACGGTCACTTCACGCAAATCATTCAAGGCCATCGCCGTCATGATGGCCGTTATGCGGGGCAGTAAATCTGCCATTGCCTGAAATGTATTGCTGACATCGTTGCCCACCCGCGCTGGATCCCGACGCACCCGCCAACGGGAGTCCGGGCACGGCCTGCCGGGGATCGCATGGTTCAGGCGCGCCAAGGCGATTGCGGCTATGCCGTCGCGCCAAACCGTCACGCCTGCAGCGGCAGACCACGGGACCCTTTGCGCCCTCACCCATCCCTTACATCGGGCGGTTGGGCATCCCCGCCCGTGGCACGTCGTGCGCGAGCTTGCGGCTGACGAGCAACAGGCTCGAATCCCCGGGATAGGATTCGACGGTGAAGCCCATTTCGCGCTCCAGCTCGATCGCCGCGTGATTTTCGCGGCTTTCGATCGCCTCGAGCACTTTCACGCCCTTGGTCTCGGCAAACCGCGCGACATAAGCGAGCAATTCCCAGCCCACGCCCTTGTTCTTGAAGTCCTTGCGGATCGCGATCGCGACCTCGCCGCGCTCGAAGGTCGCGTCGCACGCGAGCATCGCGGTGGCGATCATCATCGACCCATCCTTGGTGAAGGCGAGAAAATTCTCCGACCAGCGATGGTCGATATGCGTCAACGCAGCGATCTGGTCGGGGCGCACTTCATTGAGACCGGTCAGGAACCGAAAGCGCAAATCCTCATGGGTTACGTGCGTGAAAAATTCCGCAACCGTGCCGTCATCCTCGGGCCGCGCGGGGCGAACGTGAAATTCAAAGCCCGTCCGGGTTGTGAGATGCTCAATCATCGGGCCACCTTTCGCAACAGCGGCGGTTGATCGACGCCGCATTTCGCTGGCTGGAAATAGGATTGCGAAGCCCGCCCGGGTAGCTGCGGAAACTACCTATTGGCGCGCGGGGGTTGATCCGCGCCAGTCGCGCTTTCATGAGGGCCCAAAGAACACTGCCCTGCCGGAGAGGATCTGCAATGACCGACACCAACCCGACGCCCTTCGATGTCCTGATCGTTGGGGCCGGGCATGGCGGCGCGCAGGCGGCGATTGCGCTGCGCCAGCGCAAGTTCGAGGGCACGATCGCCTTGCTCGGCGACGAACCCGAACTGCCCTATGAACGCCCGCCGCTGTCAAAGGAATATCTGGCCGGGGACAAGCCGTTCGAGCGCCTGCTGATCCGTCCGGCAGCTTTCTGGGTCGATCGCGACATCACACTCCTCCCCGGGCGGCTTGTCGTATCGGTCGACGCCGCCGCGCATCAGGTCAGCACCGCGGATGGCAGCACGATCGGCTATCGCACGCTGATCTGGGCGACCGGTGGCACCCCGCGCCGCCTGACCTGTGCGGGCCATGATCTGAGCGGCGTCCACGGCGTGCGCACCCGCGCCGATGTCGACCGGATGATCGCCGAACTGCCCGCCGTCACCCACGCGATCGTCATCGGTGGTGGCTATATCGGGTTAGAGGCCGCCGCCGTGCTGACCAAGCTCGGCAAACCCGTCACCGTGCTGGAGGCGGCCCCGCGCGTGCTGGCGCGCGTCGCGGGCGAACCGCTGTCGCATTTCTATGAGGCCGAGCACCGCGCGCACGGCGTCGATCTGCGCACCGGCGTGACCGTCGACTCGATCGTGGGCGAGAACGGGGCTGCCAGCGGCGTGCGTCTGGCCGACGGGACGGTGCTGCCCGGCAATCTCGTCATCGTCGGCATCGGCATCATCCCCGCCGTCGCCCCGCTGCTGGCGGCGGGCGCGGACGGCGGCAATGGCGTGAACGTGGACGCGCTGTGCCGCACCAGCCTGCCCGACATTTTCGCGATCGGCGACTGCGCCGCACACCCAAATCCCTATGCCGATGGCGCGGTGATCCGGCTCGAATCGGTGCAGAATGCGAACGACCAGGCGACCACCGTCGCCAAGCTGCTGACCGGCGAGGAAACGCCCTATGACGCGGTGCCGTGGTTCTGGTCGAACCAATATGATTTGAAGCTGCAGACGGTCGGCCTGTCGATCGGCCATGATGCGGTGGTGTTGCGCGGCGATGTGGCCGCGCGCAGCTTCTCGGTGATCTATCTCAAGCACGGCCATGTCATCGCGCTCGACTGCGTCAACGCCACGCGCGATTATGTGCAGGGCCGCACGCTGGTGGTGGCGCGCGCCGTGGTCGATCCCGCGCGGCTGGCCGACGCAGCAGTGCCGCTGAAGGAGTTGCTGCCCGCTTGAGCGAGGGCGGCATCTCGCCCCCAAACCCGTTCGTTTCGAGCGTGGTCGAGAAACCTGGCACAGCGCGTGGGGCCGTTTCTCGACTGCGCTCGAAACGAACGGGGGTGAGGACTCGGGCGTGGCTCGCCCTTACGCGCCCACGATCTCGCGCAGCGCCTCGGCCAGCCCGCGCGTTTCCGCCTCGGTGCCGATCGTCATGCGCAGGCCGTTCGCCAGCCCCTGCCCCGGCAGCCAGCGCACGATATAGCCGCGCTCGAGCAGCGCCTTATACGCCGTCTCGGCGGTGACTGCGCCTTCGAACAGGACGAGCAGGAAATTGGCCTCGCTCGGCACCGCGCGCAGGCCCACATTGCCGAGCTTGGCGATCTCGTCCTTGAACCAGGCGCGCCACACGCGGTTATGCTCGCGCGAGGCAGCGATGAAGTCGGCCGCGCCCAAAGCCGCAATCGCCGCTTCCTGGCCCGCCGTGGTGCAGCAGAACGGCGCGCGGATGCGGTGCATCGCGGCAATCGCCTCGGCCGAGCCATAGCCCCAGCCAATGCGTTCGGCGGCAAGCCCGTGGATCTTGGAGAAGGTGCGCGTGACGATCACATTGGGCGCAGTACGGGCGAGCTCCAGCCCGCCATCGTCATCCTCGGGCGTCAGATATTCGGCATAGGCCTGGTCGAGCACCAGCATCACCTGCGGCGGCAGGCCTGCGTGCAGCCGTGCGATCTCTGCCTTGGCGGTGAAGGTGCCGGTCGGGTTGTTGGGGTTGGCAACGAACACCACGCGCGTCCGCTCGGTCACCGCCGCCAGGATCGCATCGACATCGGTCGCATAATCGCGGTCGTCCGCCACCACCAGCGTCGCGCCGACCCGGCGCGTCGCAATTTCATAGACCGCAAAGCCATAACGGACCTGGATCACTTCATCGCCCGGCCCGGCATAGGCCCCGGCGACGAGATGCAGCACTTCGTCCGAACCCGTGCCGTAAATCACCCGCGCCGGATCGAGATCATGATGCGCCGCAATCGCCTCGCGCAGCACCGCCGCCCCCGCATCGGGATAGCGCGCCAGGTCGCCCGCATGGCGCGCAAATGCCTCGACCGCCTGCGCGCTGGTGCCAAGCGGATTCTCGTTCGACGACAGCTTGATGACCGGCGTGTCGCCTTCGACCGTCGAGCGACCCGGAACATAAGGAGCGATAGCCATGACCCATGGCTTGGGCTGAGGTGCGTTCATGCCCCGCGCGTTAGCGGGGAACCAGCAGAACATCAAATCCTCCCCAGTACGGGGAGGATGAGAATTACCGCTGCGGGCGCTTGTTCGGGCCACCCGGGCGCAGCGTCGGGCGCGGATTGTGGCGCACCGGTGCCGGGCCGTTCGCGCGGCGCGGACCGCGCTCGGCTTCGACCGGGCCACCCTGCACCGCTTCGAACTGCACGCCGCCCTCGGCCTCTTCGCCCGCGGTGCGCTTCACCGCTGCCATGAACTTTGCCGCGATCGCGCTCGGCACCTGGAACATCGTCTCATTGGCGGCAATGCGGATCGCGCCGACTTCGTTCTTGGTGATGTGCCCGCGACGGCAGATCAGCGGCAGGATCCAGCGCGGATCGGCATTCTGCCGCCGACCGATGTCCATGCGGAACCATTTGACGTCGTCAAAGCCCTCGCGGTGATGCTCCTTGCCGGGTTCGCGCTGGTTCGCCCCGCTTTGTTCGATCATCTCCTCGGGCGCGGGCATCCGCGCGCGATAGCTGCGCACCAGCGCCGCCGCGATATCCTCGGGGCTCTTCTTCTCGAGCAACTGTGCGCCGAGCGCGCGATCGTCCTCGTCGACTTCGACGTCTTCCATCAGCATCGTCATCAGCCGCGACTTGTCGGCCTTGCGGATGTCGTCGACGGTCGGCGCGTTCATCCATTCGACCGCGATCCGCGCGCCGCGCAGCATCATCTCGACGCGGCGCTTGCGCTGATACGGCACGATCAGGATGGCCGTGCCCTTCTTGCCCGCGCGGCCGGTGCGGCCCGAACGGTGCTGCAGCGTCTCGGCATCGCGCGGCAGTTCGACGTGAATGACGAGGCTCAGCGACGGCAAATCGAGCCCGCGCGCGGCAACGTCGGTCGCCACGCACACCCGCGCGCGCTTGTCGCGCAGCGCCTGCATCGCGGCATTGCGCTCATTCTGGCTATGCTCGCCCGAGAGCGCGACCGCGGCAAAGCCCCGCTCGATCAAGCCGGCATGCAAATGCCGCACATTGTCGCGCGTCGCGCAGAACAGGATTGCGGTTTCCGCCTCATGCAGCCGCAGCAAATTGACGACGGCATTCTCGATATCGGCCGGCGCGACGGTCACCGCCTGATAGCTGATGTCGCCATGCCCGCGATCCTCGCCCACGGTCGAGATGCGCAACGCATCCTTCTGGTAGCGCTTGGCCAGCGCCACGATCGACTTGGGCATCGTCGCCGAGAACAAAAGCGTGCGGCGCTCGGACGGCGAGGCGTCGAGGATCAGCTCGAGATCCTCGCGGAAGCCCATGTCGAGCATCTCGTCGGCTTCGTCGAGAATGACCGCCTTGAGGTTGGACAGGTCGAGCGCACCGCGTTCGATATGGTCGCGCAAACGCCCCGGCGTGCCGACGACGATATGCGCGCCATGGCTGAGCGAACGGCGTTCGCGGCTGGCGTCCATGCCGCCGACGCAGGTCGAAATGCGCGCACCGGCCTTGGCGTACAGCCATTCCAGCTCGCGGCTCACCTGCAGCGCCAGTTCGCGCGTCGGCGCGATGGCGAGCGCCAGCGGCGCGCGCGGCGGCGGCAAGCGGCCTTCGTCCTCGGTCAGCAATTGCGGCGCGATGGCAAGGCCGAACGCGACGGTCTTGCCCGAGCCGGTCTGCGCCGAAACGATGAGATCGCGGCCTTCGGCCTCGGGTTCGATAACCGAAGCCTGGACAGGCGTTGGGGCGGCATAGCCACGGGCGGAAAGCGCTTCGGCAAGAAGCGTGGGGAGGTGTGAAAAGGGCATGGTATTCCGGATATGGGGGCGGCGGGGGCGCGCGCCAAAGCGAGCGCTTAGCACAGGCCTGCAGGAAAAGCACGGGGGGGGTGTGCAATTGGTATCATGGGGGTGGGGTTTTGGAGGGCTGAGGTGCCGGGATACGGCGGGCCGACCCACCCCCGCCCCCTCCCTTCCAGGGAGGGGAGCCCCCCTATTCCTCCTCCACTCCCTGGAAAGGCGGGAGCCTACTTCTTCCTCCCCTCCCTGGAAGGGAGGGGCTGGGGGTCGGCCGGCCCACAGCGGAGCGCAAGGCCGATGAAACGCCCCCTTAAACCACCATCCCAGCCGCCCAGCCGCTCGCCCAGGCCCATTGGAAATTATACCCGCCAAGCCACCCGGTCACATCGACCGCCTCGCCGATCGCATAGAGCCCCGGCACCTTGCGCGCTTCCATCGTCTGCGACGAAAGCTCCGCAGTCGAAATGCCGCCCGCCGTCACTTCGGCCTTGGCGAAACCCTCGGTGCCATTGGGGGTGAACGCCCAGTCCGCCAAGTGCCGCGCCGCCGCCTCGACCGCTTTGTCGGTCGCCGCGCCCAATTCGCCCTCGATGCCGAGCCGGTCGGCCAGCGTCTCGGCCAGCCGTCCCGGCAAATGGTTGGACAGAGCCGAGGCCAGCGACACGCGCGGCCGCGCATGTTTGGCCGCCACCAGCCAGCCCGGTTTCAGCGCGGGCAGAAAATCGATCGCGACCGGCTCGCCATGCCGCCAGTAAGACGAGACTTGCAGGATCGCCGGGCCGCTCAGCCCCTTGTGGGTGAACAACGCCGCCTCGCGAAAGCGCGTCTTGCCAACGCGCGCGACCACCTCCGCCGCCACCCCCGAAAGCGCGCGGAACAGAGTCTCCTCGCCCCCCAGCGTCAGCGGCACCAACGCCGGGCGCGGTTCGACCACTTTCAGCCCGAAGCGCCGCGCCAGATCATAGGCAAAGCCGGTCGCACCCATTTGCGGGATGGACGGGCCGCCCGTCGCGATCACCAAAGCGGGCGCGCTGGCGGTGCGATTGCCGAAGCTGACGCGATACTGCCCGTCGGCGTGCGCGACGTCGCTGATCCCTGCCCCCAGCGCGATCTCCACCGCACCCCGATCGCATTCGTCCTGCAGCATCGCGACGATCTGTTTGGCCGAGCCATCGCAGAACAATTGCCCCAGCGTCTTTTCGTGCCAGGCGATGCCGTGCTTATCGACCAAAGCGATGAAATCGGCAGCGGTGTAGCGTCCCAGCGCCGATTTGGCGAAATGCGGGTTGGCCGAGAGATAGCGATCGGCGGCGGTATGCACGTTGGTGAAATTGCAGCGCCCGCCGCCCGAGATCAGGATCTTTTTGCCGATCGCCTCGGCATGATCGATCAGCAGCACGCGGCGTCCGCGTTGCCCGGCAGTGGCGGCGCACATCAGGCCCGCCGCGCCCGCGCCTAGGATGATGGTGTCATAAGAAGAAAGTACGGTCATGCCGCCGCCAAGAGCGCAATTCGGAAGCGAGCGCCAGCGGCAACGCGTTCGGCGACGATCGTACCCCCGCTCGCCGCCAGCAGCGACCGCGCGATAGCGAGCCCCAGGCCCGCCCCGCCCGCTTCCCGCCGCCCGGTGAAGAACGGCTCGAAAATCCGCTCCAGATCCGCCACCGCCACACCCGGCCCATCGTCGACGATCGAAATCTCGACCCCCGCCTGCCCCGCCACCACAATCGTCACCCGCGCCGCGCCCGCTTGCCGCGCATTTTCGACCACGGTTTCCAGGATCGTCTCGATCGCGGCACTGGTCACCCGTGCGGGCGGTACATCGCCCGCGTCGATCACCACCGTAAAATGCTCCGAGCGCAGCGAATCCGCCACCCGTCGCGCCGCCGCGACGACATCGGCCTGCGCGCCCGCCTCGATCGTCGTCATGTCGGCACGCGCCAGATCGAGCAGCCGCTGCACCAGCCGCGCCAGCCGGTCGGCATCGGCGGCGGCATTGCCGAGGAAACGCTGCCGCTCCTCCGCACGCATCGTCCCGCCATGCTCGTCGAGCAATTCCAGCGCCCCGCGAATCCCGGCGATCGGCGTCTTGAACTCATGCGCCACCGCCGCCGCGACATCGCGCAAATAGCGTTGGCGGCGTTCGATCCGCTCGGCCATCGCGCGGAAATTGTCGTAGAGCTGCGCGATCTCGATCGCGGCCGTCACCGGCGTTTCGGGCACGACCGGCACACCGCGCGCGACCTCCTCGCTGGCGCGCGCCAGCGCCATGATCGGCCGCGCAATGCCGCGTGACAACAGCCCGGCCAGCACCAGCAGCGTCAGGAAAATCAGCCCGGCGCCCAGCAGAATCGCGAACCGGTCCTGCCAGATACCGATGAACAGCCCGCGCGGCGAGCGCGTCACCATCACCACGCCGATCACCTTGCCATCGGCGATCACCGGGCGGGCGTGATGGACGCGGATTGCATAAGCGCGGCTGAGCGCGGCGCGCCAATCGGCCATTTCGGCGGCACTGCGTTCGCGCAACACGGTCGCACTATGCCCGGCCAGCGCCGCGCGGACTTCGGTCAGCCCGGCAAGACTCTGTCCGGCATCGCCGCGCCCCAGCACGACAACGCCCTGCGCATCCAACAACCGCGTTCCGGTCAGCGTCACCGCCACCGCATCCCCGACCATCGGCCGCAACCGCGCCGCCACCTGCAGCGCGCGCGCATCCGCCGCGCCTGCCCGCACCCCAGCCGACGCGCGCGGCAGCACCGGCATGGTACGCAAATCGATCGCGGGCGCTTCGGGCGCGAGCGGGCGTGCCGATGGATCGGGCTGCGGCGCGTGCGCCGCGTCATACCACGCCGCCTTATACGCCGCCGCCAGCACCACGCTTTGCGCGATCAGTTCGGACTCGGTCTGCTGAACAAGCGTATTTTCATACACGCGCAGCGACAGCGCGGCGACACCGGGCAGCGACGCCACGAACAGCAAGGTGCCAAACAGGATCGCGCTCAAATGCAGGCGCGGCCAATGCGCCTTGGCCAGCGCCTTCAGCCAGCCGATCACGCACAGCGACCGATGCGATAGCCGATCCCGGCGCGCGTCTCGACCAGATCGACGCCCGGAAACTTGCCGCGCAAATTGCGCACATGGCTATCGATCGTGCGATCGGTGATGGCAAAGCCCGGCCCGTGCAGCCGATCGATGATCGCATCGCGTGTGAACACCTTGGCCGGGCTGGTCGCGAACAGCAGCAGCAACTGGAATTCGGTCGCGGTGAGCGGAACCGGCGTCGCGTCCCAGCGCGCCTCCCAGCCATCGGTGTCGAGCGTCAACCGGTTGTGCGTGACCGTCGTCGCCCCCACCGCTGCGCGCGTACCGCGTTTCAAAATCGCGCCGACGCGCGCCACCACTTCGCGCGGCGAGAACGGCTTCACCACATAATCGTCGCCGCCAATCTCGATCCCGACGATGCGGTCGATCTCGTCATCGCGCGAGGACAGGAACAGGATCGGCAGCGCCGCCGCCGCCCCACCCTCGGCGCGCAGCATCCGGCACAGATCGAGCCCGTTCAGCCGCGGCATGTTGATGTCGAGCACCATCAGATCGGGCATGCGCCGCGCGATCGCGGCTTGCGCATCCTCGCCGTCGCTCGCTTCGGCGACGCTCATCCCCGCCTTGCCCAGCGCGAAGGCGAGCAAGTCGCGGATATGCGGGTCGTCATCGACAATCAGGATATGGCTCATGCGTGTCATTGTGGCTCCGGGATGCGACCGGTCAACCGTGTAGCGCGCAGCGCATCCACGGATGATCCGGCGCTTGTGGAGAAAGCGTGCAGGCTCTACACCCCTTTTCCATACCCAAAGCTCGAAAGCATCTGCCATGCGTGAAGCCGCGATCGTCTCCACCGCCCGTACCCCGATCGGCAAGGCCTATCGTGGCGCGTTCAACGCGACCGAGGCGCCGGTGCTCGCGGCGCATGTGATGAACGCCGCGGTCGAGCGTGCAGGCATCGATCCGGTACGCATCGACGAGATTTTCTGGGGCGTCGGCAATCAGTGGGGCAGCCAGGGCGGCAATGCCGGGCGCATGGCGACCTTCGCGGCGGGCTTGCCCGAGAGCGTCCCCGCTTTCACGCTCGATCGCAAATGCGGCTCGGGGTTGACCGCGATCGCGCTGGCCGCGCGCAGCATTATTTGCAACGAAATCGACGTGGCACTGGCGGGTGGCATGGAGTCGGTCAGCCTCACCGTCACCAAGGATGCGCCGCGCTATGTCAACCAGTCGGTGATCGCGCGCAAACCGGCAGCCTATGTGCCGATGATCGAAACCGCCGAGATCGTCGCCGAGCGTTATGGCATCAGCCGCGCTGCGCAGGACGCCTATGCCGCGCAAAGCCAGCAGCGCGCGGCGCGCGGGCTCGAAACCGGGGCGTTTCGCGAGGAAATCGCGCCCATCACCGTCGAAAAGGCGCTGTTCGACAAGGAGGGCAACCGCACCGGCAGCGAGACCGTGACGCTCGTACAGGACGAGGGCATTCGCGCGGGCACGACGGCGGAAGCGCTGGCAGGGTTGAAGACGGTGTGGCCGGGCGGCGACTTTTCCGGCCCCGGCCAGCATGTGACGGCGGGCAATGCCAGCCAATTGTCCGACGGTGCCTCCGCGCAGATCGTGATGGACCATGCGACGGCCCTCGCCGAAGGGCGCGAGGTGCTTGGCCTGTATCGCGGTTTCCAGGCGGCCGGCTGCGCGCCCGATGAAATGGGCATCGGCCCGGTCTTCGCCATTCCCAAATTGCTCGCCCGTGCCGGGCTGTCGGTCGACGACATCGGCCTTTGGGAACTCAACGAAGCCTTCGCCTCGCAATGCCTCTATTGCCGCGACATGTTCGGCATCGATCCCGATCGCTACAACGTCAATGGCGGCGCCATCGCGATCGGCCATCCCTTCGGCATGACCGGATCGCGCCTTGTCGGCCACGCGCTGATCGAAGGCCGCAAGCGCGGCGTGCGCTGGGTGGTGGTGTCGATGTGCACCGCAGGCGGCATGGGCGCGGCGGGCCTGTTCGAGATCGTGTAAGCGCCCGGCTTACCCCACCGGCGCTTCGCGCCACGTCCCCGGTGCCAAGCCGTCGAGCGTCCACGCGCCAATGCCCCAGCGCACCAGCCGCAAGGTGGGGAAGCCCACCGCCGCCGTCATCCGCCGCACCTGGCGGTTGCGCCCCTCGCGGATCGTCAGCCGGATCCAGCAATCGGGCACACTCTTGCGGAACCGCACCGGCGGATCGCGCGGCCACAGTTCGGGCGGGTCGATCCGCTCGACCTCGGCCGGGCGGGTGATGCCATCCTTCAACTCCACCCCCTGCCGCAGGCGATCAAGGCTGGCGGCATCGGGTTCCCCTTCGACCTGGACGAGATAGGTCTTGGGCAGTTTGAAGTGCGGATCGGCGATGCGCGCTTGCAAGCGCCCGTCATCGGTCAGCAGCAACAGCCCCTCGCTATCGCGGTCGAGCCGCCCGGCCGGATAAACCCCCGGCACCGCGATGAAGTCCGACAGCGTCGCGCGCGCCGCGCCGATGCTGCTATCGGTGAATTGCGACAGCACGTCATACGGCTTGTTGAACAGGATCAGCCGCGCCATCGCCTCGTGTCTTTCCACCCCGGAGCCCAGATGCCCGCCCCCCCCGGCTTTGCGCAGCAGCACGCGCGCTGTCCAGCGGCGACGTCCGTCAGACCAGCCGCGTCTCGATCACCGGTGCGCTCTCCAGCGTGCGGTGCACCGGGCATTTGTCGGCGATGACCAGCATCCGCATCCGCTGTGCCTCGGTCAGATCGCCCTGCAAGGTGATGCGCCGCTCGATCACCTCGATCTGCGGTCGCCCACCGGCGGCGGCGGCGCAATCGTCGGCATGGCGGCGGCTGTGATGGAGCACGACCGAGACGCCCGTCAGCGGGATTCCCTCTTTCTCGGCGATCAGCTTGATCGTCATCGCGGTACAGGTGCCGAGCGCCGACAACAGCAGATCATAGGGCGTTGGCCCGTAATCGCTGCCGCCCATCGCCAATGGCTCGTCAGCGATAAAACTGTGGCCCGAGGATTCGACGATCTGGACGAACTTGGCATCGGTCGAACTCACCCGCACATGCCCCTCGGGCACCGCGTCGATCGCCATTGCCGGCCCCAGGAAAGGCTGCACCCAGGCGGCGATGATCTGTGCGACATATTGTGCCTGTTCGGCATCGGTCAGCAAATGGTCCGCCCCGTCGAGCGCGACGAAGCTCTTGGGGTGTTTCGCCGCCTCAAAAATCGCGCGGGCATTTTCGACACCGACGGTCGCGTCGGTGGCCGAATGCAGCACCAGCAGCGCGCGCTTCAATCGCGCCAGCCGCGCCGCCTGATCCTGCCCTTCAACCGACGTGAGGAACTCGCGCCCGATGCGAAACGGTCGCCCGCCGATCGACACATCGCGCGGCGTGTCGGCAATGTCGTGCGCGCCCTGGATCAAATGCAGCACATGGCGTGGATCGAACGGCGCGGCGATCGTCACCACCGCTTTGGCCGAGGGGATGCGTTCGGCGGCGGCGATCACCGCTGCCCCGCCTAGCGAATGGCCGATCAGGATCGCCGGCGCGCCCACATCCCCTGCCAGAAACGCCGCCGCCGCCACCAGATCATCGACATTCGCGCCGAAATGGCTGTCGGCGAACGCGCCCTCGCTTTGGCCAAGCCCGGTAAAATCGAAGCGCAGCGTGGCGATGCCCTGTTCGGCGAGCGCGAGACTGACACGCCGCGCCGCATGGCTTTGCGCGGTGCACGTGAAGCAATGCGCGAACAGCGCCACTGCGCGAATCCGCCCGGGCGGGACTTCCAGCGACCCGGCCAGCTGAACCCCGGCCGCATTGGGAAACCGTACGTCGCGCTTCATCACCCTCTCCTGCCCGGTCCGGCCGACCGGCCAAACCCGCGACGCGCTATAGCATCGCGCGATCGGGGACTGGCAAGCCGAACCTCGGCTGCCATCGCGGGAGCGGGGTTGACGAGATCATTGCTCGGGTGGGGCCTGCTCGATCGGCTCGGGGCCGCCGCCTGCGGTACGGCGCTTGCCGCCATACCAGCCCTGACGGCCGCCACGTCCCGGCGGTGGCGACAATTTGGGCAGCTCCTCACGCGTCAACCGCCCGTCGCCCTTCTTGTCCAGCATCGCGAAGCGCTCTGCCGCCGCCTTGCGGAACTCGGTGATGTCGACCCCGCGGTTCAGATTGGCGTCGGCCGCCGTGATCGGCTCGGGATAGGCAAAGAAACCAAAACGGGCCGCGCCGCGCGCAACGTCGTCATACGCCGGACCGGATTTGCCCGACTCGCCGCCACCCTCGGGCGCGCCGCCACCACGACGACCACCACGGCCCCCGCCGCCGCCGCCACCCGGGGGTGGGCCACCCTCGCCGCCTGGGCGCCCGCCATGGCCGCCGCCGCGACGCCCCCCGCCGCCGCCGCCCGGACCGCCCGGCTCGCCGCCGCCATAGCGGATTTCGGGGACAAGGACGGTTTCATAATAATCGATGTCCTGGGGATCGATCTCGCCATCATGCTCGCGATCGAGCAGCAGAAACACACGGTCGGCATCGGCAATGAATTCGGCCTCGGTCACCACGCCGTCATGATTGGCGTCGGCACCGGCGAACCAGGCACCAATCGGATCTTCGCCACGGAACGGTTCGCCCATCGGGCTGATGAACAAGCGACCGTGCGGGGGGCGGGGACCGCCCGGCGGCGGGGGCGGCGGGGGTCCGTCAGGACCGGGTCCCCCTTGCTGCACACCGGCCATCAGTGCCAGCCCAAGCCAAAAACCCACCATCTTGCCCTCCGGATGCGTCGAACCGGCGTGCTACGCGGGAAATGTCTCTCAAATGTGTCTGGCGACCGGGTTCAGGCGGCGATCCGCAGCCACAAAGCGGTGGCATCGTCCGACCCCTTGAAGCGCGGGAAGCGGCCGAAATCGCCATCCTCCTGCTCGATTGCGCGCAATTGCAGCGCGAGCCCGGTCAAGCCGCTGGTGGCGAGTTCCGCGAACAGACCCGCCTCGTCGTGCAGGCCATAGACGTCGATCAGCGCCGCAAAACCGTCGCTCATCAGCAGCAGCTCGTCTCCCACGTTGCACGGCAAGACCGCCCCGCCGAGATGCGCCGCCGCCGCTGGATCGACCCCGAGGATATAGCGGTCGGGACGTTCACGCGCAGCGCGCAGCACTTCGAGGATCGGCTGCGGTCGCTGCTTCAGGCCAAGCCCATGCTCGGCCAGCGCGGCCGCACTGGCATTTTCGTCGTCCTTGCTGGCGGGCGGCCCGATCCGCTCGACGGTATCGCCGCGCTTGAGCAACCCCGCACAATCGCCCAGCCAGCGGCACGCCAGCCCCTCCTTGCCGACGCGTGCCGCCAGGAAGGACGCGCTGGGCAATTCCCAGGCGGAGATGGGCGCGCGCGTCCGCTGCGCCGCAAACCGCCGCGCAAGCCTGGCGAACACGCCCTTGCAAATCGCATCGATCGAGGCGTCGCCCGCAGCCGCAAAGGCGGCGTCCGCCTCCAACGCCAGCCACGCCGCCCCGCCGCGCGACCCGACCAGCCCCGGCTCGCCCAAATCGGTCGCGCCGTCGATCACCCAGGCGAGCGCGTCGCTCGACCCCGCGCGATCGTCATTGGCGACCGCGATATCTCCGGCAAGACTGATCGACTGGAGCAAATCAAAGCGCATACAGGTGCCCTATCAGCCGATCATGACGGATTTCAGTCGGCGAACAACAATACCGGCGTTTCGAGATAGCGCTTGAGCGCCTGCACGAAGCTCGCCGCATCCCAGCCATCGACCACGCGGTGATCGCAACTGATCGACAGGTTCATCAGCTTGGCACGCACGATCTCGTCGCCGACAAAGACAGGCCGCTCGACAATCTTGTTGGGTCCAATGATCGCCACTTCGGGCCGGTTGATCACCGGCGTCGTGGCGATCCCGCCAAGCGGCCCGAGCGAGGTGACCGTCAGCGTGCCGCCGCCCATTTCATCGGGCTTCAGCTTATTGGCGCGCGCCGCCTCGGCCAGGCGCAGGATCTCGGCGGCCAATTGCCAGACATTGCGGTCCTGCGCATCGCGGATCACGGGGACGGTCAGCCCGGCATCGGTCTGCGTCGCCATGCCGAGATGCACCGCGCCATGCCGCGTGACCACACCGGCTTCATCGTCATAGCGCGCGTTGATCATCGGGAAGGCGGGCACGGTCTTGCAGATCGCCGCGATCAGCAGCGGCAGCATCGTCAATTTGGGCCTCGACCCACGCGCACCATTCAGATCGGCGCGCATCGCCTCCAGCGCGGTGACGTCGATTTCCTCGACATAGGTGAAATGCGGGATCGCGCGCTTCGACGCCGCCATATTCTCGGCGATGCGGCGGCGCATGCCGATCACCTTGATCGCCTCATCGGCGCGGGCGTGGCTGACGTGCGGGGCGTGATAGCCCTGCCCCTGGCCATAGCGCAGGAACGCATCGAGATCGGCATGGCGCACGCGGTCGCCCTCGGTCTTCACTTGGGCGAGATCGATGCCGAGATCGGCGGCGCGTGCGCGCACGGCGGGAGAGGCGAGGACCACTTTCTCCCTCTCCCCTTCAGGGGAGAGGGTCGGGGAGAGGGGCTGTGCTGGAACGCTGGGGGCACCGCCCGTTGCGGACGTCCCCTCTCCCCGGCCCTCTCCCCGGAGGGGAGAGGGAGAAGCTGCCTCCACTCCCGGATTTTCGGCCTCATATTGCTCGGCCACCTCAACTTGCTCGGCGCTGGCCGGCGCGATGTTGACCGTATCGGTCACCGGCTCCAGCGCAGGCGCTTCCGCTGCCGAGAAATCGCCCTCGGTCTCGATCACCACCAGCGCCGCGCCGATCGACACCTGGTCGCCGACCTCGCCCGCCAGTTCGATCACAATGCCCGACACGGGCGATTCCATCTCGACCGTCGCCTTGTCGGTCATCATGTCGGCAATCTGCTGGTCTTCCTCGATCCGGTCGCCGACCTTCACATGCCAGGCGACGATTTCGGCCTCGGAAATGCCTTCGCCGATATCGGGGAGTTTGAACGTAAAACGCGCCATTATGCGTCCTTCATGATTTTCTTGAGCGCCTCGCCGATACGGACGGGGCCCGGGAAATACGCCCATTCCAGGCTGTGCGGGTACGGCGTGTCGAAGCCGGTGACGCGCTCGATCGGCGCTTCGAGATGGTAGAAGCAGCGCTCCTGCACCAACGCCGACAGCTCCGCGCCAAAGCCGCCAGTGCGCGTCGCTTCATGCACGATCATGCAGCGCCCGGTCTTCTGGACCGACGCCTCGATCGTCTCGATGTCGAGCGGCACCAGCGTGCGCAGATCGATCACCTCGGCATCGACCCCCGCTTCGACGATTACCGACAGCGCGACGTGGACCATCGTGCCATAAGCCAGCACCGTCAGCGCCTCGCCCGGCCGCACCACCTTGGC
Organism: Sphingomonas sp. PSPC2-2; assembly: GCF_049897725.1. Classification (NCBI taxonomy): domain Bacteria; kingdom Pseudomonadati; phylum Pseudomonadota; class Alphaproteobacteria; order Sphingomonadales; family Sphingomonadaceae; genus Sphingomonas; species Sphingomonas sp. PSPC2-2. The sequence continues at coordinate 11,238 of NZ_JAFCWU010000006.1, read as the reverse complement.
CTTGCCCAGTTCGATCTTGTAATAGCCGGTCGGCACGTCGCCCGCCGGATGCTGCGACCAATTCTGCGTGGGCCGGTCCCAATGGCCGTCGAACGGGCCGTTATAGATGCGCTTTGGCTCGAAGAAGAGCGTCGGATCATTGTCCTCGATCGCCGCGATCAGCAGGCCCTTGGCGTCGTACGGCGTCGACGGGATTACCGTCTTGATGCCCGAGACATGGGTGAAGATCCCCTCGGGGCTCTGGCTGTGCGTCTGCCCGCCGAAAATGCCGCCGCCGAACGGGGAGCGCACCGTGATCGGCGCGGTGAATTCCCCGGCCGAGCGATAGCGCAAGCGCGCCGCCTCGCTCACCAACTGGTCGAGCGCAGGATAGATATAATCGGCGAACTGGATTTCGGGCACCGGCCGCAAGCCATAGGCCCCCATCCCCACCGCGACGCCGATGATGCCGCATTCGGTGATCGGCGTATCGAACACGCGGGTCTTGCCATATTTGGACTGCAAGCCCGCGGTCGCGCGGAACACGCCGCCGAAATAGCCGACATCCTCGCCCATCACGACGATATCGGGGTCACGGTCCATCATCACGTCCATGGCGGAATTGATCGCCTGGATCATGTTCATGCGGGTGGAGGTCGGGGTTTCGGAAGCGGTTTCGGTTTCTGGCATGATGTCGCTCATAATCCCTCTCCCATCGGGAGAGGGAGGGAGGCGCGAAGCGCCGGAAGGGTGAGGGTGACCGGGCGCGGGGCATCGCCCTCACCCTTCCCATCGCTGACGCGATGGGCCCCTTCCCTCTCCCAATGGGAGAGGGAGATTTTGCGCGCACCCATCACTTGCGCGCCCATGGGCGGCCGCTGGCGGTTTCTTCGGCGATCATTTGCGCCTGCTGCTCGCGCAAATGCCACGGCATTTCCTCGAACACGCCATCGAACAGACTGTCGAGCGGCTGGTGCAGGCCGTGGCCGAGCACGCCGTTCGCCTCGGCTTCCTTCTGCGCGGCCTTCACTTGCTCCGCCAACTCCTTGTCCTGCGCTGCATGGCGTTCCTCGTCCCATTCGCCGATCGCGATGAGATGATCCTTCAACCGCGCGATCGGATCGCCCAGCGGCCAGGCCGTCGGCTCACCCGCCGAGCGATATTGCCCCGGATCGTCCGAAGTCGAATGGCCTTCGGCGCGATAGGTGAAATGCTCGATCAGCGTCGGCCCCTGGTTGGTGCGCGCGCGCTCCGCCGCCCAGGCGGTGGCGGCATAGACCGCCAGCGCGTCATTGCCGTCGACGCGAAGCCCGGCGATCCCATAGCCGACCGCGCGCGCCGCGAAGGTCGTCGATTCCGCGCCCGCAAACCCGGAGAAGCTCGAAATCGCCCATTGATTGTTGACGACGTTGAAGATCACCGGCGCGCGGTAGACGCTGGCAAAGGTGCAGGCCGAATGGAAATCGCCCTCGGCGGTCGATCCCTCGCCGCACCAGGTCGCCGCGATGCGCGTATCGCCCTTGGCAGCACTCGCCATCGCCCAGCCGACCGCCTGCGGATATTGCGTCGCCAGATTGCCCGAGATCGAAAAGAACCCCGCTTCCTTGACCGAATACATGATCGGCAATTGCTTGCCGTGCAACCGGTCGGCGGTGTTCGAATAGATCTGGTTCATCATGTCGACCATCGACCAGCCGCGCGCGATCAGCAGGCCCTGTTGGCGATAGGAGGGGAAGCACATGTCTTCATAATCGAGCGCAAAGGCGGCGGCGACCGCGACCGCCTCCTCGCCGGTGCACTTCATGTAGAAGCTGGTCTTGCCCTGGCGCTGCGCGCGGAACATGCGCTCGTCGAACGCGCGCACCAGCGCCATGCTGCGCAACATGCCCCGCAGCATATCGGGCGACAGCCGCGGGTTCCACGCGCCGACCGCCTGGCCGTTCTCATCGAGCACGCGCACCAGTTGATAGGCGAGATCGGTGAAGCTCTCGGCATGGTCGGCAGTGTCGGGCCGCCGCGTTTCGCCTGCGGGTGGAATCGCCACCTGCGTAAAATCGACCGTGTCGCCGGGCCGGAATTTGGGTTCGGGCACATAGAGCGACAAAGGCGGCAAATTGGGCTTCAAATGCGCAGGAACGCGGTCGCTTGCCATGATCTCTCCAAACGGGGCGTGCGCTGTACCAACGCTCGGGCACGCAGAAACGCTCTTTCGAATCGTTGTTATAAAATTTCGTGAGCTTTGGCGAGAGGGGCGAACGCGGGGAAACGACGGACCGTCCCAATTGCGATAAGGGGCCGCTTGACTCGGGTCACACAAACAGAACAAAATAGGAACGAACCTATTGTGCGAGTCGTGGCCGTGTCCTGTCCTGCCATCCCCTCCTCGGCCATCATAGCCGAGCTTCGCGAAAGCCTGAAGAAGGTGGAACGTGACGGGCTGCGTCGTCGCCCGGTGCTGCCCTTCGGGATCGGCGCGATCGACGAGAAGCTGGCGCCCGGCGGGCTCCGGCTCGATTCGCTGCATGAGATCGCCGCCGCCAGCGCCGCCCCGTCGGACGATGCCGCCGCGACGCTGTTCATGGCCGGAATCGCGGCGCGCGCCTGGGGCCCGGTGCTGTGGGTGGTGCGGCGGCGCGATCTGTTCGCGCCAGGGCTGTACCAGGCCGGGCTCGCCCCCGAACGGCTGATCTATGCCGAGGCGGCCGACGATGCCGAATTGCTCGCCTTGATGGAGGAGGGGCTCCGCCACCGTGGCCTTGGCGCGGTGGTCGGCGAAGTGAAGCGCGCGGCGATGCCCAATACGCGGCGGCTGCAACTGGCGGCGGAGGGCGGCAAGACGATTGCCTTGCTGCTCAAGCGCCATGCCCGCGCGGCGACGGATAAAGGCGGTGGCAATCCGCTCGCGGTGCCGTCCGCCGCCGTGACGCGCTGGCGCATCGCCGCCGCGCCGTCCGCCCCGTTGCCGGTCGGCGCTAACGGAGTCGGGCGGGCACGCTGGCGGGTGGAGCTGGTCCGCCAACGCGGCGGCGAACCCGCCGACTGGACGATGGAGGCATGCGATGAAACGGGTCGCCTCGCTCTACCTGCCCGACTGGCCGATCGAACGGCTGGCGCAGGCCGAGCGTATCGCCACGCCGCCTGAGCGCGCGTCAGTCGATACCGCCCCGCTGAACGCGATCGCCGCGCAGGAACAGGCCGTCGCCTGTTCGGTGCCGCGCGGTGGTGGCTGGCGTCCCGGCGCGCGCTGGGCACGGACCGAAGCGCCACCCCGCGACCGTCGCGCCGGGCGCGTGAGCGAGGCGGCGGCGCATCCGTTCAAGGCGATGCCGCCCGATGAAGGGCGCACGCCGGTGCGCGATCCGCGCAAGGGTGCCGCTTCTGCCTCCCCTCCCTGGAAGGGAGGGGCCGGGGGTGGGTCGGCTGATGACAGCCCGTCCGCCCGCTTACGGGCCGACCCACCCCCTACCCCCTCCCTTCCAGGGAGGGGAGGAAAAGCGGCAGCACCCGCCCCCTGCATCACCAGCCTCCAATCCGGCAATGCTCTGGTCATCGCCGCCGCCTGCCCCGCCGCGCGCGCGCTCGGGCTCGCGCCCGGCATGGCGGTGACGCAGTCGCGTGCGCTGGTGCCCGGGCTCGACATCCGCCCCGCCGACCCGGAGGGCGACCGCGCCGCCTTGCTGCGCCTCGCCCTGCTCGCGGCCAGGCGTTGGTGCCCGGTGGTGATGCCGTCGGGCGAGGACGGGCTGTTCCTCGATATCACCGGCACCGCGCATCTGTTCGGCGGGGAGGCGCGGATGGCGCGGCGGATCGTGGCGTTGCTAAAGCGGCACGGCTTCACCGCGCGCGTCGCCGTGGCGGATACGCCGGGCGCGGCGTGGGCGCTGGCGCGCTACGCCCCGCAAATCTGCCCGCCCGGCGCACACCTCGACGCCCTCGCCCCGCTGCCGACCGCTGCGCTGCGGCTCGAACCGCGCGCGCGCGACTTGCTCAAACGGCTGGGGATCGAGACGATCGGCCAGCTCGCCGCCTTGCCCCGCGCCCCGCTCGCGCGCCGGTTCGGCGGCACGCTCATCGCGCGGCTGGATCAAGCATCGGGGCGGCTGGCGGAACCGCTCGCCCCCGTCATCCCGCCCGAAGCGATCGCCGTCGTGCAACGCTTCGCCGAGCCGATCGCCACCGCCGAAGCGATCGCGCATTGGCTCGGGGTGTTGATGCCGCGCCTCGTCACCGCACTGGCCGAAGCGGGGCTCGGCGCGCGCCTGATCGATCTGGTCGCCGATCGCATCGACGGCGTGCCGCAGCGCCTGCGCATCGGCCTCGCCCGCCCGACTCGCGACGGCGCGCATCTGCTGCGGCTGATCGTGCGCCGGATCGAGGAAATCGCGCCGGGCTATGGCATCGATGCGCTCGCGCTCCACGTCCGCCGCGCCGATCCGCTCGGCGCCGAGCCCTTTGCCGAAACGCTCGAAGACCGCGCGCCCGATCTTGCGCCGCTGATCGACACGCTCGCCAACCGCATTGGCATAAGCGCGCTGTGGCGCAGCGTGGCGGTCGAAAGCGACGTGCCCGAACGCTCGGTCGCCACCGCCCCGCCGCTCGACCCACCGGCACGCGCCGCACCCAAGATCAAGCCCGACGATGTCCGCCAGCTCGATCGCTCGCGCCCGCTGCATCCCTGGGATCCGCGCTGGCCGCGCCCGGTGCGGCTGTTGCGGCGGCCCGAACTGCTCGACCATGTCCTCGCCGAATTGCCCGACCAGCCGCCCAAGCGCTTCACCTGGCGCGGCATGGCGCACCGCGTGGTCCGCGCCGACGGCCCCGAACGCATTCTCGGTGAATGGTGGAAGCGCGGCACCGAGCGGCACAGCGTGCGCGACTATTTCCAGGTCGAGGATGAAGCCGGGCAGCGTTTCTGGCTGTTCCGTCGCGGCGATGGCGAACGCGGCGAGACGGGCGATCTTGCCTGGTTCATGCACGGAGCGTTCGGGTGACGTGGTGCGAGCTTCAGGTGACGACGCATTACAGCTTCCTGCGCGGCGCGTCCTCGCCCGAGCATCTGTTCCAGGCCGCCGCCATCGCCGGGATGCCCGCGCTCGGCATTACCGATCGCAATTCGGTCGGCGGGGTGGTGCGCGGGCTGGTCGCGGCCGAGCAAATGTCGGCGATCCGCCCGATCCGGCTGGTCGCGGGCTGTCGGCTCGATCTGGTCGATGGCACATCGGTGCTGGTCTGGCCCGAGGATCGCGTCGGCTGGAGCCGCCTCACCCGGCTGCTGACGCTCGGCAAGGGCCGCGCCGCTCCGCAAAAGGGCGAAAAAGGCCAGTGCTTCCTGCATTGGGAGGATGTCGCGGCGCATGCCGAGGGGCTGGTCGCAGCGCTCGTCCCCGGCCTCACCGAAACCTTCGCTGAAGACGATCAGGCGTTGCGCTGGATGGCGGATGTGTTCGGCACGCGCGGTCACCTCTGCCTGACCCAGCACCGCCGCCCCGGCGATGCGCAGCGGCTCCACACGCTCGACGCGCACGCCCGGCACTTCGGCCTGACCCCGCTCGCCACGGGCGACGTGCTCTATGACGTGCCCGAGCGGCGGATGCTGCAGGACGTCGTCACCGCGATCCGCCACCGCTGCACGATCGACGCGCTCGGCCATTCTCGCGAACGCAGCGCCGACCGCCATCTCAAAGGCCCCATGGAAATGGCGCGCCGTTTCAGGCTGCACCCGCACGCGCTCGCCGCCGCCGCCGCGATCGTCGAACGCTGCACCTTCAGCTTGCGCGAATTGAAGGACCAGTATCGCTATCCCGACGAGATCGTGATGACCCAGCGCACCCCGCAGGAAGCGCTGGCGGCGATGGCGCGCACCGCGCTGGCCGATCGCTTCGACGGCACGCCCCCGCCCGCTTATACCAGCTTGCTCGAACACGAACTCGGCCTGGTCGCGCATATGGGCTATGCGCCCTATTTCCTGACGGTGAATTCGATCGTGCGCTATGCCCGCAGCCAGGGCATTTTGTGCCAGGGGCGCGGATCGGCGGCGAATTCGGTGATTTGCTTCGTGCTCGGCATCACCTCGATCGATCCGGTCAAGCACAAGCTGCTGTTCGAACGCTTCATCTCCACCGAACGCCACGAACCGCCCGACATCGACGTCGATTTCGAACACGAACGGCGCGAGGAAGTGATCCAGTGGATCTACGACACCTATGGGCAGAACCACGCCGCGCTCACCGCCGTCGTCAGCCGCTATCGCTCGCGCGGCGCAGTGCGCGAAGTCGGCAAGGCGCTGGGCCTGCCCGAGGACATGACCGCCGCGCTCGCCTCGCAAATCTGGGGCTGGTCGAATGACGGCGTGCCCGAGGAGCATGTCGCCGCGCTCAACCTCGATGCCAGCGAGCCGCGCCTCGCGCTGACGCTCGACCTCGCCACGCAATTGATCGGCACGCCGCGCCATTTGTCGCAGCATCCCGGCGGCTTCGTGCTCGCGCATGACCGGCTCGACGATCTGGTGCCGGTCGAACCCGCCGCGATGGCCGATCGCCGTGTGGTCGAATGGGAAAAGCTCGATGTCGAGGAAATCGGGTTGATGAAGGTCGATATCCTGGGGCTCGGGATGCTCGGCTGCCTGCGCCGCTGTTTCGATCTGCTGCGCGATCATAAGGGCATCGACCTGCGGCTCGACAGTGCCGAGTTGCAGGAGGACGACCCCGCCACTTTTGCGATGATTCAAGAGGCCGACACGCTGGGCACCTTCCAGATCGAAAGCCGCGCGCAAATGTCGATGCTGCCGCGCATGCGCCCCGAAAATTTCTACGACATCGCGATCCAGGTGGCGATCGTCCGCCCCGGCCCAATCCAAGGCGACATGGTCCACCCCTATCTCAAACGCCGCGAACAACGCCGCATCGGCAAGGTTGAGATCCAATATCCCAGCCCGAAGCTGCGCGAGGTGCTGGAGAAGACGCTGGGCGTGCCGCTGTTCCAGGAACAGGCGATGCAGGTTGCCATCCTCGGTGCCGGGTTCAGCGCGGGCGAGGCCGACCGGCTGCGCCGCGCGATGGCGACCTTCAAGATGACCGGCGGCGTCGGCAAATTCCGCGATCCGCTGATCGAAGGGATGCGCGCCAACGGCATCAGCCAGGATTTCGCGGAGCGGCTGGTCAAGCAGATCGAGGGCTTTGGCAGCTATGGCTTCCCCGAAAGCCACGCGGCGAGCTTCGCCAAGATCGCTTACGCCTCGGCCTGGCTGAAATGCCACCACCCCGACATCTTCTGCGCGGCGCTGCTCAACGCCCAGCCGATGGGCTTTTACGCCCCCGCGCAAATCGTCCGCGACGCGCGCGAACATGGCGTGCGGGTGGTGCCGGTGTGCGTCAACCGGAGTGATTGGGACACCATCCTTCTCCCTCTCCCCTCCGGGGAGAGGGCCGGGGAGAGGGGCAGTGCGGGACGTAACACTTGCGTACTGCCCCTCTCCCGACCTCGCTTCGCTCGGCCACCCTCTCCCCGCCAGCGGGGAGAGGGAGATCCCCTCCGCCTGGGCTTGCGCATCGTGCTCGGCCTGTCGGGCGAGGATGCCGGCCGCATCCTCATCGCCCGCGCAACGCGCCCGTTCAGCTCGATCGAGGATGTCTGGCGGCGCGCGGGCGTCTCGCTGCTGACGCTCGAAAAACTCGCCCAGGCCGATGCGTTCCACGGCTTCGGCCTCGACCGCCGCCAGGCCTTATGGGCGGTAAAGGCTTTGGGACAGAAACCGCTACCCTTGTTCGCCGCGATCGAATCCCCCAGCGAACCCAGCGTCACGCTCGCCGCGCTCACCGCCGGGCGCGAAGTGGTCGAGGATTACCGCGCGACGCAATTGTCGCTGCGCGCGCATCCGGTCAGCTTCCTGCGCGGCGCACTCGACCGCCGCCGCATCACCCGCTGCGGCGATCTCAAAAGGTTGAAGGACGGCACCCGCGTCGAAGTGGCGGGGCTCATCCTGGTGCGGCAACGCCCCGGCAGCGCCAAGGGCGTGGTGTTCGTCACGCTGGAAGACGAGACCGGCATCGCCAACGCGATCCTGTGGCCCGACCGCTTCGAGGCGCAGCGCCGCACGGTGATGGCGGCGGCGATGCTCAGCGTACAAGGCCGCGTGCAAAGCGAAAGCGGCACGATCCACGTCATCGCCGACCGCATCACCGATCTCACCGGGCTGCTGCGCCAGATCGGCGAGATCGACCTGCCCCGCCTGACCATGCCCGGCGACGGTGCCACGCATGGCGGCACGATCGACCCGCGCGAACGGCGCATGGTGGGGCACGACCTCGAACCGGTCATCCCGATCCGCAGCCACGATTTCCACTGAGCCTATTTGTTCACCCCACCGTCTGTTCGATCACCCCGAAGATCGGGTGATGCTTGTCATCCTCCGCCCAGATCCGCACCGTATCGCCGCTTTTAAGGAACGGCGTCTCCGCCGCGCCGCGCAGGATCGTCTCGACCGTGCGCAGCTCGGCGAGGCACGCATAGCCGACGCCGCCCTCGGCGATCGGCTTGCCCGGGCCGCCATCCGCATCGCGGTTGGAAACGGTGCCCGAACCGACGATCGTCCCCGCGCCCAGCGCGCGCGTCTTGGCGGCATGGGCGATCAACGTGCCGAAATCGAAGGTCATGTCGACCCCGCACGCGACCCGCCCGAACGGCTTGCCGTTGAGATCGACCATCAGCGTGCGGTGCAATTTGCCGTCCTGCCACCACTCGCCGAGCGTATCGGGCGTGACGAACACCGGCGAGAAAGCACTGGCGGGCTTGGACTGGAAGAAGCCGAAGCCCTTGGCGAGTTCGCCCGGAATCAGGTTGCGCAAGCTCACATCGTTGGTCAGCCCGACCAGCCGCACCGCCGCCAGCGCCGCTTCGCGACTCGCGCCCTGCGGCACGTCGCCGGTCACCACCACCACTTCGCCCTCGAAATCGCAGCCCCAGCTTTCGTCCGCCAGCGGGATCGGCGCGCGCGGGCCGAGGAACCCGTCCGAACCACCCTGGTACATCAGCGGATCGTGCCAGAAGCTGTCGGGCAGCTCCGCCGCGCGCGCCTGCCGCACCAAAGCGACATGGTTCACATAAGCCGATCCGTCCGCCCATTGATACGCGCGCGGCAGCGGCGACGCCGCCTGATGCTCGTGAAAGCGCCGCATCGGGATCATTTCATGTTCCAGATCGGTGCTGAGATTCTGCAAATCGGGCAGCAGCCGGTCCCAATCGTCGAGGGCGGCCTGCAGCGTCGGCGCGATATGCGCGGCATCGGCATACCAGGCGAGATCGTTGGAAACCACGACGAGCTTGCCGTCGCGACCCGATGTGAGGCTGGCCAGTTTCATACACTCTCCTGTTTCGCCCAATCATAGCCCTCCCATAGGGCGTGTCGAGCGCAACCCGCTTGACGAAAGCGTCACCTCACCGCACACCCGGCAAAAGAGTTGCAGACGACAACTGTTATTGGAGAGACCTGACATGACGCTCGATTCCGTCGCCGGCCGCTTTGCCTATACCGAGGATCACGAGGCCTTCCGCCAGACCGTACGCCAGTTCCTGCAAAAGGAAGGCGTGCCGCACGTCGCCAAATGGGAGGAAGACAAGCTCGTCCCCAAGGATTTCTGGATCAAGGCCGGGGCGATCGGCATGCTCTGCCCGACCGCGCCCGAGGCTTACGGCGGGCTCGGCCTCGATTTCGGCTATAACGCGATCGTCGATGAGGAGATGGCCTATAACGGCGTGCCCGCCGGCTTCTCGCTCCAGTCGGATATCGTCGCGGGCTATATCGAAACCTATGGCTCGGAAGAGCAGAAGAAACAGTGGCTGCCCAAGATGGTGTCGGGCGAGGTCATCACCGCCATCGCCATGACCGAACCCGGCACCGGCAGCGACCTGCAGGCGATCCGCACCACGGCCAGGAAGGATGGCAATCACTATGTCATCAACGGCTCCAAAACCTATATCACCAACGGCCAGAATACCGATCTGACGCTGGTCGTCGCCAAGACCGATCCCGATGCCAAGCCCGCCTGGAAGGGCATGTCGATCATCCTGGTCGAGAGCGAGCGCGAGGGTTTCCAGAAGGGCCGCAAGCTCGACAAGATCGGGCAGGATGCCGCCGATACGTCGGAATTGTTCTTCAACGACGTGCGCGTGCCGATGACCAATTGCCTGGGCGAGGAAGGCAAGGGTTTCATCTATTTGATGAGCCAATTGCCGCAGGAACGCCTCTCCATCGCCGTCTCGGTCCAGGCCTCGGCGCAAAAGGCGTTCGACGAGACGGTCGAGTTCACCAAGACGCGCAAGGCCTTTGCCGGGATGGTGTTCGATTTCCAGAACACCCGCTTCGTCCTCGCCGACCTCAAGGCCAAATTGCAAGTCGGCTGGGCGCATCTCGACTGGGCGATCGCGCGCCATTTGAAGGGCGAGCTGACCAACGAAGAAGGCGCCGCCGCCAAATTGTGGCACACCGATCTGCAATGGGAAGTGATGGACGCCTGCCTGCAACTCCATGGCGGGGCCGGCTATATGAACGAATACCCCATCGCCCGCGCCTGGCGCGCGGCGCGCGTAACGCGCATTTTCGGGGGGACGAACGAGATCATGAAGGAACTGATTGGGCGGTCGCTGTAGGGGGACGCGGGCGTCACCCCGGCCTTGTGCCGGGGTCCACCGCGCGGCTGGCCTAACCGCTTGTTCGACAGAGGTCAGCTATGGGCCCTAACTTTGGTCGTCCAGCGACCGGGGCGGAAAGCCAAAAAGCCACCGCAGAAGTTCCAATGCCTCCCGTTCCGCCATTACCATTGGAAATTATTGAATAATTTTTCCAATTGAAGTCGCCTTCCGCCCTAATGCACGCCATCGGTTCGGCGCTTGTGGGGTTAGCCGTGGCCACCACCGATAATGTTTTTGCCCACTTCGATGATTTCTTTCATATGTTCAGGCATCGGCAAACCGGCGTTGCGATCCGCCATCGTCGCGAAAGCGCCTTTAGTGACGGCTATGGTTACAACAACGCAACCCGTGACTGTCGCGACAATTAACGCAGTTAGCGCGTGCGGCTGGTCGGCTCCGAATCTATCTGAGCGACAGAGCGAAACAACAAGAACTGTGGCTAGAAACAAAACTAATACCAACCTCCGATGATACTGACTCACGGGGGGATTCCCAAAGCGGCGAAACTCTGACTCTATGGCTGTCGATTGGAGGGCATGGCCATGGGTGCAGCGATCGGAATGCGGAACGACT